>NZ_CP194644.1:0-610022 GCF_050990935.1 Streptomyces sp. L7 | reverse complement strand
GTCGGAGCCGACCGCGCCGCGGTGCTCGAGGTGGCGCAGCGCTTCGAGCGCAGCGTCGATGATGTCGTGACCGGCGGTGCCGCGCAGCGTGGCGACCATCGCGAGGCCGCACGCGTCCTTCTCGGCGGCGGGGTCGTAGAGACCCTGCTTGCCGGGAACGGTGCTGAACCGGGAGTGGGGAGGCGTGACCGCCATATTTCGACCGTCCTCACAGTGTCGTGGATGTGGGGATGTGGAGTGCGGGGACGCCTTCGGCCCGATGCTGGGAGGTTCCGCCGCAACTGCGCCGGGCTTGTGTGCGGCCCGGGGATCGGTGCGGTCAGGTAGTGCTTACGGGATCAGCCTCTACGGGTGGGGGTTCTGAGCCGGCGGAGATCATCCGCGCGACGGGCTTGTGGCCTTGGCTCCGGCGGACGCGGTGGGCTCCCCGTCGCCATCGACGAAGTCCTCGTCGTCCGAGTCCGTGTCGTCAGAGTCTACCTCAGCATCGGGGCGAACCCATTCACGGCCCGGTCGGTAGACGCCCGGCTCGAGTCCGGGGTGCCGGCGGGACTGCACGACGAAGATCACGATGCCGAGCACGACGGCCAGGAACGCGGCCCACACGTTGCTCTGGATGCCCAGGAACGAGAACTCGCTCGGGTCGATGCGGATCGACTCCAGGTAGGAGCGGCCCAGGCCATACCAGATCAGGTAGACGGCCAGCGTCTTGCCCCACTGCAGGCGCAGCTTCCGCTCCAGGAAGAGGATCACGGCGACGCCGATGACGTTCCAGATGATCTCGTAGAGGAACAGCGGCTGGAACAGCGTGTTGTCGGGCAGGCCGACCGGGATCGCCTTGTTGCCCGAGTCGATCTGCAGGCCCCACGGCAGGTTGGTCGGGAGGCCGAACAGCTCCTGGTTGAAGTAGTTGCCGAGACGGCCGATCGCCTGGGCGAGCAGCAGGGCCGGCGCGAGGGCGTCGGCGACGCTCCAGAAGCGCAGGCCGCTGATGCGGCACGCGATCCAGATGCCGATCGCTCCGCCGATCAGCGAGCCGAAGATGGCGTTGCCGCCCTCCCAGATCGCGAACACGTTGAAGAGGTTCGCGCCGGGGTAGAAGTAGTCGGACGGGTGCGTGAACACGTGGTAGAGCCGCGCGCCGATGATGCCGAGCACGACCGCCCAGAGCAGGATGTCCAGGATGACACCCGGCTCGGCCCCGCGCTTCGTGAGCCGGCGGGAGGTCCAGAGGGCGGCGACCACGATGCCGATCAGGATCATGATCGCGTAGGTCTGGATGCGCCAGTGCAGACCGAAGATGTCGATCGGGATCTGCTGCCACTCGGGCCCCGGGCTCGGGATGCTGGTGACCCAGCCACTCATCGTCGCGACCACGCGATGACTACCTTTCGTATCCGATGGAGTCCGGCGCCGAGCGGCGCACGGCCTCCAGTCTAAGTGTTGGTCGGGGGTGCCGCCGACGCGGCCGGGTCAGGCCGTCGCGCCCTGGCGCACCGTGCCGCGGGCGAGCTCCGCGGCGACGCGTCCGGCCTCCGCGACTCCCCCGTCGGCCAGGGCCTTCACGAGGGCCGAGCCGACGATCGCACCGTCGGCGTACTCCAGCACCTCGGCGACCTGCGCCGCGCTGGAGATGCCGAGGCCCACGCAGGTGCTGGTGGCGCCGGCGTCGCGGAGGCGGCCGACCAGTGTGCGGGCGGCGCTGTCGACGTCGCTGCGGGCGCCGGTGATGCCCATCGTGGAGACGGCGTAGACGAAGCCGCGGCTGTGCTCGACCGTGGAGCGCAGACGGGCGTCGGTCGAGGAGGGCGCCGCGAGGAACACGCGGTCCAGCCCGGCGCGCTCGGAGGCGGCCAGCCAGTCCGCACCCTCGTCGGGGATGAGGTCGGGCGTGATCAGCCCGGCGCCGCCCGCGGCGACCAGGTCGTCCGCGAATCGGTCGACGCCGTACTGCAGGACCGGGTTCCAGTAGGTCATCACCAGGACCGGCACGTCCACGCGCTGCGTGATCTCGCGCACGGCGGTGAAGCCGTCGCGCAGGCGGAAGCCGTTGGAGAGCGCCCGCTGGGTCGCCGCCTGGATGACCGCGCCGTCCATGACGGGGTCGGAGTACGGCAGCCCCAGCTCGATGACGTCGACGCCGTTCTCCGCGAGCGCCACCGCCGCGTCGACGCTGGTCCGGAGGTCCGGGAAGCCGGCCGGGAGGTAGCCGACCAGGGCGCCGGCCGCCTCGGCGTTGCGGCGGGCGATGGTGTCTGCCACGCGGCTCACGACTGCACGGCTCCTTCGTCGATCAGGCCGAAGTAGCGTCCGGCGGTCTCCATGTCCTTGTCGCCGCGGCCGCTGAGGTTCACCAGCACGATGCCGTCCGGACCGAGCTCTTTGCCGAGCTCCAGAGCGCCTGCGAGCGCGTGCGCGGACTCGATTGCCGGGATGATTCCCTCCGTGCGGCTGAGCAGGCGCAGGGCCTGCATCGCGTCAGCGTCGCTCACCGGGCGGTACTCGGCGCGGCCGATCGACGCGAGCCACGAATGCTCAGGACCGACACCCGGGTAGTCGAGCCCGGCGGAGATCGAGTGGGACTCGATGGTCTGGCCGTCCTCGTCCTGCAGCAGCATGCTGCGCGCGCCGTGCAGGACGCCGGGGCGCCCCTTGGTGATGGTCGCGGCGTGCCGCGGGGTCTCCGCGCCCTCGCCGCCCGCCTCGAAGCCGACCAGGCGGACGTCCTCGTCGTCCAGGAACGCGTGGAAGATGCCCATGGCGTTCGAACCGCCGCCGACGCAGGCCGCGACGGCGTCGGGCAGGCGGCCGGTCAGCGCGAGCACCTGCTCGCGGGCCTCCTCGCCGATGATCTTCTGGAGGTCGCGCACCATCTCCGGGAACGGGTGCGGGCCCGCGACGGTGCCGAAGATGTAGTTGGTGTTCCCGACGTTGGTGACCCAGTCGCGCATCGCGTCGTTGATCGCGTCCTTGAGGGTGCGCGAGCCGGTCTTGACGGCGACGACCTCGGCTCCGAGCAGGCGCATGCGGGCGACGTTCAGCGCCTGGCGCTCGGTGTCGACCTCGCCCATGTAGATGGTGCACTCCAGGCCGAACAGCGCGGCGGCGGTCGCGGTGGCGACGCCGTGCTGGCCGGCGCCGGTCTCGGCGATCACGCGGGTCTTGCCGATCCGCTTCGTGAGGATGGCCTGGCCGAGCACGTTGTTGATCTTGTGCGAGCCGGTGTGGTTGAGGTCCTCGCGCTTGAGGATGACGCGCGCACCGCCGGCATGAGCCGCGAAGCGCGGCACCTCCGTGATGATGCTCGGCCTCCCGGTGTAGCTGCGGTGCAGCTCGTCCAGCTCGGCGTGGAACGCGGGATCGGCCTTCGCCGCCTCCCACGCCTCGGTGAGCTCGTCGAGGGCGGCGACGAGCGACTCGGGCACGAAGCGCCCGCCGAACTCGCCGAAGTAGGGTCCGTGTTCAGAACGAAGGGACATCAGGCTCCAAGGAACTGGCCGAGCGTGGCGATCGGATCGCTCGTGACGAGCGCCTCGCCGACGAGCACGACATCAGCGCCCGCCGCCCGGTAGTGCGCGACGTCGGCGGCCGACTTCACGGCCGACTCCGCCACGCGGATGACGCCGGACGGGTACCGGTCGGCCAGGCGGCCGAACAGGTCCGGGTCCAGCTCGAACGTCGAGAGGTTGCGCGCGTTGACGCCCACCAGCTTCGCGCCGATGTCGAACGCGCGGCTCAGCTCGTCCCCGGTGTGCGCCTCCACGAGCGCGGTCATACCGAGGTCGGCGATGAGGTCGTGGAGCTCCACGAGCCGCTGCTGATCGAGCGCGGCGACGATGAGCAGCACGAGGTCGGCCCCCGCGGCTCGCGCCTCGAGCACCTGGTAGGGCTCGGCGACGAACTCCTTGCGGAGCACCGGGAGTGTCACTGCGGCGCGGACCGCCTCGAGGTCGGCGAGCGACCCCTTGAAGCGGCGCTCCTCGGTGAGGACGCTGATCGCGCTCGCTCCCCCGGTCTCGTAGAGGGCGGCGAGGGCGGCAGGGTCGGGGATGTCGGCGAGGTCGCCGCGCGACGGGCTCGCGCGCTTGACCTCGGCGATGATCTTGACCCGCTCGGCGGGCGCGAGGGCCGCGAGCGCGTCGATGGCGGGCTCCCGTGCGGCGGCCGCGGCCTCCACGACCGCGTACGGTCGCTCCGCGCGTCGCCGCTCCGCGTCTTCCAGCGCGCCGGCGACGAGGTCGGCGAGCACGGGCTAGTGGCCCTTCGGGGTGTACTTGGAGCCGCCCACTCCGTAGCCCGCGCGCTTCATGATCCAGCCCACGATCAGTCCGATGATGGCGAGACCGGCGGAGGCCCACACGACGATGGGCGCGTCGTAGAAGAACGCGATGGCGCCGATGGTGAAGGCGATAAGCATGATGATCACGGCCGTCCACGCCGCCGGCGAATGACCGTGGCCTGGATCGACTGACTCGGTGCTCATGGGACTCCTGCACGTCGGGTGCGCGTCCCGGCGGTCCGGAGACCGCTGGCGCGCACGGATTGGTGGATCTGAACCAGTCTAGTGGCTCAGCGGGTGGGGTCGTCGCCGCGACTCAGCTCGTCCCAGCTGTCGATCGCGGAGTCGCGGTCGAGAGAGGTAGGCTCCTCCGCCGCGCCGGATTCGGCAGCCGCGCGAGCCTCGCGCTCGTCGCCCTCCCCAGCGATCTCCCCGGCCGTCTCCTCCGTCTCGGCGGCGCCGTGCAGTCCGGCGAGAGCCTCCTCGGCCGAGCGGCCGTTCTCGCCCGCGAACCGGGCCTGGTACTTGCGCGACGGGCCGGGCCAGGCGCGCACGAAGACGAGGGCGAGCACGCCGGACAGGGCGACCAGCACGCCGCCGACGACTGCGAGCCAGGGCCAGAACGCGGTCGTCGTGCTCTGGACGAGCTTGCGCAGGGAGGCCTCCCCCGCGACGCCGGTCGCCGAGGTGATCGCCGCGCTGGCGGCCTGCAGCGGGTCGCCGAGCACGGCGAGGGCCGAGTAGACCAGCGAGACGCCCAGCAGGACTCCGAGCAGCGCCAGCACGACCCGGAACGCCGGTCCGGCGATCGCGAGCGCCGCGGTGAGCGCGAGGCCTGCCAGCGAGAGCGCCGTCAGCGCCGGCGCGGCGGCCGAGCCGGCGACGGTGACCGTCCCGGCGTGGTTCGCCACGTCCCGGACCTGGATGGTGAACCAGGTCTGCGTCGCCGACAGCAGTCCGAGGCCGCTCCCCACCAGGAGGGCGAGGAGGGTCAGATACTTGACGCGGCGGTTCTCAGTCCGCACCGTGCACCCGTCTCATCCCATTGGCCACCGCGACCGCGCGCAGCGGCGCGGCCGCCTTGTTCTGCGACTCCTGGAACTCCAGGCGCGGCACCGAGTCCGCGACCAGGCCGCCCCCGCCTGCACGCGCGCGACGCCGCCCAGGATGGTCGCCGTGCGGATCGCGATGGCGAGGTCGGCGTCGCCGGCGAAGTCGAAGTAGCCGATCACTCCCCCGTACACGCCGCGCTGCGCAGGCTCCAGCTCGTCGATGATCCGCAAGGCCATCGGCTTGGGCGCGCCGGAGAGGGTGCCGGCGGGGAAGGTCGCCCGGAACACGTCGATCGCGCCGGAGGTCGGCAGCAGGTCGCCCTCCACCGAGGAGACGATGTGCATGATGTGGCTGAACCGCTCCACGCGCATGAACTCGGTCACCTCGACGCTGCCGGCCGCGCAGACCTTGAGGAGGTCGTTGCGGGCCAGATCGACGAGCATCAGGTGCTCGGCGCGCTCCTTGTCGTCGGCGAGCAGGGAGGCCTCCAGGTCGAGGTCCTCCTCCGGCGTCGCGCCACGCGGCCGGGAGCCGGCGATGGGGTGCGTGAACGCGCGACCCTCCTGCACCTTGACCAGCGCCTCCGGCGAGGAGCCGACGATCTGGTACGGCTCGCCGTCCGGGCGCTCCAGCGACAGCAGGTACATGTACGGGCTCGGGTTCAGGGCCCGCAGCACGCGGTAGACGTCGAGCGCGGAGGCGGTGCACTCCAGCTCGAAGCGCTGCGAGATGACGACCTGGAAGATGTCGCCGGCGACGATGCGCTCCTTCGCGGTCTCGACCGACGCGAGGAAGTCCTCCTCGCGGGTGCGGGACTCCGGGTGCGCGGGCGCGCCGAGGTCGACCTCGGCCAGCCACGCCTCCGAGGGCTGCGCGAGTTGCTGCTGCATGCGGTCCAGGCGCTGCTGGGCGTCGCTCCAGAGCGCGTCCGCGTCCTGCTCGCCGTCGGCCAGTGCGTTGGCGATGAGCTTGACGGTGCCCGAGCGGTGGTCGATCACGACCAGGTCGGCCACGAACGCCATCGCCTGACCGGGAACGTCGACGTCCGCCGGCGGCCGGTGCGGCAGGCGCTCGAGCTGGCGCACGGCCTCCCAGCCGATGAAGCCGACGAGGCCGCCGGTCAGCGGGGGCAGCCCGGGGATGCGCGGCGTCCGCCAGCGCTCATGCAGCGCCGCGAGCGCGTCGAGCGGACCGCTCGGGACGGCGCTGCCCAGGGCGCGCTCGGCGGAAACACCGTAGTCGAGCCAGCGCACGTCGTCGCCGTCCTGCGTGAGCATGCCGAACGACGCGGCCCCCACGAACGAGAAGCGCGACCAGATGCCGCCCTGTTCGGCGGACTCCAGCAGGAAGGTGCCGGGGCGGCCGGCGGCGAGCTTGCGGTAGATGCCGACCGGGGTCTCGCCGTCGGCGAAGAGCTCGCGGACCACCGGCACCACGCGGTGCTCGGCGGCCAGCGCGGCGAACTCGTCGCGTCCGGTGGTGCCGTCGGCGGTCGCGATCACAGGTCGGACCCCATCTCCGCGACCAGTTCGTCGGTCTCCGCCCCGCCAACGGCGGGGGCGAGCACGTCGGCGTCGAAGCAGGTGCGCGTGCCGGTGTGGCAGGCAGCGCCGACCTGGTCGACGGTCACGAGCAGGGTGTCGCCGTCGCAGTCGAGCGCAGCGCCCTTCACGTACTGGACGTGGCCGGACGTGTCGCCCTTCCGCCAGTACTCCTGCCGGGAACGCGACCAGAACGTCACGCGGCCCTCGGTGAGCGTGCGGCGCACGGCCTCGGCGTCCATCCAGCCCATCATGAGCACCTCGCGGGAGTCCCACTGCTGGATGACGGCGGGCACCAGCCCGGCGTCGCTGAAGCGGATCCGTCCGATCACGTCGTCCATTCCGGTCACGAGCGCACCTCCAAGCCTGCGCGCAGCAGTTCGTCCTTCACGTCGCCGATGGTCATCTCGCCCGAGTGGAACACGCTCGCCGCGAGCACGGCGTCCGCCCCGGCGTCGATCGCGGGGACGAAGTCGCCGATCGCGCCCGCGCCGCCCGAGGCGATGACCGGGACCCGGCTGATCGCCCGCATCTCGCGGATGAGCTCCAGGTCGAAGCCCTCCTTGGTGCCGTCGGCGTCGATCGAGTTGACCAGGAGCTCCCCGGCGCCGAGCTCGATCGCCCGCGCCGCCCACTCCAGGGCGTCGATCCCGGTCTCGGTGCGGCCGCCGTGCGTCGTGACCACGAAGCCGGAGGAGGTCGCCGCCGAGCGCTTGACGTCGAGCGAGAGCACGAGCACCTGCGCGCCGAAGCGCCGGGCGATCTCCGCCACCAGCTCCGGGCGGGCGATCGCGGCCGAGTTGACGCCGACCTTGTCGGCGCCGCTGCCCAGCAGCTTGGCGACGTCCTCCGTGCTGCGCACGCCGCCGCCGACCGTGAGCGGGATGAAGACCTGCTCGGCGGTCGCGCGCACCACGTCGTAGGTGGTCGCCCGGTCGTCGACCGTGGCCGTGACGTCGAGGAAGGTCAGCTCGTCCGCACCCTGCTCGAAGTACCGCCTCGCCAGCTCCACGGGATCGCCCTGGTCGCGCAGGTTCTGGAAGTTGACGCCCTTCACGACGCGTCCGGCGGCCACGTCGAGACAGGGGATGACCCGGACCGTGACGCTCATCAGATCCGCGCCGCGTGGATCGAGGTGACCAGGATCGCCCGGGCGCCGAGCTCGTAGAGTGCGTCCATGACGTGGTTGGTGCTGTCGCGCTTGATCATCACGCGCACCGCGACCCAGTCGGGCTCGCCGAGCGGTGACACAGTCGGCGACTCCACCCCGGGCGTGAGCGCGACGGCCTGCTCCAGCAGCGCGACCGGGAGGTTGTAGTCGACCAGCACGTACTGGCGGGCGACCATGACGCCCTGGAGCCGGCGGAGCAGGGTGTCGACGCCCGCCGCGGGCGACGGCGAGGAGACCAGCACGGCCTCGGACTCCAGGATGACCGGGCCGAAGATCTCCAGTCCCTGCTTGCGAAGCGTGGAGCCGGTCTCGACCACATCGGCGACCGCGTCCGCGACGCCGAGGCGCACCGCGGACTCCACCGCACCGTCGAGCTTGATCAGGGAGGCGTCCACGCCGTTCTCGGCGAGGAAGCCGCCGACCAGGCCGAGGTAGCTCGTGGCGACGCGCTTGCCCTCCAGGTCGGCGAGGTCGGTGTACGCGCCGGCCGGCCCGGCGAAGCGGAAGGTCGAGGCGGCGAAGTCGAGCGCCGCGATCTCGGCGGCGGGCGACTCCGAGTCGATCAGGAGGTCGCGTCCGGTGATGCCGACGTCGAGGGCGCCGGAGCCGACGTAGGTCGCGATGTCGCGCGGTCGGAGGTAGAAGAACTCCACCCCGTTGCGCGGGTCGGCGACGATGAGCTCCTTGGGGTCGCGGCGGCCGTTGTACCCGGCCTCGTGGAGCATCTGCGCCGCGGTCTCGGAGAGGGAGCCCTTGTTGGGAACGGCGATCTTCAGCATGGTGTGGTGGCTTTCGTGACGTGACTGACGGTGGCTACGGATTCATTCGGTCCAGGGCGGTCGTCACAGATGTCGGTACACGTCGGCCGGCGTGAGGCCCTTGGCCAGCAGGAGCACCTGGAGGTGGTAGAGGAGCTGGGAGATCTCCTCGGCCGTGGCCTCGTCGGACTCGTACTCGGCGGCCATCCAGACCTCGGCGGCCTCCTCCACGATCTTCTTTCCGATGGCGTGCACGCCCGCGTCCAGCTCGCGAACCGTCCCGGAGCCCTCCGGGCGGGCCTCGGCCTTCTCGCTGAGCTCGGCGAAGAGGTCGTCGAAGGTTTTCACCGTTACAGCGTACCGGTCATGGAGCGCGGGTCGCTCCGCGTGACGCCGCCCGGCGGCGGCGACCGTGCGTGATGTGCTAATGTCGCCAGGTCTCATCTGACATACCATCTCAACGAGGAGATCTCCTTGGCATCGACCGCCTCCCCCGTGTCCACCGGCCGCGCCGCGTTCTGGCCCCTGCTCCTGTGCTGGGTGATCGTCGCGCTGGACGGCTTCGACCTGGTGGTGCTCGGCACCGTCATCCCCACCCTGCTGAGCACGAAGGAGCTCGGCTTCGACGCCCAGGCCGCCACGGCGGTCGCCACGGCCGGGTTGATCGGCGTCGGCATCGGCGCGCTCACCGTCGGCCCGCTCGCCGACCGCTACGGCAGGAGGCTGTGCCTGCTGCTCTGCGTGACGGTGTTCTCGCTGTTCACGCTCGCCATCGTGATCGCCCCGAACGTGTTCGTCTTCGGGCTGCTCCGCGTGCTTGCCGGGCTGGCGCTGGGCGCCTGCCTGCCGGTCGCCATCGCGTACGTCACCGACCTGATGCCGGGCACGCGCGCGGGAGGGCGACCACCCTGACGATGACCGGCTACCACGCCGGCGCGGTCCTCACCGCGCTCATCGCCATGTCCGTCATCCCCGACTGGCGGATACTGTTCGTGATCGGCGGCGTCGCCGGGCTCGTCACCGTCCCGCTGATCCGGCTCGCCCTGCCCGAGGCACGCAGGGAGCGCACGGCGGCGCCACGCCCGACGGTGCGCCGGCTGGTCGAGCGGCGCTACGTCACGATCAGCGTCGGCGTCTGGGTGGCGTCCTTCATGGGGCTGCTGCTGGTCTACGGGCTCAACACCTGGCTGCCGCAGCTCATGCGCGACGCCGGCTACGGCTCCACCGACGCGCTCGGGCTCCTGCTCACCCTGAACGCGGGCGCCGTCACCGGCCTGGTCCTCGCGGGGATCGTCGCCGACCGGTCCGGGACCAAGCGGGTGGCGATGGTCTGGTTCGCGCTCGCGGCCGTGCTGCTGGCGATCCTCAGCGTCCGGATGGAGGAGGTGACGATGCTGTACGCAGCGGTCTTCGTCACCGGCGTCTTCGTGTTCTCGGCGCAGGTGCTCGTCTACGCGTTCATCACCCAGCTCTACCCGCAGGAGATCCGCGGCACCGCGCTCGGCTTCGCCGCGGGCATCGGCCGGCTCGGCGCGATCCTCGGCCCGGCGGTGACCGGGACGCTCGTCACGCTCGGCCTGGCCTACCCCGGCGGCTTCTACGTGTTCGCCGCGACGGCGCTGCTCGCGGTCGCCGCGCTGTCGATCATTCCCGCCCGCGCTCCCGCCGTGGTGACGGAGGCGGCGCCGGCACAGGGTTGACGGGGCGGCGGCGCCGCCCGTCCGCGAGGAGACTCAGTGGGCGTGCGCCGCCACCGCTGTCCGCAGGCGGGCGATCCGCTCCGCCGGCTGGCCGCGGAAGACACTGGACCCGGCAACGAACGTGTCTGCGCCGTTCTCCGCCGCCGTCACGATGGTCTCCTCCGTGATCCCGCCGTCGACCTGCAGCCAGACGTCCAGGCCCCGGGCCTCCACCGCCTCCCGCAGCGACCGCAGCTTGGGCATGGTCTCGGCCATGAACGACTGGCCGCCGAAGCCGGGCTCCACGGTCATCACCAGCACCTGGTCGAACTCCGGCAGCAGGTCGAGGTAGCCCTCGGCGGAGGTGCCGGGCTTGAGCGCGATCCCAGCACGGGCGCCGAGGGAGCGCAGCCGGCGAGCGAGGCCCACCGGGTCGGCCGCGGCCTCGGCGTGGAAGGTCACCGAGAACGCACCGAGCTCGGCGTAGCCGGGGGCCCAGCGGTCGGGGTCGTCGATCATCAGGTGCACGTCCAGCGGGATGGGGCTGACGTCCTGGATGCGTCCCACCATCTGCGGGCCGAACGTGAGGTTGGGCACGAAGTGGTTGTCCATGACGTCGACGTGCACCAGGTCGGCCGTGGCGATGGTGTGGAGGTCGCGCTCCAGGTTCACGAAGTCGGCCGCCAGGATGCTCGGGTTGATGCGCGTCACCATGACTCCAGCCTATGGGGCGGAGGCGGCGGAACCGGTCAGACGGGCTTCTCGAGCACGGCGATGAACATGGCGTCGGTCAGGTGGCGGTGCGGCCAGAGCTGGACGAAGTCGGAGTCGCCGGCGAGGTCGAGTCGATCCTCGGCGACGGACTGCACGATGTCCGCCGTCCCCACCGGCCGAAGGGAACCCCTGTGGCGGTCGAGGGCGTCTGCCACGATCGCCCGGGTCTCCGCGACGTGCGGCGAGCAGGTGACGTAGGCGAGGAGTCCGCCCGGCTTGAGCGCCGCCACGGCGGAGTCGACGAGCTGCGCCTGGAGGACGGTCAGCTCCGCCACATCGCGCGGGGTCTTCCGCCAGCGGGCCTCCGGCCTGCGCCGCAGCGCGCCGAGGCCCGTGCAGGGGGCGTCGAGCAGGATGCGATCGAACGTCTCCGGTTCCTCCGCGCCGATCGCGATGCCGTCACGCTCCCAGACCGGCACGTCGAGCGGCACGGCCGCGAGGGCGCGCCGGACAAGCTCGGCGCGGGCCGGCACCACCTCGTTCGCGACCAGGTCCGCACCGCCCGCGAGCGCTTCGGCGGCGAGCAGCGCCGCCTTGCCGCCGGGGCCGGCGCACAGGTCGAGCCAGCGCTCCCCCGGCTCGACCGGGCGGGCGCGGGTCAGCGCGAGCGCCGCAAGCTGAGAGCCTTCGTCCTGCACGCGGAGTCGGCCCTCCGCCCCGGCGACGAGTCCCTGC
This sequence comes from Streptomyces sp. L7, assembly GCF_050990935.1. Classification (GTDB taxonomy): domain Bacteria; phylum Actinomycetota; class Actinomycetes; order Actinomycetales; family Microbacteriaceae; genus Leifsonia. The sequence goes on along the minus strand of NZ_CP194644.1, from coordinate 598,092 downwards.
GGGTCGCCGCCGCCCGCGGTGAAGCCGACCGGCGAGAACCGGTCGGGGCGTGCGCCCTCTGGCGCGTCGGCAAGGCCGGGCAGCGCGACCAGGTTCACCCGTGGGGCGGCGTTGTCGGCCTCCAGCAGCGCCTCCAGCTCCTCGCCGCGGCCCTCGGACTCCAGCGAACGGTGGAAGGCGCGCACGATCCACGCCGGGTGCGAGCTGAGCGCGGCATAGCGCTCATCGTCGTTCTTCGCATCCGCCAGCACGCGGGCGCGCCACTCCTCCGGCGTCGAGCGGCCGATCTCACGGAGCACGCCGTTGACGAACCCGGTGCCGGAGCGGCTGCCGACCTGGCGCGCGAGGGCCACCGACTCGTTGACGGCGGCGTGCGACGCCACGCGCGTCGACAGGAGCTGGTGCGCGCCGAGCCGCAGGACGTCGAGCAGCGGCGGGTCGATCTTGTCCACGGTGCGTCCGGCGGCGCGGGCGATCACCCGGTCGTAGTAGCCCTGCATCCGCAAGGTGCCGTAGGTCAGCTCGGTGGCGAGCGCGGCGTCGGCCGGTGACAGTCCCGCCCGGGTGATGCGGCCGGGCAGCAGGAGGTTGGCGTAGGCGTCCGACTCGCGGACGGCGGAAATGACGTCGAGGGCGACCGTGCGGGACGGCTGGACGCGGGTGCGCTGCGCACTGCTGCGCCCGCGGTCGTTGCGCCGGTAGTCGTTCATGACAGCACCGCCTCCCCGCCGGCGCCGCGCCACCAGTCGGCGGCGTCCATCGCGCGTTTGCCCGCGGGCTGCACCGTGAGGAGTTCGAGCGGGGTCGTGCCTGTGCCCACCTCGATGCGGCCCTCGGTCGCTGCGACCACGCCGGCGGGGAGGGACAGCCCGGTGGCCGGACGCGCCGCGTGGATTTTGAACCGCTCGCCGTCGAGAAGCGCCCAGGCGCCCGGCTCCGGGGTCACCCCGCGCAGCCGTGCGTAGACCTCCTCCACCGGCTGACTCAGGTCGAGGTGGGCGTCGTCGATGGTCAGCTTGGGGGCGAGCATCGGCTCGCCGGACTGCGGCACGGCCTCCGCGGTGCCGTCCGCGAGGCCGGCGACGGTGTCCACGAGCAGCAGCGCGCCGTCGGAGGCCAGGGTGTCGAGCAGTTCCCCCGCCGTCGCGTCGGCCGGGATCGGGATCCGCAACTCGGAGAACACGTCCCCCGCGTCGAGCCCGGCCACAAGCTGGAACACGGCGGCCCCGGTCTCCGTGTCGCCGGCCATCACGGCGCGCTGGACGGGCGCGGCGCCCCGCCAACGCGGCAGGAGCGAGAAGTGCAGGTTGACCCAGCCGAGCCGCGGCGTCGAGAGCAGCGGCTCCCGGACCAGTCCGCCGTACGCGACGATCACGCCGAGGTCGGCCTCGAGGCGCGCGACCTGCTCGGTGACGCCGTCGTCCAGCCGGTTGGCCTTGATGACCGGGAGGTCGAGGGCGGCCGCGGCGTCGGCGACCGGCGACGGCGTCAGCACGCGCTTGCGGCCGAGCGGCGCGTCCTCGCGGGTGATGACGGCGGCGATGTCGAACCGCTCGGCGAGGGCGTTCAGGGAGGGGACGGCGACGGCGGGGGTGCCGGCGAAGACGAGTCGCATGTCAAGGTTCTTTCGGTCTGGTCCAGCCCCCGAGTCTACCCGCGCCCCGCACCTGCCGAAGGGCTCGAGGGGATCAGAGGATCTCGGGGTCGTCGAAGCGGACGCGGAGTGTCGGCGCGGGGCGGTAGCCGGGGCGGCCTCCCGGAGGCCGCCGGCGCTGGGTCGCGTTGCGCACCACCGTCGCCCGGACGGCCGCGGCGACCTCGGCGCCCTTCGCGTACTCGAACCGCAGGACGGCCCGGACCGTCTTCTCGTCGACCTCGGCCGGGCCGAGCACGTCGATCAGCAGGTCCGGATCGACCGCCTTCAGCACCCCGTCCACGGCCTCCGCGGCCCCCGTCACCGAGGCGAGCCGAACCGCGGGCGGGAACCGGAGCTGGCGGCGGTCGGCCAGCTCCTCGCGGGCGAACTCGACCTGGCGGCCCGTCGCGAAGTCGCGCGCGAGGTCGCCGGAGACGCCGACGAGCACGGTCGGCGCGCCCGCGGCGGCCAGCACCGCGGCGCTCATCCACCAGCGCAAGCAGTTCTCGGCGACGTGCAGCGTCTCATTCGCCAGCATCCGCTCGCCGTCGAGCAGCAGCACCGCCTGGTAGCCGCCCTCCGCGATCGGTTCGGCGCCGCGTGTGGCGACCACGAGCGCGGGGGCGGCGCCGACCCGCTGCACCGGATGGTCGCCGTCCGCGAGGATGACGCGCGTCCCCGGGAACGCACGGCCCAGCTCCTCGGCCGTCCGGCCGGAGCCGGGCGTCGCCATCCGCAGCTTCGTGTGCTCGCAACGGGTGCAGTGCCAGTCGGTGGCGAGCGCCCCGCACACGCCGCAGGACGGCGTCGCACCGGCCCGGCGCTGCCCGAGCGGGCCCTGGCAGCGGGTGCAGTGTGCCGCCTGACCGCAGTGCGCGCAGGACAGCACCGGCACGTAGCCCGGCCGGGCCACCTGGACGAGCACGGGGCCGGGCGGCCGCCCGCTCTCCCCGCTCAGCGCCTCCCGGGCCGCCCGCCACGCGGACGACGGGATGCGCGCAGCACGGGCGGCAGGCTCGTCGGCGCTCTGGTTGGCGGTCAGAACGACCTTCGCCGTGTGCGCGCGCTCCGGCCCGAGGTCGCGGAGCCAGCCGAGGTCGACCAGCCGCTGCGCTTCGACGCTGCGGACCAGCCCGCTCAGCACGAGGGCGCCGCCGTCCAGCTCCTGCCGGACGAGCGCGGCGTCCCGCGTGTGCACGTACGGGCTGAGCGGCTCGGCGAAGAGCGGGTCGCTGTCCTCCCACACCACGATCAAGCCGAGCCGGGCGGCAGGGGCGTAGACCACCGAGCGGTTGCCGATCACGATGCGCGGACCGGAGAGCGCGGCGAGAAAGCCCTGATAGCGTTCCGGGTTCGACTGGGCGGCGTCGGCGCGGACCACCGCGGACGCGGGGGCGATCGCCGCCAGCGCGGCCCCGAGCTGCTCCAGGTCGCGGTGGTCGGGCACGGCGACGATGGCGGTGCTGCCCGTGCGCCAGGTGGCGGTCGCGAGCGCGGCGAGCGTGATCGCCCACTCCCCGACCCACGTGCCGTCCGGGAGCCTGCTCAGTCGCGGGATCGGCCGGAGCGCGATCCGTTCCCCCGCCGCGACCGCGGTCTCCAGTACGCCGGCGCCGTAGCCGCGCACCGGGAACGCGGCGCGCTGAGCCTCGGCGGGCACGTCGGCGGAGGAGCCCGCCGTGCGCGCCGCCAGCCACGCCTTCTCCACCCGCACCATCCGCGGAGGCACGGCGAGCCGGAGGATGTCACTCGCGGTCCCGGCGCTGCGGTCGGCGAGCCGGCGCGCGAGCCGCCACACCGGCTCGGTGAGCACCGGCACCGGGGACACCACGGCCTCCAGCGGGCTCAGCGTTCCGGAGAACGCCTCGTCGGGCTCGGCGAGCTCCACGAGGTAGCCGTCGGCGACCCGTCCCGCCGAGCGCAACGGGACGCGCACCCGCACCCCGGGCACCGCCTGCTCCGCGAGCGCGTCAGGGACGCTGTAGTCGAAAAGATGGTCGAGCTGCGGGAGCGGCGAGTCCAGGGCCACACGGGCGACCGTGGCGGCCGCCGGCACGGCTACAGCCCCGCGGCGGAGCGCAGGTCGTCGACGCGGTCCAGCCGCTCCCAGGTGAAGTCGGGGAGGTCGCGGCCGAAGTGGCCGTAGGTCGCCGTCTGCGCGTAGATCGGCCGGAGCAGGTCGAGGTCGCGCACGATCGCCGCCGGTCGCAGGTCGAACACCTCGCGGATGGCGCGGATGATGCGCTCGTCGGAGACGTTGCCGGTGCCGAAGGACTCCACGTAGAGCCCGACCGGGGCGGCCTTGCCGATCGCGTACGCGATCTGCACCTCGAGCCGGTCCGCGAGGCCCGCCGCGACGGCGTTCTTGGCGACCCAGCGCATCGCGTAGGCGGCCGAGCGGTCGACCTTCGACGGGTCCTTGCCGGAGAACGCGCCGCCGCCGTGCCTGCTCGCGCCGCCGTAGGTGTCGACGATGATCTTGCGGCCGGTGAGCCCGGCGTCGCCCTTCGGGCCGCCGATCTCGAACCGGCCGGTCGGGTTGATGAGCGTGCGGATGTGCGCGGTCTCCAGCCCGGCGGCGTGCATGACCGGCGCGATGACCTCCTCGACGACCTCGGCCTGGAGCTGCTCGCTCGACACGTGCGGCGCATGCTGGGTGGAGAGCACGACGGTCTCCACCGTGCGCGGAGTGTGGCCCTCGTAGCCGATCGTCACCTGCGTCTTGCCGTCCGGGCGGAGGTAGTCGAGGGTGCCGTCCTTGCGCACGGCGGCGAGGCGCTCGGCGAGGCGGTGCGCGAGCCAGATCGGCTGCGGCATGTACTGCGGCGTCTCGGTGGTGGCGAACCCGAACATGATGCCCTGGTCGCCCGCGCCCTGGCGGTCGAGGTCGTCGGTGCTCTGCTCGGTGCGTGACTCGAACGCGTTGTCGACCCCTGAGCGATGTCGGGCGACTGCGCGCCGATGGAGACGGAGACGCCGCACTGGGTGCCGTCGAAGCTCACATCGGAGGAGTCGTAGCCGATCTCCACGATCTTCTCGCGCACCAGCGCGGGGATCTCGACGTAGCCGTTCGTCGTCACCTCGCCGGCGACGTGGACCAGCCCGGTGGTGACCAGCGTCTCGACGGCGACGCGGCTGTGCGGGTCGACCGCGAGCAGCGCGTCGAGGATGCTGTCGGAGATCTGGTCGCAGATCTTGTCGGGGTGACCTTCGGTGACCGACTCCGACGTGAAGAGGCGCAGATCTGCCATTGTTCTCCTTGATCGCGGCATGGCGGCACGTCCAGGGATGCCGTGGCCCTGGTCGACGACTAGACGACGACGTCCAAGATACGGTCGGCCACCGACAGCTTGCTCCCCGAGGCCTCCATCACTATATCGCCGCCCCTGCGGAGGACCACGACCTCGTTGCTCTCCGTTGCGAAGCCCTGCTCCCAGCCGACCTGGTTGAGGACGAGGAAGTCGCTGCCCTTGGCGGCCAGCTTGGTGCGGCCCAGCTCGATGAGCGTCGAGGGGTCCGCCTCGGTCTCGGCGGCGAAGCCGACGACGACCTGGCCCTCGCGCTTGGCGGCCGAGAGGCCGGCGAGGATGTCCGGGTTGGCGACCAGTTCGAGCGTGAGGGTCTGGCCCGCCTCGGACTTCTTGATCTTGGAGTCGCGCATGACGGCGGGCCGGTAGTCGGCGACGGCGGCCGTCATCACGACCACATCGGCCGAGCGCGCGGCCTCGGTGACGGCCTCCTGCAGCTCCAGCGCGGTCTGCACCTCGATGAGCTCGACGCCCTCGGGCGGCTCGACCTCCAGGTGCGCGGCGATCAGGACGACCTCGGCGCCGCGGGCCTGCGCCGCCGCAGCGACGGCGACGCCCTGCCGGCCGCTCGACCGGTTGCCGAGGAATCGCACCGGGTCCAGCGGCTCCCGGGTGCCGCCGGCGGTGACGACGACGCGCTTGCCCGCGAGGTCGACGCCCCCACGCGGCCGGCGCGAGGCCTCGTTGGCGCGGCGGCGCTCGGAGAGCACCACGACATCGGCGACGGGCTCCGGCACGGCGGACACCGCCAGGCGCGGCGAGATGCCGGCGGCGCGCAGCGCGGCGCGCACGATCACCTCCGGCTCCTCCATGCGGCCCGGGCCGGAGTCGGCGCCGGTGAGCTGTCCAGAGGCCGGGCCGACGACGGTGACGCCGCGGCTGCGCAGCGTGGCCACGTTGGCGACCGTCGCGGGGTTGCGCCACATCTCGGTGTGCATCGCCGGGGCGACCACGAGCGGAGCGGTCGAGGCCAGGACGGTGTTGCCGAGCAGGTCGTCCGCGATGCCGGCGGCGAGTTTCGCCAGGGTGTTCGCGGTCGCCGGGGCGATGACGATGAGGTCGGCGGACTGGCCGATGGCCACGTGCCGCACCTCGGCGACACCCTCGTAGAGGTCGGTCGCGACGGGGTTGCGGCTGATCGCCTCGAGCGTCGGACGGCCGACGAACCGCAGCGCGGCCTCCGTCGCCACGACGTGCACCGAGTGCCCTTCCAGCACCAGTGCGCGGATGACCCCGACAGCCTTGTACGCGGCGATGCCGCCGGTCACTCCGACGACGACGGTCAATCGTGGGCTCACGGCGGCATCTCCTCCAGCCAGCGGGACACGGTCCCGGCTGTGGTCGTTCTCTTGCGCTCGGTCTGCGGCTCTCTGTCTGCCGGAAGGGCCCGGAGGTTACTCCGCGGCCAGCGGCTTGATGACGAGCTTGTCCTCGTTGATCTCGTGCAGTGCGACCGAGAGGGGCTTGTCGTCGACCGAGGAGTCGACCAGCGGGCCGACGTTGTCGAACAGGCTGCCCTCGTGCAGGTCGGCGTAGTAGTCGTTGATCTGGCGTGCACGCTTGGAGGCGAAGATGACCAGCGCGTACTTGGACTCGACCCGGGCGAGGAGTTCGTCGATGGGCGGGTCGATGATGCCTTTGTTGGTGGTTGCCATTGCGGTAACCCTCTCTGTTGTGCTTCCGGGGCTCGCGGTGTCGAGACGCGGAGAAACTGCGGTAAAGCGCCGGGCGTGACGCGACGATCGTGATCCTACGGGCGCGACGGCGCCGCACGGACCTTCATCAAGTCTACGACCTCCCGGGCGGCGTCAGCGACCGTGTGGTTGACCACACGGTAGTCGAACTCGTCCTGAGCGGCCAGTTCCACCTTGGCGGTCTCCAGCCGGCGCTGCTGCTCGGCGGCCTCCTCGGTGCCGCGGCCGATCAGGCGCCTGACCAGCTCGTCCCAGGTCGGCGGAAGCAGGAAGATCAGCCGCGCCTCCGGCATGGACTCGCGGACCTGGCGGGCGCCCTGGAGGTCGATCTCCAGCAGTACGCTCTTGCCCTGCTCCAGCGCCGCCTCGATCGGTCCGCGCGGCGTGCCGTAACGGTACGCGTTGTGCACGGTGGCGTGCTCCAGGAGCTCGCCGGCCTCGATCATCCGGTCGAACTCGGCGTCGTCGACGAAGTAGTAGTTGACGCCGTCGACCTCGCCGGGGCGCGGTGCGCGCGTGGTGGCGGAGACCGAGAGCAGCACATCCGGGTAGTTCTCGCGGATGTAGGTGGAGACCGTGCCTTTGCCGACCGCGGTCGGGCCGGCCAGCACGACGAGCTGATTGCGGCGGCGACCCGCGCGGTTCTCGCGCTCGATCAGGTACTCGCGGAGCTTCAGGCGCTGGTGCCTGCCGAGGCCGCCGAGCCGTTTGGCCGGCGAGATGGCGAGCCGCTGCAAGGCTTCCTGCATCTTCGTGGTCCCGATCGCGGGAACGCTCAGCAGGAACTCGGTGACCCGCAGCCGGCCCTCCACACCGTCGGGCGCGGCGGTCGCGCGGTCGAGGACGACCAGGGGCGAGACCTCCCGAGAGGCGATGGCGCTCTTGACGGCGGCACGCGCGCGGCGGGCCGCGACGGCGGCCGCCGACGCGGCGGTCCGGTCGACCTCCGGCGGGGCGGGGCGGCGGGAGGCGGTGGTCGGCTCAGCCATGGCTGGCACGCACCTCCTCGGCGCGGCGGCCGATGGCCTCGGCGAGGCCGTCCGGCCCTGCGGCCAGCAGCCCGCGGGACTCGCTCACGATCACCCCGGGCGCGAAGGCTCCGAACAGGCGGTCGACGTCCTCGACGCGGGCGCCCTGGTGGCCGAACCCGGGCGCGAGCACGGGGACGGCCGGGGCGGCGGTCGCGGTGTCGATCCCGTACTCCCCCAGCGCGACGGTGGCGCCGAGCACCAGACCGACTGTGCCGAAGGGATGCGGAGGCTGCTCCTGGTTGAACGCGTGCACGTCTTCGATGATCGCACGGGCGACCGTCATCCCGGCACGGGGGCCGTCGGCGACGACCGCCTGCTGGATGGCCGCGGCCTCCGGGTTGGAGGTCGCCGCGAGCACGAACAGGCCCTTGCCTGCCGACTCGGCGAGGCGCATCGGCTCCGCGATCGAGCCGACGCCCTGGAAGGCGGCGATCGTCATGGCGTCGGCCTCCAGCGGCGAGCCCGGGGTCAGCCACGCCTCGGCGTAGGCCGCGACGCTCGTGCCGATGTCGCCGCGCTTCGCGTCGGCGATCACCAGCAGCCCGGCGTCGCGCGCCGCGCGGACGACGTCCTCCAGCGCCGCGTACCCCGCGGATCCGTAGCGCTCGAAGAAGGCCACCTGCGGTTTCACGATCCCGGCGCGTCCCGCCGCGGCCTCCACCACGCGCAGGCCGAACGCACGCACGCCGGCGGCAGAGGCCTCCAGGCCCCAGTCCGCCAGCAGGTGCGCGTGCGGGTCGATGCCGACGCACAGGCGCCCCTGCGCACCGAACGCCGCGGCCAGCCGGTCGCCGAACGACGCCGACGCCGAGGAGGTCGAACTGAGCTCCGTCACGCCCGTGCGGCCCTCTGCAGTGCGTACTCCTGCAGCGACGTCACCTCGAAGCCCTCGCGCACCGCGTCGAGCGACGCGACGGCGGCGCTCAGCTCGGCGATCGTGGTGAACAGCGGCTTGTCGCCGGCCACCGCGGCGGCGCGGATCTCGTACCCGTCGGCGCGGGCGGACCGGCCGCTCGGGGTGTTGATGACGACATCCACCTCGTTGCGCGTGATGAGCCCGACGACCGAGTCCTCCTCCGGCGCCTCGCTGAACTTGCGCACGATGCGCGCGGCGATGCCGTTGCGGTTCAGCACCTCGGCGGTGCCCTCGGTGGCGACGATGTCGTAGCCGAGCTGCTTCAGGCGCAGCACCGGGAGCACGATCGCGCGCTTGTCGCGGTCGGACACCGAGACGAACACGGTGCCCTCCAGCGGCATGCCGCCGTAGGCCGCGGCCTGGCTCTTCGCGAACGCGGTCGGGAAGTCGCGGTCGATGCCCATGACCTCGCCGGTCGAGCGCATCTCCGGGCCGAGCACCGAGTCGACGATCTTGCCCTCGCGGGTGCGGAACCGCTTGAACGGCAGCACGGCCTCTTTGACGGCGACCGGCGAGTCCATCGGGATGACCGAACCGTCGGCCTCCGGCAGCAGGCCCTCCTCGATCAGGCCGGTGACGGTGTCGCCGACCATGATCCGGGAGGCGGCCTTGGCGAGCGGGATGCCGAGCGCCTTGGAGACGAACGGGACGGTGCGCGACGCCCGCGGGTTGGCCTCCAGCACGTAGAGCACTCCGGCGCCGATCGCGAACTGCACGTTCAGCAGTCCGCGGACGCCGATGCCCTCGGCGATCTTCAGCGTCGCCTCGCGCACCCGGTCGATCTCGCGGCGACCCAGCGTGATCGGCGGCAGGGTGCAGCTCGAGTCGCCGGAGTGGATGCCGGCTTCCTCGATGTGCTCCATGACGCCGCCGATGTAGAGCCGCTCGCCGTCGTACAGGGCGTCCACGTCGATCTCGATCGCGTCGTCCAGGAACCGGTCGACCAGCAGCGGGTGCGACGGGCCGACGATGCCCTGGCCCGCGACGCGCTCGAAGTAGTCCGCGAGGGAGGCGGTGTCGTAGACGATCTCCATGCCGCGACCGCCGAGCACGAAGCTGGGGCGGACCAGGACCGGGTAGCCGATCTGCTCCGCGGCGTGCGCGGCGCTCGGGAAGTCGATCGCCGTGGCGTTCTTCGGGGCCAGCAGCCCCGCGCTCTCGAGGATCCCGGCGAACAGGCCGCGCTCCTCCGCCAGGTCGATGGCCTCCGGCGTGGTGCCGAGGATCGGGACGCCGGCCGCCTCCAGGCCCTTCGCGAGGCCGAGGGCGGTCTGGCCGCCGAGCTGCACGACGACGCCGACCAGCTCGCCGGACTGCGACTCGGCGTGGATGACCTCCAGCACGTCCTCGAGCGTCAGCGGCTCGAAGTACAGGCGGTCGGAGGTGTCGTAGTCGGTCGAGACCGTCTCCGGGTTGCAGTTGATCATGATCGTCTCGAACCCGGCGTCGTGCAGCGCGAACGACGCGTGCACGCAGGAGTAGTCGAACTCGACGCCCTGGCCGATGCGGTTCGGGCCGGAGCCGAGGATGACGACCTTGCGGCTGTCGTTCGCCACGACCTCCGTCTCCTCGTCGTAGCTCGAGTAGTGGTACGGCGTGAGCGCGGGGAACTCGCCTGCACAGGTGTCGACCGTCTTGTAGACCGGGCGCACGCCGAGGATGTGCCGCACCTCGCGGACGTCGGCCTCGCCGAAGCCGCGCAGCTCGCCGATCTGGGCGTCGGAGAAGCCGTGGTCCTTGGCGTAGCGGAGCGTGTCGGTGTCGAGGGTCTCGGCGTCGCGGAGCTGCTCGGCGACCTCGTTGATGAGGACGATCTGGTCGATGAACCAGGGGTCGATCTTGGTGGCCTCGAAGACCTGCTCGGGCGTCGCTCCGAGGCGGAGCGCCTGCTGCACGTCGACGATCCGGCCGTCGGTCGGGGTCGCGATCGACTCCAGCAGCTCCTCCACGGTGCGGGACTCGTGGCCCCAGTGGAAGGACGAGCCGCGCTTCTCCAGCGAGCGGAGCGCCTTCTGCAGCGCGCTCGTGAAGCTGCGGCCGATCGCCATCGCCTCGCCCACCGACTTCATGGTGGTGGTCAGGGTCGGGTCGGCGGCCGGGAACTTCTCGAATGCGAACCGCGGCACCTTCACCACGACGTAGTCGAGCGTGGGCTCGAAGCTCGCCGGGGTCACCTGCGTGATGTCGTTGGGGATCTCGTCCAGCCGGTAGCCGATGGCGAGCTTCGCGGCGATCTTGGCGATCGGGAAGCCGGTGGCCTTCGACGCCAGCGCCGACGAGCGCGAGACGCGCGGGTTCATCTCGATGACGATGATCCGGCCGTTCTCCGGGTTCACAGCGAACTGGATGTTGCAGCCGCCGGTGTCGACGCCCACCGCGCGGATGATGTCGATGCCGATGTCGCGCAGCTTCTGGTACTCGCGGTCGGTCAGCGTCAGCGCGGGCGCGACCGTGATCGAGTCGCCGGTGTGCACGCCGACCGGGTCGACGTTCTCGATCGAGCAGACGACCACCGTGTTGTCGGAGGTGTCGCGCATCAGCTCGAGCTCGTACTCCTTCCAGCCGAGGATGGACTCCTCCAGCAGCACCTCGCTGGTCGGGCTCTGGTGGATGCCGTCGCCGGCGATGCGGCGCAGGTCCTCCGGTGTGTAGGCGAAGCCCGAGCCGAGGCCGCCCATCGTGAACGACGGACGGACGACGAGCGGGTAGCCGAGGTCCTCGGCGAACTCCAGTGCCTCCTCGACGGTGTGGGCGATGTGCGACCGCGCCACCTCCGCGCCGGCCTCGACCACGAGGTCCTTGAAGATCTGGCGGTCCTCGCCCTTCCGGATGGCCTCGAACTTGGCGCCGATCAGCTCGACGCCGTACTTCTCCAGGATGCCGTGCTCGTGGAGCTGCATGGCCGCGTTGAGCGCGGTCTGGCCGCCGAGGGTCGGCAGGATCGCGTCCGGCTTCTCCTTGGCGATGATGGTCTCGATGACCTCCCAGGTGATCGGCTCGACGTAGGTGGCGTCGGCGAAGTCCGGGTCGGTCATGATGGTGGCCGGGTTGGAGTTCACCAGGATGACGCGGACGCCCTCCTGCTTGAGCACGCGGCAGGCCTGGGTGCCGGAGTAATCGAATTCGCAGGCCTGGCCGATGACGATCGGGCCGGACCCGATGACCAGGACGGAGTGGATGTCGTCGCGCTTGGGCATCAGTCGGTGCCTTCCTGGTTCTGGTCGTTCTGAGAACCGGCCTCGCGCTTGTGAATCATCTCAAGGAACCGGTCGAAGAGGTAGTTGGCGTCGTGCGGGCCTGCCGCCGCCTCCGGGTGGTACTGCACGCTGAAGGCGTCGATGTCGAGGCAGTTCAGGCCCTCCACGACGTTGTCGTTGAGGCTGAAGTGGCTGACCTCCACCTGGCCGAAGCCGGCCGGCGAGTCGAAGGTGGCGTCGATCGGCGCCTTGACCGCGAAGCCGTGGTTCTGAGCGGTGATCTCCACGCGGCCCGTGCGCTTGTCGAGCACCGGCTGGTTGATCCCGCGGTGGCCGAACGGCAGCTTGTACGTGGTGAGGCCGAGCGCACGGCCCAGGAGCTGGTTGCCGAAGCAGATGCCGAAGTACGGCAGCCCGGCGCGCAGCGTCTCCTGCAGGAGCTCGACGTGCTTGTCGGAGGCCCTCGGGTCTCCCGGGCCGTTCGAGAAGAACAGCGCGGACGGGTTGAGGCTGAGGACGTGCTCCGCGGTGACCTGCTGCGGGAGGACGTGGACGTCGAGCCCGCGCGCCGCGAGGTTCTCGAGCGTGGACTTCTTGACGCCCAGGTCGAGGACCGCGACCGACCCGACGCGCTCGCCGACCGCCGGCACCGTGTAGGGCTCGACGGTGGAGACCTCGGCCGAGAGGTTGCGGCCCGACATCTTCGCGCCGGACAGCACGAGTTCGAGCTGCTCGGAGTCGCTCAGCCCGAAGTCCTCGCCGGAGAAGATCCCGGCGCGCATGGCGCCCGCCGAGCGGATGTGCCGGGTGACGGCGCGGGTGTCGATCCCGCTGATGCCCACGACGCGCTGCTCGACGAGGTCGTCGTCGAGGCTGCGCTGGGCGCGGAAGTTCGAGACGACCCGGCTGGGGTCGCGGACGACGAAGCCGTCCACCCAGATCCGGCGGGACTCCATGTCCTCGTCGTTCATGCCGGTGTTGCCGATGTGCGGCGCCGTCATGAGGACGATCTGGCCCGCGTAGGACGGGTCGGTCAGGGTCTCCTGGTAGCCGGTCATGCCGGTGGCGAAGACCGCCTCGCCGAGCGTCCGCCCGCGGGCGCCGTAGGCCCGGCCCACGTAGCGCTTCCCGTCTTCGAGGACGAGCACGGCAGGTTCTGCTGCGGTCACGTCACACCTCGCTTTCATCAGTACTGAGGGGCGTCGAACCGCCCGGGAGGATGTCTTCGACGGCCGCGGTCAGCAGACCGCGCCCGGCCGGGTCCACGACCCGGAAGAAGCTGTCGGCGGCCGCGCCGCCGCTGGTGTTCCAGCCGAGCCGGAGCAGGCCATCCCGCTCCACGACCCGGTCGATCGTGACCGTGGCCGCGCCGACGCCGGTGAGGGCCGCCGCAGGGATGAACACCGGCTGCTCCCCGGTGACCCGGAGCAGCACGCCGTCGGCGGAGACCTCCACCGTGCCGCGGCCGCGGTAGGACAACCCCGGCAGCGCCAGGCGCTCCAGCGACTCGCCGGCCTTGGTGGTGGCGACGTAGAGCACCTCGGAGAACGCGGTCACCGCCGCTGCGGTCTCGGGCGCCGGGTAGCCGCCGCCCGCCGGGGCGTCGCGTCGCACGCGGCGGCGCCAGCCCACGAGGGCGAGCGCCAGCACGACGATGACGACGAGGAGGATGCCGATGGTCGGCAGGAGCTTATCCACGGGCCGCCTCCAGGTCCTCGACCACCGTGCCGTCGAGCACGGTCGCGTAGCCGCGGTGGAAGGTCGCCACCACGCGGCCCGGCAGCGTCATCGACAGGTAGGGCGAGTTGACGCCCTTCCCCGCGAGGTCGCCGGTCGAGAACTCCCGCGAGGCGGCCGGGTCGTAGAGGAACAGCTCGGCCGGCGCGCCGGTCTCCAGCGGGAGACCGTGGCCGTCCAGCCGGCCGATCCGGGCCGGCGCGGCCGCGAGCACGCGGGCGATGTCGGTCCAGCCGAGGAGGCCGTTGTCGACCACCGAGGCCTGCACGACCGAGAGCGCGGACTCGAGGCCGACCATGCCGAAGGCCGCGGCGTCCCACTCGCAGTCCTTGGACTCCACCGGGTGCGGGGCGTGGTCGGTCGCGACGATGTCGATCGTCCCGTCCGCGAGGCCGGCGCGCAGCGCCTCCACGTCCTCCGCCCGGCGCAGCGGCGGATTCACCTTGTAGCGGGCGTCGTAGCCGGCGGCGAGCTCCTCGGTCAGCAGCAGGTGGTGCGGCGTCACCTCGGCCGTGACGTCGACGCCGCGCGCCTTCGCCCAGCGGATGACGTCGACCGAGCCGGCGGTCGAGACGTGGCAGACGTGCAGCCGGGAGCCGACGTGCTCGGCGAGGAGCACGTCCCGGGCGATGATCGACTCCTCGGCGACCGCCGGCCAGCCCGTCAGGCCCAGCTCGCCGGACAGCGCGCCTTCGTTCATCTGGGCGCCCTCGGTGAGCCGTGGCTCCTGCGCGTGCTGGGCGATCACGCCGCCGAACGCCTTGACGTACTCCAGCGCGCGGCGCATCAGCAGCGGGTCGGAGACGCACTTGCCGTCGTCGGAGAAGACCCGCACCTTCGCGCGCGAGTCGGCCATCGCGCCGAGCTCGGCGAGCCGCTCCCCCGCCAGGCCGACGGTCACGGCGCCGATCGGCTGAACGGTCGCGTAGCCCGCGGCCTCGCCCAGCCGGAGCACCTGCTCCACGACGCCGGCGGTGTCGGCGACCGGGGAGGTGTTCGCCATCGGGAAGACCGCCGTGAAGCCTCCTGCCGCGGCCGCGCGCGTTCCGGTGAGGACGGTCTCGCTCTGCTCGTAACCGGGCTCGCGCAGGTGGGTGTGGAGGTCGACCAGGCCGGGAAGGGCGATCAGGCCGTCCGCGTCGATCACGGTCGCTCCGGCGCTGCTCGCGTCATTGCCCGTGCCGGCGATCCGCCCATCGGCGAGCAGGAGATCGGTACGCGTGCCGTCGGCCAGAGTCGCGCCGCGGATCAGGAACCTCTGCGTCGGGCTCTCACTCATCGCACACCACCATCGTTCGTCGTCTGCCCATCGTTCGTGTGGGAACTGTTGTCGCCTCCGGAGAGCAGCAGGTACAGTGCGGCCATTCGCACGGACACTCCGTTGGCGACCTGCTCCCGCACCGTCGACCGCGGCGAGTCGGCGGCGGCCGCCGAGATCTCCAGCCCGCGGTTCATCGGTCCCGGGTGCATCACAATGCTATCGGCCTCGAGCCGGCCCAGCCGTTCGTCGTCCAGCCCCCAGCGCCGCGCGTACTCGCGCTCGGACGGGAAGTAGGCCGCGTGCATCCGCTCGCCCTGGATGCGGAGCATCATCACCACGTCCGGGCCGGCGTCGATCGCCGCGTCCAGGTCGTACCCGATCGCGGCCGGCCAGCCCGACACGTCGACCGGCAGCAGGGTGGGCGGCGCGACCAGCGTCACCTTCGCGCCGAGGGTCTGCAGCAGCCAGACGTTGGAGCGGGCGACCCGGGAGTGCAGGATGTCGCCGACGATCGTCACCGTCACGCCGTCGAGGTCGTGTCCGCGCGACGAGCGGCCGTGCAGACGCCTGCGCATCGTGAAGGCGTCGAGCAGGGCCTGGGTCGGGTGCTCGTGGGTGCCGTCGCCGGCGTTGAGCACGCCCGCGTCGATCCAGCCGCTGGTCGCGAGGGTCTGCGGGGCGCCGGAGGCGCTGTGCCGTACGACGACCGCGTCCGCGCCCATCGCTGCGAGCGTCTGCGCGGTGTCCTTCAGGCTTTCGCCCTTGGAGACGCTGGAGCCCTTGGCGGAGAAGTTGATGACGTCCGCCGAGAGCCGTTTCGCCGCCGCCTCGAACGAGATGCGCGTGCGGGTGGAGTCCTCGAAGAACAGGTTGACCACTGTCTTGCCACGCAGGGTCGGCAGCTTCTTGACCTCGCGGTCCTGCACGTCGGCCATGTCCTCGGCGACGTCGAGCAGCGTGATCGCGTCGTCGCGCGACAGCGTCTTGGTGCTGAGCAGGTGCCTCATGCGCGCGCTCCCTCCTCTGCGGTGCTCCCGGCCGGCTCCGCAATGGTCACGGACTCCTCGCCGTCGACCTCCGCCAGCCGGACGAAGATCCGCTCCGAGGCCGCAGACGGCAGGTTCTTGCCGACGAAGTCCGCCCGGATCGGCAGCTCGCGGTGCCCGCGGTCGACCAGGACGGCCAGTCGCACGGCCCGCGGCCTCCCCAGGTCGCTGAGCGCGTCGAGCGCCGCGCGGATGGTACGGCCCGAGAAGAGCACATCGTCCACCAGCACGACGGTGCGACCGTCGATCGAGCCCGGCAGCGAGGTCGGCTGCGGCGCCCGCGTGGGATGCCGCGACAGGTCGTCGCGGTACATCGTCACATCGAGGGCGCCGACGATGTCGTCGGGCGACGCGACCGAGTCCGGCTCGATCCGCTGGATGTTCTCGGCGATCCGGCGGGCGAGCACGACGCCGCGCGTGGGGATCCCCAGGATCACCAGGTCGTTCGTTCCCCGGTTGGACTCAAGGATCTCGTGCGAGATCCGAGTCAACGCCCGGGCGATGTCAGCCTGTTGCAGCACGGTGCGCGCTGTCATGCCGACCTCCTTCCCCGCCTCACAGGACGGCTGTTAAAGGATGCCAATTGGGTCGAGCCTAGCAGGCTCGGCGCCGGTCACCGGCCGAGGAAGCTCGCGAACTCCTTCATGTCGCTGATCGAGCCGGTGTACTGCTTGCCGTCCACCAGGACGGTAGGCGTGCCCTGGATATTGTCGAGCACCTTCTTGCCGTCGACGGTGATCGGGCCGCTCTGCGAGTGCGCCGTGTTCGCCTGCGCCCAGGCCTGATACGGCCCGCTGCGGTCGATGCACCCGGAGATGTCGGTGATGCCGTGGTCCGTCGCGAGCTTGGCGAGCTGCTTGTCGGTCAGGCCGCTGGAGTTCTCCTCCGGCTGGTCCGCGAACAGCGCCTGGTAGTAGTCGAGCGTGCGCTCCGGGTCGTGCACGGCCACGCAGACCAGCGCCGCCGAGGCACGGGTGGAATAGCCGGTGCCGTTCGACGCGCGATCCAGGAACGTCAGCGGATGCAGCCGGAGCGTGATCGAGCCGTCCTTCACCGCATTCGCGAGGGTCGCGCCGTTCGACTTCTCGAACGCACCGCAGACCGGGCACATCGGGTCGAACCAGACGTCGACCTTCTTCGGGCCGGAGCCCGCCGAGACGTAGCCGCCGTCGAAGTTCGCCGCGCCATCGGTTCCGGTCGCCGGCTTGGCCGTCGCGACAGGGACGTTCGAGTTGCCGCCGAGCAGCGAGCACGAGGCGACGCCCGCGGTCACGGCGACCGCGAGCACCGCGGCGGCGACGATCCGGCGGAGCCGGCGCGGTGAGCTCATGCGCGCTGCGGGCGGTTCTGCGCGATCTTCGCCAGCAGCCCGTTCACGAAGCCCGCCGAGTCGTCCGTGGACAGCACGGTCGCGGCCTCCACAGCCTCCGAGATCGCAACGCCGTCCGGCACCTCATCGTTGAAGAGCAGCTCCCAGACGCCGATGCGCAGGATGGCGCGGTCGACGGCGGGCATCCGCGCCAGGGTCCAGCCCTGGGCGTACGTCTCGATCTGCTCGTCGATCTCGTCCTGGTGGTCGATCACGCCGTCCACGATCTCGCGGGCGTACAGCCAGGAGGCCTCACGCGTCGGCTCACTGGCCGCGCGCTCCGCCTCCGCCGCCAGCGCCTGCGGCAGCGTGAGCTGTCGCAGGTCAGCGCTGAACAGCACGTCGAGGGCGCGCTTGCGCGCCTTGGTCCTGGCGCTCACTAGTCGTTGACGCGGCCGAGGTAGTCGCCGGTGCGGGTGTCGACCTTGACCCTGGTGCCGGTCTCCAGGAACAGCGGGACCTGGATCTGGTAGCCGGTCTCCACGGTCGCGGGCTTGGTGCCGCCGGTGGAGCGGTCGCCCTGCAGGCCCGGCTCGGTGTAGGTGATCTCCAGGACGACGGAGGCCGGGAGCTCGACGTAGAGCGGCGAGCCCTCGTGCAGCGCGACGGTCACGTTCTGGTTCTCGAGCATGAAGTTGGCGGAGTCTCCGACGATCGGTCCCGGGATGGTGATCTGGTCGTAGTCGCTGGTGTCCATGAAGACGAAGTCGGCGCCGTCCTGGTACAGATACTGGTAGTCGCGGCGGTCGACGTTAGTGATCTCGATCTTCGCGCCCGCGTTGTAGGTGCGGTCGACCGTCTTGCCGGTCGTGACGTTCTTCAGCTTCGTACGGACGAACGCTCCACCCTTGCCCGGCTTGACGTGCTGGAACTCGATGACGCTCCAGAGCTGTCCGTCGATGTTGAGGACGATGCCGTTCTTGATGTCAGCGGTCGATGCCATGCCAGAGTTCCATTCGCTTTGCGGAAGATTCGGGTGGGAGCGGCGCCCTGCACCGTCCACGACGGGCTCAGCGTACGGAGCCCCAGAAGATTCTAGACGTCAGCGGGCGTTTCGGCGAATGAACGCTAGAGCCAGCCGGTAGGACTCGAACCCGAAGCCGGCGATCACGCCGGTGGAGACGGCGGTGAGGACGCTGGTGTGCCGGAACTCCTCGCGGGCGTGCGGGTTGGACAGGTGCACCTCGATCACAGTGCCGCCGGCCTTCGTCACCAGCGAGACGGCGTCGCGCAGCGCGTACGAGTAGTGCGTCCAAGCGCCGGCGTTCAGGATAACGGGGGCGCCGGAGTCGGCTGCCTCGTGCAGCCAGCGCAGCAGCTCGCCCTCGACATCCGTCTGGCGCAGGTCGATGTCCAGCTCGGGTGCGTCCGCGACGAGCTGGGCGCGGAGGTCCTCCAGGGTGCCCGCACCGTACACGTCGGGCTCGCGGGTGCCGAGCCTGCCGAGGTTGGGACCGTTCAGGACGAGGACGGAAGTCATGCCGCTCACCCTACCGGCGCCTCGCCGTCGGCGAGCGGACGGACGCGCACGGCCGACCAGACGTCGTCCACGGCCACGTTGCCGATCGGTCGCCAGCCGAACGCGCCGGCCTCCCGGATGATGGTGTCGCGGTTGAGATCGGCTCTGCCGCCCTTCGGGTACAGGAACCAGACCGCGCGGGCGCCGGTGAGGGCGGGCAGCGCGGTCTCGAACTGCGCCAGGAGCTCGTCGCGACTGCGCACGATCGTCACGGAGACGGCAGCCGCTTCCGGTGCCACCTCGGTCACGCCGTCCGGCAGCGCGCCGATCGCGGCGCGCTCCTCGGGTCCGGCGCCGACGAGGCTCAGGGCGTCGCCCTCCGAGACGAGCAGCTTCTGGGCGACCGTCTTGGCCATCAGGACCCGATCTCCTGGTACGCGGCGAACAGCAGACTCTGGTCGGGCCCCGCGAGCACGGTCGGCCGGCCGATGTCGTCCAGCACGATGAAGCGCAGCAGGCTGCCGCGCGCCTTCTTGTCGCGCTGCATGGTCGCCAGCAGGGTCTGCCAGCGTCCGGCCGGGTAGCTGGTCGGGAGGGTCAGCGACTCCAGGATGCGGCGGTGCCGGTCCACGGCCTCGTCGCTCAAGCGACCGCTCAGCCGGCCGAGTTCGGCGGCGTAGACCATCCCGACGGAGACCGCCGCGCCGTGCCGCCACTGGTAGCGCTCGGCGTGCTCGATCGCGTGGCCCAGGGTGTGACCGTAGTTGAGGATCTCGCGGAGGCCCTGCTCGGTGAAGTCCTCGCCGACCACGCGCGCCTTGATCCCCACCGACAGCTCCACCAAGCGGCGGAACTCGGGCGACTCCGGGTCGGTGGCGACGTCGACGTCGCGCTCGATGATGTCCAGGATCTCCGGCTCGGCGATGAAGCCGTACTTGACGACTTCGGCGAAGCCCGCGAGCAGCTCGTTGCGGCCGAGCGAGGTCAGCGTGTCGAGATCGCAGACCACCGCCGCCGGCGCGTAGAAGGCGCCGACGAGGTTCTTGCCCTCCGCGGTGTTGATGCCGGTCTTGCCGCCGACCGCGGCGTCCACCATCCCGAGCACGGTGGTCGGGACCTGCACCAGCCGGACACCGCGCAGCCAGGTCGCGGCGACGAAGCCGGCCAGGTCGGTGACGGCGCCGCCGCCGAAGCCGATGACGGCGTCCGAGCGGGTGAAGTCGGCCTGGCCCATGATGCCCCACAGGAACGAGGCGACCTCGACACGTTTGGCGGCCTCCGCGTCCGGGACCTCGGCGAGCAGCACCTCGTACTGCCCGAGCAGCGACTCGCGCAGTTCGGCCGCCGCGGCGCCGAGCGTCGGCGGGTGCACGACGAGCAGCTTGCTGACCCCGGTGCCGAGGTGCGCGGCGAGGTCGAACCGGAGGCCGCGCCCGATGACGACCGGATACTGGTTCTCTCCGGCGACGAGGATCTCGGTGGGCTGGTCGGTCATGACTCTCCTTGTTGGGTGCTCTGGCCGCGTTCGCTGCGTCGGCCTTCTTCGACCCAGCGCGCGATCTCCTCCACGATGGTCTCGATCGGCCGGGTCGACGTGTCCGCGGTGTAATCCGCGAGCGATTGGTAGAGCGGGGTGCGCGCCGCCACGAGCCGCTTCCACGACTCCAGGTCGGTGACCAGCGGGCGCTTGCGGTTGGTGATGCGGGCGGCGATCGCCTCCGGCCGCACGGTCAGCAGGACGACCCGCGTCGCGGCCAGGTCGGCCTGCGTGTCCGGGTCGAGCACCGCTCCCCCGCCCAGCGAGACGATGCCCGGGCGGGCGACGGCCTCCGCGACCGCCGCGCGTTCGAGCGCGCGGAAATACGGCTCGCCGTGCTCGGCGAAGATCTCCGCGATGGCGCCGTGCCCGGCCACCACGACCGCGTCGGTGTCCACGAACGGCAGGCCGAGACGTTTGGCCAGGCGCTTGCCCAGCCGCGTCTTGCCCGCCGCCGGCGGACCGATGAGGACGATCGTCACGGGACTCAGGCGTAGGGCGCGCTGACGCGCTCGGTCGCCAGGTTCTGCGGGATGGCGTCGAGGTAGCCGCGGAGGTTGCGCGCCGTCTCGGTCACCGAGTCGCCGCCGAACTTCTCCAGCATCGCGTTCGCGAGCACGAGCGCCACCATCGCCTCCGCGACCACGCCGGCCGCGGGGACCGCACAGACGTCGGAGCGCTGGTGGTGAGCGGGAGCGGCCTCGCTCGTGGCGATGTCGATGGTGCGTAGCGCGTGCGGGACGGTGGCGATCGGCTTCATGCCGGCGCGCACACGCAGCACGCTGCCCGTGCTCATGCCGCCCTCCGTGCCGCCGGCCTTGTCGCTGGTGCGCTGGATGGCGCCCTCCTCGGCCACGAGCTCGTCGTGCGCCTGCGACCCGCGGCGGGTGGTCGTCAGGAAGCCGTCGCCGACCTCCACGCCCTTGATCGCCTGGATGCCCATGAGTGCGGCTGCGAGCTGCGCGTCGAGGCGGCGGTCCCAGTGCACATGCGAGCCGAGCCCCGGCGGGAGGCCGTAGGCGAGCACCTCCACGACGCCGCCGAGGGTGTCACCCTCCTTGTGGGCGTCGTCCACCTCGGCGACCATCCGCTCGGAGGTGGCCGGGTGGAAGCAGCGCAGCGGGTCGGCGTCGAGGGTCGCGACGTCGGCGGGCGTGGGGAGCGGGGCGCCCTCCGGCACGCGCACCGGGCCGATGGACAGCGTGTGGCTGACCAGCGTGACGCCGAGCTCGGCGAGGAACGAGCGGGCGACGGCGCCGAGCGCGACGCGGGCCGCGGTCTCCCGGGCGCTCGCACGCTCCAGGATCGGGCGGGCCTCGTCGAAGCCGTACTTCTGCATGCCGACGAGGTCGGCGTGCCCGGGACGCGGACGCGTCAGGGCGGCGCCGCGGCCGGTGGCGAGCTTCTCCGGGTCGACCGGCTCGGGGCTCATCACGTCGACCCACTTGGGCCACTCGGTGTTGCCGATGCGCAGCGCGATCGGGCTGCCGAGGCTCAGGCCGTGGCGGACGCCGCCGGAGACCTCCAGCGCGTCCTGCTCGAACTTCATCCGCGCACCCCGGCCGTAGCCCAGCTTGCGGCGGGCGAGATCGGCGCGGACGGAGTCCAGCGCGATGGGCACGCCCGCAGGGAGCCCCTCCAGGACGGCGATGAGTTCGGGGCCGTGGGATTCCCCGGCCGTGAGCCAACGAAGCATGCTTCGATTCTGGCACAGCGGCAGGGGGCGGCCTTGCGCCGTTACGGCCGGAGGCGGCCTCCGCTCACTCGGCTTCGCCCTCCACGGAGCCGTCGCCCACCGGCGCGCCCTCCGCGTCGATGCCGACCGCGGCGAGCATGGCCTGCAGCACACCCTCCTCGTCCGGCAGCGGCTGCAACACGTCGCCGGAGACGAAGATGCGCACCTGCAGGAGCGCCTGCTGCGCGAGCATCGCGAGCCCGGAGACGACGCGGCCGCCGACTGCCTGCCAGGACGTCGCGAGCACGCTCGGCCACGGGTCGTATGCGACGTCGAGCAGCACGGCCCTGCGTCGCGTCGAGTCGGTGTAGATCGCCTCGGTGGACGCGCCGCCGGGCAGCGTGCTGATGACGAGTTGCGGCACGTCCAGCGAACGATCGGCCTGCGCGAACGACCGGATCCGGATCATCAGCCCGAGCTGGTGCGCCAGCGGTTCCAGCCAGACACTCTTCTGCAGGTCGCGCACGTGCACGTCCACGCGCTCCGCGCCGAGCTCGGCCGCGGCGACCAGCGCGGAAGCGGCGGTCGCTCCCCCGCCCAGGATGTGGACGTAGCGCGCCTCCTCCAGTCCGGCCGCGGACAGCGCGCGGACGATGCCCGCGACGTCGGTGTTGAAGCCGACGAGGTCGTCGCCGTCGAGGAGGACCGTGTTGGCCACGCCGGTCTGCTCCGCGACCCGGTCGGTCTCGGTGAGCAGCGGGATGACGGACTGCTTGAGCGGCATCGTCAGTGACAGGCCGCGCCACTCCTCGCCCAGGCCGTCGAGGAAGGCGGACAACCCGGCCTCGCTGACGTCGAGCTGGTCGTACGACCAGTCCAGGCCGAGCGCGGCGTAGGCGGCGCGGTGCAGAGCGGGCGACTTGGAGTGGCCGATCGGTGAGCCGAGGACGGCCAGACGTCGCGAGGCGGCGGTGGCCGGGATGACGTCGACGACGACCCCGTCGACGTCCTCGACCTCGATCACGCCGCCCTCGTCCACGGTCTCGATGATCTCCTCGACCTCCACGACCTCGATGACCTCGACGACCACCTCGTCCGCGGCTTCGTGCTCGGGCTCCGGCTCGTCCGCGGCGTCGTCGGAAGCCTCGTCCGCGTCCGCGGCGTCGCCCTCGACCGCAGCCTCGACCTCAGTCTCGGCGTCGTCCTCCAGCGGCTCCTCCTCATCGGCGGCCGCCTCGGCCTCCGCGATCGCCGCCTCCTCGGCCTCGGCCGCGCGCTCGGCCTCCACCAGCTCGGCGATCAGCTCCTCCGCCGACGCCTCCGACACACCGTTCTCGACGGCCGGATCGACCGCGTCCTTCGGCTTCCGCGGTTTCGCCGCCCGGGACTTCGCGGCGGGCCGGGGCTTCGGTGCGTCATTCATAGCCGGGGTTGTCCTTCATCCACTGCTGCCATTTCGCGACAGCAGCCTCGTGCTCCGCCTGCGTGGTCGAGAAGATCGTCTCGCCGGTCTTCAGGTTCCAGGTCACGAAGTACATCCAGGTCCCGTCCGCCGGGTGCGTCACCGCGTTGAGCGCGAGGTCGCCCGGGTTGGAGATCGGCCCGACCGGGAGGCCGGGGTGCGCGTACGTGTTGTACGGGTTGGATGCGTCGGCGCGCTCGGCGTCGGTGGTCGTGACCCGGTCGGTGTGCCCCGTTCCGTAGGCGACGGTCGCGTCGGACTGGAGGTCCCAGCCCTGCGCGAGCCGGTTGAGGAACACGCGCGCGACCTTCGGGTAGTCGTCCTTCAGCCCGGCCTCGCGCTGCACGATCGAGGCGAGGATCACGTCGTTCCAGCGGTCGGCGACCGGCACGCCCGCCTGATCGAGTGCCTGGAAGGACCGGTCAACCATCGTCTTGATGGCGTCGTGCGCGGTGACACCGGGGGCGAACGTGTAGGTCGCCGGGAACAGGAAGCCCTCCAGCGTCTTCGCCTGGGCGGGCAGTCCGAAGTCGGCCGGGTTGGCGGCGGCCTGCTGCAGCTGGGCGAGCGGGATCTTCGTGGCGGTCGCCACGGTCTGCAGCGCGTCCTTCTCCGCAGTGCCCTCGGGGATCACCGCGGTGTTCTGCAACCGGGAGGACGGGTTCTGCAGCGCCGCAAGGGCCGCCTTCGCACTCATCTGCTTCGCCAGCTTGAAGACGCCCGGCTGCCAGACGATCTGCGGCTGCTGGTGCAGCACGAGCGTGTAGAACGCGTCGTAGCTCTTCGTCACGCCCGCCTTCTTCAGGTTCGTCGCGATCGAGCTGCCGTCGTCGCCCGCCTTGATCGTGAACGTCACGGAGCCGGTGCCGTTACCGGTGTAGTCGTTGTTCTGCGGCATGACCTTCGCGACGAGCGCCGCGACCTGCGGCTGGAACGCCATGAAGCCGCCCGCCCCGAGCCCGCCGAGTACCAGCACGACGACGAGGATGATGACGAGCCGCTTCAGCCAGTGCCGCTTGCGCTTGGGCGCCGGCTCGTGCGAGAGGTAGTTCTGCTGACGCCAGGCGAGCGGCGACTCGCCGCGCCCGCCGCCGGACGTGTCCTCGCCGTGGCCGGCCAGCGACGCGAAGATCGCGTGGGCCGAGTCGTCGAACCGCCCGTGATCGTGGGCCGCGGCGCCGTGGGCCGCCTCGTGGCGCGCGGACGCTCCGACGGGCTCGCGCTCGGCGCGCGCCGCGTCGACCGGCACGGGTCCGGTCACAACGGATTCGAAGTCCAGCCCGTCCAGCGTCTCGCGGTTCGCCGGAGTCTCGGCGGGAGGCGGCGTCCACGGACCCGGGGTCTGCGGGTTGCGCGCGTCGGCATCCCGCGCGGGCTGGTCCGTGACCCGACGCGGATCCTGCGGCGCCTGAGGGGCGGCATCCTGACGAGCCGCTTCCGGCGCCTGAGCCCGCTGAGCCTCCTCGGCCTCCCTGGCCTGGCGCGCCTCGCGCCTGGTCATCGGCTGCTGCCGGTTCACGGCCGGGAAGACGGGCGGGTCCGGCTTCTCCTGCGGGTTCTGCGACAAACTAGGGTCCAATGCTCGGTTCGACGGGGTGGCCCGGCGGACGGCCTGAAGCGCGCTCCGCGTCGAGGGCGTGCTGCAAAATTATCGTGGCGGCCACCTGATCCACCACCGGACGCGCGCTTTTCGAGTTCTTGCCCGACGCCCGGAGCGCCGAGTGCGCCGAGACGGTCGACAGACGTTCGTCCACCAACCGCACCGGCACGTGCACCTCGGCGTCGAGCGCTTCCGCGAAGGCGACGGCGTCCGCCGTCGACGCGGTGTGCGCACCCGAGAGCGCCAGAGGCAACCCGACGATAATCTCGAAAACTCCGAGTTCGGTCACAATCTCCGCGATCCTGCGACGATCCGCAGCGTCCTCGGAGCGGGCTACCGTCTCCACCGGAGTCGCCAGCATCCCGTGGAGGTCGGACCGGCTCACGCCGACCCGCACCTTCCCGACGTCGATGCCGAGCCGCACTCCGTTGCGCACGCGCTAACCGATCGCCGAGACCACCGCGGACAGCGCGGCCGGGATCGCGTCCGCGTCCGTGCCGCCGCCCTGCGCCAGGTCGGCCTTGCCGCCTCCGCCGCCGCCGAGCACGCCCGACGCCGTCTTCGCCAGAGCGCCCGCGTTCACGCCGGCGTCGCGCGCGGCCTGGTTGGTCGCCACGATCACGACGGGCTTGCCCGCCGCGCGCGCCGCGAGGGCGACGGCTGCCGGGTCCGAGCCGAGCCGCTCGCGGACGGTCGTCGCCAGCAGACGCAGATCGTCGGCCGAGTTGAGCGTGCCGGCGTCCTCGGCGACCACGGTGACCGCGCCGCGACGGGAGGCCGACTCCAGCAGTCCGGGCACCTTGTCGAGAACCGCGCGGGCCTCGAACGCCTGGATGCGCTTCTCGGCGGCCTTCAGGTTCGCCATCAGGTCGGCGATCTTCTCCGGGAGCTGCTCGCGCGGTGTCTTCAGAGCGCCGGAGAGCTGCGAGACGATCGTGCGCTCGACGGCGAGGTCCTGGAAGGCCTCCAGGCCGACCAGCGACTCCACGCGGCGGTTGGTCGAGCCGACCGACGACTCGCTGACCAGGTTGATCATCCCGATCTCCGCGCTGGTCGACACGTGCGTTCCGGCGCAGAGCTCGCGCGACCACGGCCCGCCGATGTCGACCACGCGGACGACGTCGCCGTACTTCTCGCCGAACAGCGCCATCGCGCCGAGCGCCTTGGCCTCGGCCAGCGGCAGCTCGCGCGTCGTCACCTGCAGGTTGTCGCGGATCGCGTTGTTGGAGATCTCCTCGATCTCGCTGCGGGTCTCCGGCGACAGCGCCTGGTTCCAGGAGAAGTCGAGGCGGAGGTAGCCGGCCTTGTTGAACGAGCCGGACTGGTGCGCGTTGGGGCCGAGCACCTGGCGCAGCGCCGCGTGAATGATGTGGGTGCCGGAGTGCGCCTGCTTGGCGCCGCGGCGGTACTCCGCGTCCACCAGGCTGGTCGCCGGAGCGCCGACGCCGACCTCGCCGCTGCGGACGAGCACCTTGTGGCTGATCAGACCCTTCACCGGCTTCTGCACGTCGAGCACGTCGAGCTCGTAGCCCGGGCCGACGATGGTGCCCGCGTCGGCGTCCTGACCGCCCGACTCCGCGTACAGCGCGGTCGCGCCGAGGATGACCTCCGCGACCTGGCCCTCGCGCGCAGCGTTCACCGACCGGCCGTCGACGATCAGGCCGAGCACGCTCGACTCCGTCTCGAGGTCGGTGTAGCCGGTGAAGACCGTCTCGCCCTGCGCGCGGAACGCGCTGTAGACCGACAGGTCGGCGAGGGCGGTCTTCTTCGCCTTGGCGTCCGCCTTCGCGCGGGCGCGCTGGTCGGCCATCAGGGTGTCGAACGCGGCGCGGTCGACGCTGAGGCCGGCCTCCTCCGCCATCTCCAGGGTGAGGTCGATCGGGAAGCCGTAGGTGTCGTGCAGCAGGAACGCGGTGTCGCCGGCGAGCTCATCCTTGCCCGCGCCCTTGGTGTTCGCCACGGCGGTGTCGAGGATGCTCGTGCCGGACACGAGCGTGCGGAGGAAGGTCTCCTCCTCCGCATAGGCGAGCTGCGAGGTGCGCGCGAACTCGGCCTCCACCTCGGGGTAGGCCGCCTTCATGGCGTCGCGGGAGGCCGGGAACAGCTCGGGGAACGTCGCGCTCTCGACGCCGAGCAAGCGCATCGCCCGCACCGTGCGGCGCAGCAGGCGGCGAAGCACGTAGCCGCGGCCCTCGTTGGACGGCGTGACGCCGTCCGTCATGAGCATGAGTGCGCTGCGGACGTGGTCGGCGATGACGCGGAGACGGACATCGTCCTCATGCGCCTCGTTGCCGTACGGCTTGCCCGCCAGCTCCGCTGCGCGGTCGAGCACAGGACGGACCTGGTCGATCTCGTACATGTTGTCGACGCCCTGCTTGATGAACGCGACGCGCTCCAGGCCGAGGCCGGTGTCGATGTTCTTCTTCGGCAGGTCGCCGAGGATCTCGAAGTCCTTCTTGCCGGTCCCCTCACCGCGGAGGTACTGCATGAAGACGAGGTTCCAGATCTCGACGTAGCGGTCATCGTCCGTCGCCGGGCCGCCGTCGACGCCGTACGCGGGGCCGCGGTCGAAGAAGATCTCCGAGCAGGGGCCGGCGGGGCCGGGCTGACCGGTCGACCAGTAGTTGGTGTCCTTGCCGAGACCCTGGATGCGCTCGGCCGGGAGGCCGGCCACGCGGCTCCAGATCTCGCGGGCCTCGTCGTCCTCCTCGTACACCGTGACCCAGAGGTCCTTCGGGTCGAAGCCGAGGCCGCCCTCGTCCTCGGACAGGGTGAGCAGGTCCCAGGCGAACGTGATCGCCTGCTCCTTGAAGTAGTCGCCGAACGAGAAGTTGCCGCACATCTGGAAGAACGTGCCGTGGCGAGGGGTCTTGCCGACCTCCTCGATGTCCAGGGTGCGGATGCACTTCTGGACGCTGGTCGCGCGCGGGAAGGGCGCGGGGACGACACCCGTCAGGTACGGGACGAACGGCACCATCCCGGCCACGGTGAACAACAGCGACGGGTCGTCGCTGACGAGCGAGGCGGACGGGACGACGGTGTGACCGCGCGTGGCGAAGAAGTCGAGCCAGCGGCGGTGGATTTCAGCAGTCTGCATGGTTTCCGGTCGATCGAGGGGTGGAGCGGGGAGACGAGGTCGGAAAGGGCGGGAGGTCAGTCGCCGTCGATGGCCGAGCGGAGCTCGGCTTCGCGCTGACGGTAGCCGTCCGAGACGGCCTCGCCGAAGTCGCGCGCCTTCCTGTCGAGCGTGCCGAAGAACTCGCGACCCTTGGGGGTCTCGTTGACCTTGTGGGCGACGACGAAGCCGAGAGCCACGCCGATCAGGAGCCACAGGAAACTCTTCATTGCCGGATCTTCCCTCCCTGGTTGCGCGCGTTCAGCGCGCTCGCGCAAGTCTAGTCCGCCTGGCGGCGGGATCGTCGGGAGGCCCCCGGCACCCGAAGGGCGGCACGGACGGCCGCGCTGAAGCCCGCCAGCTTGATCAGCGGACCGCCGACCGTGGCGGCGAAGAGTGCCACGAGCGCCGACACGTTGCCCGTGACGTCGGCGACGTTCTTGGTGATCGTGTCGACCCGGGCGAGCTGCTTGTTCGTCTCCTGCAGGGTGGTCGCCGTCTCCTCCAGGATCGGCGTGATGCCGTCGCTGGCCTCCTTGATGGCGTCACGGGTGGAGTCGAGCACGCGGCCGAGTTTCAGCAGCGGAACGGCGATGAATCCCACCAGGACGGCGAACACGGCCGCCGCGATCAGTCCTGCGATGTCGCCTGCGGACATGTCGGCCCCCTCCATTCCGTGACGGGCATACGACCACCAGCGTACGGGAAACCGGTCCGGGATGGACCCCGACAGACGAGAAACGGGGCCGCGGCCGAAGCCGCGACCCCGTTCTGCGGGAGTCTCGCTCGCCTTAGCGGGCGGCGTAGTACTCGACGACCAGCTGAACCTCGCAGGTGACGGGGACCTCGACGCGCTTCGGGCGGCGCACGAGGCGGGCCTGGAGCTTGTCGAGCTCGACGTCGAGGTAGGCCGGGACCTTGGGGAGGACGTCGACGTGACCGCCGGCGGCCGCGACCTGGAAGGGCTCGGTGCCCTCGGAGCGGGCCTTGACGTGGATGAGCTGACCCGGCTTCACGCGGAAGGACGGGCGGTCGACGAGCTTGCCGTCGACCATGATGTGACGGTGCACCACGAACTGGCGGGCCTGGGAGATCGTGCGGGCGAAGCCGGCGCGGAGCACCAGGGCGTCGAGACGCATCTCGAGGAGCTCGACCAGGTTCTCACCGGTCAGGCCCTGCGTGCGGCGGGCCTCCTCGAACGCGATGCGGATCTGCTTCTCGAGGATGCCGTACTGGGCGCGCAGACGCTGCTTCTCGCGCAGACGCACGGCGTAGTCGGAGTCCTGCTTGCGCTTGGTGCGGCCGTGCTCACCGGGAGCGTAGGGACGCTTCTCCATGTAGCGGGCGGCCTTCGGGGTCAGGGCGATGCCCAGGGCCCGCGACTCGCGGGTCTTGCTGCGGGAACGTGAAGACACGGTTTCCTTTCGGTTTTCTCTCTACGAATGTTGGTCGCAGGGCACACAGGGGTGCGCTGCGCAGGGTCTTTCACCTGCAAGAGAGAGGGATTCACGCCAGGGACGCCCGGCTACAGGGCCTGTCCCGTCGAAAGCGCGTTCCGGGCAGCCGCACCCTGAACACGCTTCTAGGCCTGACGATTCTAGCAGACCCCGGGGTCAGCGTCCGCGCACGATGCGGCGCAGCTTCGCCAGCCGTGCGGCGACATCGCGCTCGTTGCCGTGCTCGGTCGGCGCGTAGTAGGTGGTGTCGGCCAGCTCGTCGGGGAGGTACTGCTGCTGGAGCACGCCGAGAGCGTCGTCGTGCGGGTACTTGTAGCCCTTGCCGTGGCCGAGTCGCTTGGCGCCGGGATAGTGCGCGTCGCGGAGGTGCTTGGGCACGCGCCCGATCTTGCCGGCGCGCACGTCGGCGATCGCCGCGTCGAGCGCCATGTACGCCGCGTTCGACTTCGGTGCGGTGGCGAGGTGGACGACGGCCTGCGCGAGCGGGATGCGCCCCTCGGGCATCCCGATGTACTGCACCGCGTCGGCGGCGGCGATCGCGACGACGAGCGCCTGCGGGTCCGCCATCCCGATGTCCTCGGAGGCCGAGACGATGATTCTGCGGGCGATGAATCGCGGGTCCTCCCCCGCCTCGATCATCCGAGCCAGATAGTGCAGCGCCGCGTCGACGTCCGAGCCGCGGACCGATTTGATGAAGGCGCTGATGACGTCGTAGTGCTCGTCGCCGTTGCGGTCATAGCGCAGCAGGGCGCGGTCGACCGCCTGCGCCACCAGCTCCGCGGTGATGACCGGCTTCTTCTTGGACGTCGCCGGAGTCGCCGACGCGGCCGTGACGGAGGCGGCCTCCAACGCGGTCAGCGCGCGCCGGGCGTCGCCGGAAGCCAGCCGGATGAGCACGGCCCTGGCCTCGTCCTCCACCGTGTACTGACCGCCCAGCCCGCGATCGTCCGCGACGGCGCGGTCGATGACCACGCCGAGGTCCTCGTCGCTCAGCGTCTCCAGCGTGAGCAGCAGCGAGCGCGACAGCAGCGGCGAGATGACCGAGAAGGACGGGTTCTCGGTGGTGGCGGCGACCAGGATCACCCAGCCGTTCTCGACGCCGGGCAGGAGGGCGTCCTGCTGCGCCTTGGTGAACCGGTGGATCTCGTCGAGGAAGAGGACGGTCGAGACGCCGTAGAGGTCGCGGGTCGAGAGCGCCTCGTCCATCACCAGCCGCACGTCCTTCACGCCGGCGGTGACCGCGGACAGCTCCACGAAACGCCGCCCGGACGAGTGCGCGATGGCCTGCGCGAGCGTGGTCTTGCCGGTGCCGGGCGGCCCCCACAGGATCACGGACACGGAACCGCTCTGCCCGTCCTTGTCGGAGGCCAGCGCGACGAGCGGGGAACCGGGCCGCAGCAGGTGGCGCTGCCCGGCGACCTCGTCCAGCGACTTCGGCCGCATGCGCACGGCGAGAGGCGTCGCTCCCGTCCGGAGCCCAGGTTGCACATCGACCACCCGACAAGAGTAGTCGCCGCCACCGACATCGGAGTCAGGACGCGGGACGTCCGCCCCGCGCGCGGACCGATTCCAGCGCGTTGGTTTGGGCGCTCATAGCCGCGCCGGATAGGGTTCGTGCAGCATCCATCCCGCCGCGCGGCATCCGTCGGCGACGATGGCATCCATCCCCCGCTCGACGGCGCCCCCGGAGGACAGACGTGGCACCCAGCAAGCAGAACGACCGCGAGGCGCGACAGGCGCGCGAGCGCCTCCGCGCATATCAGGCGCGGCAGACGGTGCACGAGGAGAAGGTCAAGCGCCGCAAGCGGGACAACTGGGTCGCAGGCATCGCCGTGCTCGTGATCGTCCTGCTCGCGATCGGCACGCAGCTCCTCTTCTTCGCGAGGCCCGCCGCCACCAGCGCGTCGGCCTCCCCGTCGCCCTCCCCTCGTCGTCGGCCGCCGCGGGCGTTCCGTCCCAGAGCATCGCCGAGGGCCGCACCTGGACGGGCGACCTCACGATCAACGGCATCAAGCTCGGGGTCTCGCTGGACGGCAAGGCGGCGCCCCAGGCCGTCTCCTCGACCATCGCGCTGACGCAGAAGAAGTTCTACGACGGACTCACCTGCCACCGTCTCACCAACGGCGGCTTCTACGTACTGCAGTGCGGCGACCCGAACGGCGACGGCAGCGGCGGCCCCGGCTACTCGTACGGCCCGGTCGAGAACGCGCCGAAGGACGACAAGTATCCGGCGGGGACCATCGCCATGGCGCGCCAGAGCGGCAACGCGAACAGCCAGGGCAGCCAGTTCTTCATCGTGTACAAGGACACCACCATCCCCTCCGACGCGGCCGGCGGCTACACGGTCATCGGGAAGATCACGAGCGGGCTCGACACGCTCAACTCCGAGGTCACCTCCAAGGGCGTCCAGGGCGGCAGCAGTGACGGCAAGCCCGCCGTCGCGACGAAGATCGACGGCTTCACGCTGCAGTGATCACGGCGTGTGCAATAGGCTGATTCCCAACGTGGCACCGCAAGCAAGGTGAGGCTCTTGGCTACTTCTGAACAGCACCCCTGGGGTCGCGTCGACGAGACCGGCACCGTGTACGTCCGTGAGGGCGATGACGAGCGCGCCGTCGGCGAGTACCCGGACGGCACTCCGGAGGAGGCGATCGCCTACTTCGAGCGCAAGTACACCGACCTCGCCGGCCAGGTCGGCCTTCTGGAGCAGCGCGCCCGCCGCGGCGCTCCGGCGGCCGACGTCGCCAAGTCCGTCGCGAGCCTGCGCAGCTCGGTCGAAGGTGCGAACGCCGTCGGCGACCTCGCGTCGCTGATCACCCGGCTGGACGCCCTCGGCGGCACCGTCGAGGAGCTCACCGAGCAGCAGAGCGCCGAGGCCAAGGCCGCGCTGGAGCAGGCCGTCGCCGACCGCACCGCGATCGTCGAGCAGGCCGAGGCTCTCGCCGCGCAGGATCCGGCCCGCACGCAGTGGAAGCAGACCACCGCCGAGCTCGACGCGCTCTTCGCGAGCTGGCAGGCGCACCAGCACGACGGCCCGCGCCTCCCCAAGAACGAGGCGAACGAGCTGTGGAAGCGGTTCCGCGCCGCGCGCTCGACCATCGAGCACAACCGCAAGGCCTTCTTCGCGGAGCTGGACAACCAGCACCGCGACGTCCGCGCCCGCAAGAACGCCCTCATCGAGCAGGCCGAGCGCCTCGTGCCGCTCGGCGCGGACGGGGTCCCGGAGTACCGGCGCCTGCTCGACCAGTGGAAGCTGGCCGGCCGCGCGGGCAAGAAGAACGACGACGCGCTCTGGGCGCGGTTCAAGGCGGCGGGCGACGCGATCTACTCGGCCAAGGCCGAAGTCGACGCGCGCGACAACGTCGAGTACGAGGAGAACCTCACGCTCAAGCTCGCGCTGCTCGAGGAGGCGGAGCCGCTCCTGAAGGAGAAGGACCGCGAGACCGCGCGCGCCAAGCTGCTCTCCATCCAGGAGCGCTGGGACGCCATCGGGCGCGTGCCGCGCGAACAGGTGCGCCCCATCGAGGACCGGCTCCGCAAGGTCGAGGCGGCCGTGCGCCGACTGGACGAGGAGCACTGGGAGCGCAACAACCCCGAGAAGAAGGCGCGCTCCGAGGGGCTGGCCAGCCAGCTCAACGCGGCGATCGCCAAGCTGGAGCAGGAGCTCGAGGATGCCAAGGCCAGCGGCGACTCCGCCAAGGTCAAGGCCGCCCAGGAGGCACTCGACGCCCGCAAGGTGTGGCTGGACGCGCTCGGCTGAGCCGTGCCCTCGGCTGCGGTTTGTTCTCCACAGCCCGTGTGATCGGCTGAGTACTCCACGGATTCGCCGACCGTTGTCCGCGAGGGCTGCGGTCGGCGGAGGCTGGACGCATGACGACAGCCACTCCGCTCCTCCTCGACAGAAACGTCCTCCCGCTCGCCGAGCTCTTCTCACTCGTGCTCGACGGGCAGCTCTACCGGGTCGGCGACGCGTTCGCAGCTACGGACATCCCTGATACCCCGTCCCTGCGTGCGCAGGTCTTCGCGGCGTTGCGTCCGGGGAGCACGGTCGCCGACCGCGGCACCGCGGCCTGGATCCACGGAACCCGGTCGATGCCCCCGGTGCGACCGCAGGTGTGCGTCGACCGCGGTCGCCGCGGCCGCGTCTCGCCCGACTTCGACGCGCAGCAGCACCGGCTGAGCGACGGCGAGGTCGTCGAACTGAGCGGCGTGCGGGTGACGGCACCCCTGCGTACGGCGGCCGACCTGATGCTGACGCTCCCCCGGTTCGGGCCGCCGGAGGCCCTGGAAGTCCGTCACCTGCTCGAGCTCGGGCGTGCCTCGCCCGACCGCCTCGGCGCCCACCTCGCCCGGTCGCACCGGCACGGAGCGACGCGGGCGCTCACTCGGATGCCCGTGGTCGAGCGGACGGAGCTGCCGGCTCCGGTCAGCCGGCGCTGACCCGGTAGACGTCGTAGACGCCGTCGATCCGGCGCACGGCATTGAGCACGCGGTCGAGGTGGGTGGTGTCGCCCATCTCGAAAACGAAGCGGCTCAGCGCCAGCCGGTTGCTCGACGTCGTGACCGTCGCAGAGAGGATGTTGACATGGTGCTCGGACAGCACGCGCGTGACGTCGGAGAGCAGACCGGAGCGGTCCAGGGCCTCCACCTGGATCTGCACCAGGAAGACGCTCTTCGAGCTCGGCGCCCACTCCACGTCGATCATGCGGTCGGGCTCCTGCAGCAGCGACTGCACGTTGTGGCAGTTCGCCTGGTGCACGGAGACGCCCTGACCACGGGTCACGAACCCGACGATCGGGTCGCCAGGAACCGGCGTGCAGCACTTGGCGAGCTTCACCAGGATGTCGGGCGCACCGCGGACCAGCACGCCGGAGTCACTGTTGCGGAGCTGTTTCGGCCGGCCCTTGACCGGGATGTCCAGCTCGCCGTCGGACTCGACCTCGCTCTGCAGGGAGGCCACGATCTTCTCGATCACCGACTGCGTCGAGATGTGGCCCTCGCCGACCGAGGCGTACAGCGACGAGACGTCGGGGTGCTTGAGCGAGGACGCGACCTCCACGAGGGCGTCCTGCGTCATCAGCTTCTGCAACGGCAGATTCTGTTTGCGCATCGCCCGGGCGATGGCGTCCTTGCCCTGCTCGATCGCCTCGTCGCGGCGCTCCTTGGTGAACCACTGGCGGATCTTGTTGCGGGCCCGCGGGCTCTTGACGAAGTTCAGCCAGTCCTGGCTCGGCCCGGAGTCCGGGTTCTTGGAGGTGAAGATCTCGACGACGTCGCCGGTCGAGAGCGTGCTCTCCAGCGGCACCAGCCGGCCGTTCACCTTGGCGCCCATCGTGCGGTGACCGACCTCGGTGTGCACGGCGTAGGCGAAGTCGACCGGAGTCGCGCCGGCGGGCAGGCCGATCACGCGGCCCTTCGGCGTGAAGACGTAGACCTCCTTCGCGCCGATCTCGAACCGCAGCGAGTCGAGGAACTCCGACGGGTCGGCCGTCTCGGCCTGCCAGTCGGAGATGTGCGCGAGCCACGCCAGGTCGGTGTCCACCTTGCCGGGACCCCCAGCGCTCTTCCCTGTGGTCTGCTCCTTGTACTTCCAGTGCGCCGCGACACCGAACTCGGCCCGCTGGTGCATCTCCTCGGTGCGGATCTGGATCTCGACCGGGCGGCCCTGCGGACCGATCACGGTCGTGTGCAGCGACTGGTACAGGTTGAACTTCGGCGTGGCGATGTAGTCCTTGAAGCGGCCCGGCATCGGCGTCCAGCGTGCGTGGATGGAGCCGAGCACGGCGTAGCAGTCGCGCACCGTGTTGACGAGCACGCGGATGCCGACCAGGTCGTAGATGTCGTCGAACTCACGACCGCGCACGACCATCTTCTGGTAGATCGAGTAGTACTGCTTCGGCCGGCCGACCACCTTGCCGCGGATCTTCGCGGTCTTGAGGTCGTCGTTGATCGCGTCGATCACCTGCTGCACGAGACGCTCGCGCTCAGGCGTGCGCTGCTTCACCAGGCTCTCGATCTCCGCGTAGAGCTTGGGATAGAGCACCGCGAACGAGAGGTCTTCCAGCTCCCACTTGATCGTCTGGATGCCGAGCCGGTGGGCGAGCGGGGCGTAGATCTCGAGCGTCTCGGTCGCCTTGCGGGTGGCGTTGGCGGCCGGGACGAAGCCCCAGGTCCGCGCGTTGTGCAGGCGGTCGGCCAGCTTGATGATCAGCACGCGGATGTCCTTCGACATCGCGACGATCATCTTGCGGACGGTCTCGGCCTGCGCGCTGTCGCCGTACTTGACCTTGTCGAGCTTGGTGACGCCGTCGACCAGCATCGCGATCTCGTCGCCGAACTGATCCCGAAGCTCGTCCAGCGTGTAGGACGTGTCCTCGACCGTGTCGTGCAGCAGGGCGGCGGCGATGGTCTTGGCGCCGATACCGAGGTCGGCGATGATCTGCGCGACGGCGACCGGATGGGTGATGTAGGGCTCGCCGGAGCGGCGCTTCTGACCATCGTGGGCGCGTTCGGCGACCGCGTAGGCGCGCTCGATCAGGGAGAGGTCGGCCTTCGGGTGGTGCATGCGCACCGTGCGGATCAGAGTGTCGACCGCGCCGGCGGGCTGGGCGCGGGAGAAGATCCGCGGGACGAGACGGCGCAGCGAGGCGGACTGCGGTGTCGTCGTGTCAACCATCTTCTCGCCTCCTGTCGTCCATTATCGTCGCTGTTCGCGCACTCCCGTTCACGGGGGCGGCGCGACCGGCGCTCAGGCGGACGCTCCCGGGGGTCGATCAGGCTCGGAAACGGGGCCGCGGGACTCACCCGGGGCGGAGATCGGACCACCCGACGCCTGCCAGGCGACCATGCCGCCGGCGACGTTCGCGGCGGGATAGTCCGCCTGGAGCAGCGCGTCGGTCACTCGACGGGATCGGCCGCCGACGGCGCAGATCACCAGGATCTGCTGGTCCTCCGGGAGCTCGCCCTGACGCAGGCCGAGCTCGCCCAT
Organism: Streptomyces sp. L7; assembly: GCF_050990935.1. Classification (GTDB taxonomy): domain Bacteria; phylum Actinomycetota; class Actinomycetes; order Actinomycetales; family Microbacteriaceae; genus Leifsonia. Next base: position 561,604 of record NZ_CP194644.1, on the reverse strand, counting down.
CGGGATGTGATGGGCGGCCGGCGCGTGGCCGGACTCCCACTCGTAGCCCTCGCGGACGTCGAGCAGCCAGGCCGCTCCGGCGTCCACGAGTTCGCGCGCACGCGCGGCACTCACCTCGTCCTCCGACAGGTAGCGACCGCTCATGCGCCGACGCTACTCGGCCGGAACCGGCTCGGTCGTGGCGACCGCGGCCTTGGGGCGGATCGAGCGGACCTTCTGGTCGTGCTTCTTGATCGCGGCCTCGCCCTCGCGGAACTGCGAGTACATCGGCGCGGCCAGGAAGATCGTCGAGTACGTGCCGACGATGATGCCGATCAGCAGCGCGAGCGAGATATCGCGCAGCGTCGCGGCGCCGAAGGCGTACGCACCGATGAAGAGGATCGACGCGACCGGCAGCACAGCGACGACGGCTGTGTTGATCGAGCGGACGAGGGTCTGGTTCACCGCCAGGTTCACCGCCTCCGGGAACGTGCGCCGGGTGAGCTCCAGCTCCTCGCGCGTGTTCTCGCGGATCTTGTCGAACACCACGACGGTGTCGTACAGCGAATAGCCGAGGATCGTCAGGAAGCCGATCATCGTCGCGGGCGACACCTCGAAGCCGACGAGGGCGTAGATCCCCGCGGTGATGATGAGGTCGTGGAAGAGCGAGACGATCGCGGACGCCGACATCTTCCACGTTCGGAAGTAGAGCGCCATCGCGATGAACGCCAGCAGCAGGAACACCACGAGACCCTGGATGGACTGCTGCGTCACGTCCGCGCCCCACGAGGGGCCGATGAACGTGGACGAGACCTCGGACGACGAGACGCCGTAGGCCGTGGCCAACGCGTCGGCGACGGCCTTGGTCTGGGTATCGGAGAGCTGGTCGGTCTGGACCTGGATGGCGTTGTTGCCGACGACGCTGACGTGCGAGATCGCGTTGGGCACGACGCTCGCGACGGCGTTCTGCGCCTTCGTCGTGTCGGTGCTCTGCACCTGGCTGATCTGGAACTGCGATCCGCCGCGGAACTCGATCGAGAAGTTGAACCCGCCCTTGACGATCGGGACCAGGATCGAGAGCGCGACCAGCACGATCGCGATGGTGTACCAGATCTTTCGCTTGCCGACGAAGTCGAACGAGCGCGCGCCGGTGTAGAGGTCGTTGCCGAACTTGGTGAGGCGGCTGGCCATCAGTTGTCCTTCCCGTCGGTCGAGCGATCCGATGACGAGGAGGTCGAGGCGGAGGCGAGCTCCGCCGCCTTGCGCTCGGCGATCGTCTGGCGGCGTGCCGCCTCCCCGCTGCTGCGGGCGGCCTTGCCGGCGCCCACGAGCTCGGGCTGCGGCGCACGGAACCGGGCCGCGCCGCGGTACACCGCACCCAGCGCGTCCGGGTCGAGGCCGGAGAGCGGGTGGCCGCTGCTGAAGAAGCGAGTCTTCGCCAGGAGCTGGAGCGTCGGGTGAGTGAACAGGAGCACCACGATCACGTCGATGATGGTCGTCAGGCCCAGCGTGAACGCGAAGCCGCGCACGTTGGCCGCCGCCAGCACATACAGCACCACGGCCGCGAGGAGGTTGGTCGCCTTGGAGGCGTAGATCGTGCGGCGTGCACGGCCCCAGCCCGCCTCCACCGCGGATTCGAGACTGCGCCCGTCGCGCAGCTCATCTCGTATTCGCTCGAAGTAGACGATGAACGAGTCCGCTGTGAAGCCGATCGCGACGATCAGACCGGCGACGCCCGCGAGCGAAAGCCGGTAGTCGTAGTGCCACGACATCAGCGAGATGGTGAGCCAGGTCAGCGTGCCGGCCACGACGAGCGAGAAGATCGTCACGAGCCCGAGCAGGCGGTACTGGAAGAACGTGTAGATCGCGACCAGGATCAGACCGATCAGACCGGCGATCAGCCCGCTGATGAGCTGCGAGGTTCCGAGCGTGGCCGAGATGTCGTCCTGGCTCTGCACCTTGAAGCTGAACGGCAGCGCGCCGAACTTGAGCTGGTCGGCGAGGGTCTTGGCGCTCTGCTCGGTGAAGTTGCCCGAGATCTGCGGCTTGCCGTCCGTGATCACCGCGTTGGTGGTCGGCGCCGAGATGACCCGGCCGTCCAGGACGATCGCGAACTGGTTCTGGGCGCCCTGCAGCGCGTTCAGGCGGGTCGTGACCGCTGCGAACTGCTTGGTGCCGGTGGCGTCGAAGACGATGTTGACCGCCCACTGGCCCGTCGTCACGCCCTGCGAGCTCGACATCAGGCCGGCGCTCGCGTCGGAGATGTTCTGGCCCTTCACCTCGACAGGGCCGAGCAGGTACTTGACCGTGTTGTTGTCGTCGCAGGTGATCAGCGGCTTGTCCGTCGGAGCCGCGCTGAGGTCCTTGTTCTTGTTCGCGGCGCACGAGAACGCGTCGAACTCCGCCTGCAGCGCAGGCGTCACCCAGGCCAGGTCACTGCCGTTCGTCGGCTTGGTGGACGGCGTGGACTGCAGACCGGGCGCCGGGCTGGGCGCGGGGGTCGACTTGCCGTCGGCGCCCACGACCTCGTTGGTCGGGCCGCTGGTCTGCAGGACGGGCCGGAAGTCGAGCCGCGCGCTGGCCTTGACGCGGTCGAGCGTCTGCTGGTCGGGCTTGCCCGGCAGCGACACCACGATGTTGCGCGAGCCCTCGGTGGAGATCTGCGCCTCGGAGACACCCGACGCGTCGATGCGCTGCCGGATGATCGAGACCGCCTGGTCGAGCTGCTGCTGCTGCACCGCCTGACCGTTCTCGACCTGCGGGGCGAGGATGATCTGGGTGCCGCCCTCGAGGTCGAGCGCGAGCTTGGGCAGCCACGTCGCATTGCTGAACAGGACGCCGGCCGTGAGGGTCCCGAGCAGGACCACCACGAGGACACCGAGCCATGTCAACGAACGCCAGGCTTTTTTGACCGGGGTCGACTTTGCCACCTAGGAACTCAGCTTTCTACGAGCGATCCGCGCACCCAGTCGGCGCGCGGAGCACAGGGATGCTATCAGTCGTCGCTCTTCGCGCCGGGCTTCTTCGGCGCGTCGTCCACCCGCTCGCCGAATTCCGGAGCGGACGAGTCGGCCGGAATGGCGTGGTCCTCGTTGAGCTCCGGGCCGGCGACCTCGGTGTCGTCGATCTCGGGGGTCTTCGGCTCCACGACGCGCGCGAGCACCTGGCGGTGCACCTTCACGACATGGCCCGGGCTGGTCTCGATGACGGCGGTGTTGTCGTCCTCGTCGACGGACAGCAGGGTGCCGTACAGGCCGAAGTTGGTCATCACCTCGGCGCCGGGCACCATCTTCGAACGCGTCTCATCCTGCTCCTTGCGCCGCTTGCGGCTGTTTCGGAACATGAAGAAGACGAGGGCCGCCAAAATGACGACCATCACAATGGTCAACGGATCCATGAAGAAAAGCCGAACCTTCCGGTGAAGTCAAGGGGGTGTGGCGAATGGCCAGCTTGAATTATAGGTCATCCATCAGGGACGGTTGCTGTGAGTGCCCTTGTCGTTCGCCGCCAAGCCGGGGTCCGGGCAGCCCGAAGTGCCGCCAGGCCGCCGGCGTGGCGACGCGTCCGCGCGGCGTTCTCGACAGCAGCCCGATGCGCACCAGGAACGGCTCGACGACCGACTCGATGGTCTCCGCCTCCTCGCCGACCGACACCGCGAGCGTGTTGAGGCCGACCGGGCCGCCCTCGAAGCGCTCCAGGATGGCGTGCAGCACGGCGCGGTCGAGGCGGTCGAGGCCGAGCGCGTCGACGTCGTAGAGCTCGAGCGCGGCGCGCACCGCCTCCAGGTCGGCGCGGCGGCCGTGGACGAGCGCGTAGTCCCGCACCCGGCGCAGCAGCCGGTTGGCGATGCGCGGGGTCCCCCGGCAGCGCCCGGCGATCTCCGCCAGAGCGGAACGGTCGATCTCGAAGTCGAGCATCACGGCCGCGCGGGACAGCACCTGGGTGAGTTCGGTCTCGTCGTAGAACTCCAGGTGGGCGGTGAATCCGAAGCGGTCGCGCAGCGGGTTGGGCAGCAGGCCAGAGCGGGTGGTCGCGCCGACGAGCGTGAACGGCGCGAGGTCGAGCGGGATGGACGTGGCGCCCGCGCCCTTGCCGACCATGATGTCGATGCGGAAGTCCTCCATCGCGAGGTAGAGCATCTCCTCCGCCGAGCGCGCCATGCGGTGGATCTCGTCGATGAACAGCACCTCGCCCGGCATCAACGACGACAGCAGGGCCGCGAGGTCGCCGGCGTGCTGGATGGCGGGGCCGCTGGAGAGCCGGAGCGGCCGCTCGCTCTCGTGCGCGACGATCATGGCGAGCGTGGTCTTGCCGAGCCCGGGAGGGCCGGCCAGGAGGATGTGGTCGGCCGTGCGCTCCTGCATCTTCGCGGCCGTCAGCAGAAGCTGGAGCTGACCGCGGACCTTCGCCTGCCCGACGAACTCGGACAGCGTGCGCGGCCGCAGCGCGCCCTCGAAGGCGAGCTCGGACTCCGACTCGAGCTCCGGCGCGGTGAGGTCGTCGCTCATCGGTTCGTCCCGGTCGCCGCGCCGGCGCCGGCCGGCCCGAGGCGCGCGAGCGAGAGCCGAAGCAGGGCCTGGACGGAGTCGCGCGCGCCCTCGTCGGTCTCGGCCACGACGTCGGATACGGCCTCCGCCGCGATCTTCTCGGGCCAGCCGAGGCCGACCAGCGCGACGATCACGCTGTCGGGGACGGCGGAGGGCGTTCCCTTCGTCTTCACAGCACGCGCGGGCGCACGCCGTGCGGCGGCGAGCTTGCCGGTGAGCGAGACGACGATGAGCTTGGCGGTCTTGGGGCCGATCCCCGATACCTTGCGGAACGGCGCGTCGTCGTCGGCCGCGACCGCGTCGGCGACCTGATCGGGGCTGAGCACCGACAGCACGCCGATCGCGGACTTCGGGCCGACTCCCGAGACCCCGGTGAGCAGCTCGAAGACCTGGAGCTGGTCGAGATCGGCGAAGCCGAAGAGCTGGAGGGCGTCCTCCCGGACGATTAGCGACGTGAACACGAACGCCTCGTCGCCGACGCGCAGCGAGAGCACATGGTCGGGAGTGAGCGTCACGGCGAAGCCGACGCCCCCCACCTCGATCACGGCGGCGCCGCCGCTCGCAGAGAGGACGGTGCCGCGGAGGGAGGAGATCACCTGGCCAGCCTACGGGGAACGGCCGACGTCCGGGCGGAGCGCTCGGCGGCGAGCCACGCGGCCTGCGCCGGAGTCTGAGCGGCGGTCTGCGCTGCGCCCGCAGCTCCCCCGTCGGTCGCGGGAGCGCCGCGCCAGGCGTGACAGATCGCGATGGCGAGTGCGTCCGCGGCGTCCGCCGGCTTCGGCGCCTCGGCCAGCCCGAGGATGCGCGCGACCATCGCCTGCACCTGCTTCTTATCGGCCGAGCCGTACCCGGTGATCGCCGCCTTGACCTCGCTCGGCGTGTGCAGCGCCACCCGGAGGCCGCGGCGCGCGGCGGCGTGCAGCGCGACGCCGCTCACCTGGGCGACGCCCATCACCGTGCGGAGGTTGTGCTGCGCGAACACGCGCTCGATCGCCACCACGTCCGGGCGGTGGGCGTCGAGCAGCTCGTCGATGCCGGTGCCGACCGCCAGCAGCCGCTGTTCCAGGGGCATGTCCGCCGGCGTGCGGATGACCGTGACCTCCACGAGGGCGGCCTTCCGGTCCGGACGGACGTCCACGACGCCGACGCCGCAGCGCGTGAGACCCGGGTCGATGCCGAGCACCCGGATCGTCATGGCGGCGCCTTACTCGTCGTCTTCGAGCTGCGCCTGCACCTCGGGCGTGAGGTCGAGGTTCGTGTAGACGTTCTGCACGTCGTCCGAGTCCTCCAAGGCGTCGATGAGGCGGAAGACCTTGCGCGCCAGCTCGGCGTCCGCCTCCACGTTGACCGTCGCGACGAATTCGGCGTCGGCCGAGTCGTAGTCGATGCCGGCCTCCTGCAGCGCGGTGCGCGCGGCGACCAGGTCGCTGGCCTCGGTCAGGACCTCGAAGCTCTCGCCGCGGTCGGTGACCTCCTCGGCGCCCGCGTCGAGAACGGCGGTGAGGACCGTGTCCTCGTCCACGCCGTCGGCGTGCGGGACGACGATGACGCCCTTGCGGTGGAAGTTGTACGCCACACTGCCCGGGTCGGCCATCGTGCCGCCGTTGCGCGTCATCGCGGTGCGGACCTCGGCGGCGGCACGGTTCTTGTTGTCGGTGAGGCACTCGATCATGAGAGCGACGCCGCCCGGGCCGTAGCCCTCGTACATGATGGTCGTGTACTCGATCGACTCGCCGGTCAGGCCGGCGCCGCGCTTGATGGCGCGGTCGATGTTGTCGTTGGGGACCGAGGTCTTCTTGGCCTTCTGGACCGCGTCGACCAGGGTCGGGTTGCCGGACATGTCCGCGCCGCCGGTCTTCGCCGCCACCTCGATGTTCTTGATGAGCTTGGCGAACGACTTCGCGCGGCGGGCGTCGATGACGGCCTTCTTGTGCTTGGTCGTTGCCCACTTGGAATGCCCGGACACTGGTGCTCCCTCGAGTTGCGGTTGAACCTGTCCATAATAATGCCTCGGCTCACGGGGGCCCGAAGGCGCGGTTGCGCGGCGTGCGGGGTCGCGACGGCGCGGCGCCCTCGCTACGCGCCCGCGAGCGCGCGGTGGACCGACGCGACCGCGCTCGCGCCCTCCCCGACCGCGGCGGCGATGCGCTTCATCGAGCCGTGCCGGACGTCGCCCGCCGCGAAGACGCCGACGACGCTGGTCTCGAACGGCAGCGGGCCGCGCACCGCGCCCACCACCGGCGGAAGGTCGACGTCCGTCAGCAGGAAGCCGCTGCCGTCCGCGGCCGCGCCGCTCAGCCACGACGCCCGCGGCTCGGCTCCCACGAAGCAGAACAGCGCGGCCGCGGCCACGCGCTCGTCGGCGCCGGTCGCGGAGGACGTCAGGGTGACGGCCTCGAGCTGTTCGCCGCCGAGCAGCGCGGTCACGTCGGACGACGTGTGCACCGTGATCCGCTCGTGCGACCGCACCCGGTCGACCAGGTACGTGGACATCTTGGCCGCGATGTCGCCACCGCGGACGACCAGGGCGACCTCGCTGCCGAGCTCCGCGAGGTAGAGCGCCGCCTGGCCCGCGGAGTTCGCGCCGCCCACGACGACCGCGGGGCGGCGGGCGACGGTCCTCGCCTCCAGCTCGGTCGTCGCGAAGAAGATGCTGCCGCCCTCGAAGTCGGACCAGCGCTCCAGCGGGAGGCGGCGGTAGCGGGCGCCGGTGGCGACGACGACGGTCCGCGCGCGGATGGCGTCGCCCTCCGCCAGCGTCAGCTCGTGACCTCCCTCGCGCGGCGACAGCGCCGTGACCTCCGCGGGCGCCGACAGCCGGACGCCGAACTTCAGCGCCTGCACCAGGCCGAGCTCGGTGATCTCGGCGCCGGAGACGCCGGACGGGAAGCCGAGGTAGTTCTCGATGCGGGAGCTGGCCGCGGCCTGGCCGCCCGGCGCGAGGGCGTCGAGCACCAGGGTGCGCAGCCCCTCGGAGGCGCCGTAGATGCCGGCGGCGAGGCCGGCCGGACCGGCGCCGACGACCACCAGGTCGAACTCGTCGCCGTCGCGGTACCGGTACGCCAGACCCACCGCCTCCGCGAGCGCGAGGGGGTGGCGGCGGCGATCACGGCCGCGCGGGAGACGACGAGCGGGAGGTCGAGGCCGGCGTGCTCGGAGGCCGCCAGCGCCTCCCGGCCCGCCTCGGTCGAGACGTCGGTCCAGCGGTGCGGCAGCTCCATGCGTGAGGCGTAGCGGCGCAGGGCCATCGCCGCGGCCGAGCCCTCCGTCCCGAAGATCTGCGTGGTGCGGTCGGCCGCCGCCATGAGCAGACGCCGCCGTGCACGGAAGGCGGCGAGCAGGGTCTCCGACAGTTCCCCGTCGTTCGACATGAGCTGCTTGAACACCGCGTTCGGGATGCGCCGCACCCGGCTCGGCTCGACGATGCGGGCCGTCAGCAGCGACGCCTGACCGGTCAGCATGCTCAGCTCGCCCAGGAACTCGCCGGCCTGCCACTCGGCGACGACGCGCGCGGGCGAGGTCCCCGTGGCCTCCCGGACGATGTCCACACGGCCGGACTCCATGACGAAGAAGTCGAGCTCCTCGTCTCCGGCGCGGAACAGGGTGTCCCCGACGGCGAACTCCTGCGACTCGCCGAGCGCCATCAGGCGGGCGAGCGCACCCTGCTCCAGGACGGGGTTGGCTGCGGTGCCGACCGGGACTCGGAACGGCGGCCGTTCAGGCGGGGGCGTCGGCACGCCGCGATCATAGGCGACCGCGGCGTGGCCGCACCATCCTCAGACCGCGGCGTCCACCCGTGCCGGGCGGGAGGAGACTCGCGCCCGCACCTTGTCCAGGAAGTACGCGTGGAACCGCGTGTCCCCGGTGATCTCGGGGTGGAACGACGTGCCGAGGAGGTCGCCCTGCTCGACGGCGACCACCCGGCCGTCCGGCACGCGCGCCAGCACGGTCGCACGCTCCCCCACGCTCTCCACGATCGGCGCGCGGATGAACACCGCGTGCACCGGCTCGTCACCGAGCTGCGGGATGTCGAGGTCGGTCTCGAACGAGTCCACCTGCGAGCCGAACGCGTTGCGGCGCACCGCGACATCCAGGCCGCCGAGGCTCTGCTGGCCGGCGATGCCGTCCACGATCGCGTCCGCGAGCATGATGAGGCCGGCGCAGGTGCCGTACACCGGGAGCCCGGCGGCGATGGCGGCCTTCAGCGGCTCGGCGACGCCGAACGCCCGCGACAGCTTGTCCATGACGCTGGACTCGCCGCCCGGGATGACCAGGCCGTCGATGCGCTCCAGCTCCTCCGCCCGGCGCACCGGGACGGCGTCGGCGCCGAGGCCGCGCAGGACCGCGAGGTGCTCGCGGAAATCCCCTGCAGGGCCAGGACGCCGACGCGCGGGCCGGTTGCGGCAGGCGGCGCTGCGGTCGCGTTACCAGCCACGCTCGGCGAGGCGGTGCGGCGCGGCGAGGTCGGAGACGTTGATGCCGACCATCGCCTCGCCGAGGCCGCGGGAGACCTCGGCGATGACCTTCGGGTCGTCGTAGAAGGTGGTCGCCTTGACGATCGCTGCAGCACGCTGCTCCGGGTTGCCCGACTTGAAGATGCCCGAGCCGACGAAGACGCCGTCCGCGCCGAGCTGCATCATCATCGCCGCGTCGGCCGGGGTGGCCACGCCGCCCGCGGTGAACAGCACGACGGGGAGCTTGCCGGTCTCGGCGATCTCGGCGACCAGCTCGTACGGGGCCTGGAGGTCCTTGGCGGCGACGTAGAGCTCGTCGCGGGTCATCGACTTCAGCGCGTTGATCTCCGAGGTGATCTTGCGGATGTGCTTGGTGGCCTCCGAGACGTCGCCGGTGCCGGCCTCGCCCTTGGAGCGGATCATCGCCGCGCCCTCGTTGATGCGGCGCAGGGCCTCACCGAGGTTGGTGGCGCCGCAGACGAACGGGACGGTGAACTGCCACTTGTCGATGTGGTTGACGTAGTCGGCGGGCGAGAGCACCTCGGACTCGTCGATGTAGTCGACGTCGAGCGCCTGCAGCACCTGGGCCTCGACGAAGTGGCCGATGCGGGCCTTCGCCATGACCGGGATCGAGACCTCGGCGATGATCGCCTCGATGAGGTCCGGGTCGCTCATGCGGGCGACGCCGCCCTGCGCGCGGATGTCGGCGGGGACGCGCTCCAGTGCCATGACGGCGACGGCGCCGGCGTCCTCGGCGATGCGGGCCTGCTCGGGAGTGACGACGTCCATGATGACGCCGCCCTTCAGCATCTCGGCCAGGCCGCGCTTGACCCGGCTCGAACCCGTCGCGTTGCCCTGTTCTCTGTCTGTCATGATCGCCCTCTCGTGCGGTACAAAAACTACTTTGGCCTATGCCGAACGATAGCATCCTACCCAGGGCTGGCTAGACTCGACGCCGGGGAGCGAAATGGACGAACAGGTCATCACGGGCACGACCGCGGCGGAGATCGCGGCAAGCGTGCGCGCGCTCCACGAACGCGGGGCGCTGCGCCGCGGCGACGCCCTCCCCCGGTGCGCGAACTGGCCGCCCGGCTCCGGGTCAACCGCAACACGGCCGTCGCCGCCTACCGGCTGCTGGCGCAGGCGGGCGTGGTCGTGGCGCGCGGCCGGGCCGGCACCGTCATCGCGGGCGTGGAGGCCGTCGCCCAGGAGGGCTACGCGGCCGACAGCATCCTCCGGGACATCGGGACCGGCAACCCGGATCCGGGACGCATCCCCGACCTCTCCTCGGCCCTCGCCCGCGCGACGGGCCGGCCGGTGCTCTACGGCGAGCCGGTCATCGACCCGGCGCTGGAGGCACGCGCGCTCGCGTGGGTGCGGGAGGACCTCCCCGGCCTTGAACCGGGCCCCGACCTCCGGATCACCGTGACGAACGGCGCCGTCGACGCCGTCGAGCGGCTGCTGGCCCAGGCCCTGCTCCGCGACGACGCGGTCGCGCTGGAGGACCCGTGCTTCCTGGCCAGCATCCACACGGTCCGGCACGGCGGTTACCGCGCGGTGCCCGTGCCGGTGGACGCCGAGGGGATGACCGTCGAAGGCCTCCGCGCGGCGCTCGACGCCGGTGTGCGCGCGATCATCTGCACGCCCCGCGCGCAGAACCCGACGGGGGCGACCCTCTCCCCCACCCGCGCCGCCGCCCTGCGCACGCTGCTGGCCGACCATCCCTATGTGCTCGTCATCGAGGACGACCACTTCTCCATGCTGTCCCAGCGCCCCTACGAGACACTCATCGGCCCCGGCCACCGCCGCTTCGCGCTGGTCCGCTCGGTGTCGAAGTTCCTCGGCCCGGACATGTGCCTCGCGATCGCCGCGACGGACGCGGAGACCGCCGACCGTCTCGCCTTCCGGCTGAGCCCGGGCACCACCTGGGTGAGCCACATCCTCCAGCGGCTGGTGCTCGCCCAGCTCACGGACGACACGGTGCTGCGGGAGGTCGCGGAGGCCGGGCGGCACTACGCCGCACAGAACGTGGACTTCGCGACGCGGCTGACCGCACGCGGCCTGCCGACCGAAGCCGGCGACGGGCTCAACCTGTGGGTGGCGCTGCCGGTCGAGGCGCGGATCGTCGCCGAACGACTGATGCGACGCGGCTGGCTCGCGCGCACGGGTGACGAGTTCCTGCTGGGCGGCCATCCCGCGGCCTCGCACCACCTGCGGCTGACGGTGCACGACCTCACCGAGGAGGAGGCGGGCCGACTGGTCGACGATCTCGTGGAGGCGGCCGAGCGGTCGGCGCCCCGGACCTGATCTGACAGGATCGAAGGATGCGTATCCTCTCCATCCAGTCCGCCGTCGCCTACGGTCATGTGGGCAACTCCGCCGCCGTGTTCCCGCTCCAGCGCATCGGCGTGGAGGTGCTCCCCGTCCACACCGTGAACTTCTCCAACCACACGGGGTACGGCGCGTGGCGCGGGCCGCTCATCGCGCCGGACGACGTGCGCGCGGTGATCACCGGGATCGAGGAGCGCGGCGTGCTCGGGACGGTCGACGCCGTCCTCTCCGGCTATCAGGGCAGCGAGGGCATCGGCGACGTGATCGTGGACGCCGTCGCGCGCGTCAAGGCGGCCAACCCGAACGCGGTGTACGCCTGCGACCCGGTGATAGGGAACGCTAAGTCCGGCTGCTTCGTCGCGCCGGCCATCCCGAAGCTGCTGCGCGACAAGGTCGTGCCGGTCGCCGACATCATCACGCCGAACCAGTTCGAGCTCGGGTATCTCACCGGCACCGAGCCGGCGGACCTGGACTCCACGCTCGCCTCGGTCGACGCGGCGCGCGCGATGGGGCCGCGCACCGTCCTCGTCACGAGTGTGGAACGTCCGGACCAGCCGGAGGACACCATCGAGATGCTCGCGGTGGACGACGCAGGCGCGTGGATCGTGCAGACGCCGCGACTGGCGCTGAAGGCGAACGGATCGGGCGACGTGACGGCGGCGCTGTTCACGGCGCACTACGTCGCGGCGCACCGAACGGAATCCGGCGCCGCGGCCTCCGCGCTCGGCAAGACCGTCTCCAGCGTGTACGACCTGCTCGCGAACACGCTCGCGTCGGGCGAGCGCGAGCTCCAGCTCGTGGAGTCGCAGGAGTCCTACGCGCACCCGCGCGAGCAGTTCGCGGTCACGCAGGTGCGCTGACCGCCCACATTCGTGCCGAATGTCGACTCTCGCGCAACCAGAGTCGACATTCGGCACGAATGTTTCGCGCTAAGCGCCGGCCTTCGGCCAGGCGGTGGCGAGGGCCTCGCGCACCTCGCCGAGGAGCTGCGGGAGAGCCTTGGTCTTGGCGATGATCGGGAAGAAGTTCGCGTCCTGCGCCCAGCGCGGCACGATGTGCTGATGGAGGTGCGCGGCGATGCCGGCGCCCGCGACCACCCCCTGATTCATCCCGATGTTGAAGCCGTCGTTGCGGGAGACCTCCCGGATGACGCGCATCGCGGTCTGGGTGATGCTGCCGATCTCCGCGACCTCCTCCGCGGTGGCCTCGTCGTAGTTCGCGATGTGGCGGTACGGGCAGACCAGCAGGTGGCCGCTGTTGTACGGGAACAGGTTGAGCAGCGCGTAGGCGTGCTCACCGCGGGCCACGATCAGCGATTCCTCATCGCTCAGGCTCGGCGCGACGCAGAACGGGCAGTCGTCCTTGCCGGGCTGCTGGCCGTGCTGGATGTAGACCATGCGGTGCGGGGTCCACAGCCGCTGGAACTCGTCCGGCACGCCGGCGAGGTACGACGGGTCGTCCACGCGGAGCTGCTCCGCGTGGACGTCCCCGTCACTGCCTGCGCTGTCGCGACCGGCGCCGTCGGCGTAGTCGTCGAGGCTCAGGCGGGCCATGCCGTGTCGACCAGCTCGTGTGCGTCGATGCTCGCGACGATGCGCTCGATGGCCTCGTCCACGGTCACGCCGTTGAGCTGCGTGCCGTCGCGGAAGCGGAAGCTGACCGTTCCCGCGGTGGAGTCCTCCTCGCCCACGATGAGCTGGAAGGGCACCTTGGCCTTGGTGTGCGTGCGGATCTTCTTCTGCATGCGGTCGTCGGAGTGGTCCACTTCCGCACGCACTCCGCGGGCGCGCAGCCGCGCGATCACGTCGTCCAGGAAGGGGCCGTACGCGTCGGCGACCGGGATGCCCACCACCTGCACCGGCGAGAGCCAGACCGGGAAGGCGCCCGCGTAGTGCTCCAGCAGGATCGCGAAGAACCGCTCGATGGAGCCGAGCAGCGCACGGTGGATCATCGCCGGCTGCTTGCGCGTGCCGTCGGCCGCGTTGTACTCCAGTTCGAACAGCTCCGGCTGGTTGAAGTCGAGCTGGACCGTCGAGAGCTGCCAGGTGCGGCCGATCGCGTCGCGCGCCTGCACGGAGATCTTCGGGCCGTAGAACGCCGCCCCGGCCGGGTCGTCCACCAGCTCCAGCCCGGACTCGATCGCCACCTCGCGGAGGGTCTCGGTCGCGGTCTCCCAGCTCTCGTCGCTGCCGACGTACTTCTCCGGGTCCTTGGTGGAGAGCTCCAGGTAGAAGTTCGTCAGGCCGTAGCCGCGCAGGGTCTCGAGCACGAAGTCGAGCTGGCTCGCCACCTCGTCCTTGATCTGCTCCTCAGTCACGTAGATGTGCGCGTCGTCCTGCGTGAGGCCGCGCACCCGGGTCAGGCCGGAAAGAGTGCCGGATTTCTCGTAGCGGTAGACCGTGCCGAACTCCGCCAGGCGCAGCGGCAGCTCGCGGTAGCTGCGCCCGCGCGCCCGGAAGATGAGGTTGTGCATCGGGCAGTTCATCGGCTTGAGGTAGTAGTCCTGCCCCTGCCGGGTGATGTTGCCCTCGGCGTCGCGCTCCTCGTCCAGGTGCATGGGCGGGAACATGCCGTCCCTGTACCAGTTGAGGTGCTGGCTGGTCTCGAAGAGGTGCGCCTTGGTGATGTGCGGCGTGTTCACGACCTCGTAGCCGTTCGCGATCAGTCGATCGCGCATGTAGTCCTCGATCTCCTTGCGGATGATCCCACCCTTCGGGTGGAACACCGCCAGGCCCGAGCCGATCTCCTCCGGGAAGCTGAACAGGTCGAGCTCCGCGCCGAGCTTGCGGTGGTCGCGCTTGGCGGCCTCCTCCATGCGGGTCTGGTACGCGCGCAGCTCGTCCTTGCTGGGCCACGCGGTTCCGTAGATGCGCTGGAGTTGCGGGTTCTTCTCCGAGCCGCGCCAGTAGGCGGCGGCGACGCGGGTGAGCGCCCAGCCGTTGTCGAGCATGCGCGTGCTCGGGATGTGCGGGCCGCGGCAGAGGTCCTTCCAGACCGTCTCGCCGGTCTTCGGGTCGACGTTGTCGTAGATGGTCAGCTCGCCGGAGCCGACCTCGACCGCCTCGTCGCCGCCGCCCGCCGCCGACCCTTTGAGGCCGATCAGCTCGAGCTTGTACGGTTCGCCGGCGAGCTCGGCGCGCGCCTCGTCGTCGGTCACGACGCGGCGCATGAAGCGCTGGCCCGCGCGCACGATGCGTGCCATCTCCTTGTCGAGGGCTTTGAGGTCCTCGGGGGTGAACGGCTCGGCGACGTCGAAGTCGTAGTAGAAACCGTCGGTGATGGGCGGACCGATGCCGAGCTTGGCCTCCGGGTTGATCGCCTGCACGGCCTGCGCGAGGACGTGCGCGGTGGAGTGCCGGAGGATGCTCAGCCCGTCGGGCGAGTCGATGGTGACCGGCTCGACCGTGTCGGTGGTCGTGACGGTCGTCGCGAGATCCTTCAGCTCACCGTTGACGCGCATCGCGACAACGGAACGGTCGGTGAAGAGCTCGAAGCCGTCGGCCACCTGTCCACTCCTAGAGTCGTATTCCAATGGGATGCGTCAACTCTAGTCGGCGCGAGCGGTCCGCCCGGACGAGCGGCGTCAGGGCACCAGCGTATAGAGCCCCGGCGCCCAGCCGTCCCCGATCACCGTGGGCTGGGCACTCGGGTCCAGCGGATTCTTGAGGTAGACGAGCTGTCCGCTCCGCCCCGGGTCGGCGGCGATGATGCCGGACGAGCCGCGACCCTCGTAGTCGCCGACGGCCCAGCCGTCCAGTGCCGGCGCCATGCTGCTCGGCTGCGTGATGGGAACGGCCAGCGGGAACGGAGTCGTTCCGCCCGCGGGTGTGCGGTTGAGGTCCAGGCTGTAGCCGCCCGGCGTGAGGTCGGCGTAGCCGTCTCCGTTGAGGTCGGCGAGCGCGGGACCGTGCCCGTTCGAATCCGTAGCGACGCCATCCGCCGGCAACTGCACCCCCGTGCTGAACGGGCGATGCAGCGGGTCGGTCGCTGCCCGGTTCTTGTAGAGCCACCGGGTTCCGTCGGCGCGTTCGGCGATCAGGTCGGCATAGCCGTCGCCGTCCACGTCTCCGACCGCGATCGACGTGAACGGCTGCCAGCCCGAGCCGATAACCGTCCCCGACGAGAACGGAAGCTTCGCCGGCGAGCTGCCGATGTTGTTGTAGTAGACGACCAGGGCGCCGTCGGAGCGGATGGCCACCAGGTCGGCGACTCCGTCACCGGAGATGTCCCCCAGGGTCGGGCTTCGCATCCCGCCGCCGGGGCTCCAGCCGGAACCGATGCTGCGGCTGGTCGTGAACGGCACCCGCCCGGGGTTCGAGTTGATGGAGTTCGTGTACAGGACGAGGCGACCGGTGATGTCGATCACCACAAGGTCCGCGTATCCGTCTCCGGTGACGTCGGAGTCGTGGGTCAGTGCAGGGCGCTTCGGGGCTTTGACGATCGGCGGACACGGGTCCGATACCCCCGAGAACATGCCGCGCGCCAGCGGATACGGCTGGCTCGGAGTCGAGATGGTCCAGCTGTAGTCGCCGACGGGCAGGAAGCCGTAGTTCCTCGACGTCTGCTCGAACGCGATCGTCCCGTCCGCGCGTGCCGTCGCCTGCCCGTAGGCTGAGCCGGACCCCGCGTTGAGCGAGACATTGATGACGTACGGCTGGCCGGGCACAAGTCCGCCCATGTCCGCTGTGAAGTCGAAGGCGGAGGAGCTTTCGCCCTGCGGGGTCAGATACCGCTGCGGGCAGTCCAGGGAGGCGGCCGGCGCCCCCGTCACCTGCTGTACACCGCTCGCACAGGAGTTGGCGCTCACATATCCCGTCGCTTGGATCGCGTTCGCCTGCCACGCGGTCAGCTCGTACGACGTCCCGGATACGAACTGACCCGAGAGAGTGGTGTCGATCGTGGCCCCGCCGTTGGCGTCGGTCGTCACGGTGAAGGGCGAACCAGGCTGTGTCGGAGGCCACTTCCCCGACACGTCGGTGCCGATCGTGTAGGCGGTGTCGGGTGCGAGCGAGCTCAGCGATGTCGCGAGGTGCGCGCTGCTGTAGTACCCGGGTTGCAGGCTGTTGCAGTCGATCGTGATCGACGAGGCCGAGAAGGCCGTGGTGATCGGAGCGGCGCCGGCCGGGGATGCCACCGCCACCGCTGCCGCGACGACCGCGACAGCGGCCACGAACCCGACCAGCAGCCGACGCAGATGTGAGCCCACAGAGCACCTCTCGATACAGCACCAGAGCGGCGCGGAGACATGCTATCCGCGGCATGCACGCCGAGCGATACCCACGAACGAGGGATCCCTGCCCCGACGGCCTCGGCTTTCGGCCTCGACGACGAGTGCCCCCTCCCGTCCGGGAGGGGGCACTCGGCCCTGCGAAGGGCGCGCTACTTCGTGATCGCCGCGAAGAAGGAAGCGCCGTTCGGCGTCCCCACTCCGGTGGCGGTGTCGTAGCCCTTGGTGCTGTGGAGCGTCTGGTTGGGCGTCTCCTGGGTCCGCAGGCTGTAGCTGAGACCACCCGCGGCGCTCTCGCTATCGACGTAGTTGACCCGGAGGACGCTCGGCAGCGCCGAGCCGAACAGGTCGGCCTGGTCGACGTCGTAGTAGCCCGAGCCGCCCGCCGCGTAGGCGCCGTAGATGCGCGGGTTCAGGAACCCGAGCGGTGCGCCGGCGACCTGGTTGGCGACGGCCGCGATGCCCGCGGTCAGCGGCGCGGCGACGGAGGTGCCGCCGATGCGGTACTCGTCGTAGTACGTACCGTTGCTGAACGCCTGGGTCTGTCCGACCAGCAGGCCCGTGTTCGGGTCGGCGAGGGCGCTGATGTCGGGCACCAGCCTCCCGGACGCCGAGCCGACCGCCGCGGCCTGGTACGACGGCTGCGCGAAAATCGTGCTCACGCCTCCGCCGCCACCGCCGTTGAAACCGCCCGGCAGGGCCGTCTTGAACGTGCCGTCCAGCTCGTACGGCGCTCCCGACATGTGGTCGGTCGCCGTCGGCGTCACCGAATCGAGCCCGGTCTGCCAGCCCACCTCGAACGACCGCTTCCAGCCGCTCTTGTTGAGCGCGGAGGACGGGTCGTCGACCGAGGCGTAACTGAGGCCGGTCGGCGCGGCCGCGGTGGGCACGACCGAGGCCGAGCTGCCGCCGACTGCCGTCACCCACGGGCTGTCCGCATAGAAGTCGACCGCCGGCTTGCCGAACGTGCCGACCTCGTCGCCGCCGTCACCGCTGGAGACGAAGACGCCGATGCCGGTCGCCGCCGCCTCGATGAAGGTGTTGTTGAGGCTGTTGATGAAGCCCTGCGGCACCGCCTCGCCCTGGAAGCCGTAGCTGATCGACAGGATGCTCGCCAGGTGGTTGTTGACGATGTGGTTCACCGACGCGTCGAAGTCCTGCCGCGCGTTCGCCGAGCCCACGTAGAGCAGCGCGGCGTCCGGAGCGGTGGTGTGGATGGCTTCGGCGTCGAGGGTCTCCTCGCCGTAGAAGTCTCCGGGCGTCTGCTTCGGGGTGTCGGGCAGCCTGTACACGCCTGGCGCCACGAGCTGCGTGATCTTGGGGGCCGGGAGGCCGTGCAGGCTGCTGTACTTCGTCACGTCCTGCACGAGCGTCGGGCTCGCGGTGGCCCCGACGAAAGCGACCGTCTGGCCGGCGCCCGTCGCGGCGACGGAGTCGAGGCCGTAGAGGCCGCGCACCTGGGCCGGCGTGTACCCGCACGGGGCGATCGGCTTGCTGCTGGTGCCGTACGCCGGGGCGTTCGGCATCGCGACCGTCTTCTCGCCGTACCAGAGCGAGCACGGCTGGCCGGCGCGGAAGCCCGCGGATGGTGCGCCGTGGACCTGGTTCGGGCCGTTGCCGTTCGTGTTGGTCGGCGCGATGAGGTCGGCTCCCTGGTCGAGGCCCGCCACGCTCTCGACGATGCCGTTGAGGGAGGCCGGGATGGTCACCGCGGACTCCGGCGCGCGCAGCGTGGTGCCGTACGCGTCGTACTCGCCCAGCGTGACGCCGAACGCGCTCTGCGCCTGGGCGACGGTGCCCTCGGCGGAGACGTACCGGTTGTTCGACGGGGTGTCCACGATCGTGAAGCCGGCGTTGCGCAGGAACTGCTGCACCGCGCCCACGCTGGACTGCGAAGGCGCGAACTGCTTGCGGAACTGTTGCGGCGTCAGGTACTGCCGGTAGCTCGCCGAGCCGGGCGTGGACACGGCGAGCGCCGTCGCCGCCGCCTGTGCCTGGTTCTGCCACGGCAGGTATACCCGGAGGTCGACCGTGTCGGTCGCGGGGGCTGCGGAGCGGAGTGCTTTCGCGTTCGCCCACGCGGGCTGGCTGCCGGGCAGAGCGTTCCTTCCGGGTGCCGCGACGGCGGGCGACGCGGCCACCGCGGCAAAGAGAAGGGCCGCGCCGGTGGTG
This sequence comes from Streptomyces sp. L7, assembly GCF_050990935.1. Taxonomy (GTDB): domain Bacteria; phylum Actinomycetota; class Actinomycetes; order Actinomycetales; family Microbacteriaceae; genus Leifsonia. The sequence goes on along the minus strand of NZ_CP194644.1, from coordinate 542,894 downwards.
ACGGCTGCGGCCCTGAGGGTTCTGGTTGTCGTGCGCATGGATGTCCTTTCACCAATGCGATGGATGCGCTGGTAAGCGCACGGCTATCCAACCCCTGCGAACAGGGGTAGACCAAGCATGGCTTCCTGAGAAACCTTTCAGGATTGGGGGGCGGCGTCCGCGAGATCGTGTCCGCGTACGAGGCGGGCTGGTGCGACGGCGACGCCGAGGTGCGGTTGTTACGGTGGAACACATGACCACGATCGAGATCGACGTCGCGACCGCGCTCGACAGCACCGACCTGGACGCTATCCGCTTGCTGCTGCCGCAACTCTCCCGCTCCTCCACATTCGACGAGGAGCGCCTCGTCGCGATGCTGAACCACCCCGGCACCGATCTGCTGGTCGCCCGCTCCGACGGTGTGGTCGCCGGGATAGCGACGCTGGCGTCGTTCCCGCTTGCGACCGGCTGGCGAGGTCATGTGGACGACGTGGTGGTGGACGACGCTCATCGCGGGCAGGGCATCGCCCGGAGACTGCTCGAGGCGATCATCCAGCTCGCCGAGGCGCGGGGACTTCGGACGCTGGACCTGACCTCACGACCGAGCCGCCGGGCGGCGATCGCGCTGTACGAGTCGGTGGGATTCGTGCGACGGGACTCGACGCTGATGCGGTACGCCGGCGTGCGGGACTAGGGTCCTCGACGCCGCAGCTCACCGAGGTGTACGGCACGATCATGGATGTCGTGGAGGTGGGCCCGCCGAGCGCGGCGGTGCGAACGTCACCGCCCCGCTCCCGGTGAGAGACTAGCGGAGGGCCGCGCCCAGAATCCGGTCAGCCGCGGCGTGCGCGCGACGTGCCCCCGCGGTCATGACCGCGAGTCCGCGGCCGCGAACGACCGCAGCACCCGGCTCGCCACCGCCGCCACATCGTCGGCGCTCGTGTCGACCACGTCACCCTCGATGCCTGCGGAGTCGAGGATCGCCGTCAGCTCTGCGGCGCGGGCCAGATGCCAGGCCAGCCCGTCCGGATCGCCCACGTGCCGCGCCCGGAGCCGTCCCTCGATCGCCTCAGCGTCGGCGGTCAGCCGCACGAAGGTCGCCGAGCCTCCGGCCGCCCGCCGGAACCGTTCCGCGTCCTCCCGGGATTCGATGACCCCGGCGACGATGACCACCCGGGCGCCGGCCGCGCCGAAGTTCGCGACCAGGGCGGCCAGGTTCGCGAGCTGCAGCCCGAGGTTGAACGGGTCGCCGGCCGCGGCAGGACGGAACCGGCGGATCTCGTCGAGGTCGACGACGGCGTGCGGCCGCGTCTCGAGGTCGCTCAGCGCGTCGGCCACCGAGGTCTTGCCCACACCGACCGTGCCGTTCAGGAACACTGCGTGCATCCCGCGATTCTCGCAGGCCCGACTCCCCGAGCTGGGCCGAGTGAGCGCCCACAGCCGCGAGCTCCCAGCCATCGTCTTCGGGCGCTCTACGTCCACGCTCTTGCACGCACTCCGCCTGAACGAAAAAACCCCCGGAATTCCGGGGGTTTCGTGGTGGGCGATACTGGGATCGAACCAGTGACCTCTTCCGTGTCAGGGAAGCGCGCTACCGCTGCGCCAATCGCCCAGAACCTGAGTTGCTCAGGATCGAGGTGGATACGGGATTCGAACCCGTGTATACGGCTTTGCAGGCCGCTGCCTCGCCTCTCGGCCAATCCACCGAAGCCACACAACACGGAAAAACCGTACCGTATTCGAGAGGCCTGGAATCCAGAGATACCAGGCCGACTCGAGCGGATGACGAGACTCGAACTCGCGACCCTCACCTTGGCAAGGTGATGCGCTACCAACTGCGCTACATCCGCATTTCGCGCCCCGGTCTCCCGCGGCACTTGAATGACTTTAGCCGATCCCCGGGCCGATGACCAAACCGGACGCGCCGGCCGGGTGTGTCGCATGACGCAACGCGCGGCGCGCGAGGCCGATGTGCAATCGGGGGCCGCCGTCGGCTAGTATCGAGTCTCGCAGCCGGAATCCTCGGCCGCGAATCCACGGGCGATTGGCGCAGTTGGTAGCGCGCTTCCTTCACACGGAAGAGGTCATCAGTTCGAGTCTGGTATCGCCCACCGTCGAAGAACCCCTCGGTCAGCCGAGGGGTTCTTCGTTTGTGTGGGTAACCCGATGTCACCCGGCTTCGCCTCAGGAAGCCACAGCATTGCTCCTCGGGCTCGGGATCGTATGGCCTCGCGATCATTTTCCGGCTCCCTCGTCTACAGGTTCGGCCTCGCTTTCCACCGTTAGGGCGGCTGCTCAACCGCTCCAGCAGCCGCTCGGAGCGGGTGTCTTGCCGGAGTCCCGCCGGAGGGTATGTGCTGGGTCCCATCAACACGATGAGCACATTTTCTGGGAGGGCATGATGGAAACTTCGACGTACTTAGGTACCGACATCGCGGGGATGATGCACGCAGCTCGTGCGGAGGCGCGACGCATCACGGAAGCCAACAAGGGCGACTACGTGAGCGACCACAAGGCGATCCTCGAGCGGCTGGAGACGGCAGAGCTGATCACCGATGAAGAGGTGCAGACCCTTCTCGACCTCTACGTGCTCGGGTATGAAGCCGGTGAAGGAAAGGGCGACCCCCAACGCGCGTTCTTCGAGTCGCGCCAGGTCTACGACAGGCTCGCCGCGAGCGGCAAAGCCAGTCCCGTGGCACTGGTCGTCGCGTCCGCCGCCGTCGGCTCATTCGACGTCTCCGTGAACCCCGAGGGATCCACCACGGTCAGCATCGCCCGGGTCAGCTACGGCTCGAGCTTGGCGGGCATCGGCGCCGGCATCGGCTCGCTTCTCGGCGGCCCTGCCGGCGGCGTACTCGGCGGTGCGATCGGAGGACTGATCGGGGGCATCATCGATGACAAGAAGGGGAAGAAGTAGGTGCAGCGCGGGATGTCCCGAAAGCTGATCCTCCGACCTCCGAAGCTCAGTACCCGATCACGCCCGTGAAGTCCGGCGAACCGTCCGGCCTCGCCGGCAGCGGGGTGCCATTGACGTAGCGCGGCCACTCCAGGCGGTATCCGCCGGCCGGTGACAGCACGTTCGGGTACGCGGACGGCGGCGCGGCGGGAGCCGGAGCGGGAGCAGGCGGCGCGCCAACAGGCGGCGCGGCGACAGACGGCGCGGCAGCAGACGGCGCGGCAGGACCAGGCGCCGCCGCCGGGGCAGGCGCCGCAGCCGGTGCGTACGCAGCAGGCGGAGCGTACGCGGCAGGCGCCACTCCCCGTCTTTCGCCGTCTTCGGCCCGAACAGCGAATACGTCAACGGGATGAGGATCGTCCCCAGCGCGTCCAGGATCGCGATCGTCGCCACCATCCGCCAGTACGCCTCCGAGAACTCCACGCGGTCGAACACGAGCGGCGCCGCCAACCCCACCGTGAGCGCGCCGACCAGGACCAGCGTGCAGACCGTCACCTTCGACATGATCGGCCCGGTGAAGCGCTGCTGCGTGTTCAGGACCAGGTGGATGTGCAGGAGGCCGAGCCGCACCACCACAACAAGCGCGATCCAACCGAAGAAGCCCCAGGAGGACGTGCCGGGCATGCCCTCCGGCCCGGACGCGCCGTCCAGCGCCGGCGCCCAGAGCTTCACCAACCCGTCGAGCAGCAGGAACGCCGACAGCGTCACCGAGACCGCTCCGAACCAGGGCGCCCGGCGCGCAGACACGTCCGCGTCGTACCAGGACACCAGCGAGAAGAACACCAGCAGTGCGATCGTACCGATCAGCCGCCAGCAGGTGTCGTCCCACCGTCCGATGATCACGGCGTACACGCCGACGAGCGCGGCGGCGATCAGGGAGCCGATCACGATCCGCGGGAGCAGGTGGCGCACCCACGCGAAGCGGTTCGTCTCGGGAGGGAGGGCGCCGGTCAGGTCCGTCATGACTCGAACGCTATCCACCGACCCGGAACCGCAGAATCCGTGCCAGTACGGTATTCGCTCCGCGCTACCCCGCGCGCCGACTCGGATGCGGGGCACGAAGGACCAGTTCTGGGCGACCCGGGCGGGAGCATCACTTCCGGCTCCGGAGGCCGCTGCGCTAGTCCGCGCCCGGGAGCGCGCGCAGCGCCGCCACGAGCTGCCCGGTGTCCGGCATCCCGCGCAACCCCGCCGGAGTGACGTAGACGCGGCAGGCGAGCTCCCGGACGGGCTCGCCGTCCGGGAAGAGGTCGGCGCCGTCCACGACGATCGTGGGCGACCCGGCGAACGCTGTGCCGGCGAGCTGGGCGGAGTCCTCCAGGAGGCGGTACTGCACCGCCGCGTCGATCCCCGCCTCTGCGAGCGCGACCTCCAGCCGCGCCCCGGTCTCCCGCCAGCTCGGGCACTCCTCGATGTGCAGCACCTCGACGCGCATACCCCAACCTTACGTTCCGTGACACGCCCGGATGCACTCGCCGCCGCGGTGCCCCATCCTTGGTCGATGAGCTTCGAACCGGCCCGACCCCTGGAGCAGCTGTTCGCGTCCCGTTCGAGCATCAAGTGGCGCCGCTACCCGGCGGACGTGCTGCCGGTCTTCGTCGCCGAGATGGACTTCGACGTCGAGCCGGCCATCCTCGACCGCGTCGCCGAGACGCTCCGCAACTCGGACACCGGGTACCTCGACTCGGCCGGCCCGCTCGCCCCGCCTTCGCGGACTTCGCCTGGAGTTCGTGGTCGTGGGGCGTCGACCCGGAATGGGTGCACCTGGCAACCGACGTGACGGTGGGCGTGGTCGAGACCCTGCGGCTGGTGCTTCCGGAGGCCGGCGGGCGCGTCGTCCTGACGCCTCCCGTCTATCCGCCGTTCTTCGAGATGATCGAGGAGGCCGACGCCGTCGCGATCACGGTTCCGCTCCGCGAGGACGCCGGCTGGACGCTCGACCTCGACGGGCTGGAGGCCGCCTTCGCCGCGGGAGCCGATGCCCTGCTGCTCTGCAACCCGCAGAACCCGACCGGCCGATGTCACAGCCGGCGCACCCTGGAGGCGCTCGCCCGCCTCGCCGCCCGCTACGGGGTGTTCATCGTCAGCGACGAGGTGCACGCCCCGCTCGCCCACCCGGGCGCCCGCTTCACGCCGTTCGCGCCCATCGCCCGGGCCGCCGACGCCCGCGCCGTCACCGTGACCTCCGCCAGCAAGGCGTGGAACCTCGCCGGGCTCAAGTGCGCGGTCATCGTCGCCGCCGAGCCCGACACCGCCGACCTGCTCACCCGGCTGCCCGAGGAGCTCGCCGCGCGCACCAGCATCCTCGGCCTCCATGCCAACGTCGCGGCGCTGTCCTGCCTGCGCTGGCGCGACGGACTGCTCGATCAGCTCATGACGAACCTCCGACTGCTGGAGTCCGAGCTCGCCGTGCACGCACCGTCGGTGCGGGTGGTCCGGCCCGACGCCGGCTACCTCGCGTGGCTGGACTTCCGGGAGACCTCGCTCGGCGACGACCCCGCGCGCGCGCTGATCGACACCGGCCGGGTCGCCCTCAACTCGGGTCTCGCTTTCGGCGAGCAGGGCCGCGGCTTCGCCCGCATCAACCTCGCCTGCGACCCCAGCACGGTCGTTGAGGCCGTCCGCCGCATCGCCGCGACCGTCGCCGCGGCGGCTCCGGCGCTCGCCCGCGCGTAAGTCGCCCTCCGCGCAATCCCGGACATTCGTCACGAACCTCGTCGAGCCTTGTCGCGACATTCGTGACGAATCGCGCGAATGGCGCGCGCATTCGCGACATTCGGCACGAAGGTCGCCGCAGCGCGGACGCGCGATTCGGCACGAATGTCGCGGAGCTACGCCTCCAGCGCCTGACGCAGGTCGGCGATGATGTCGCGGGCGCTCTCGATGCCGATCGAGAGCCGCACGAGGCCGGGCGTGATCCCGGCCGCCAGCCGCTCCTCCTCGGTGAGCTTGGCGTGGATGGTGCTGCCCAGGTGGATGGCGAGCGTGCGCACGTCGCCGATGTGCGTCATCGGGCTGACCAGGCGCAGCGCGTCGAGGAACCGACGCGCGGCCTCCCTCCCGCCCGCCAGGTCGATCGAGACGATGGAGCCCGCGCCGAGAGGCAGGTATCGCTCCGCGAGCGCGTGAAACGGATCGTCCGCGAGCCCCGGGTAGAACACGCGCGACACCTCGGGCCGCCCGGCCAGGAACTCCGCCACTTCCTGCGCGTTGGCGACGTGTCGGTCCATCCGCACCGACAGCGTCTCGATGCCGTGCAGGAGCAGGAAGGTGCTGAGCGGGGGCACCGTCGGGCCGTACTCCAGCACGATGACCGTGCGCAGGTAGGCCAGGTACGCGCCGGCGCCGAACCGGTCCACGAACGAGGGGACGCCCGGCCGCGGCGGCTCGGTGAGCTGCGGGAAGCGGTCGGCGTGCGCCGACCAGTCGAACCGGCCGCCGTCGACCACCGCGCCGCCGATCACGGAGCCGTGCCCGGACAGCCACTTGGAGGTCGAGTGCACGACGATGTCCGCGCCGTCCTCGATCGGCCGCCAGAGGTACGGCGTCGGCACCGTGTTGTCCACGACGAGCGGGACGCCGGCCGCGTGCGCGATCCCGGCCAGCCGCTCGATGTCGACCACCTGGTTCAGCGGGTTCGGCAGCGTCTCGGTGTACACGGCCTTCGTGTTCGGCCGGAACCGCGTCGCCCACTCCGCGTCCGACGCGTCGTCGTCCACGTACTCGAACGCGATCCCCTGCCGCTTGAGGATGCCGCGGAACATCTCCCGCGTCCCCTCGTACAGCGAGCGGGTGGCGAGGATGTGGTCGCCTGCCTCGGCGAGCCCGTTGATCGCCGCGGCGATGGCGGCCTGCCCGCTGGAGACCACGATCCCGTCGACGCCGCCCTCCAGGTCGGCGATGCGCCGCCCCGCCACCGCGTTGGTCGGGTTGTCGTTGCGCGAGTACGCGCGGAACCCGCTGCGGCCGGCGAAGCGGTCCTCGCCGTCGTCGAAGTCGTCGAAGACGTAGCCGGCGGTCTGGTAGATCGGCGTGACGCGAGCCCGGGTCTCGGCGTCGACCACCGCTCCGGCGTGGATCTGCCGGGTCTCGAAGTCGAGCGGGCGCGAACAGTCGTCAGGCATGCCGACACTGTAGTGACGCGGGCGGGGAGCCGTGCACTTCCCGTTCACTGTTCGTCACGGAGGCACCGTTCGTCACCGACGCCGCTCAGCTCCAGCCGTACAGCGTCCGCAGGGCGGTGCGCACGGTCGCGAACCGGCGGGCGTCGAGCGCGGCGGCCTCCCGGCGCATCCCCGTGCGGTGCACACGGAACACCCGGTCGAGCCTGACGAAGCTCGGCCGGCCCTGGCCGTCCCAGTCGCCCGCGCCGATCGCGAGGTACTCCGGACGCCCGGGGTGCGCCTGGCTGGTAAGCGCGACCGCGATCAGGCTGCCGGAGGGCTCGGCCGCCACCACGAGCACCGGGCGGTCCTTGCCGCGGCCGTCGTCCTCCTCATACGGCACCCACGTCCAGACGATCTCGCCGGGGTCGGGCTCGCCGTCCGTCCTCGGGTTGTAGGAGGTGCGCAGGCCCTTCAGCCGGCGCGGGTCGACCTGGACCGTCGCGTCGACGCCGCCGCGCCCCGGCTCCAGGCGGGGGACGCGGCCGGAGCGGGTGGGCGCGACCCGGAACGCCGGCCGTTCAGTCTTCCGCGCCGCCCGCCGGAACAGTCGCGCGATCGCGTCGAGGAGTCGGCTCACTCGTGGCACGATAGCGGATCCGGGTGAGGCCCAGCGTGAAGCGCAGCGCCAGCGCCAGCAGCAGGGAGACCACGAAGGAACCGATCAGCACGGTGAACCCGGCGATCGCCTGGGCCGTGAACAGGTCGAAGTTGCCGCTGTCCACCATCCCGCCGCCCGCCGCGAACAGCCCGAGGTAGAGGAGGCCGACCATGCTCGCGACCGTCACGATGACGATCAGCGCCATCGACGCGCCGAATCGCGCCCGGGCGGCGAGGTCGACCATCGTGGCGCACGCCACGGCCGCGATCGCGCCGAGCAGCAGCGACCAGCCGACGGTCAGGACCCCGGCGGCGGGCGTGATCGCCACCAGCCCGGAGAATGCGCCGCACAGCGCGCTCACGGTGGTCGGCCGCCGCAACAGCACCCGGTCGACGACCATCCAGGCCAGGCAGCCCCCGGCGGAGGCGACGAAGGCGTTGTTCGCGATCAGGCCGGTGTAGGAGTCCACCGCCCCCTCCGATCCGACGACCAACCCGAGCCAGCCGACCCAGACCAGCGTCCCTCCGATCGCGATGGCCGGGAAGCTGCGCTGCTCCGGAGGCCGGTGCTCGCCCCGGCCGCACGCCAGGATGACGCCCGCCGCCGCCGACCCCGCGGCCACGCCGATGGGCAGCGCTCCCCCGAAGTCGATCACCCCGAGCACGCCGGTCGCCCAGCCGTCGTCCAGCGCGAATACGGCGTAGCCCGCCGGGTACAGCACCAGTACCGACCAGAGCACCGTGAAGACCAGCCACGCGCGCAACGTGATCCGCGAGGCGACGGCGACGCCCACGATCGCGACCGACACCGCTGCCGCCGCGAGGATCGCGCCCGCCCTGGCCACGGTGTAGAGCTCGGGCCGGTGCGAGGCCACGCCGAAGCCGCCGGCGAGGTCGAGCGACGGTGCGCCGAGCATGTGCGCCAGCCACGGCCGTCCGGCGAGCATCCCGTAGCCGCCTGCGACGCCGAGCAGGATGGTCGCCGCCGTGCCGGTCAGGGCGAACTTCATGGCCCGGGAGGTCGTGGAGCTTCCGCCGAGCCCGCCGACGAAGAACGCGAGGCCGAACGGGACGAGCAGCGTCAGCGCCCCGCAGACGAACAGCAGCAGGGTGTCGACCTGCTCGCTCGTCGCGGTCATCCCGCTCCCTTCCGCCTCAATGCAAGCATTACCCTAGCGGCCGCCGGGACGCGGAACGGGGCGCCGCCCGCAGGCGGCACCCCGTTCGCGGATGCTCGTTGGTGCGAGACGGTCAGACCGTCTCGAGCGAGTAGCCCTCCTCGCCGTGCACCACGGTGTCGACGCCGGCCAGCTCGTCCTCGTTCTTGATCCGGAAGCCCATCGTCTTCTGGATGACCCAGCCGATCGCGTAGGCCAGCACGAAGGAGTAGATCAGGACGCTGAACGCGCCGATCGCCTGCGCCCCGAGCTGCACCAGGCTCCCGCCGTACCAGAGGCTGGAGAACGGCTTGGTGGCGTCGCCGCCGATGTGGGTGAACCCGAAGACACCGATCCACAGCGTTCCGATGATGCCGCCGATGAGGTGGATGCCGACCACGTCGAGCGAGTCGTCGAAGCCGAGCTTGAACTTCAGGTCGATCGCGACGGCGCAGACCGCGCCGGCGACCAGGCCGAGCAGGATCGCGAAGCCCGGGGTCAGGATGTTACAGGCCGGGGTGATCGCGACCAGGCCGGCGACCGCTCCCGAGGCCGCACCGATCGAGGTGGGCTTGCCGTCCTTGATCTTCTCGACGATCAGCCAGCCGATGGTCGCGGCGGCCGGGGCGGCGAGGGTGTTGATCCAGGCGATCGCGGCGACGCCGTCGACCGCGGCCTCCGAGCCGGCGTTGAAGCCGAACCAGCCGAACCACAGCAGCGCGGCGCCGAGAAGCGTCAGCGGCACGTTGTGCGGCTTGCTCATGCCCTTCTGGAAGCCGACACGCTTGCCGAGCACCAGGGCCAGGGCGAGGCCCGCCGCACCGGCGTTGATGTGCACCGCGGTGCCGCCGGCGAAGTCGTTCACGTGGAGGATGGAGGCGATCCAGCCCTGCGACAGGTTGAACACCCAGAACGCGACCGGGAAGTACACGATCGTCACCCACACGCCGGCGAAGACCATCCAGGCCCCGAACTTGGCACGGTCGGCGATCGCGCCGGAGATCAGCGCGACGGTGATGATGGCGAAGGTGGCCTGGAACCCGGCGAACGCGAGGCCGCCGAGGTCGGGGGTCATGCCGTCCTTGCCCATCAGGCTGCTGAGGAACCAGTCCGGCGTGCCGAGCACGTGCGGAATGAGCGGCTTGCCGAACGAGAGCCCGTAGCCGTAGACGACCCAGAGCACTCCGACGATGGCCATTGCGCCGAAGCTCATCATCATCATGGAGACGACGCTCTTCGCGCGGACCATGCCGCCGTAGAAGAAGGCGACGCCGGGGGTCATCAGCAGGACGAGGGCGGCGGCGACGAGCAGCCACAGGGAGTTCACGGTCCCTGTCGTTGCGTAGTCCGCTGCTGTGTGCAAAACCATGCGAGTCTCTACCTCTCTATGCGACGCCCTGGGGATGGGTTCGGACTCATCGGAGCCGGGTCGGGCGCTTCGGGGTGGAGCCAGTCTGATCGCGGGAGGTTTCGGCGGCAGGATGCTCGTGTTTCGCGGGTGTTACGCATCCCCGCACTGTGTAAACAGTCTGTTTCGGGGCCGTGCGAATCCCCGGGGCGAGCGTCGGGGAGGATGCCCCGGGGCCGCGCGCTACTCGTCGTGCGGGGGAGCTCGCCCGCGGTGAGGGCGATCATGCGCGACATCGAGCGCAGGTACTTCTTGCGGTATCCGCCCCCCAGCATCTCGTCGTCGAAGACCTCGCTGAGCGGAGTGCCGGTCTGCACGACCGGGATCTCCGCGTCGTACACGCGGTCGATGAACGCCACGAGGCGGAGCGCGGCCATCTGGTCGTGCAGCACGTGCACGTCGGCCAGGCCGATCACGTCGACGCCGTCGAGCATCTTGATGTAGCGCGACGGGTGCACCGTGGCGAGGTGGGAGATGAGCCCGTCGAACGTGTCGCTGGTCGCCGTCTCGCCTCGCGCGGTGAGCGCGGCCAGCACCCGGTCGTACTCCCCGTGTCGACGCTGATCGCGTGCCCGGAGGTGTCGCGGCGGCGGTAGTCGAGGCCGTCGATGCGCAGGGTCTGGAAGTTGGCGGAGAGCGACTGGATCTCGCGCAGGAAGTCGCTCGCCGCGAACCGACCCTCGCCGAGAGCGTTCGGCGGCGTGTTGCTCGTGGCCGCGATCCGCGTTCCGGAGGCGACCAGCTCGCCCAGCATCCGGGTCATCATCATGGTGTCGCCCGGGTCGTCCAGCTCGAACTCGTCGATGCAGATCAGGGTGGAGCCTCGCAGGAGGTCGACCGCGCCCGCGTAGCCGAGCGCGCCGACCAGGGCGGTGTACTCGATGAAGGTGCCGAAGTACTTGGGGCCGGGCGCCTCGTGCCAGAGCGCCGCGAGGAGGTGCGTCTTGCCGACGCCGAAGCCGCCGTCGAGGTAGACGCCCGGCTTCATGGCCTCCACCTTGCGGCGGCTGCGGCTGAACAGGCCGGCGGGGCGCTGCGGCTCCCACGACTTGGCGAACAGCTTCAGCGTGGCGACGGCCTCCGACTGCGACGGGTAGTCGTGGTCCGGCCGGTACGACTCGAAGGTGGCGTGCTCGAACTGCGACGGCGGGACGAGGCTCGCCGCGATCTCGGCGCCGGTGATCGCCGGCGAGCGGTCCGCGAGGCGGGGCAGGGCTCCGGTCGTCTCGATCGTCATGTCTGGATGCGCACCTTAGTGTGAAGAAGTGTTGACGGGACGTTCGTCACCCGCTGCGGGCCGCGTAGCCTGGACTCCTGGCCCGCGATTTCGCAGGCTCCCAGCCTAACCCGGAGGATCAGCAGCATGGCCATCGCCCCCGACCCCTCGACCGACTTCGCCGGCTACGCGCACCCCGAACGGCTGGTGAGCACGGGCTGGCTGGCCGAGCACCTCGGCGAGCCCGGCCTGGTCGTGGTGGAGTCGGACGAGGACATCCTCCTCTACGAAACCGGCCACATCCCCGGCTCGGTCAAGATCGACTGGCACACCGACCTCAACGACCCGGTCGTGCGCGACTACGTCAGCTCAGAGCGGTTCGCCGATCTGCTGGGCGGCAAAGGCATCGCGCGCGACACCACCGTCGTCATCTACGGCGACAAGAACAACTGGTGGGCCGCCTACGCGCTCTGGGTCTTCACGCTGTTCGGCCACGAAGACGTCCGCCTGCTCGACGGCGGCCGGGACAAGTGGATCGCGGAGGGCCGCGAGCTCACCCGCGACGTGCCGGCGCCCGCCCCTGTCGAGTACCCGGTGGTGGAGCGCGACGACCACACCATCCGCGCCTTCAAGGACGACGTGCTCGCCCACCTGGGGCTCGTCCGTTCGGGGGAGGGGCGCTGATCGACGTCCGCTCGCCCGAGGAGTACAGCGGCGAGCGCACCGAGATCCCCGGCTACCCCACCGAGGGCGCTCTGCGCGCCGGCCACATCCCGTCGGCCGCTTCGGTGCCGTGGGCGCGCGCCGCCGCCCCGGACGCGACCTTCAAGCGCCGCGCCGACCTCGAGGCCATCTACCTCGGCGACGCGGGCCTCGCGCCCGGCGACGAGGTGGTGGCGTACTGCCGCATCGGCGAGCGCTCCAGCCACACCTGGTTCGTGCTGACCCACCTGCTCGGCTTCGAGAACGTCCGCAACTACGACGGGTCGTGGACGGAGTGGGGCTCGGCCGTGCGCGTGCCGATCGTGACCGGGACGGAGCCGGGCGAGGTCCCGGCACGCTGACCCCGCAGTCAGCGCGCGAAGGTAGCCTTGAAGGATGACCGCCCTCACCGGCACGCTCGCCGAGATCCGCGACGACTTCCAGGCGCTGGAGCAGAACGACCGCCTGCAGATGCTGCTGGAGTTCTCCGACGAGCTGCCCGACCTCCCGGAGCGCTACCGCGACCACCCCGACCTGCTGGAGCGGGTCGAGGAGTGCCAGGCGCCGGTCTTCATCTTCGTGGAGGTCGACGAGCACGACATCGTCCACCTCTACGTGACAGCCCCCAAGGAAGCCCCCACCACGCGCGGCTTCGCGTCGATCCTGGTCCAGGGCCTCGCCGGGCTCACGGCCGACGAGGTGCTCGCTGTGCCGGACGACTTCCCGAACACCCTCGGCCTCACCCAGGCCGTGTCGCCGCTGCGCATCCGCGGGATGTCGGCGCTGCTCGGGCGCACGAAACGCCAGGTGCGGGCGAAGGCGGCGGCGGCGTAGCGCGGGTCAGCCGCGACTGCAGTCTGCGCAGCGCCTGCTCATGGACGGCCGGCCAGCGCGCCGGGACCGCGAACGAGGGCGACAGCACGGCGACCCGATCCCCGGGCCGGGCCCCGGGCCGGGCCGCGGGCGGCACGACCGGAGGGTGCGTTCCGCTCACGCCAGCTCGTCCAGCCACTCCCGGACGACCGAGGTCCACTTCGCCTCGTCGTGGTTCCACAGCTTGGTGTGCAGCGCGACCGTGAACGGCACGAACGTCACGATGTCGCTGCGCGCCGCGGCGAGAGCGCGAGAGGCGGTGTCGGGCACGAAGCCGTCGTCCTGACTGTGCAGGATGAGCATCGGGAGGCTGAGGTCCGCCGCCCGCGCCACGAAGTCCATGCTGCGCAGGTCGATCGGTGCGCCCAGGCCGGTGATGGGGCCGCTCCAGGTGGAGGCGATCAGCCGCATCGCGCCCTGTGCGATCGCGTCGGGGAGGCGCAGCATGTTCGCCTGGAACTCGAGCGTGTCGATCCAGTCGACCACCGGCGACTCAAGGATCACGCCGTCGACCAGGTCGAGGTTCTGCGACCGCGTGACCGTCTGCAGCACGACCGCTCCGCCCATCGACCAGCCCATGAGCACGATCGAACGGGCGCCGCGGTCCGCCGCGTACCGGATCGCGGCGTCGATGTCCCGCCATTCGGTGCCGCCGAGGCCGTACCGGCGGTCGGCGCTCTCCGGCGCGTCGCCGTCGTTGCGGTAGGAGGCCAGGAGGCTCGTGTATCCGGCGGCGTGGAACGTCGGCACCGCGCGCAGGCCCTCCTGCCGGGTCGCGCCCCAGCCGTGCACCTGGATGACCCACCGGTCGCCCGACGCGGAGTCGTCGGCCGGGAACACCCAGGCCGGCGCCTGCCCCAGGTCCGTCTCGATCGCCACGCTCTCCACCGGGAGCCCGAGCTCCTCCGGCTCCAGGTAGTAGTACCCGCTGATCCGCGCCCGCCCGGGCCCGAACTCGCCGAAGTGGACGCGCTCCAGTTCGCGCACGACGCTGCCGTCCGTGGTCTCGAGGAGACCGCCGAGCTTCGCGTAGCCCGACTCGGACCCGAACCACAGTCCGAAGCGTCCGGGCATCGCCGCATCCGGGGTGCGCTTGAGCGTGATGGTGCCGAGCGCCTCATCCACGCCGTGCACGAACTCGCGGTGCGGTCGGCGACGGACGGGTGTGATCACCGTCCGGGCCACCCGCGCCACCGCGTAGGCGGCGGACGCCGCCGCGACCAGCGCGAGTCCCCCGGCGATGGTCGCGCCGACACCGATCGCCTTCCCGAGTGCCCGGTTCCCGCCCGATCCGCTGCGCGTGCTCGCCATGCCCGACAGCGTAGCCGTGCCCGTGCGCCGCCGCCTTCAGGAGTTCGCCAGGCGGCGTGCCTTACTGTCGCGAGCCCCCGAACCCTTCTAGTGTTCGTAGCGTGTCGACACCCACTTCGACCCCGCCGCACCTGCCCGGGGACCCGCACCAGCCCAGGGAGCCGCACCTGCCCAGAGAATATGCGGCGGCGCTGGAGTCCATCCGCGCCGCGAAGGCGCGCCCCGAGCTCGTGATCACGGAGATCCCGGCCCCCGCGCAACTCGCGCCGTACTCGATCGCGCTGGCCGCTGACGTGCGGCCCGCCCGGCACGGCGACGACTCGGACCTCGGCACCGGACGCTTCATCCTGCTCTACGACCCGGACGAGCCGGAGGCGTGGGGCGGCCCGTTCCGCATCGTCTGCTTCGCGCAGGCGCCGCTGGAGACCGACATCGGGCTCGACCCCTTCCTCGCCGACGTCGCGTGGTCGTGGCTGGTCGACGCGCTCGACGCACGCCACGCCAAATACACCGCCGCCAGCGGCACCGCGACCAAGATCATCTCCACCGGCTTCGGCGAGCTCGCTGCCCAGGGGGACGGCGCCCAGATCGAGCTGCGTGCCTCCTGGAGCCCGCTGGAGACCGACATCGCCGCCCACGTGGAGGGCTGGGGCGAGCTGCTGTGCATGCTGGCCGGCCTGCCGCCGACGGGCGAAGGGGTGAGCCTGCTGAGCACGAGACGGACACCGCGTGGCTGATCACACCGTCATCGACACCCGCGACGGCTACCACCGGGCCCTCGACCAGATCGTCGCCGGCGACGGACCGATCGCGGTGGACGCCGAGCGGGCGAGCGGCTTCCGCTACTCGCAGCGGGCGTACCTCATCCAGATGTTCCGGCGCGGCTCGGGCACCTTCCTGTTCGATCCGCCGGCGATCGGCCGGTTCGACGAGCTCAACGAGGCGATCGCGGGCGATGAGTGGGTGCTGCACGCCGCCACCCAGGATCTCACCTGCTTGCGGGAGGTCGGCCTCGACCCGGTCAGCATCTTCGACACCGAGCTGGCCGCGCGCCTGCTCGGGATGCCGCGCGTCGGGCTCGGGACCGTCGTGGAGGAGCTGCTCGGCATCCACCTCGCCAAGGAGCACAGCGCCGCCGACTGGTCGACGCGTCCGCTTCCCGAACCGTGGCTGGACTACGCCGCCCTCGACGTCGAGCTGCTGCCGGACCTCCGCGACGCCATCGCCGGTCTGCTGGTGGAGGCCGGCAAGAGCGACATCGCCCGGCAGGAGTTCGCCGACGAGCTCACCCGCGAGCTGGTCGTGACGCGGCACGAGCCGTGGCGGCGGCTGTCCGGCATCCACTCCATCCGCGGCATCCGAAACCTCGCCGTCGCGCGCGAGCTGTGGCTGAGCCGGGACGCGCTCGCCCAGCAGCTCGACGTCGCGCCCGGCCGGCTCGTCCCCGACGCCTCCCTGACCGCCGCCGCCAAGGCGATGCCGGACTCCAAGCGCGCCCTCGCCGCCATGCGCGAGTTCACCGGCCGCGCCAGCAGGACCGAACTCGACCGCTGGTGGGCCGCCATCGAGGCAGGCCGCTCCACCGACGACCTGCCCGTCCTGCGCGGCAGCGGCGACAGCCTCCCTCCGCCCCGGGCGTGGGCCGACCGCAACCCGGACGCCGACGCCCGGCTCAAGGCCGCGCGCGCCGCCCTGAGCACGCTCGCCGAGGAGCTCGCGCTCCCACTGGAGAACCTGCTCACTCCCGACACGCTGCGCCGCGTCGCGTGGACGCCGCCGGCCGACATCACGCCGTCGACCGTCGCCGACGCGCTCGCCGAGCACGGCGCCCGGCGCTGGCAGATTGAGGCAACCTCACAGGCGATCGCCCAGGCCTTTGTGGAAAGCACCCAAACGCCCGGCGACGCGTCCGAAGCCGCTTCGTAGAAAGAATCAAACGATTCCACTCCGGCGTCGGGGCCTCCTTAGGATCGTCAGCGACCTGATTTGGGAGGCACTGTGGCCGATAGAACGGAAGTCGTGTTCGTCGACGGAGTCCGTACTCCGTTTGGACGTGCGGGCGAAAAAGGGCAGTACTGGAACACCCGCGCGGACGACCTCGTCGTCAAGGCCATGATCGGCCTGCTGGAGCGGAATCCGAACGTGCCCAAGGAGCGCATCGACGATGTCGCCATCGCGGCGACGACGCAGCAGGGCGACCAGGGACTCACCCTGGGCCGCACGGCGGCGCTGCTCGCCGGGCTGCCGAAGTCGGTGCCCGGTTTCGCGATCGACCGGATGTGCGCCGGCGCCATGACCAGCGTCACCACGCTCGGCTCCGGCATCGCGTTCGGCAGCTACGACCTGGTGATCGCCGGCGGCGTCGAGCACATGGGACGGCACCCGATGGGCTTCGGGGCCGACCCGAACCCGCGCTTCCTGTCCGAGCGCATGGTCGCCGAGGACGCGCTCAACATGGGCATGACCGCGGAGCGCATCCACGACCGGTTCCCCGCGCTCACCAAGGAGCGCTCCGACCGGTTCGCCCTCGGCAGCCAGCAGAAGACCGCCGCTGCGTACGCCGCGGGCAAGCTGCAGCCGGACCTCGTACCGGTCGCCATCCGCTCGGAGCAGGGCTGGGGCCTGGCCACGCAGGACGAGGGCATGCGCCCCGAGACCACGATGGCCGGCCTCGCCACGCTGAAGACCCCGTTCCGCCCGCACGGCCGGGTGACCGCGGGCAACGCGTCGCCGCTCACAGACGGCGCCACCGCCAGCCTGCTGGCGTCCTCCGACGCCGTGAAGGAGTTCGGCCTGAAGCCGAAGATGCGCATGGTCAGCTTCGCGTTCGCGGGCGTCGAGCCGGAGATCATGGGCATCGGCCCGGTGCCGTCGACGGAGAAGGCGCTCCGCAAGGCAGGCCTCACGATCGAGGACATCGGTCTGTTCGAGCTGAACGAGGCGTTCGCCATCCAGGTGCTGTCGTTCCTCGACCACTTCGGCATCGACGACCAGGACCCGCGCGTCAACAAGTGGGGCGGCGCGATCGCGATCGGCCACCCGCTCGCTGCGAGCGGCGTCCGCCTGATGATCCAGCTCGCCCGCCAGTTCGAGGAGCACCCGGAGGTCCGCTACGGCCTCACCGCGATGTGCGTCGGCCTCGGCCAGGGCGGAACCGTGATCTGGGAGAACCCCCACTACAGCAAGCGCGCGGCGAAGAAGGGCTGAGCACCAGTGACCGACTACAGCACCATCGACTTCTCCCCCTCGTCGAGCTCACCTCCGACGAGGTCGTCACCCACTCCTTCGTGAAGGACGTGCCGCTGCCCAGCGGCAAGACCCTCGCGCTGGTCACCCTCGACAACGGCCGCGATCACACCCGCCCCAACACGATGGGCCCTGCCACGCTCCTGGAGCTCGGCCGGACCTTCGACGCCCTGACCGAGCGCGCCGCGCGCGGCGAGATCGACGCGGTCGCCGTCACCGGCAAGCCGTTCATCCTCGCGGCGGGCGCCGACCTCAGCCGCGTGGGCGACATCCCGAGCGTGGAGGTCGCCAAGCTGCTCCCCCAGCTCGGCCACTACGTGCTCGGCAAGCAGGCGACCTTCGGCGTCCCGTCGTTCGTGTTCACGAACGGCCTCGCGCTGGGCGGCGGCGTCGAGATCGGCCTGAACGCCGACTACCGCACCATCGACCGCAACGCGGCCGCGTTCGCGCTGCCCGAGGTGTTCCTCGGCCTGATCCCGGGCTGGGGCGGCGCGACCATCCTGCCGAACCTGATCGGCATCGAGAACGCGCTCAAGCTCGTCGTCGAGAACCCGCTCAAGCAGAACCGGATGCTGAAGCCGCAGGAGGTCTTCGAGCTCGGGATCGCCGACGCGATCTTCGACTCGGCGACGTTCCTGGAGGACTCCCTGCTCTGGGCCGACAAGGTGCTCACCGGCACCGTCGAGGTCAAGCGCCCGAACGTGCCCGGCAAGGTCGAGCGCATGGTCAAGTGGGACGCCGCCATCGGCATCGCCCGCAAGATGCTCGAGAGCCGCATCGGCACCGTCCCGAAGTCGCCGTACAAGGCGCTGGAGCTGCTGAAGGCCGCCAAGTCGAACGACCGCGCGGCAGGCTTCGAGCTGGAGGACGACGCTCTCGCCGAGCTGATCTCGGGCGACCAGTTCCAGGCCAGCATCTACGCCTTCAACCTGGTCCAGAAGCGCGCCAAGCGGCCCGCCGGCGCCCCGGACAAGGCGCTGGCCAAGAGGGTCACCAAGATCGGCGTCATCGGCGCCGGTTACATGGCCAGCCAGTTCGCGCTGCTGTTCGTGCGCCGGCTGCGGGTGCCCGTGGTGATCACCGACCTGGACCAGGCGCACGTCGACAAGGGCGTGGCGTACATCCACGACGAGATCGGCAAGCTCCAGGAGAAGGGCCGCATCTCCCCCGACGAGGCCAACCGTCTCCGCGCCCTGGTGACCGGCACGACGGACAAGGCCGACTTCGCCGACTGCGACTGGGTCATCGAGGCCGTCTTCGAGGAGCTGACCGTCAAGCAGGACGTCTTCGCGGAGGTCGAGCAGTACCTCTCCGACGAGGCCGTGCTGGCGACCAACACCTCCTCCCTGTCGGTGGAGCAGATCGGCGCGAAGCTGAAGCACCCCGAGCGCCTGGTCGGCTTCCACTTCTTCACCCCGGTGGCCGTCATGCCGCTGATCGAGGTCGTGAAGACGCCGCAGACGGACGACGCGACGCTGTCCACCGCGATGGTCACGGCGGCGGCGCTCAAGAAGAACGCCGTCATCACCGCCGACACCCCCGGCTTCGTGGTGAACCGGGTGCTCGCGAAGATCCTCGGCGAGGCGATGCACGCCGTGGACGACGGCACCCCGTTCGAGACGGTGGACAAGGCGTTCGCGCCGCTGGGCCTGCCGATGGCGCCCTCCGTGCTGCTCGACCTGGTCGGTCTGAAGGTCGGGGCGCATGTCCTCGACACGCACCACGCGGCCTTCCCCGACCGGTTCTACCGCAGCGAGAACCTGCACCGCCTCGCGGAGCACGGCACGCTGCTCGAGAAGGACTCCAAGGGCAAGGTGAAGGGCCTCGACAAGGGAGCGGCCAAGATCCTCTCCGGCGGCAAGAGCCCGTGGACCGAGCAGGACATCCTGCGCCGGCTCGAGGACGGCCTGGCCGACGAGATCCACCGCATGCTCGTGGACGACCATGTGGTCGAGGCGCCGGAGGACATCGACCTCTGCATGATCCTCGGCGCGGGCTTCCCGTTCCAGATGGGCGGCATCACGCCGTACCTCGACCGGGTCGGCGCCTCGGAGCGCGTCTTCGGGGACACCTTCCAGCACCCGCCCGTCCGCGGCGTCACCGCCCCTGTGGAGGCCGCCGCCTAACCCGCGAGTACGCAGAAACTCCGGCCGAAACCGCCGAGTACGCAGATTTTTCGCGTACTCGGCGGTTTCGTTTTTTCACCCGAGACGGGTCTTGACCGACTCGAACGGGGCTCGTTAGCGTTCATATATCTCACTGGTGTGCGACGTTGGGGGCTCCGTGACGGATCAGAAGGCAGTGCCGCAGACCGGGATGTCCGCTCCGGTGAAACTCTCGATGCTCACCATGACGGGCATGGTCGTGGGCAGCATGGTCGGGGCGGGCGTCTTCTCGCTCCCCCGACGCTTCGCGCAGGAGACCGGCGTCGCCGGCGCGCTCATCGCGTGGACGATCGCGGGCGTCGGCATGCTGATGCTCGCGTTCGTCTTCCAGCTGCTGGCCAACCGCAAGCCCACGCTCGACGCCGGTGTCTACGCGTACGCCAAGGCCGGGTTCGGCGAGTACCTCGGCTTCTTCTCCGCGTTCGGCTACTGGGCCAGCGCCTCCGTCGGCCTGGTCTTCTACTGGGTCTTCATCATGTCCACCATCGGCGCGGTGGTCCCGGCGTTCGGCGACGGCGACACCATCCTCGCCATCGCGATCTCCTCGGCGGCGCTGTGGGGCTTCTTCCTGCTCATCCGCCGCGGCATCAAGGAGGCGGCGGCGATCAACCGCATCGTCACGGTCGCCAAGGTCGTGCCGATCATCGTGTTCATCCTGCTGGCGCTCTTCGTGCTCAAGCCGGACGTGTTCGCGGCCAACTGGGGCGGCGCCGACTACGCCGGCTCGCTGTTCGACCAGGTTCGCAACACCATGCTGGTCACCGTCTTCGTGTTCCTCGGCGTGGAGGGCGCCAGCACCTACTCGCGTCACGCGAAGCGCCGCCAGGACGTGGGCCGCGCCACCATCCTCGGCTTCGTGAGCGTGTTCGCCGTGTTCGCCTCGGTCACGATCGTCTCCTACGGCGTGCTTCCGATGGGCGAGATCGCGAAGCTCCGCCAGCCGTCGATGGCCGGCGTGCTGGAGGCGGCCGTCGGTCCCTGGGGCGCCTGGTTCGTCAGCATCGGCCTCATCGTGTCCGTGCTCGGCGCCTACCTCGCCTGGTCGCTGATGGCGGCCGAGGTGCTGTTCGTGGCCGCCAAGGACCACGACATGCCGCGCTTCCTCGCCCGGTCGAACAGCCAGGACGTGCCCACCGCTGCGCTGCTGCTCACAGCCCTGTTCGTTCAGGCGGTCCTGGTCATCATCTACTTCGCCAACGACGCGCTGAACCTGGCCCTCGACCTGACCAGTGCGCTCACGCTCATCCCGTTCTTCCTGGCCGCGCTGTACGCGCTCAAACTCGTGACGACGCGGGAGACCTATGTGCAGGAGCCGCGCGGCTGGGGGCGGGATCTGGTCGTGACGATCCTCGCGACGATCTACACGGCCTTCCTGCTGTTCGCGGCGGGCCTCACCTTCGTGCTGCTCTCGTTCATCATCTATGCCCCGGCGACCATCCTGTTCGTCATGGTCAGGCGCGAGCAGGGCAGGAGACTCTTCAGCGGCCGCGAGCTCATCATCTTCGCCGTCTCGGTGCTCGGCGCGATCATGGGCATCGTCGCGCTCTCGGTCGGCTGGATCAGCCTGTGACGACGCCCGAACGCTTTCCGTCGAACACCAATCACGCACGACACGTAAGGGGAACACTGTGACCGACACGACATTCGGCGTCCACTCGGAGGTCGGCCGGCTCCGGCGCGTGCTCGTCGCCTCGCCCGGGCTGGCGCACCACCGGCTGACGCCGACGAACGCCGACGACCTGCTCTTCGACGACGTGATGTGGGTCGAGAACGCCAAGCGCGACCATGCCGCGTTCGTCGCCGACCTGCGCTCCAACGGGGTCGAGGTGCTGGAGCTGCACCGCGTGCTCGCCGAGACCGTCGCGCAGCCGGAAGCGCGGGCGTGGCTGCTCGATCGCAAGGTCGTCCCGAACGAGGTCGGCCTCGGGCTCGTGGAGGGAACGCGGGCCTTCCTGGAATCCCTGCCCGCGGAGCGCCTGGCCGAGTTCCTGATCGGCGGCCTCTCCACCGCGGACCTCCCCGAGGACTACCGCACCGGCTACCTCGCGCTCGCCCGCGAGTCGATCGGCGTGCGCGAGTACCTGATGCCACCGCTGCCGAACACGCTGTACACCCGCGACACCACGTCGTGGATCTACGGTGGCGTCACCCTCAACCCGCTCTACTGGCCGGCTCGCCACGACGAGACCCTGCTGATGAAGGCCATCTACCTGTTCCATCCCGAGTTCGCGGGCGCGCGCGTCTGGTGGGGCGACCCGGAGCTCGACTGGGGCCAGGCGACCCTCGAGGGCGGCGACGTGATGCCCGTGGGCAATGGCGCCGTGCTCATCGGGATGAGCGAGCGCAGCTCGCGGCAGGCGATCACGCAGACGGCGGCCGCCCTGTTCGCGGCCGGCGCGGCCGAGCAGGTCATCGTCGCCGGTATGCCGAAGCTGCGTTCGGCCATGCACCTGGACACCGTGTTCACCTTCGTCGACCGCGACCTGGTCACGCTGTACCCGGCGATCATGGACCGCGTGCACACCTTCACGCTCCGCCCGGGCACCGGCGGGAATCCCGTCGACGTCATCGACGAGGACGGTCGCGCGTTCGTGGACGTCGTCGCCGGAGCGCTGAATCTGCCCCGCCTCCGGGTGATCGAGACGGCGGGCGACAACTACGAGACCGAGCGCCAGCAGTGGGACAGCGGAAACAACGCGGTCGCGCTCCGCCCCGGCGTCGTCTACGCCTACGACCGCAACACCGCCACCAACGACGCCCTGCGCCGCGCGGGAGTGGAGGTCATCCCGATCGTCGGCGCCGAGCTCGGCCGCGGCCGCGGCGGCGGCCACTGCATGACCTGCCCGCTGCTGCGCGACCCGGTCGACTTCTGACCGCTCTCGTCGTGCCGCCGCCGCCGCTCAGACGTCGGCGGCGCAGCGGAAGCCGATGTGAGTGGTCGCGGTGTCGTCCGCCTGCGGCGAGCGCGCCGCCGGCCGGAAGCGCAGGCAGTAGTCGGGCGAGCACAGGTAGGAGCCGCCCTTCAGCACCCGGCGCGGGATGCGCGATCCGGGCTCGGCGCTGGTGGAGGCGAGCAGGTCGACGCGCGCCCCGGCGTCCACGGCCTCCTCGCCGGGCACGACGTGGCGGGGCACGTAGTAATCGCTCGTCCACTCCCAGGTGTTGCCGATGAAGTCGTAGAGCCCGTAGCCGTTCGCCGGGTACGAACCGACCGGTGCCGTCGTCGCGCCGAACCGGCCGCGGTTGTCGTAGGGGAAGCTCCCGATCCACGAGTTCGCCTGCTCCACGCCGCCCGGGTAGGCCTCGTCGCCCCACGCGAAGCGCGCCCCGTCCACCCCGCCGCGCGCCGCGAACTCGTGCTCGGCCTCCGTGGGGAGCCGCTTGCCCGCCCACGCGGCGTAGGCGGAGGCGTCTTCGAACGAGACCTGCACGACCGGATGGTCCATCCGGTCCTCGATGCCCGACTCCGGGCCCTCGGGATGCCGCCAGCGCGCGCCCGGCTCCCACCGCCACCACTGCCGCCAGTCGCGGAGGTCCACCGGCCCGGCGGTCGCGGTGAACACCAGCGAACCCGGCACCAGGTCCTGCGGGGCGACCCCGGGATAGTCGGCCGGGTCCATCGGGCGCTCGGCCACGGTCACATAACCGGTTGCGTCCACGAACCGGGCGAAGTCCGCGTTGGTGACGGCGTAGCGGTCGATGAGGTAGTCGCCGACCGTGCGTGCGTGGACAGGCTGCTCGTCGGGATAGAACTCGACGCTCCCCATCAGGAAGGTCCCGCCGTCGATGTGCACCATGTCGTCCACGGGGCAACGCTACCGCTCTGCGGGCGCCCCGTTCACCAGCACCAGATCGAGGTACCCCCGCAGGGCCGCGGCGGCGTCGATCCGCTCCGGGTCGTAGAGCCACTGGAGCTGGATGCCCTCCCACAGGGCCACCACCGTCGCCGCGGCAAGCGCCGGGTCCACACCGTGGCGGAGACGCCCGGACGCGGCGAGCGCGGCGAACTCGCGTTCGTAGGATTCCTGCATCCCCGCATACCGGGCGAGGAAGTAGCCGTGTCCCGGATGCTCGGCGCGGGTGGCCTCCGCAGCGAGGATGCTGTAGAGCGCGATGAGCCCGGGGATGCCCTCGTTCCGCCGGGCCTGGGCGACGATCGTGTCGGGGAACCGGAGGTCGTCGTCGGGGCGACCGCCCGACGTGTCGAGTTCACCGCCCCGCTCGTCGCGGCGGGCCAGCACCGCGAGGAGCAGATCCTCCTTGCCGCCGAAGTGGTGCTGGAGCGTGCTCAGCCCGATGCCGGCCGCGGCCGCGATCTCGCGCAGCGAGCTGCCGTGGTAGCCACGCGTGGCGAACACCCGGTACGCCTCGTCCACGATCTGCTGCCGGCGCTCGGCCGACTTCGCGTATGGGCCGCGCCGGCGCGCGGGTTGCCCGGGCTCGGCTCCGCCCATGCCCACCTCCAAATTAGGTCAGTTGAACAATTTTCGACTACGGTCGATGCTAGCCCTTCCACACCGCAGTGACCATCCAAGGAGCATCGTGCCGTCTCCCGTCCTTCTCGCCGACACCGCGCCCTCCTCCGGCGCTCTCCGTGCGCCCCGCTCCTGGCTGCACACCGACGCGCCGACGCTCTCGCTGAACGGCGACTGGCGGTTCCGGCTCTCCCCCACCGCCGACCTCCCGGACGACGTCGCACGCACCGACCTGGACGACGCCGGCTGGGACACCCTTCCGGTCCCGGCGCACTGGGTCCTGCACGGCGACGGCCGCTACGGGCGCCCGATCTACACCAACGTGCAGTACCCGTTCCCGATCGAGCCGCCCTTCGTGCCCGACGAGAACCCGACAGGCGACTACCGGCGCCGGTTCGACCTTCCGGGCGGGTGGCCCCCCGACGCCCGCGTCGTGCTGCGCTTCGACGGTGTCGAATCGCTCTACCGGGTCTGGCTGAACGGTGTGGAGGTCGGCTCCGCGAGCGGCAGCCGGCTCGCCCACGAGTTCGATGTGACCGAGCAGGTCCGCGCCGAGGGGAACCTTCTCGCCGTGCGCGTGCACCAGTGGTCGGCGGCGAGCTACCTGGAGGACCAGGACCAGTGGTGGCTGCCCGGCATCTTCCGCGACGTGACGCTCAGCGCACGCCGCCCCGACGGTCTGGAGGACGTCTGGCTCCGCACCGCGTTCGCGGACGGCGCCGGCACGCTCGTCCCCGAGGTCACCGCGGGCGCGGCCGCCTTCCCGGTCATCCTGCGCGTCCCCGAGCTCGGCGTGGAGGCCGTCTGGGAGTCGGCCGCCGACGTCGCCGCGATCGAGGTCGGGCCGGTCGAGCCGTGGACCGCCGAGACCCCACGGCTCTACGACGCCACGGTCGCCGCCCAGGGCGAGACCGTCTCGCTGCGCCTCGGCTTCCGCACCGTGGAGATCCGCGGCGACCGGTTCCTCGTCAACGGGCGCCGGGTCGTCTTCCACGGGATGAACCGGCACGAGACGCACCCCGAGCGCGGCCGGGTCTTCGACGAGGAGCACGCCCGCGCCGACCTGATCCGGATGAAGCAGTTCAACGTGAACGCCATCCGCACGAGCCACTACCCGCCGCACCCGCGCCTCCTCGACCTCGCCGACGAGCTGGGCTTCTGGGTGATCCTCGAGTGCGACCTGGAGACGCACGGCTTCGAGAAGGCCGGTTGGCGGGACAACCCGAGCGACGACCCGCGCTGGCGCGACGCCTACCTGGACCGCATCCGGCGCACCGTGGAGCGGGACAAGAACCATCCCGCGATCGTGCTGTGGTCGCTCGGCAACGAGTCCGGCACCGGCGCGAACCTGGCCGCGATGTCCGCCTGGGCGCACGACCGCGACCCCGAGCGTCCGGTGCACTACGAGGGCGACTACACCGGCGAGTACACCGACGTCTACTCGCGGATGTACTCGTCCGTCCCGGAGACCGAGCAGATCGGCACGGACGGCTCGCTCGCCCCGCTGCTCGGCTGCACGCCGGCGCAGGGTGCGCGTCAGCGGACCAAGCCGTTCATCCTCTGCGAGTACGCCCACGCGATGGGCAACGGCCCCGGCGCGCTCGACCAGTACGAGGCACTGGTGGACTCTCACCCGCGGCTGCACGGCGGGTTCGTCTGGGAGTGGCGCGACCACGGCATCCTGACCCGCACGGCGGACGGCGCGCCCTACTATGCGCACGGCGGGGACTTCGGGGAGGTCGTCCACGACGGCAACTTCGTGATGGACGGCATGGTGCTGTCGAACGACGTGCCTACCCCCGGCCTGCACGAGTTCGCGGCGGTGGCGCAGCCGGTCGCGCTGGCGTTCGACGGGGACGAGGTGGTCGTGAGGAATCGGCGGCACAGCGCGAGCACCGCCGACCTGACGCTGCGCTGGACGGTCGAGCACGACGGGCGCGAGGCGGCCTCCGGGACACTCGACCTCCCGGTGGTGGAGGCCGGCGACTCGGCCCGGGTGCCGCTGCCCGACGTCTCCGTCGCCGAGGACGCCGAGACGTGGCTCACGGTGACGGCCGTGCTCGCCGCCGACACGGCCTGGGCTCCTGCCGGTCACGTCGTCGCCCGGGCGCAGCTCGACCGCTCGGCCGCCCGGCGCCTGCGGCCCGCCCGACGCCCCCACGACTGGAGGGAGGCAGAGGGCACACTCACTCTCGGCCCGACCTCCTTCGAGAGCGGCCGCCTCGTCGCCCTCGCCGGGCGAGCCGTCGCCGGGCCGCGCCTGGAGCTGTTCCGCGCCCCGACCGACAACGACGAGGGCGCGGCGTACGGCGACCTCGCCTACAGCGACGCGAGCATCGTCGGCGTCCCCAGTGCGAGCCTCTGGCGGGAGCAGGGCCTCGACCGGCTGACGCACCGACTGGTCGCGGTGCACGAGGCAGAGGACGCCGTGCGGACCGTCACGCGCGTGGCGGCGGCGAATTCCGTGCACTTCGTGACCGTCGAGACCATCTGGACGCTGACCGACGGCGAGCTCGACCTCCGGGTGGAGATCGAGCCGTCCACCGGCTGGTCCAGCGTGTGGCCGCGGATCGGCGTGCGGTTCGACCTCCCCGACCGCGACGGCGTCGTCGACGGCGCCGAGTGGTTCGGCACCGGTCCGCTGGAGTCCTACCCCGACAGCACTCGCGCCGCCTCCGTCGGCCGGTTCCGCGCCGGCATGGAGGAGCTGAACGTGGAGTACGCCCGCCCGCAGGAGACCGGGCACCGCTCTGCCGTCCGGGAGGTCGACCTGGGCGCGTTCGGCTTCACCGCGTTCCCGGACGGCCGCGGACGCCTCCCGGGCTTCTCGCTGTCTCGGCACACACCCCAGCAGGTCGCCGCGGCGGACCACCCGCACGAGCTGCCGGAGTCCGACACCACCTACCTGTTCGTGGACGCCGCCCAGCACGGCCTCGGCTCGCGCGCGTGCGGCCCGGACGTCTGGCCGCAGTTCGCCCTCCGTGCCGAGGCCCGCACCCTCCGCCTCCGCTTCCGCGCCTGAGCAGCCATCGCTTCCTCACTTTCTCCCGCTCCGGACCGGCGTGTCGCGGGACAAAGTGAGGAAGCGATGGCTGCGGAGGGGGGGGGGCTATTTGTTGAGGGGGTCATGTCGGCGTAGCGGTCGCCGACGGGGGCGGCGACGGCGTCGAGGCGGGCGAGCTGCTCGGGCGTGAGGTCGAGGTCGGCAGCGGCGACGTTCTGCTCCAGGTTCTCGACCCGACGCGTGCCCGGGATGGGCGCGAGGTCGTCGCCGCGGGACAGCAGCCACGCAAGCGCGACCTGGCCCGGCTTGGCGCCGGCCTCCCGCGCGACCTCGTCGACCTGCTCCACGATGCGGATGTTGGCCTCCAGGTTGTCGCCCTCGAACCGCGGGTTGAAGCGGCGGAAGTCGTCCTCGGCGAGCTGGTCGAGCGAGCGGATCGAGCCGGTGAGGAAGCCGCGGCCGAGCGGCGAGTACGGTACGAAGCCGATTCCGAGCTCGCGCACCGTCGGCAGCACCTCCGCCTCGGGGTCGCGCGTCCACAGCGAGTACTCGGTCTGCACCGCGGTCACCGGGTGCACCGCGTTGGCGCGCACGATGGTCTCCGGCGCGGCCTCCGACAGCCCGTAGTGCCGGATCTTGCCCTCCTCGATCAGTTCCTTCAACGCGCCGACGGTCTCCTCGATCGGCGTGCCCGGGTCCATCCGGTGCTGGTAGTAGAGGTCGATGCGGTCGGTCTGCAGCCGCTTCAGCGAGCCCTCGACCGAGAGCCGGACGTTCTCGGGTGAGCCGTCCAGACCGCGCTCGCCCTTCGACCGGTGCAGGATGGTGCCGAACTTGGTGGCGATCACCACCTGGTCGCGGCGGCCTCCGGCGAAGGCGCGGGCCAGCAGCTCCTCGTTCGTGTAGGGGCCGTAGATCTCCGCGGTGTCGAAGAAGGTGACCCCGAGGTCCATCGCCCGGTGGATGGTCCGGATCGACCCGGCGTCGTCGTCGCCGGCCCCGGTGTAGAACGCGCTCATGCCCATGCAGCCGAGGCCGAGTCGCGAGACCTCGAGCTTCTCCGTACCCAGTGTGATCGTCATCAGTGCCATGCCTTCACGATATCCCCGTGTCCCCGGCGGCTGGTACGGTCGCGGCATGGCCCTCACGAAGTACTACGTCGCCTCTTCCATCGACGGCTTCATCGCCGACCTGCATGACCGCATCGAGTGGCTCATGCAGTTCGGCTTCGAGGAGTTCGACGAGCATTACCAGCAGTTCATCTCCGGCATCGGCGCGCTCGTGATGGGCGCCACGACGTATGAGTTCGTGCTCGGCGAGCAGGGGCCGTGGCCGTACCAGGACATCCCCACCTGGGTGGTCACCCACCGCACGCTGCCGGTCCCGGAGGGCGCGGTCGTCACGTTCTTCTCCGGCGACATCGCCCAGCTCGACGCCGAGCTGCGGGACGCCGCAGACGACCGGGACGTGTGGATGGTCGGCGGCGGCGCGCTCGCGGCCCAGTTCGCCGACCGCGGCCTGATCGACGAGCTGCACGTCACCTACGTGCCGGTGCTGGTCGGCTCGGGCAAGCCGCTGCTCCCGGTCGCCGAGGCCAGCCGCCCCCTCGTGCTCTCCGGCACCAAGACGTTCCCCTCCGGCGCCGTGGAGCACGTCTACCGCTTCGCCTGACCCCCGCCCGCCGCCGAAGGGCGGGAGCAGAGCGACAGGGTCAGGCGCGGCGCTTCTTGGCGGCGACGCCCTCGGCGGGCTCGTCCGCGGGCAGGGGGCGGGCGATCGGGATGCGGCTGCCCAGCACCTGCGCGACCAGGTCGCGTGCGATCTTCTGCGGCGTGAGCCCGGCGTCGTCCAGGATCTGGCTGCGCGTCGCATGGTCGATGAACGCGTCGGGCAAACCGAGCTCGTCCACCGCAGTGTCGATGCCGGCCTCGCGAAGGTCCTGGCGCACGCGCGTGCCGATCCCGCCGACCCGGATGCCGTCCTCGATCGTCACGACGATGCGGTGGTCGGCGGCCAGGCTCAGGATGCTGCGCGGCACCGGGACGACCCAGCGCGGGTCCACGACGGTCGCGCCGATCCCCTGCGCCGCGAGCCGGTCGGCGACCTTGAGCCCGAGGTCGGCCATCGGGCCGACCGTCACGAGCAGGACATCCTTGCTGTCGGACTCGCGCAGCACGTCCACGCCGTCCTCCAGGCGCCGCAGCGCGGGGATGTCCGCCTGCACGTCGCCCTTCGGGAACCGCAGCACGGTCGGCGCGTCGTCGACGGCCACGGCCTCCGCCAGCTCCTCCCGGAACCGGGAGCCGTCGCGCGGCGCGGCGAGCCGGATGTTCGGGACCACCTGCAGGATCGCCAGATCCCAGATGCCGTGGTGGCTCGGCCCGTCCGGACCGGTGACCCCGGCGCGGTCGAGCACGAACGTGACGCCGGCCTTGTGCAGCGCGACATCCATCAGCACCTGGTCGAACGCCCGGTTGATGAAGGTGGCGTAGATCGCGACGACCGGGTGGAGGCCGCCGTACGCGAGGCCCGCCGCGCTCGTTGCAGCGTGCTGCTCGGCGATGCCGACGTCGTGCACCCGGTCGGGGAACCGCTCCGCGAATTTGTGCAGGCCGGTCGGTCGCAGCATCGCGGCGGTGATGCCGACGATCTTCGGGTTCTTCTCGGCGAGCTTCACGATCTCGTCGGAGAAGACGCCCGTCCAGCTCTGCCCGGTCGAGCTCTCGAGGGCCTCACCGGTCTCCGGGTCGATCTGGCCGACCGCGTGGAACTGATCGGCGGCGTCGCGCAGGGCCGGCTCGTAGCCACGGCCCTTCTGCGTGATCGCGTGCACGATGACGGGCGCGCCGTAGTTCTTCGCCTGGCGCAGCGCCTCCTCCATCGCCTCGATGTCGTGGCCGTGCACCGGCCCGATGTACTTGATGTCGAGGTTCGAGTACAGCGACTCGTTGTTGGAGAAGCGGCTGAGGAAGCCGTGCAGGCCGCCGCGGATGCCGCGGTAGAACGACTGGCCGGGAGCCCCGAGCTTGTCGAAGGCCTTGCGGCTGCTCAAGTACAGGTTGCGGTAGCCGCGGCGCGTGCGCACCGTGTTGAGGAATCGCGCCATGCCGCCGATCGTCGGGGCGTAGGAGCGCCCGTTGTCGTTGACGATGATGATCAGCCGGCGGTTGTTGTCGTCGGAGATGTTGTTGAGCGCCTCCCACGTCATCCCGCCGGTCAACGCGCCGTCGCCCACGACCGCGACCACGTGCCGGTCGTTCTGGCCGGTCATCTCGAAGGCGCGGGAGATCCCGTCGGCCCAGCTCAGCGACGACGACGCGTGCGAGCTCTCGACGATGTCGTGCTCCGACTCTGAGCGCTGCGGGTAGCCGGCGAGCCCGCCCCGCTGGCGCAACCGGGAGAAGTCCTGGCGACCGGTGAGCAGCTTATGGACGTACGACTGGTGCCCGGTGTCGAAGACGATCGCGTCCCGCGGCGAGTCGAAGACCCGGTGGATGGCGATCGTCGTCTCGACCACACCGAGGTTCGGCCCCAAGTGCCCGCCGGTCTTGGCGACGTTGGCGACCAGGAACGCGCGCACTTCGGCAGCGAGCTGGTCGAGCTCCCGTTCCGTGAGCCGGTCGAGATCACGCGGCCCGTGGATGGTTTCGAGGATGCTCATGGATTTCAGTGTAGGACCGTGTGAATCGGAGGAGGCTCGGAACCGACGATCCCGAGCCTCCCCGTGACAACGGTCTGGTTACACCAGGCTCCTCAGGACGTACTGCAGGATGCCGCCGTTGCGGTAGTAGTCGGCCTCACCGGGGGTGTCGATCCGGACCACAGCGTCGAACTCGACGGTCTGCTTGCCCTCGGGCGAGTGCTCGGTCGGCTCGGCGACGACGTGCACGGTCTTCGGCGTGCGGCCCTCGTTGAGTTCCTCCAGCCCGGTGATCGAGAAGGACTCGGTGCCGTCCAGCCCCAGCGAGTCGGCGCTCTCGCCGGCCGGGAACTGCAGCGGGACGACGCCCATGCCGATCAGGTTCGAGCGGTGGATGCGCTCGAAGCTCTCGGTGATGACCGCGCGGACGCCCAGGAGGCTGGTGCCCTTCGCCGCCCAGTCGCGCGACGAGCCGGAGCCGTACTCCTTGCCGCCGAGCACGACGAGCGGGGTGCCCTGCGCCTGGTAGTTCTGCGAGGCGTCGTAGATGAACGACTGCGGACCGTCCGCCTGGGTGAAGTCACGCGTGTAGCCACCCTCGACACCGTCCAGGAGCTGGTTGCGCAGGCGGATGTTCGCGAACGTGCCACGGATCATCACCTCGTGGTTGCCGCGGCGCGAGCCGTAGGAGTTGAAGTCCTTGCGGTCGATGCCGTGCTCGTTGAGGTACTGTCCGGCCGGGCTGTCCGCCTTGATGGAGCCGGCGGGCGAGATGTGGTCGGTGGTGACCGAGTCGCCGAGCTTGGCCAGGACGCGGGCGCCGGTGATGTCGGCGACCGGCGTGGTCTCCAGCGTCATGCCCTCGAAGTACGGGGGCTTGCGCACGTAGGTGGACTTCTCGTCCCACTCGAAGACAGAGCCGGTCGGGGTGGCCAGCGACTTCCAGCGCTCGTCGCCCTCGAAGACCGACGCGTACTGGGTGACGAACATGCCCTCGTTGATGGAGGAGTCGATCGTCTGCTGCACCTCGGCGGCGTCCGGCCAGATGTCCTTCAGGAACACGTCGTTGCCGTCGGCGTCGGTGCCCAGCGGGTCCACCTCGAAGTCGAAGTTCATCGACCCGGCGAGCGCGTAGGCGATGACCAGCGGCGGGCTCGCCAGGTAGTTCATCTTCACGTCGGGGTTGATGCGTCCCTCGAAGTTGCGGTTGCCCGAGAGCACGGCGGTGACGGCGAGGTCGCTGTCGTTGACCGCCTGCGAGATCTCGTCCAGCAGCGGGCCCGAGTTGCCGATGCAGGTGGTGCAGCCGTAGCCGACCGTGTAGAAGCCGAGGGCCTCCAGGTCCTTGGTGAGGCCGGCCTTCTCGTAGTAGTCCGTGACGACCTTGGAGCCGGGAGCCAGCGTGGTCTTGACCCACGGCTTGGCCTTGAGGCCCTTCGCGGCCGCGTTGCGGGCCAGGAGGCCGGCGGCCAGCATGACCGACGGGTTGGACGTGTTGGTGCACGAGGTGATCGCCGCGATCGCGACCGCGCCGTGGTCGATCACGAAGTCGGTGCCGTCGCCCAGCGTGACCGGCGTCGGGCTGGAGGCCGTCTTGGGCGCGTGGCTGTGGTGCGTGTGCACGTGGTGGCTGTGGCCGTCCTCCGGCGACAGCTCGCCCGGGTCGGAGGCCGGGAAGGACTCCGAGATGGTCAGGTCGACCAGATCGTGCGAGATGTCCGCGTAGTCCACCAGGTCCTTCTCGAACTGGCCCTTCGCGTTGCTCAGCTCGATGCGGTCCTGCGGGCGCTTCGGGCCGGCGATGGACGGGACGACCGTCGAGAGGTCGAGCTCGAGGTACTCGGAGAACACCGGCTCGTTCGCCGGGTCGTGCCACAGGCTCTGCGCCTTCGAGTACTCCTCGACCAGGGCGACCTGCTCCTCGCTGCGGCCGGTGAGGCGCAGGTAGTCGAGGGTGACGTCGTCGATCGGGAACATCGCGGCGGTGGAGCCGAACTCGGGGCTCATGTTGCCGATGGTGGCGCGGTTGGCCAGCGGGACCTCCGCGACGCCGGCGCCGTAGAACTCCACGAACTTGCCGACCACGCCGTGCTTGCGCAGCATCTGCGTGATGGTGAGAACGACGTCGGTCGCGGTGACGCCGGTGGGGATGGCGCCGGTGAGCTTGAAGCCGACGACCTTCGGGATGAGCATGGAGACCGGCTGGCCGAGCATGGCCGCCTCCGCCTCGATGCCGCCGACGCCCCAGCCGAGCACGCCGAGGCCGTTGACCATGGTGGTGTGCGAGTCGGTGCCGACGCAGGTGTCCGGGTAGGCGAGCAGCTCGCCGCCGACCTCGCGGGTCATCGTGACGCGCGCCAGGTACTCGATGTTCACCTGGTGGACGATGCCGGTTCCCGGCGGGACGACCTTGAAGTCGTCGAACGCGGTCTGGCCCCAGCGCAGGAACTGGTAGCGCTCGCCGTTGCGCTCGTACTCGATGTCGGTGTTGCGCTCCAGCGCATCCGCCGTGCCGAACAGGTCGGCGATGACAGAGTGGTCGATGACCATCTCGGCCGGGGCGAGCGGATTGATCTTGTCCGGGTCGCCGCCGAGCGACGACACGGCCTCGCGCATGGTGGCGAGGTCGACGATGCAGGGGACGCCGGTGAAGTCCTGCATGATGACGCGGGCCGGTGTGAACTGGATCTCGGTGTCGGGCTCCGCCTCCGGGTCCCAGCCGCCGAGGGCCTTGATGTGGTCGGCGGTGATGTTGGCACCGTCCTCGGTGCGCAGCAGGTTCTCCAGCAGCACCTTGAGGCTGAACGGGAGCTTCTTGTAGCCGTCGACCGTGTCGATCTTGAAGATCGTGTAGTCCTTCGACCCCACCGTCAGGGTGCTTTTCGCACCGAAACTGCCGAACTCTGAATCAGTCGTAGCTGACACTGTGCCTTCTCCTTCGTCGGCAGGCGAGATCCCGCGCGCCGTGTCCATCTTTGTCGTGCGTCGAAGCCTGTTTCCAGCAAGGTAATCCTAAGTGGTGGCACCAGGAAAGTATCTTGACGTCGAGATAAAATCTAGCACGTTCAGACCCGGTCGAACACCAGGCCGCGCCGCCGGGCGAAGCGGTAGAACAGCTCGATGCCGGCCGCTCCCACCGCCCCCACCGCGATGCCCCACAGCAGTGCCGTGTCGAGCGAGAGGTGCATCTCGAAGAAGCTCGCGGCGCCCGGGATGACGCACACCAGCACGAACGCCGTCGCCACCCCGCCGAGCAGGAACCAGCGCCAGGTCGTGAGCGGCCGGGTGAGGACGCACAGGATCCAGAGCGACACGCAGAACAGCGCCACCGTCGTCACGCTGCGCGCCTCGTGCAGCGGGATGGAGCGGTGCAGGGGCGCGTACGCCACGACCGCGGTCAGCCCAGCGATGACGCCGCTCGGGATCGAGTACCGCAGGATGCGCGAGAGCACGCCCGGCGTGTAGATGCGCTTGTTCGGCGCCAGCGCCAGGAAGAAGGAGGGGATGCCGATCGCCAGCGTCGACACCAGCGTGAGCTGGCGCGGCAGGAACGGGAACGGCCACAGCACGACGGCGCTGAACAGGGCGAGCAGGATGCCGTAGACCGTCTTCGCCAGGAAGATGTTGGACACCCGCTCCACGTTGGCGATCACCCGCCGGCCGGAGGCGAGCACGTCCGGCAGCCGGTCGAAACGGTTGTCGAGCAGCACCAGCCGGGAGACGGCCTTGGTCGCCGCCGTCGCCGTTCCCATCGCGATGCCGAGGTTCGCGTCCTTGATGGCCATCGCGTCGTTCACGCCGTCGCCGGTCATCGCCACCGTGCGGCCCTGGCGTTGCAGCAGGCCGACGGCCGTGCGCTTCTGCTCCGGGCTCACCCGGCCGAAGATGCTGGACCGCTCCAGCGCGGCGGCCAGGTCGTCGTCTGTCTCCAGGGTGGAGGCGTCCACGGCCTCGCCCTCCATGTTCAGCGCCCGGGCGACGGCCTCCACCGTGACCGGGTTGTCACCCGACATCACGACCACGCGGACGGCCTGCTCGCCGAAGTAGCCCAGCGTCTCCGGGGCCTCCGGTCGCAGCGTCTCCCCGAGCACGACCAGCAGCGCCGGCTGTACCCGCACGTCGTCGAGCGGGACGTGCGTGCCGTGCGGGAGCGGGTCGATCGCCCGCGCGAGCGCCAGCGTCCGCCGCCCGGTCGAGGCGATCGACGTCGCGCGCCGCAGCGCCTCCTCGTGCCCGGCGAGCACGCGCTCCGGCGCGCCCAGCACCCACGCGCTCTCCTCGTCCGCCACACGCATGACGAGTCCGCTGTACTTGGTCGCCGAGCTGAACGGGATGCGCCGCTCGACCCGGAACCGGTCGCTCCGGAACCCGGTCGAGAGGATGCCGGACGTCGCGTTCCCGGTATCATCCGCCCCGAACGCCGCGAGCGCGATCTCCGCGAGCTCGGTCGGGACGTCCCCGATCGCCTCGGTGCCCTCCAGCACCAGCTCGCCGGTGGTGAGCGTCCCGGTCTTGTCGAGGCAGAGCACATCGACGCGCGCCAGCACCTCCACCGCCGCCAGCTCCTGCACCAGCACCTTGCGCGCGGCGAGCTGGATGGCGGCGACCCCGAACGCGAGGCTGGTCAGCAGCACCAGCCCCTCCGGGATCATCCCGACCACGGCAGCGACCGCGTCGAGCAGCGCCCGCCGCCAGCGGGAGTCCGTGAAGAGCTCGGTGAAGCCGCCGTAGGCGAGCACCCGGCCGATGATCGTCACCAGGATGATCGGGCCGAGGATCCAGGAGAGGTAGACGAGGATGCGGTTGGTCGCGTCGCGCAGCTCGGAGTGCACGAGCGAATGCCGGCGGATCTCGCTGGTCAGCTTGCTCGCGTAGGAGTCCGCTCCCACCGCGGTGACGATCGCATAGCCGGTGCCCGTGGCGACGTGGGAGCCGGAGAGCAGCCGGGCGCCCTCGTCCTTGAACACCGGGTCGGACTCCCCGTCAGCAGCGACTCGTCCACCGAGAGCCCCGTGCTCTCGGCCACGACCGCGTCGGCGGGGATCTGGTCGCCCGGGCGCAGCACCAGGAGGTCGTCGAGCACGACGTCCTCCAGCGCGATCGCGACCACCTGCCCGTCTCGGCGGACCCGGCTCTCCGGCGCCGCCAGCAGGGCCGCCCGGTCGAGCACGCGCTTGGCCCGCACCTCCTGGACGATGCCGATCAGGGCGTTGACGACCACGACGCCGTAGAAGAAACCGTCCCGCAGGTCGCCGAGCAGCAGCACCGCGATGAAGCAGCCGGTGAGGATGCCGTTGAACAGCGTGAAGATGTTCTCGCGCAGGATGTCGGAGATCGACCGCGACCCCGGCTGGCGCTGGAGGTTGACGCGGCCGTCCGCGCGGCGCTCTGCGACTTGCGCGGCGCTCAGCCCCTCCCTGGTGCGCGCGTCGAGCATCCTCCCCCTCCTGGACTCGTGCTAGCCGGCGCTGTCGCCGTGCGGCTTCTGGGCCGTCGATTGCGGCCTCTGCGGGAACTGCCCCTTCACCACGAACCACGTGATGAGCAGCAGCGGAGCATAGAGCGGGACGCCCATCAGGAGCTTGGTGAGGGCGAGGGCGCTGGTGGCGGCGTCGGTGTGCGCCAGATAGAGCGGCACCTGCACGAGCAGTCGAGCGGCGAAGAGCAGGAACCAGAGGAACGTCAGGGCCTGCATCACCCGGAACTTCGACTTCACCGACCGCCACGCGAGCCCGTCGCCCATGAGGTAGCCGGCCGCGAGGCCGATCAGCGGCCAGCGGATCAGGATGGAGATGAGGAGCGCGGCGGCATAGGCCGCGTTCGTCCAGATCCCCAGGATGAAGTTGTCCTCGCCGCGCCCGGTGATGAGCGCGAGGATCGCGGAGATCCCGACGCCGATCAGGCCGGCCAGTGCCTGGGTGACCGGCGTCTTGCCGACGATCCGCACCGCTGTGAAGACGACGGCGACGGCGACCGAGACGCCGATCGACAGCGGGACGTTCTGCGTGAACGTGAAAAGGATGAGGAAGACCAGTCCGGGGAGGATGGTCTCCAGCAGGCCGCGCACGCCGCCGAGGGCGGAGAGCAGCGCGGTGCCGGTCGGCGTCTCGCCGTCGACGAGCTGGCCCATGCCGGAGTTGCGCGCGGCCTTGGCCAGGCTCTCGCCGAGCGTGGAGGCGACCGGGTCGCGCTCCTCGTCCCCGGGCTCCGGGCGGTGCTGCTCGGTCACGTCGCGCCCACCGCTCACAGCGAGCTGTATCCGCTGTCGCCGGTGCTCGGGGCCGACGGCATGCGCAGCGGGATGAGGTCCCGCGGCGGCATGGGGGTGTTGCCGCGCACCACGACGATGCTGCGGAAGAGGTCCTCCACCAGCGCGGCGGCCTCCGGCTTCACGGCCGCGTCACCGGCGATCACGCCGCGCAGGAACCAGCGCGGGCCGTCGACGCCGACGAAGCGCGCGACGCGGGTCTCGCCCGGGGCGCCCTGCGGCGCGGCGATGGGGATCTCGGCGACCAGCTCCGGGCCGAACACCCCGTCGCGCTCGCTCACGCGGCCGCCCTGGCGCTGCACCTGCTCGGCGATCTGGCCGCGGATCTCGTGCCAGAGGCCCGTGGAGCGCGGAGCGGCGAACGGCTGCACCTGCAGGGTCGAGTTCGCGTAGTCGAGCCCGACGGCCACGACGCGCTGCGACTCCTCCTCGACCTCCAGGCGGAGGTGCAGGCCCTCGCGGGGCAGGATCTTGACGCCGCCGAGGTCGACGTAGGGACGGACCGGGTTCGCCTCGCTGTCGTCGAGGGGACCTTCGATCTCCCGATCCTCCGGCGCGGACTTCTCCACGTCCTGAGGCTCGGCCTCGCCGGGGGTGTCGATGCTGTCGGTCAAGCGTGATCTCCTGCCTGGGTGACGGTGTAGCCGGACGAGCCGAAGCCCGCGGTGCCGCGGTGGCTGTCCGGGAGGGTGTCGACGGGGATGAACCGGGCCTGCGCGACCGGCATGACGATCAACTGCGCGATCCTGTCGCCGACGGCGATATCGTACGACATCGACCTGTCCGTGTTCAGGACGGTCACCTTGATCTCGCCGCGATAGCCTGCGTCCACGGTGCCCGGCGCGTTGACGATGGTGATGCCGTGGCGCATGGCCAGGCCGCTGCGCGGCACCACGAAGCCGACGTAGCCCTCCGGCAGCGCGATCGAGACCCCGGTCGGGACGGTGTGCCGCTCCCCCGGCGCCAGCGTGACGGGCTCCGCCGCGCACAGGTCGGCGCCCGCGTCACCGGGGTGGGCGTACACGGGAAGGCGGTCGGCGACGATCGGGACGTCCACGGTTTCGGTCACGTGTCGAGGGTAGTGCACGAAGGATGATCGAATAGTCCCATGGACCTCTACCGAGAACGGCTGTGGGCGACCCCCTGGCTCTTCGTCTCCACCATCCTCGTCGTGCCCGCCGTGATGCTCGTCTTCGCCCCGATCAACTTCGCCGTCGGCGTCGTGCTGGCGATCGTCTTCTACGCGGCGATCGTGATCGCGCTGCTCGCCTCCGCTCCCGTGGTCCGGGTGACCGCGGCCGAGCTCACCGCAGGGAACGCGAGGATCCCGCTGGAGTTCATCGGGGAGCCGAAGGCGTTCACCGGCGAGGAGGCGACGATGGAGCGCGGCCAGCGGCTGGACGCGCGCGCCTGGCTGCTCATCCGCGGCTGGATCAAGCCGGTCGTGAAGGTGCCGGTGCTCGATGTGGACGACCCGGCGCCCTACTGGCTGATCTCGACAAGAAACCCGGACCAGCTGGTCCGGGTTCTCGATGAGGCCCGGCGTCCTCTGTAGTCCCGTTCGGGGCTCATCGGCGTCGGGCGTGCGGTGCGTCGCTCAGGCGGCGCACTCCATGCAGATCGGTCCGAGCTTGGTCTCGTGGTCGATCTGCGAGCGGTGCTTCACCAGGAAGCAGTTCACGCAGGTGAACTCGTCGGCCTGGGGAGGCAGCACCACGACGTCGAGGTCGAGGTCCGACAGGTCGGCGCCGGGGAGCTCGTAGCCGCCCGGGTTGTCGGCGTCTTCGACGTCGACGACACCAGACATCTTGTCCGGAACTCGCTCCTTGAGGGCCTCGATCGACTCGGAGTCGTCCTCGGTCTTCCGCGGTGCGTCGTAATCCGTTGCCATGCCCATCCACTTCTCGTCGTACGGCCGATTCTCGCAATCGGCGGCCATAGTTTGCATCAATCGCCTGCGAATAGCAAAACCGCGCAGGAGCCTCTCAGCGTTTGCTCGGTGTTCAACTTCCGGCACGCCCGCGGTATTCCCCGGAAGTCCCCCGTTCTCGTGGCATTCTGGGCCCGAACGAACGCGAGCTCGGAAGGCATCACAATGCAGGATTTGAAGGTCATCGGGGTCGAGAACGGTGCGATCGTCGCCGTCGGCGACGACGGTGAACGCTTCCGCATCGCCGTCGACGACACGCTGCAGTCGAAGATCCGGCAGGTGCGACAGCAGGCGTCCGCCGAAGTCCCCAAACTGTCCCCGCGGGAGATCCAGGCCCACATCCGTTCGGGGATGTCCGCCGACGACGTCGCGGCGGTCACGGGCGCGCCCCTGGAGTACGTCCAGCGCTTCGAGGGCCCGATCGTGGCCGAGCGCGAGCACGTGGTAGCGAGCGCCCTCAGCGTCCCGGTCCGCACGGCCGCCGAGGTCGACCCACTGGGCGAACCCGACACGTTCGGCTCCGTCATCCGCGACCGCCTCGCCTCGCTCGGCGTGGCCGGCGAGCGCTGGGCGAGCTGGAAGGACGCCGAGACCGGCTGGATCGTGAAGCTCGAGTTCACCGCCGACGAGATCGACCACGACGCCCGCTGGAGCTACGACCTCCGCAAGCACGCGCTCGCACCGCTCAACTCGGAGGCCACTACGCTCTCCCAGGCCGGCGAGCTGCGCGGGGGCGCCCTCATCCCGCGCCTGCGCGCCGTCCTCCCGCACGAGGGCGAGCCGGACAGCTCCCGCTTCGACAGCGGAGCCTTCACCTTCCCCGCCCCCGGCATCGACCTGCTCGGCCCGGAGGTCACCCAGCCCATCGAGCCGCTGGAGCCGCACGCTCCCGGCCGTGCCAACAACTCCATCACGGTCTCCGCGATCAAGCGCGCGGACGAGACGCCGCGCGACCTGCACCAGACCGCCGACCTCCTGGAGGCGCTGCGGCGCCGCCGCGGGGAGCGCGAGGCCGCCGGCTACGAGGAGCCGGCACCGCGGAACGACCGCGGCGACCGGAACGGCCGCCACGAGCAGGTCGAGCAGCCGACGCTCCTCGACCCGATCACGCCGTTCCGGGTGGTCGAGGAATCCATCACAGTCATCGAGGAGTTCGGTCCGCCCCCGGCGTCCCCGCCCTCGGGTACCCCGACCTCCAGCGCCCCCACGCCTCCTCCGCCCGCGCCGCTGTCCTCCACCCAGGAGCAGACCCCGGTCTCGAACGGACGCCGCAAGGGGCGGGCCGCGATGCCGAGCTGGGACGAGATCGTCTTCGGCGCGCGCACGGACGACGACCTGGCCTGAGGAAGACGACCTGGCCTGAGGCACCGGGCGGCTATGCCGCCGCGCCGAACCGCAGCAACGGCACCCGCGTCTCCTCCGCCGTGAGCGAGCCGTGCTGGCCGATCATGCTGCGCCCGGTGCGCTGCGGGTCGCGCGAGTCGTAGTAGGCGATGCGCTTGCGCGCGGCGACGAGCACGTCGCCGATCCGCGGCGCCACCTCGGGCGCGACCTGCGGGCCGAACCAGCCCGCCCCGATCGCCTCCGCGCGGGTCGCGATCCACGAGCGGCCGCCCTCCGCCTCGTGCCAGCGCGCCGCCACGTCGTCCGCGCGCGTGCCTTCCTGTGTATAGAGGTGCAGCAGCCGCGGCTCGCCCGCGATCTCCGCCACGCCCTCCAGGAGCTCGGGCGCGGTGTCGTAGAGCACGTGCCCGCTCTCGGGGATGTCGACGATGCCGTGGTCGGCGGTGACCAGCATGCCGTGGCCCGGGCCGAGGGAGGCGGCGAGCCCGGAGACCAGTGCGTCCAGCGTCTCCAGCTCGGCCGTCCAGCGCGGCGACTCCCAGCCGCGCGCGTGGGCGGCCTGGTCGAGTTCGGCGACATAGAGGTAGGTGAGCGCCGGCCCGGGCGTGCGCAGTACCTCCCGCGCGGCGTCGAAGCGGGCGGCCATCGTGCGGCCGCCGATGAACTCGGCGCCGCGCAGCACGGCGTGCGTGAAGCCGGAGTCCGCGTACGCGGGGACGCCGAGCGCGAAGGAGCCGACACCATCGGCCGCCGCGCGCTCGAAGACGGTCTCCGCGCGCTGCCAGGTGGCCGGGTCCATCCGGTCGTCCCAGCCGTTGAGCTGGTTGGTCAGCCGGCCCGCGTCGTCGCGCACCCGATAGCCGACGAGGCCGTGCAGCCCCGGCGTCGTCCCGGTCGTCAGCGTCGCGAGCGCGGCGGCCGTCGTGGTCGGGAAGCCCGCGTCGATCGTCGTCGTCTTGCCCAGCCGGGAGGCCAGCGTCCGGGCGTGCCCCTCGCGGGCGCGGAGCGCCGCCGCGCCGAGACCGTCGACCACGACGACGACCACGTGCTGGAGCGGAGGCAGCCCGAGATCGTTGGTCTGCCCACGCAGCGCCCCGAGAGAACTCGGCATCACCGTGGCGAGGCTCGCTCGGGTGGTGAACGCGGCCGGTAGCATGGGGGGCATCCGGCCCAGTCTTTCACAGGTGGGACGGACGGAAGCCGTCGAACCGGCGCGCCTCCTGCCGCCCCATCACCGAATGCACGAATGACACCAGCAGACGACCAGGCCCCGATCACCGAACGCATCGAAGACGTCGACGTCACGACCGAGATGCAGGGCTCGTTCCTCGAGTACGCGTACTCCGTCATCTACTCGCGGGCGCTCCCGGACGCCCGCGACGGCCTGAAGCCCGTGCAGCGGCGCATCCTCTACATGATGACCGAGATGGGCCTGCGCCCGGACCGCGGTCACGTCAAGTCGGCGCGCGTCACCGGCGAGGTGATGGGAAAGCTGCACCCGCACGGCGACAGCGCGATCTACGACGCGCTCGTGCGCATGGCCCAGGACTTCACCCTGCGCGTCCCACTGGTCGACGGGCACGGCAACTTCGGCTCGCTGGACGACGGCCCCGCCGCCGCGCGCTACACGGAGGCGCGCCTCGCCGCCGCCGCGCTGGCCCTCACCGAAGACCTCGACGAGGATGTCGTGGACTTCGTCCCCAACTACGACAACCAGCTCTTGCAGCCGGACGTGCTGCCCGCCGCGTTCCCGAATCTCCTGGTCAACGGCGCCAGCGGCATCGCGGTCGGCATGGCCACCAACATGGCCCCGCACAACCTGGTGGAGGTCGTCGGCGCCGCCCGCCACCTCCTGGCCCACCCCGACGCGACGCTGGACGAGCTGATGGACTACGTCCCCGGCCCCGACCTCCCGAGCGGCGGCACCATCGCGGGCCTGGCCGGCGTCCGCGACGCGTACGCGACGGGCCGCGGCAGCTTCCGGATGCGCGCCAAGGTGGGCGTCGAGTCGATCACCGCGCGCAAGAGCGGCCTCGTCGTGACCGAGCTCCCCTACGGGGTCGGCCCGGAGCGTGTGATCGAGAAGATCAAGGACGGCGTCAACGCGAAGAAGCTGAACGGCATCTCCGACGTGACCGACCTCTCCGACCGGCAGCACGGCCTCCGCCTCGTCATCGGCATCAAGACCGGGTTCAGCCCGGACGCCGTGCTCGAGCAGCTCTACCGGCACACGCCGCTGGAGGAGGGCTTCTCGATCAACAACGTCGCCCTCGTCGCGGGCGGCCCGCAGACCCTGGGCCTGCGCGAGCTGCTGCAGGTCTACCTCGACCACCGCATCAGCGTCGTCACGCGCCGCTCGGAGTTCCGGCTCGCGCGCCGCAAGGAGCGCCTGCACCTGGTCGAGGGCCTCCTCATCGCGATCCTCGACATCGACGAGGTCATCCAAGTCATCCGCACCTCCGACGACACCGACCAGGCGCGCACGCGGCTGCAGCAGGTGTTCGACCTCAGCACGCTGCAGGCCGACTACATCCTGGAGCTGCGGCTCCGCCGGCTCACCAAGTTCTCCCGCATCGAGCTGGAGACCGAGCGCGACCAGCTGGCGGCCGAGATCGCCGAACTGGAGCAGATCCTCGGCAGCACGGCACGCATCGAGGGACTCGTGTCCGACGAGCTGGAGCAGGTCGCCGTGAAGTTCGGCACCCCGCGACGGACGCTCCTCACCGAGGCGAAGCCGTCCATCGCCGGCACGGGCTCGCGCAGCAAGGCGATGACGGTGCAGCTCGAGGTCGCCGACGTACCGTGCCGCGTCTACCTGTCGACCACCGGCCGCATCCTGCGCGTCGACGCGGGCGCCGGAGAGGGCGACGGCCTCGACCGCATCCAGCCGCCGGCCCGGCGCAGCAAGCACGACGCGATCCTGTCCCGGCTCGACGCCACGAGCCGCAGCGAGATCGGCGCCGTCACCGACCGCGGACGGCTCATCCGGTTCTCGCCGGTCGACCTCCCGGCCGCCCCGCTCAACTCGGTGCAGCTCGGCGCGGGCGTGAAGGTGGGCGACTACCTCGCGCTGGCCGACCGCAAGGAGCGCGTGCTCGCGCTCGTCTCGCTGGACTCCCCGCGCGCGATCGCGCTCGGCACGCGGCAGGGTGTGGTCAAGCGGGTGTCGCCCGGCGACTGGGCCAACAAGCCGGAGTTCGAGGTCATCACGCTGAAGGCCGGCGACGCGGTCGTCGGAGCCGTGCAGTCGGCGGACGACGCCGAGCTCGTGTTCGTCTCCAGCGACTCCCAGCTCCTCCGGTTCTCCGCCGGCTCGGTGCGCCCGCAGGGTCGGGCGGCCGGCGGCATGGCCGGCATCAACCTGGCCGCCGATGCCCGCGTGGTGTTCTTCGGCGCGGTGGAGGCCGCCGAGCGCGAGGAGGCGGTCGTCGTCACCATCGCGGTCAGCGACCAGACCCTCCCCGGCGCCGACCCCGGCAGCGGCAAGGTGAGCGACTTCGCCGAGTTCCCGGCCAAGGGCCGCGCGACCGGCGGCGTCCGCTCGCAGCGCTTCCTGAAGGGCGAGACCGAGCTGGCCATCGCCTGGGTCGGCCCCGCGCCCGCGTTGGCCGTCGGCTCCGACGGCGCCCAGCGCGTCCTCCCCGAGGGGGCGCCCGCCGCGACGGCTCCGGCACCCCGCTCGACAT
Source organism: Streptomyces sp. L7 (assembly GCF_050990935.1). Taxonomy (GTDB): domain Bacteria; phylum Actinomycetota; class Actinomycetes; order Actinomycetales; family Microbacteriaceae; genus Leifsonia. The sequence goes on along the minus strand of NZ_CP194644.1, from coordinate 498,771 downwards.
GGTCGTCGCCTCCGTCGGCCGCCGCCTCGCCTGACGCCAACGGAGGACTTCCCCCGCCGCCCACCGCGTGTCGTCAGCCAACAGAGGACATCCACACCTCCCAGCCCCGGATCTCCTCCGTTGCCTGCTTCCACCGGCGTGTCGCCGCGGATCTCCTCCGTTGCCTACGCGTCAATACGCGCGCGGCTCAGGTCATCCGCGCCCGCGATGATGAACTCCTTGCGCGGCGCGACATCGTTCCCCATCAGCAATTCGAACACCCGGTTCGCCGCCTCCGCGTCGGAGACGCGCACGCGGCGCAGGGTGCGGTGAGCGCGGTCCATCGTCGTTGTCGCGAGCTGGTCGGCGTCCATCTCGCCGAGACCCTTGTAACGCTGGATGGGCTCCTGGTACTTGCGCCCGCGCTTCTTGAGGTCCGCGAGAACGGCCTGGAGTTCCGCCTCCGAGTAGGTGTAGATCGTCTCGTTCGGCTTCGAGCCCGGGTTGATCGCGACGACCCGGTGCAGCGGAGGCACTGCGGCGAACACCCGGCCCTCCTCGATCATCGGCCGCATGTAGCGGAAGAACAGCGTGAGCAGCAGCGTGCGGATGTGGGCGCCGTCGACGTCGGCGTCCGACATGATGATGACCTTGCCGTACCGCGCCGAGCCCAGCTCGAACGAGCGTCCCGACCCCGCGCCGATCACCTGGATGATGGCCGCGCACTCCGCGTTGGAGAGCATGTCGGAGACCGACGCCTTCTGGACGTTGAGGATCTTGCCGCGGATCGGCAGCAGCGCCTGGTACTCGCTGTCCCTGGCCCGCCTCGCGGTCCCGAGCGCCGAGTCGCCCTCAACGATGAACAGCTCGCTGTTCGCCACGTCGCTCGACCGGCAGTCGACCAGCTTGGCCGGCAGCGAGGACGTCTCCAGCGCGTTCTTGCGGCGCTGGGTCTCCTTGTGGGCGCGGGCCGAGATCCGGCTCTTCATCTCCGCGACGACCTTGTCGAGCACGAGCGCCGACTGCGTCTTGTCGTCGCGCTTGGTCGACGCGAAGCGCTCGGCGAGGGTCTTCTGGATGACGTTGGCCACGATCGTGCGCACCGCCGGGGTTCCCAAGACCTCCTTGGTCTGGCCCTCGAACTGCGGCTCGGGGAGGCGCACGGTCAGCACGGCGGTCAGCCCGGCCATCACGTCGTCCTTCTCCAGCTTGTCCGTGCCCGCCTTGAGCCGGCGCGCGTTCAGCTCCACCTGCTGACGCAGGAACTTGAGCAGCCCCTGGTCGAAGCCGGTCTGGTGGCTGCCGCCCTTCGGCGTCGCGATGATGTTGACGAACGAGCGCATCACGGTGTCGTAACCGGTCCCCCAGCGCAGCGCGATGTCCACCTGGCACTCGCGCTTGAGCTCCGTCGGCACCATCGCGCCGCCGTCGGAGAGCACGGGGACCGTCTCGGTGAAGTGGCCCTCGCCGGTGAGGCGCCAGGTCTCGGTGATCGGGCTGTCCGGAGCGAGGAAGTCCACGAACTCCGAGATGCCGCCGTCGTAGCTGAAGGTGGTCCGCTCGCCCTCCGGGGAGCGCTGGTCGTCGATCGTGATCGCCAGGCCCGGGACCAGGAACGCCGTCTGCCGCGCCCGGCCGATGAGGTCGTCCACCGAGAACTCGGCGCCCGCGGTGAACACCTGGCGGTCGGCCCAGTACCGGATGCGCGTGCCGGTGACGCCCTTGCGGACCTTGCCCGCCACCCGCAACTCGCTGCCGCTCACGAACGGAGAGAACGTGGCGTCGGGGCTCGGCGCGGCGTCGCCGTCGTCGAACACGCCCGGCTCACCGCGGTGGAAGGACATCGCCCAGGTCTTGCCGTCGCGGTCGACCTCGACGTCGAGCCGCTCGGAGAGCGCGTTGACGACCGATGCGCCGACGCCGTGGAGGCCGCCGGAGGCCGCGTACGAGCCGCTGCCGAATTTGCCGCCGGCGTGCAGCTTGGTGAAGACGACCTCCACGCCGGTCAGCCCGGTCTTCGGCTCGACATCGACCGGGATGCCACGCGCCGTGTCGCGCACCTCGACGCTGTCGTCGGGGTGCAGGATGACCTCGATCGCGGTGCCGTGCCCGGCGAGCGCCTCATCGACGGAGTTGTCGATGATCTCCCACAGGCAGTGCATGAGGCCGCGGGAGTCTGTGGAGCCGATGTACATGCCCGGGCGCTTGCGCACGGCCTCCAGGCCCTCCAGCACCGAGAGGTGCCTCGCCGAATAGTCCGAGCTCGCCACGAGCGCTCCTTGTGTTCCGTGCGGTGTTCCGGGTAGCGGGGCGCGCGTTCCGGCGCGGGCCGCATCCTCCAGAGTACGTGCTGCACCAAGCGATCCCGGACCCGACACCCACGGGTCGCGAGGCTACGCGTTGAGCGAAATAGCAGCCGATACGCGCCTCGTCTCCGGGATTACGTGGTTCTATAGACGTACCGAGTTCACCGGTTGCGACGGAAAGGAGCATCACATGTCTACTATCACCTCGGAGAATGGTGCGGTTGACGAGCTCGAGTCGGGGCCGCAACTCACGGCCGCGGACCGCTGCGACAGCTGTGGCGCTCAGGCGTACATCCGCGTCGTGGTCAACAACGGCGAACTCCTCTTCTGCGCCCACCACGGCAAGAAGCACCAGGAGAAGCTCTCGCAGATCGCGCACAGCTGGCACGACGAGACGGCTCGTCTCTTCGAAGAGCAGCGCGCCTAGGTCACCGCGACCCACGCGAACGGGCTGAACGAGCGATGGCAGCTGCCACCGGCGTGCGCAGACGCGCATTCGTCGACCTCGATGTCATCCGCTCGAACGCCACCACCGCGGCCAGCGCGCCGCTCCCCGACTGCACCGCCGATCTCCGCGCGGACGCGTACGGGCACGGGCTCATCCCCGTCGCCCGGACGCTGACCGACGCGGGGGTCGGCGGTCTTCTCGTCTCCCGGGTGGAGGACGCCGCCGCCATCGCGGACGAGGGCATCCCGCTGCCGGTGACCGTCGGTTTCCCGGCCGGCCGGCACGCCAGCGGTCCTGCCCACCTGCTCGGCCCCGAACTGCTCGGGCTCACCGACGCTCCCGGCGTCGCCCCTGCGCTCCGCCTCACCGCAGAGATCATCGCAGTGAAGCGGGTCGGCGCCGATCGCGGCGTCTCGTACGGCTACACCTACCGAACCGACCGCCCCAGCACGCTCGTGCTGGTCGCGCTGGGCTACGCCGACGGCATCCTTCGCGTCGCCTCCAACAAGGCGCCCGTGCTGGTCGGCGACACCACCGGCCGGATCACCGGTCGAATCGCCATGGACCAGTTCGTGGTCGACATCGGCGACGCCGAAGCGCAGCCGGGCGACCCGGTGGTGCTGTTCGGCGACCCGTCCCGCAGCGAGCCGTCGGTGCTCGACTGGGAGGCCGCGCTCGGCGTGGCCGCGCCGGTGATCACGAGCCGGCTGGGCCGCCGGATCGAGCGGATGTACGGGCACTGGATAAGGAAGGCGGCACAGTGACCATCGTGGACGCGATCGCGGAGCCGCTCCCCCGCGCGGTCATCGATCTGGCCGCGCTGCGCCGGAATGTCGCACATCTGACCGCGCTGATCGCTCCCGCCGAGACCATGCTCGCGGTCAAGGCCGATGCCTACGGCCACGGTCTGCTGCCGATCGCCGAGGCCGGGCTGGAGGCGGGCGCGACCTCCCTCGCCGTGCTGGAGGTCTCCGCCGGGCTCGTCCTGCGCGCCGCCGGGATCACGGTCCCGCTGCTGGCCTGGCTGCACGGTGAGGACACCGACTGGCTGGCGGCGATCGAAGCCGACATCGAGCTCGGCATCTCGGCCGTCTGGCAGCTGGAGGCCATCGCGGCCGCGGGCGCCGGCCGACCGGCGGTGGTGCACCTCAAGGTCGACACCGGCCTCAGCCGCAACGGCGCCACCCGCGAACAGTGGCCGCACCTCATCGACGCGGCCCTCGAGCTGGAGAGGCAGGGCGTCGTCCGCATCCGCGCAGCCTGGTCGCACCTGGCCGACGCGTCGATCGCGGACGACGAGGCTGCGCTCGCGGAGTTCCGCAGCGCGGTAGCGGAGGCCGAGGAGCGCGGCGCCCGGTTCGAGATCCTGCACCTCGCGGCGAGCTCGGCCGGCATCCGGATGCCCGAGGCCCGTTTCGACCTCGTACGCTTCGGGATCGCCGCCTACGGCTTCTCGCCGTTCGACGACCGCACCGGCGCCGAGCTCGGGCTGGAGCCCGTGATGCGCTTGGAGGCGCCGGTCGTGGAGATCCACGTCGGCGGCACCACGCACGCGCGGCTCGGGATCGGCTATGGCGACGGCGTCCCGGTGCTCGGCATCGCCAAGACCTCCGTCCTCCTCGCCGGGCAGCGCTGCCGCGTGATCGCGGTCGACGTGGACACCATGATCGTGGACGCCGGCTCGGCACGCGTCGCCGTCGGCGACACCGCGGTGCTGTTCGGCTCCGGACACGATGGCACGGTCACCGCCGAGAAGTACGCCGACTGGGCGGAGACCATCGCGGACGAGATGGTCACGGGCGTTGCCGTCCGGGTCCCCCGCGTCTACGAGAACTAGGCCCCGAGGAACGGTACTCCGAACGGGCCGCCGTCAGAGCGCGACGCCGAGGCGGGCCGCGATGGCGCGACGCGCATTGGCGGCGTAGCGATCTACTCGCTCGGTCTGCGCGACCGGCGCCACCTCACCGCGCAGCGCGGTCTGCAGCATGCGGTCGGCCAGCACCGGGTTCATCGGGAGGACCGGGCCGTGCAGGTGCGTGCCGATCGCGCTCCCGAGCACGACGCCCTCCGTCTTGTCGCCGTTGCCGAAGCCGCTCACGGCCTCGCCGAGCGGAACAGCGCCTGCGGCATCCGCGGTGAAGGTCGTGGTGGCCGAGTGGTTCTCGAAGCCCGCGAGCGTGACGCCGTCGGGCATGCGCACGACGACCTCGGCCACGTGCCGCCGCGACCCCAGCACCGCGCGGGTCGGGAACACCCGGGCGCCGGCGAGCGTTTCGCCGTCCGGCGTCTCGATCTCCTCGCCGAGGAGCTGCCAGCCGCCCGCGATCGCGAGGATCGGCACTCCGGCGTCGCGCCACTGCCGCAGTCGCGGTGCGATCCGCGCCACATCGCCGACGACCGCGCGCTGCGACGAGAGCGGGCCGGAGCCGATGTGCACGATGTCGGCGCTGGCGGGCAGCTCGGCGCCCGGCGCGTGCGTGACGATGTCGACGTCCACGCCGCGCCAGCGTGCCCGCTCGGCCAGGGCGAGCACGTTGCCGGCGTCGCCGTTGATCCCGAGCTCACGCGGGTAGAGGTGCAGGATGCGGAGGACGGTCACGTGTCGCCGCCTTCCAGGTCGAGGAACCCGAGCTGCTTGCGGATGGCCATCATCTGCTCGTAGTTGACGATCATGGTCTTGGTGCCGCGCGACGGCTTGGGCAGCGCGAGGAACGCCTGCAGAGCAGGCCGCAGCTCCGGCATCACCTGGTCGACCTCGATCCCGGCGTAGGCGAACCGCGTCGCGAATTGCCAGGCCTTGGTGCCGGACACGATGTCGACGTGCTCCAGCTTGGAGAGGTCGATGTCGTAGACCCAGGACGGGTCGGGAGTGCCCTCGTCGACCGCGACGAAGACCTGCTCCGGGCTGTGGCTCAGGTAATCGAGGTTGAGCTGGAGGCTCGGCGGGTTCTTCATCATGATGATCTCGATGTCCTCGTCGCCGACCTTCAGCGTCTCGCCGCGGCCGTAGACCGTGCGCAGCGAACTCATCGCCGCGACCACGGCCTCCGATCGGAAGCTCTCGCCGAGCACGCGCCGGGCCATCGCGGTCGCGCCGGCGGCGTCCACCGCGTAGTGGAGGCCGCGCGCGGGCAGGCCGATCCGGATGGACTCTCCGCCCATGGTGAGCTGCGCGCTCTGCGTCTCCAGTTTGCTGACGAACACGGCGGGCACCGGGAGGGCGCCGGCGGCGACGCCGGAGAGGTCCGCCACGTTCGCGAGGCCGTTGGGCGACGACTCGATGATGGCCGGGGCCACCGCGAAGGTCGTCACGTCACGGCCTTCGGCGGCGAGCTCCGCGCCGACGCGGGCGAGGCTGTCGTCGTCGGCGTTCACCACGACGAACTCGCTCGAACGCTCCGCGATCGTTCGCAGCATCCCGATCACACGGGTCGGCTCGAAGAAGCGGTTGAGCTGGTCGATCTGCACGTTCAGCAACAGCGAGCCGCGCGGCTTCAGGACGGTCGCCAGGTCGACGCCGTACGCCTCGTCCACCTCGATCACCCCGACGTCGCCGCGCACGTAGCCGTCGAGCGGCACGTCCGCCAGCAGGGCCGAGGCGATCCCCTGCGGCAGGTTGCCGCCGGACGGGTTCGTGAAGACGTTCAGCCCGTGCTCGCGCAGGATCGCGGTGAGCATGTTGGTGGTCGTCGATTTGCCGTTCGAACCGGAGACGAACACCACGCCGAGCGGGAGTCGGCTGACCGCGCGCTCGAGGAACTTCGGCGCGATCGCGAGCGCGACCCGCCCCGGCACCGCGGAGCCGCCTCCCCGCAGGCGCAGCAGCCGGCGGGCGAGGCGGCCGGCGATGACCGCCAGTCGATAGCGCACCTTACTCGAGGTAGTCGCGCAGCGACTGCGAGCGGGACGGGTGGCGCAGCTTCGCCATCGTCTTCGACTCGATCTGCCGGATGCGCTCCCGCGTCACGCCGAAGGTGTCGCCGATCTGGTCGAGCGTCTTCGGCATGCCGTCGCCCAGGCCGAAGCGCATGCGGATCACGCCCGCCTCGCGCTCGGACAGGGAGTCGAGGAGGCTCTCGAGCTGCTTCTGCAGCATCGTGAAGCCGACCGCGTCGGCCGGCACGACCGCCTCGGTGTCCTCGATCAGGTCGCCGAACTCGCTGTCGCCGTCCTCGCCGAGCGGCGTGTGCAGCGAGATGGGCTCGCGACCGTACTTCTGCACCTCGATGACCTTCTCAGGGGTCATGTCGAGCTCCTTGGAGAGCTCTTCCGGGGTGGGCTCGCGGCCGAGGTCCTGCAGCATCTGGCGCTGGACGCGGGCGAGCTTGTTGATGACCTCCACCATGTGCACCGGGATGCGGATGGTGCGGGCCTGGTCGGCCATCGCGCGGGTGATCGCCTGGCGGATCCACCAGGTGGCGTAGGTCGAGAACTTGAAGCCCTTGGTGTAGTCGAACTTCTCGACGGCGCGGATCAGACCGAGGTTGCCCTCCTGGATCAGGTCCAGGAACTGCATGCCGCGGCCGGTGTAGCGCTTGGCGAGACTGACCACGAGGCGCAGGTTGGCGCCGAGCAGGTGGCTCTTGGCACGCTGGCCGTCGCGGGCGACCCAGCGGAGCTCGCGCTCGAGCTCCTTGGGCATGTTCGGGGTGTTCGCGAGCTTGTCCTCCGCGAACAGGCCGGCCTCGATGCGCATCGCGAGCTCGACCTCCTCCGCGGCGTTCAGCAGCGGGACCTTGCCGATCTGCTTGAGGTAGTCCTTGACCGGGTCGGCGGTCGCGCCGGTGATCGTCGAGGAGTAGACGGGGATGTCGTCATCCTCGTCCACGGCGCGCAGCACGAGCGCGTCGGTCGGCAGCGGGGCATCCGCTGCGGCCTGCACGGCTGCCGCCTCGCCCTTGGGCCCGGACCCCTCGGCGTCGTCCGCCTCCGCGTCGTCGCCCTCGGACTCGGTCTCGGCGGAGTCGTCCGCCTCCTCGGCGGAGTCGTCCTCGTCGATCTCGACCACGGCCTCCTCGTCGAGCTCTTCGTCGTCGTCGCCCTTGGCCTTGGTGCCGGCCTTCTTGGACGCAGTCTTCTTCGCCGGCGCCTTCGCCGTCGTCTTCTTCGCCGCCGGCTTGCTGGCCGCAGCGGTCTCCTCGGTCTCCTCGACCGCCTCGGCCTCGCGGGCCTTGGTTGCTGCACGGGTTGCCATGTGCCTACCTTCCATACAAGCGAGGGCTTTCAAACCGGGCGGGAGGGCATTGGTGCGTCCCCCGTAGCGCCTGCCTGAGGTCGCGTGCGGACATTACTAAGACCCATGTCAAGTCTTGGGCTGTCGCGCCGGGCACCATCAAGTGCTCCGACCCCAGGACATGAACGGGTCCAGGTATCAATTATTGCACGTTCTCGCCAGGCTCCCGACCATCTCGCCGTCGCCACGCGTCAACCAGTGCAACCCACAAGGGGCCCACTTCTATTCCCTCCTCCTCCGCGAGGCGGCGGCGGGTGCGCCGCCGGGCGCGGACGAGGAAGACGACGCCGACGCCGATGATCACGTACTGCACGGCGAACGCCCAGCGGAAGGAGTCGAGCGCGTAGAGTCCGGCGACCGTGTGCGCGGTGTTCTGGGCGTCCAGGGCCACGCCGATGAGGAACATCATCACGAAGCTCGCGAGGAAGCCGCCGACGTTCACGATGCCGTTGGCGGAGCCGAGACTGTGCAGCGGGTTGGAGGTGCGCGCGAAGTCGAACCCGATCAGGGAGCCGGGGCCGCCGATCCCGATCGCCACCAGCACGAGGATCAGGAGCCAGAGCGGCGGCGTCCCCGGCCACAGCAGCAGGAGCGCCCAGACGATCCCCATCATCCCGACGATCGCGAGCACCAGATTGCTGCGCCGCAGCGGGAAGCGCGCCGTCAGCAGGCCGAGGACGGGTCCGGCGATCAGTCCCGCGCCGACGGAGACGATCAGCAGGCCGCTGGCTTCCGCCGGGTCGATGCCGAGCGCGAACACCATGAAGGGCAGGCCCCACATCAGGCTGAACACGGTTCCGGAGGACTGCGTGGTGAAGTGCGACCAGAACCCGAGCTGGGTGCCCGGCCGGGCGAGGCTGATCCGGAGCTGGCGCAGCGACTCGCCCCAGGTCGCCGGGCGCGGTCCCTCGCTCGATCCGGCCGGCCGGTCCCGGATGGTGGCGACGATCCCGACCAGCGCGACCACCGACACCGACGCGGCGCTGAGGAACGCGGCGGTCCAGCCGGACTGGTGGAGCAGCAGCGCGAACGGGACGGCGGACAGCACCTGGCCGAGCTGGCCGATGTTGCCGATCCACTGCGAGAGCTGGGGCACGATGCGGCCGCGGAACCAGGAGTTCACCAGCCGCATGAGCGAGGTGAACACGGTCGCGTCGCCCGCTCCGACGAGGATGCGCCCGACGATCGCGAGCGCGATGGTCGGCGCGAAGGCGACCGTCACCTGCCCGACGACCATCAGGGCGGTGCCCGCGATCATCAGCGCCCGCGAGCCGACCCGGTCGATCAGGACGCCGACCGGCACCTGCATCGCCGCGTAGACGATGAGCTGGACGACCGCCATCGACGAGAGCACCGCGGCTGAGACGTGGAAGCGGTCGGTCGCGGCGACGCCCGCGACGCCGATGCTCGTCCGCTGCATGACGGCCACGAGGTAGGCGAAGACTCCGATCCCGAAGATGACCCAGGACCGACGCGAATTCACCACACGATCCTATGCCCGCTGTGCGAGCGGGACCGTCACGCGGGCGGAACGGGGGTCGGTTCAGCGGTCGGTGCGCGGGTTCTCGTCGTCGCCGCGGCGGTCGTCGCCGTGCCGGCGGAACGCCAGGAAGTTCTCCAGCTCGGCCGCGATCTCGTCGGCGCTGGGCAGCTCGCCGTCGCGGTCGGTCAGCGGCGAGCGGAGCTGGGTGTCCTCCATGTACGTGTCGTGCCGCTCCTCCAGCGTGCCGACCAGTTTGCCGAGCTCGGCGTTGCCCGCGACCTGCTCATCGATGTTCGCGACGAACTCGCGGTCCTCCTCGCGCAGGCGGTCGGTGGGGAAGATGAGGCCGGTCGCGGCGCTGATGCTCTCCAGCCCCGCGATCGCGGCGGCCGGGTACTCGGTGTCGGCGAGGTAGTGCGGGATGAGCAGGACGAATCCGGCGATCGGGTACGAGAGCTGCTGCAGCCGGTACTCGAGGAGGTGGAGGGCGTTGCCCGGCACCTGCGTCTGCGGCTTCCAGATCGACATCCCCTCGATCAGGTCGCGGCGGTTGCCGCTGACCGTCACCCCGATGGGCCGGGTGTGCGGCACCGGCATCGGGATGGAGTGCACCCAGGTGACGGACTTGACCTTGTAGCGCTCGATGAGCCCCAGCACGGCCTCCGTGAACGCCTCCCAGCGGAAGTCGGGCTCGAACCCGGAGAGGAAGAGGAACGGCTGGCGCAGCTCGTCGTAGACCAGGTGCAGCTTCAACGTCGACGGCTGGTAGTCGGCCAGATGGTCCTGGTCGAAGTAGATGATCGGCCGACGGGCGCGGTAGTCGAGCAGGATGTCGGCGTCGAAGGTCGCCACGACCTCGCTGTCGAGCGTGCCGAGAAGATAGGTGCCGAGCTGGCTGACGCCCGAGCCGGCGTCGGCGAACCCGGTGAGCCCCGCGATCAGCGGCAGGCCCGCCGGCACCACCAGTGCCGGGTTCAGCTCGTAGAGTTCGCCGGGATCTCGCATGCTACAACTCTAGGCCGCACACCCGACGCGGTCGCCGCGCACGGGCCCGGTCGCAGCACGCCCACAGCGAACATGCGGCCTCCGTCGTCGCGCGGCGTTCAGCGGTTAGGGTCGAGACATGACGCCTCCCGCCCTCAGCCTCTCGCCCGCTCCTTCCTCCTCCGCCGACGTCCTCGTGCTCGCGGCGCGCTCCGGCGCGGACGGCGTCACCGTGCTGTCGGGCTCGGCTCCGGACGGGCTGGGCGACGAGCTCGCGGCGGTGGGCTTCGGCGGCGGCAGGGACGAGCTGGTCCGCCTCCCCGGCGCCGCGGGCGGTCCGGGCCTCGCCGTGGTCGGCCTCCCGGAGCCGGCGGACGAGGACGCACTGCGCTACGCGGCCGGCACCGCCATCCGCCAGCTCGCCGGCGTCGGCCACGTTGCGCTCGACCTTCCCGCCGAAGACGACGCCCGGGTCGGCGCCGTGCTGGAGGGCGCGGCGCTCGGCGCGTACGCGTTCACCGAGTACCGCTCCGCGAGCCGCGCGGGCGTCAAGGCGCCGGTCGAGACCATCGAGGTCGTCGGCGCGTCGGCGGACGGCGATGCGCTCGTCGCGCGCGCGGCCGCCGTGTCCGGCGCCGCCGCGCTGGTCAAGGACCTGGTCAACACTCCCCCGATCGACCTCTACCCCGCCTCGTTCGCCTCCCGCGTCGAGGAGGCCGTCGAGGGGCTGCCCGTCACGGTCGAGGTCTGGGACGAGCGCCGGCTCGAGGCCGAGGGCTTCGGCGGCATCCTCGGCGTCGGTCAGGGTTCCGTGCGCCCGCCGCGGCTGGTGAAGGTGGACTACGCGCCGGCCGGCGCCGCGAGGCACCTCGCGCTGGTCGGCAAGGGCATCACCTTCGACTCCGGCGGCCTCTCGCTCAAGCCGGCCTCCGGCATGGTCGGCATGAAGTACGACATGACCGGTGCGGCCACGGTGCTCGCCGTCGCCCTCGCCGCCGCCCGACTCGACCTCCCGGTGCGCGTGACCGCGTGGCTGTGCCTCGCGGAGAACATGCCCTCCGGCTCCGCCATCCGCCCGAACGACGTGCTGCGCATGCGCGGCGGCCGCACCGTGGAAGTGCTCAACACCGACGCGGAGGGCCGGCTCGTACTCGCGGACGGCCTCGTCGCCGCCGGGGAGGAGCACCCGGACGCGATCGTGGACGTCGCCACGCTGACCGGCGCCGCGATGGTCGCGCTCGGCACCCGCTACGCCGCGGTCATGGGCTCCGACGACCTGGTCGGCGACGTCCTCGCCGCCGCGAAGGCGTCCGGCGAGCTGCTCTGGCCGATGCCGCTCGCGAGCGAGCTCCGCGCCACCATCAACTCCGACGTCGCCGACATCGCCAACGCCAACCCGGGGGTGACGGCGGGCGGCATGCTGCTGGCGGGGGTGTTCCTCCAGGAGTTCATCGGCCGCACCGGCGACGAGGACGACGCGCCGCGGATCCCGTGGGCCCACCTCGACATCGCCGGCCCGGCGAAGGGACCGTCCGCACCGTACGGCTTCACCGGCAAGGGCCCGTCCGCCGTCAGCGTACGAGCGCTCATCCGTTTGGCCGAGGACTTTTCCCAGAGGTAGTAGGGTCGTATGGGCAGGAAAATCCTGCCCATGCAACGCCTGCCCCACGTCATCCCCGGGGCAGGATCGTGTCACGAATCCTGATGCGCGAGGAGTAGCTGGGTGTCTGAGCAGAACTTTGACATTGTGGTGCTCGGCGGTGGGAGTGGAGGCTACGCAGCAGCGCTGCGTGCGGCCGAGCTCGGTTTCACCGTCGGCATGATCGAGAAGGACAAGGTCGGCGGCACCTGCCTGCACCGCGGCTGTATCCCGACCAAGGCGCTGCTGCACGCGGCCGAGGTCGCGGACTACTCGCGGGAGTCGGCCAAGTACGGCATCATCACCCAGCTCCAGGGCGTCGACATGAACGGTGTCACCGAGTACCGCCGGAGCATCATCGCCAAGAAGTACAAGGGCCTCCAGGGCCTGGTGAAGGCCCGCGGCATCACCGTCATCGAGGGCGAGGGCAAGCTGACCTCCCCGACGACGGTGCAGGTCGGCGACGACACCATCACCGGTAAGAACGTCATCCTCGCCACCGGCTCCTACTCGCGCAGCCTCCCCGGCCTCGAGATCGGCGGCCGCGTGATCACCAGCGAGCAGGCCCTCGAGCTCGACTTCGTCCCCAAGAAGGTCGCGGTCCTCGGCGGCGGCGTCATCGGCGTCGAGTTCGCCAGCGTCTGGAAGTCCTTCGGCGCCGACGTCACCATCATCGAGGCCCTCCCGCACCTCGTCCCCAACGAGGACGAGACCATCAGCAAGTCGCTGGAGCGCGCCTTCCGTCGCCGCGGCATCGACTACCGCCTCGGCGTCCGCTTCTCCGGCGTCACCCAGAACGAGAACGGCGTCGTCGTCTCGCTCGAGGACGGCAGCACGGTCGACGCCGAGCTGCTGCTCGTCGCGGTCGGCCGCGGCCCGCTCACGGCCGGCATGGGCTACGACGAGGTCGGCGTCACGCTCGACCGCGGCTTCGTCATCACCGACGAGCGCCTGCAGACCAACATCCCGGGCGTCTACGCGGTCGGCGACATCGTCCCCGGCCTGCAGCTCGCGCACCGCGGCTTCCAGCAGGGCATCTTCGTCGCCGAGGAGATCGCGGGCCTGAACCCGATCGTCGTCCCCGACGTGAACATCCCCAAGGTCACGTACTGCGACCCCGAGGTCGCCTCGATCGGCCTCAGCGAGGCCAAGGCGGCGGAGCAGTACGGCGCTGACGCGATCACGAGCTACGACTACAGCCTGGCCGGCAACGGCAAGAGCGAGATCATCGGCACCAGCGGCACCGTCAAGGTCGTCCGCGTCAACGACGGCCCGGTCGTCGGCGTGCACATGATCGGCGCGCGCGTGGGCGAGCTCATCAGCGAGGCACAGCTCGTCGTCAACTGGGAGGCCTACCCGGAGGACATCGCGCCCTTCGTTCACGCGCACCCGACGCAGAGCGAGTCCCTCGGCGAGGCCTTCCTGTACCTCGCTGGCAAGCCGCTGCACACCCTCTAAACGCGTCCGCCGCGCGAGCGGCTGCAATAAGCTACTGAACGATCAGGTTTTGAAGGAGAAAAGCTCATGAGCGAATCCGTCAGCCTCCCGGCACTCGGCGAGAGTGTCACGGAAGGCACGGTCACCCGCTGGCTGAAGAACGTTGGCGACCGTGTCGAGGTGGACGAGCCCTTGCTCGAAGTCTCGACCGACAAGGTCGACACCGAGATCCCCTCGCCCGTCGCGGGCGTCGTCGAGGCGATCCTGGTGCAGGAGGACGAGACTGTCGAGGTGGGCACTGCGCTCGTGACGATCGGCGACGGCTCCGGTGCGGGCGAGGCTCCGGCCGCCGCGCCGGAGGCGGAGGCCGCGCCGGCAGAGGCCGCGCCGGCTCCGGCCGCTGAGCCTGCGCCGGCCGCTCCGGCCCAGGAGGCTCCGGGCCAGGAGGCTCCGGCCCAGGAGGCTCCGGCCCAGGAGGCTCCGGCCCCCGCCGCCGAGGCAGCTCCTGCCGCACCCGTCCAGGAAGCTCCTGCCGCCGCTCCCGCCCCCGCTGCAGAACCGGCCCCGGCTGCTCCCGCACAGGAGGCCGCTGCTCCGGCTCCGGCCGCTGCCGCCCCGGCTCCCGCCGCTGCGCCTGCTCCGGCCGCCGCCCCTGCTCCGGCCGCCGCCCCGGCTCCCGCCGCTGCGCCTGCTCCGGCCGCCGAGGCTCCCGCCACGTCGGGCGGCGCTCACGCCGGCCCGTCGGGCTACGTGACTCCGATCGTCCGCAAGCTCGCCAACGAGCACGGCGTCGACCTGGCGAACGTGACCGGCACCGGCGTCGGCGGACGCATCCGCAAGGAGGACATCCTCGCGGCCGCCGCTCCGGCCGCTGCCGCCGCGGCTCCGGCCGCAGCGCCCGTGGTCGAGGTCTCCCCGCTCCGCGGCACCACGCAGCAGATGTCGCGCCTCCGCAAGGTCGTGGCCGAGCGCGCCGTCGTCTCGATGCAGTCGACCGCCCAGCTCACGACGGTGGTCGAGGTCGACGTGACCAAGGTCGCCGCGCTGCGCGACAAGGTGAAGGGCGACTTCCTCGCCAAGACCGGCACGAAGCTCTCCTTCCTGCCGTTCTTCGCCCTCGCGGCCGCCGAAGCGCTGAAGGCCTACCCGGTCATCAACGCCACGGTCGACGGCGACAGCATCGTCTACCCGGACCACGAGAACATCTCGATCGCGGTCGACACCGAGCGCGGCCTGCTGACCCCGGTCATCCGCAACGCGTCGGACCTCGACATCGCCGGCCTCGCCGGTGAGATCGCGGACCTCGCCCAGCGCACGCGCGACAACCACCTCAAGCCGGACGAGCTCGCCGGCGGCACGTTCACGCTGACCAACACGGGTTCGCGCGGCGCGCTGTTCGACACGCCCCTCGTGTTCCTCCCGCAGGTCGCGATCCTGGGCACGGGCATCGTCACCAAGAAGCCGGTCGTGATCACGGCCGACGGCACGGACTCCATCGCGATCCGCTCCACGGTGTACCTCGCCCTCTCGTACGACCACCGGATCGTGGACGGCGCCGACGCCGCCCGCTTCCTCGTCGCGGTGAAGAACCGCCTCGAGGGCGGCGCGTTCGAGGGCAGCCTCGGCATCTGAACGCCTGACGGACGGCCCGGCTCCCTGTGGAGCCGGGCCGTTCTGCGTTTCCGGGCTGTTCTGCGTTTCCGGGCCGCTTCGCGCGTCCGGGCGGTGGACCCCCAGGGCCCGCACGACGCGACCGTCAGCTCGCGCCGTCCTGCCCGGGCACGACCATCAGCAGCACTGTGACGGCCACCAGCGGCGAACACGCGACGGCGACCAGTTTCGGTCGGGCGACGATCCAGCCGCGCGCCACGGCCAGCCCGCGTGCGACAGGACGATCGCCCATCAGGTCCAGCGCCCGCTCCAGGACACCGAGGACATCGTGCCCGCGTGTCGCTGTGCCGCCCCCGCGACGGCGACCGGCAGCGAGAACGCCGTCTGCATCGGGGTCGCCGCGCGCGTGAGTGCCCACCGCATCCGGAGCGCCGCTCACCACCGCGCGCACGGCAGTCGGGTCGGCAGCCCGCAGGACTCCCGCGACCACGTCCCCCCAGCTCCGGTGCCGCCGGTCGGTGGCCGCCGCGAGGACGGCGTCGCCCCGCTCGTCGGTGACGGCCTCGCACAGCGTGCCGGCGAGCTCCGCGAAGGCGGCGACGTCCTCCGCCATCGTCTGCTGATCGAGCTCCCGCAGCCGGTCGATCGCCGTCATCACCGGGCAGCCGTCGTCCCGGAGGGCGATGTCCTCCGGTCCGAGCCCGACTCCGCCGAGCCGCGCCTCGTGCAGGTCCGAGAGTCCACGCGCCACCGCCGCGAGCACCGTGACGGCCTCGCCTGCGGTCAGGCCGCGGTCCGCGGTGATCAGGTCGTCGACAGAGCCGCCCGACGGGTGCTCCCGCAGCCGGACGACGACTCTGCTCCGGCGGCCTCGCCGATCGTCCGGCGGCGAAAGCGACCGCGGCAGGTGCGACGACGCGACACGGCCCCACGCCATCCCGACCTGCGTGGCCACTGTCAGCACGGCTCGCCCTCGCAGCTCACCTCCCGCGACGACGAGCGACACCGCGTCCCGCACGGCCGCAGCATCGCGCGCTGCCGTCCGTCCGCTCGGCACCCCGTCCTCCACGCCCCTCGCGTCCCCCGGCCCCCACCGCTCGACCACCACCCACCCTTCCGCCGCCACGATCCACGCCGCGCGCTTTGCCGCATCCACCGGTCTCCGTCTCCGCGCCATGCCCCCAGTAGACGCCACATGCCGCCGCCGCACGGCTGCCGTCCGAACATCCGTGGAGAACTCGTTTCCATCCCGAACCTGTGCAGGACTCCAGTGCATCTGCCCGCGGTGACCATTTTCTGTACTCAGTCCATTTAGGATGCCTGTATGACGATCTTCGATGTCACCGGCCTCCGCGGACAACGCGTCCCTTACGACGACGGCCTCCGCCAGCAGCGCACGACCCACGCCGACGTGGCCGCGGGGCGGACGCCCGACACGGTCCTTCTGCTCGAACACGCCGCGGTCTTCACCGCGGGCAAGCGCACCTCCCCCGACGAACGCCCCACCGACGGCACCCCCGTCATCGACGTGGATCGCGGCGGCAAGATCACCTGGCACGGGCCGGGCCAGCTCGTCGGCTACCCGATCCTCCGGCTGGCCGAGCCGATCGACGTCGTGGGCTACGTCCGCTGGCTCGAGGGCGTCCTCATCGAGGTGCTCGCGGAGCTCGGCGTGCCGGGCGAGCGTGTGGAGGGCCGCTCCGGTGTGTGGCTGCCCGGGCACGGCACGACGCCCGACGGGCTCCCGGCGGACGAGAAGATCGCCGCCATCGGCATCCGCGTCGCCGAAGGCGTCACGATGCACGGCTTCGCCCTCAACTGCTCCAACAGCCTCGATCCGTACGAGAAGATCGTCGCGTGCGGCATCCGCGACGCCGGGGTGACCACCATCTCCCGCGTCCTGGGCCGCACCGTCACTCCACAGGACGTCGCTCCGCTCATCCAGGCCGCGCTCGACCGCGCGCTGGCCGACGCCGCCACCAGCCCGGTCGCCGCAGCGCGCGCGGCGACGGCGACCGCCCCGACCGCGACGGAGGTCGCCGCATGACCGCCGAGCCCCAGACCGCCGAGCCCCAGACTGCCGAGACCCAGACCGCAGAAACCCCGGCCGCAGAAACCCCCGCCGCCGCGCCCCAGGGTCGCCGCATGCTCCGACTGGAGGTGCGCAACGCCCAGACGCCGATCGAACGCAAGCCCGCCTGGATCAAGACCAAGGCCAAGATGGGCCCCGAGTACCGCCAGCTCCAGAACCTGGTCAAGTCGGAGGAACTCCACACGGTCTGCCAGGAGGCCGGCTGCCCGAACATCTACGAGTGCTGGGAGGACCGCGAGGCGACCTTCCTGATCGGCGGCTCGCAGTGCACCCGCCGCTGCGACTTCTGCCAGATCGACACCGGCAAGCCGGCCGACTTCGACCGGGACGAGCCCCGGCGCGTCGGCGAGTCCGTCGCGAAGATGGGCCTGCGCTACTCGACCGTCACCGGCGTCGCCCGGGACGACCTCGAGGACGAGGGCTCCTGGCTCTACGCGGAGACGATCCGCGAGATCCACCGGCAGAGCCCCGGCACCGGCGTCGAGATCCTGGTGCCGGACTTCTCCGGCAACCCGGAATACCTCGGCGAAGTTTTCTCCGCCCGGCCGGAGGTGTTCGCGCACAACGTCGAGACCGTGCCGCGCATCTTCAAGCGCATCCGTCCGGCGTTCCGCTACGAGCGGTCGCTCGACGTGATCACGCAGGGCCGCGGTGCCGGGCTGATCACGAAGTCCAACCTCATCCTCGGGATGGGCGAGGAGCGCGAGGAGATCAGCCAGGCCCTCCGCGACCTCCACGACGCCGGCACCGACATCATCACGATCACGCAGTACCTCCGGCCGAGCCCGCGCCACCTCCCGGTCGCGCGCTGGGTGCACCCGGACGAGTTCGTCGAGCTCAAGCAGGAAGCCGAGGAGATCGGCTTCCTCGGTGTGCTCTCCGGCCCGCTGGTGCGCTCGTCGTACCGCGCGGGACGGCTGTGGGCGCAGTCGATGGCGGCCAAGGGACGCGAGGTCCCGGCCGAGCTGCAGCACCTCGCCGACGCGTCGGCGGGCTTCGCGCAGGCCGTCTCCTGACGCCTCCGCCCGCACCGACCCGGGAGGCCGCACCGCCGCCTGAGCGCGGCCTCCCGAACGGCGCTACGCCTGCCGTGAACAGGTCATCCGGGGGCCGGGCGAGCCGGTATCCTTATAGCTATGGCGCGTAAGGACAAGTCCACCAAGGAGCCCGGTCGGCTGAAGCAGATGTGGCAGGTCTTCCAGATGACCCGCCGCTACGACGACCGTGCGCTCCTGTACATCGTGGGCGCAGTCGTGCTGCCGATCCTCGCGGGCATTGCGATGGCGGTGTTCCTGTCGGACGGCAACGTGTTCACGATGGTCCTCTGGATCGTCGCGGGCGCCCTCGCCGGGGTGCTCCTCGGCCTCATCATCCTCGGCCGCCGCGCCGAGCGTGCCGCCTACTCGCAGATCGAGGGCCAGCCGGGCGCCGTCGGCGCGGTGCTGCGCAGCTCGCTCAAGCGGAGCTGGCGCGGCTCGGAGATGCCGATCGCCGTCAACGGCAAGACGCAGGACGCGGTCTACCGCGCCACCGGCCGCGGTGGCGTGGTGCTCATCAGCGAGGGCCCCAAGACCCGCACGCAGCGGATGGTCGACGAGGAGCGCCGCAAGATCAACCGCGTGCTGCCGAACGTGCCCGTGACCGTCATCTCGGTCGGACCGGACTCCGACTCCGTGGCGCTGCACAAGGTCCCGCGCACCCTGGCCAAGATCAAGCCGACCCTCACCAAGGCCGAGGTCATCGCGATCAGCAACCGTCTGGCCTCGCTGGAGAACGCGATGCCGATCCCGAAGGGCGTCGACCCGATGAAGGTGCGCGCGCAGCGGGCGCGCTGAGCCCACTCCGGCATCACGCCGTCGGGCCGCTCCCCGCGACTATCCGCGGATGAGGACGGTGCCCGCGACCTTGTCGTGGAAGCCGCGCTGATCCGAGTCCCACACCAGCGCCGGGATCACGACGCACAGCAGCACGGTGCGGACCACCGGGCGCCAGACGCCGACCCAGCCCCCGGCCACCGCGACCACGCGCATCCCGAAGATCCGGTGGCCGATGCTGCCGCCGATCGTCGGGATGAAGACGACCTGCATCAGCGCGAAGATGCCGATGTTCGCCCACGAGTCGTAGTGGAAGAACGCCAACGAGATCAGCGACGCGATCGCCCAGTCGACGACGATCGCGCCGAGCCGGCGGCCGAGCCTCCCGATCGACCGTGGGCCTGACTCCGGGAGACCGAGCCGCTCCCCCGGGTAACGGCTGGGAGCGAGGTCGCCGAAGCGGGAGGGCGGGGTGTTCTGCGGCACCCTTCGAGTTTACCGGGCGGGGCCGACCGCTCCCCCGGACTGACCGCGCGCAGGCAGCGCACCGCGTAACATGCCGGAAACATTTGCGTCACCGGAGGGAAACGGCCTCCCCCTAGCGTGTAACTTGGGCTGCACGCGCAGTCCGTCACCGCAAGCCATTGGGAGTCCTCCGTATGTTCCGTGATTCTTCCGAGGTGCTCAAGTACATCAAGGACACCGACGTCAAGTTCCTTGATATCCGCTTCACCGATCTGCCCGGTGTTCAGCAGCACTTCAACATCCCCGCAGCGACCGTCGACGAGGAGTTCTTCTCGGTCGGCCAGCTGTTCGACGGTTCCTCGATCCGCGGTTTCGCGTCGATCCACGAGTCGGACATGCAGCTGATCCCCGATGTCTCGACCGCGTACATCGACCCGTTCCGCGTCGAGCGCACGCTGATCATGGTCTTCGACATCTACAACCCCCGCAACGGCGAGATCTACGCGAAGGACCCGCGTCAGGTCGCCAAGAAGGCGGAGAAGTACCTCGCCTCCACGGGCATCGCGGACACCGCGTTCTTCGCCCCGGAGGCCGAGTTCTACATCTTCGACGACGTCCGCTACGAGGTGAAGCAGAACTCGAGCTTCTACGCGGTGGACTCCGAGGAGGGCGCGTGGAACTCGGGCCGCGTCGAAGAGGGCGGCAACCTCGGCAACAAGACCCCGTACAAGGGCGGCTACTTCCCGGTGAGCCCGGTCGACAAGCAGGCCGACCTGCGGGACGACATCTCGCTGAAGCTGATCGACGCCGGCCTCATCCTGGAGCGCGCGCACCACGAGGTGGGCACCGGCGGCCAGGCGGAGATCAACTACCGCTTCGACACGATGGTGCACGCGGCGGACGACATCCTGAAGTTCAAGTACATCGTCAAGAACACGGCCGAGCAGTGGGGCAAGACCGCCACGTTCATGCCGAAGCCGCTCTTCGGCGACAACGGCTCCGGCATGCACACCCACCAGTCGCTGTGGAACGACGGCAAGCCGCTGTTCTACGACGAGGCCGGCTACGGCGGCCTGTCCGACATCGCCCGCTGGTACATCGGCGGCCTGCTCAAGCACGCCCCGGCGGTGCTGGCCTTCACGAACCCGACGGTGAACTCGTTCCACCGCCTGGTCCCCGGATTCGAGGCCCCGGTCAACCTGGTCTACTCGGCCGGCAACCGCTCGGCCTCCATCCGCATCCCGATCACGGGCACCAACCCGAAGGCCAAGCGCATCGAGTTCCGCGCGCCGGACGCCTCGGGCAACCCGTACCTCGCGTTCGCCGCCCAGCTCATGGCGGGCCTCGACGGCATCAAGAACCGCATCGAGCCGCACGAGCCGGTCGACAAGGACCTCTACGAGCTCCCGCCGGAGGAGGCTCGCAACATCCCGCAGGTCCCGGCGTCGCTGGGCGAGGCGCTCGACGCACTCGAGGCCGACCACGACTTCCTCACCGCAGGCGGCGTGTTCACTCCGGAGCTCATCGAGACCTGGATCGAGTACAAGCGCGAGAAGGAGATCAAGCCCCTCGCGCAGCGCCCGCACCCGTTCGAGTACGAGCTGTACTACGGGGTGTGACCCGAAACCCGCGTGATCACGCGGATTTCACGACGTCGCGGACGCGCTAGTCCGCTCGAGTCCGCACGAGTCGCAGGCCGGTCGCGAAAGCGACCGGGACCGCGGCTCGTGCGGACTTTCGTGTGTGCGCCGGACGTGCGTCCGGTGCCGGCGGACGCGAGTTGCCACCCCGAATCGCCAGGGGCCCGTCGACATCGCAGCCTCCCGGCAGAGCTCGAAGAGTTCACTTCCGGAATCGTTGGACGATCGCCCTCATCTTCCAACGCGAGGGCCTTCGGCGCGCAGGTTCCTGAGTTCGCGTCGCCTCTGTGCGGACGAAGGTGATGTGGCCGCATCGACCACACACATCGACGTATTCGTGAACGGACAGCCCCGTCCCGAAGAACTGGTTTCGCTGGCGATCCAACGGGCCCCCGCAATCAGGGCACGGTTCGTGCGCGCTCTCCATACTCATGCCGTAGAACCCCCTCGCTCGCCGCCCCGATCAGCTTGCGATGATTGGAACTTCAATCTCGATTAAAGTACCAATCGCCTTGGCAGTCGATGGGGCGCCTGCCTCTCCGACGGGACAGAGTGAGGACCGGCCGCGTGCGCCCGTCGTGCCGCACGCTACGGTTGTCACGGGTGTCCGCATCGGAGCGGCGCGCAGAGGAGGGACCGCATGTCGCAGAGAGACCTGACCGAGGTGCTCGAGGAGGTCGGCCGATCCCTCTCGGGGCCGGCGTGGATGCGGCTGCGCAGCGATGACCGCGCCGAGTGGTTCGGGCACTTCGTCAGCGGGATCGCGCTCGCGGTCGGACTCCGGCCGATCGAGCACCTGGACTCCGGGGTGCGCGTCGACGACGCCGGCGTGTTCTCGGCGAAGGTCGTGGTGTTCACAGCGAAGACCATCGTGTTCGCCGACGCGACCGGGCGCAGCGCCGATCCCTACGATGTGGCGACGGTCGTCGTGGCGCGGCCCCGAGCCGGGCTCGCACAGCTCACGGTGGCGGACGCGAACTCAGCGTTCCGGCGGGACCTGTTCGACCCGTGGCCGGGCGATTTCACGGTGACGGCGGAATGGTCGTACGGCGCCAAGGTGACCTTCCCGTTGAGCCCGATCGAGACCGACGATCATCGGGCACGGTTCAGTGCGCTCTACGCGGCGCTGATCGACGCGCTGGGCGAATAGCCCCCTACTTCACGCAGGGCACTCCCCCGGACGGCAGCGGAGCCGTCGGGTCGGTGTACGTGCCATTCGGCCCTGGCGCCGGCGACGCGGTCGGCGACGCGGAAGGTGCGTGCGCCGTCTGCGTCGGCGGCGGCCCGGCCGGGCTCGTCGCGCCGGGGGTGGCGGTCGGCGTCGCGGTCGCCGTCGCGGGGTTCAGGAGCTGCTGCACCAACGCGTGGATCTGGTCCGGGTCGACGAGGTTGACGTCCTTGCCGTCCTTCACGCCGTAGCCCGTGATCGGCAGCGTCGTGAAGGTGATGTTGCCGCCCGCGAGGTGCTGCGCCTCCGACGCGAAGCTGAGGAGGTCGAAGCCCGAGTCGAGGGCGATGTTCTGCTTGGCCGCCGAGATCAGGGACTCCAGCGTCGCCGGGTTCGCGAAGGTGTCCGCCTTCTTCAGCTTCGTCGCGAGGGAGACGATGAACGCCTGCTGACGGCGCTCGCGGTCGAGGTCCGTGAAGTTCAGCGACGGGTTGTTCTCGTCCCGGCGCTGCCGCACGAAGCTGACCGCCTGGGACGCCGTCAACTGCTGGACGCCCGCCGTGAAGTCGGCGCCGGAGTACGGGTCCTTCGTGTCCTCCGCGATGCACACCGTGATCGGCTGGACGGCTTGCGCGACCTGGTAGAACGCGGCCATCGTGACCTCGATGAAGTGGTCGATCCGCACGCCGCCGAGGAAGTCGGACACGGTCTTGAGCTCGGTCTGGCGCGCGAACGTGCGCGCCTGCTGGTAGGCGTCGCTCTGGGCGACCCTCGACTTCATCAGCTCGGTGAGCTTCTGGTCGAGGGCGAGACCGTACGCCTCCTTGATCTTGGAGGAGGATACGCCGTCCGGGCTTCCGGACAGCGGCGCGTAGTCGTCGCGCGGGATCGAGATGCCGACGGCCTTCTTGCCGCCCGCGGGAATGTGGATCAGCATCAGCACGTTCGCGTTGTAGCCGCCGTCGCCCTGGTTTCCGGCGTGCAGGGCGTTGTACACATCGGTCGGCAGCGCGTTGCCGTTCTCGTCCAGCCTGCTGTCGAGGCCCATGACGAGGATGTTGCTCTCGGCGACGTCCTTCTTCTTCCCTGCGCCGGGGAGGGTGATGTTCGAGCGGTGCAGGCCGTTCGACAGGTCCACGTAGGAGTACGCGGCGAACGCTCCGACGGCGACCGCGACAGCGGCGACCGCCCCCGCAACCGAGAGCAGGACCCGCTTGGACAGGGAGGAGCGGCGACCCTGGGCGTGCGCGACGTTCCGGCGGACGGGCTCGGCGGCGCCGGGTTCGCCGGCCGGGAAGGCCGGATCGGGCTGGCGGGGCGGGGTCATGGTCGGGTCTCCTCGAGGATTCGGGGCAGCTCGGACGCGCGACGGCGGCGCTTCGGGAGGCGCCGCGGTTCGGGAGGCGCGGGCCGAGCGTGGTGCGGGCCTACCGATCGTCCCACCGAAATCCGCTGTGATCAGCGGACGCCCGATGAACTCCCAGAAACCGCGGGTGAGGCACAGAAGAAAACTGTCGCAGGTTGCCCACCTACTGTTCCCTCCCCGCGACCGCCGCACTAGATTCGGTGACGCCCGGGCCAACCCCGGCCCGCGCACGAAACGGAAGGACCCGAACATGGCCCGCTACCTCCTCCTCTACCGCGCCGACCCCGAGGCGATGGCCTCGATGCCGGAGCCCACTCCCGAGCAGGCCGAGCAGATGAACGCCGCGTGGAACGCTTGGGCCCAGCAGGTCGGCGCCGGTCTGATCGACTTCGGCGCGCCGACGGCCGCCGTCTCCGACGGCGCCGACCGCAGCGTCGGCGGCTACAGCCTCATCGAGGCCGACGGCGCGGACGCCGTCGAGGGCCTCCTCACCGGCCACCCGCACCGCGCGATGGGTGGGACGATCGACGTCTACGAGCTGACGCCCGTTCCAGGGATGTGACGACGGGCCGTCCTGGTCCGGGCGCCGCGTGCGGTGCGCGGGCCCGGATGGTGCGGGCGCTCGGCGTTGTCGTTCACCCCGTCGGCGTCGGTCGCTGCGGGACGCCGTAGAACGCGCGCTCGAACACGGCACGCGCACGCCGCGTCACCGCCAGGTAGTCCTCCTCCAGCCGGCTCGCCGAGCCGGGCGGGTACTCCAGGAGGCGGGCGACTCCCTCCAGGGCGACCCGGTCGGCCGGGAGGACGTCGGCGGTCTTGTTCGTCCAGAGCGTCATCGCCGAGCGCGCCCGGGAGGCCAGGAGCCAGGCCTCGCGGAGCTTGGCCGCGTCGTCCTCCGCCACCAGGTCGTGGTCGACCGCGACCGCGAGTGCGTCCAAGGTCGAGGTCGTGCGCAGCGCAGGGATCGCCGCGGCGTGCTGGAGCTGGATGAGCTGGACGAACCACTCGACGTCACTGAGCGAACCGCGGCCGAGCTTCAGATGACGGGCCGGGTCGGCGCCCTGCGGGAGGCGCTCGTTCTCCACTCGGGCTTTGATGCGCTTGACCTCGCGGACCTCCTGCTCGCCGATCGCGGCCGGGTAGCGGACCTCGTCGGCCACCGTCTCGAAGTCCGCGAGCAGCGCCGCGTCGCCCGCGACGCCGCGGGCGCGCAGCAGCGCCTGGGCCTCCCAGGTGAGCGACCAGCGCTTGTAGTAGGCGCGGTAGGCCTCCAGCGAGCGGACCGGCGGCCCGTTCTTGCCCTCGGGGCGCAGGCCGATGTCGAGGTCGAGCGGGAGGCGGTTGTCCTCGCTCAGCCGGTTGAGGTCGGCGACGATCGCGAGGGCTGACTTGTGCGCGGCGTCCGGTTCGCCGGCGAGCGGGCGGAAGACGTACATCACGTCGAGATCCGAACCGAACCCCAGCTCCCGGCCGCCGAAACGGCCCATGCCGATGATCGCGAACTCCAGGTCGGCCGCGTCGCCGCGTTCGGCGCGGATCGCGGACAGCACGCCCTCGATCACGTTCTCGTTGACGGCGGTCAGCCCGCGGGCCAACTCCTCGATCGTTGCGAAGCCGAGGATGGCCGAGAACGCCAGGCGAAGCACCTCGCGGCGGCGCACGGCGCGCAGCGACGCGGCGGCGGTCGCGGCGGACTGGTGCCGCCCGAGGATGGCGGCGGTCTCCTCGCGCAGCACCTCGGCCGACCGCGGGCGCAGCTCCTCCTCCGACTCCAGCCACGCGACCGACTCCGGGATGCGGCCCAGCAACTCCCCGGCGAACCGCGACCCGGACAGCACCCGGGTCAGCCGCTCGGCGGCGCCGGTGGAGTCGCGCAGCATCTTCAGGTACCAGTGCGTCGTACCGAGGTCCTCGCTGAGCCGGCGGAAGGTCAGGAGGCCGTAGTCGGGGTCCGCTCCGGCGGCGAACCACTGCAGCAGCACCGGCAGCAGGTGGCGCTGGATGGTCGCCCGCCGTGAGACGCCTGCCGTGAGCGCGGCGATGTGCGCGAGCGCGCCGCGCGGGTCGCGGAAGCCGATCGCCGCGAGGCGCGCCTCGGCCTGCTCGCTGGTGAGCCCGGCTCCCCCGGCCAGCCCGGTGTCGTCGGTGGGCATGGCGGCGACGGCACTGAGCAGCGGGCGGTAGAACAACCGCTCGTGGAGGCCGCGCACGCGGTGCTTGATCGCGTTCCAGCGCACCAGGAGCTGCTCGGCGCTCGGCGCGAGGCCGGTCGCGCGGGCGAGGACCCGCACGTCGCCCTCGTCGCGCGGCATGAGGTGGGTGCGGCTGAGGTGCCGCAGCTGGAGGCGGTGCTCCATCAAGCGGAGCGTGCGGTAGTCCTGCGAGAAGGCGGCGGCCTCGTCCCGGCCGATGTAGCCCTGCGCGGCGAGCGCGGCCAGGGCGGAGAGGGTGTCGCGCTGGCGCACGCGCTCGTCGGTCTGCCCGTGGACGAGCTGGAGGAGCTGCACGGTGAACTCGACGTCGCGCAGGCCGCCCGGCCCGAGCTTCAGTTGATAGTGCGTCTCGTCGTCGGGGATGTTGTCGGTGACGCGCTCGCGCATCCGTTGCACGGACTCCACGAAGTTCTCGCGGGAGGCGCTGCTCCACACTTTCGGCGCGAGCGCGGCGACGTAGCGCTCGCCCAGCTCGAGGTCGCCTGCGAGCGGGCGCGCCTTGAGCAGCGCCTGGAACTCCCAGCCCTTCGCCCAGCGGTCGTAGTACGCGATGTGCGATTCCAGGGTGCGCACGAGCGCGCCGTCCTTGCCCTCCGGCCGCAGGTTGGGGTCGACCTCCCAGAGGCCCGGCTCGATCGCGGGCTCGTGGATTCCGCGCTGCGTCAGCATCGCCAGCCGCGTGGCGATGTCGACGGCACGGCCGGAGCTGAGCCCGGCCTCCTCGTCGCCCTCGGTGACGTAGATGACGTCGACGTCGCTGACGTAGTTGAGCTCGCGGGCACCGGCCTTGCCCATGCCGATCACGGCGAAGCGCGTCGCGCGCACTTCGGTCTCGGGGAAGCGACCGGGGCCGGTGCCGATGGTCTGCCGGCGGGCCACGGCGAGGGAGGCCTCCAGCGCAGCGGCGGCCAGGTCGGAGAGGGCCGCGGCGACGGCGCCGAGACCGGCGACCGGGTCCTCCTGCTCGAGGTCGAAGCTGGCGATCTGCACGAGCCGGCGGCGGTAGCGGACCCGGAGGGCGATCCGCGCGGCGTCGTCCTCGACCGCGGCGACACCGTCCACCGCTCCCACCGCGTCGAGCAGGTCGGCGCGGAGCTCGGCAGCGGTCGGGAGCGCCGTGACGGGGTAATCGAGCGCACTCAGCTCGGCCGGCTGCCGCAGGAAGAACTCCGCGGCACCCTCGGACGCCCCGATCACCCGGAAGACCCGGCGCGCGTCGTTCCGCGACGGCACGTAGCGCGCCGTCTGCACCGGCGCGTGCCGCAGCAGCCGCAGGGCCAGCGCGAGGGCGGTGTCGGGATCGGCCGCCGCCGACAGCGCCGGCAGGAGTTCGTCCACGTCGAAGCCGGTCAGCTCGACGAGCTCGTCCAGCTCGCCGCGGACGGAGCTCAGCCCCACGAAACCGGCGCGAGCCAGCGTCGTGAGGGAGAGCTGCTCGCGGGTCACGACTCGGTCAGAGGATCTCGAGGTTCGACCGCAGCTCGAACGGCGTGACCTGGGCGCGGTACTCCGCCCACTCGCGGCGCTTGTTCAGCAGCACATAGTTGAAGACCGACTCGCCGAGCGTCTCGGCGACGAGCTCGGAGTCCTCCATCAGCGCGATCGCGTGGTCCAGGCTGGCCGGGAGCTGGCTGTACCCGAGTGCCCGACGCTCGGCGTCGGACAGCGCCCAGACGTTGTCCTCGGCCTCCGGCGGCAGCTCGTACTGACCCTCGATGCCCTTGAGACCGGCGGCGAGCATCAGCGAGAACGCCAGGTACGGGTTCGCGGCGGAGTCGATGGCGCGGTATTCGACGCGCGAACTCTGGCCTTTGTTCGGCTTGTAGAGCGGCACGCGCACGAGCGCGGAGCGGTTGTTGTGGCCCCAGCAGACGAAGCTGGGCGCCTCGTCGCCGCCCCACAAGCGCTTGTAGGAGTTGACGAACTGGTTCGTGACGGCCGTGATCTCCGGCGCGTGCTTGAGCAGGCCGGCGATGAACTGCCGCCCGGTCTTGGAGAGCTGGTACTGCGCGCCGGCCTCGAAGAACGCATTGGTGTCGCCCTCGAAGAGCGACATGTGCGTGTGCATGCCGGAGCCCGGGTGACCCGAGAGCGGCTTCGGCATGAAGGTCGCGTAGACGCCCTGCTCGATCGCCACCTCCTTGATGACCGTGCGGAACGTCATGATGTTGTCCGCCGTGGTCAGCGCGTCGGCGTAGCGGAGGTCGATCTCGTTCTGGCCGGGGCCGGCCTCGTGGTGGCTGAACTCCACCGAGATGCCGAGGTCCTCCAGCATCCGCACCGAGCGGCGGCGGAAGTCGTGCGCCGTGCCGCCGGGGACGTTGTCGAAGTAGCCGGCCGAGTCCACGGGCTCCGGGCCCTCGTCGCCGAAGGTGGAGGACTTGAGCAGGTAGAACTCGATCTCCGGGTGGGTGTAGAAGGTGAAACCGCGGTCGGCCGCCTTCTCGAGCGTGCGCTTGAGCACGTTGCGCGGGTCGGACACCGAGGGCTGGCCGTCGGGCGTCGTGATGTCGCAGAACATGCGGGCGGTCGGGTCGATCTCCCCGCGCCACGGCAGAATCTGGAACGTGGTGGGGTCCGGATGCGCCAGCAGGTCCGATTCGAACGCGCGGGTCAGGCCCTCGATGGCGGAGCCGTCGAAGCCCAGGCCCTCGCTGAACGCGCCCTCCACCTCGGCGGGGGCGATCGCGACGGATTTGAGCGTGCCGACCACGTCGGTGAACCACAGCCTCACGAACTTGACGCCGCGCTCCTCGATGGTGCGAAGAACGAAGTCGCGCTGCTTGTCCATCCTGCCCCTTTCGTCGGCCACTCCAGACTAGTGGCTCCGCGGGCCGAAACCCGCCGGATGACCGCCGGTGCCGCGTCACTAGACTGGGGCGCATGAGCGAGCAGTCTCCTGTGCCCTCCGTCCACCCCGCCACCTCGTCGATGGAGTCGCTGAAGCGGGTGCGGACGCGCCACTTCCAGTCGGCGAAGGAGGCGGGCGAGCCGTTCACCGGACTGACCAGCTACGATATGCTGACGGCCCAGATCTTCGACGAGGCGGGGATCGACTTCCTGCTGGTCGGCGACTCGGCCGGCAACAACGTCCTCGGCTACGACACCACCCTCCCGGTCACCGTGGACGACCTCATCCCCCTGACCCGCGCGGTCGCGAAGGCGGTCAAGCGCGCGTTCGTCGTCGCGGACATGCCGTTCGGCTCGTACGAGACCGGGCCGCAGGAGGCGCTGCACACCGCGGTGCGCTTCATGAAGGAGACCGGGGCGCACGCGGTCAAACTGGAGGGCGGGCAGCGCAGCGCCAAGCAGATCCGCCGCATCGTCGACGCCGGCATCCCGGTGATGGCGCACATCGGCTTCACCCCGCAGAGCGAGCACGGGCTCGGCGGCCACCTCGTGCAGGGCCGCGGCGAGGGCGCGGAGCAGATCCTCGCCGACGCGCACGCCGTCGAGCAGGCCGGGGCGTTCGCGGTGGTCATGGAGATGGTGCCGGCAGACGTGGCCCAGCGGGTGACGCAGGAGCTGCGCATCCCGACGATCGGCGTCGGCGCGGGCCCGCACGTCGACGGCCAGCTTCTGGTCTGGACGGACTGGGCCGGGTTCACGACGGGCCGCATCCCCCGCTTCGTCAAGCAGTACGCCGACCTGAAGGGCGTGCTGTCGGAGGCCGCCCGCACCTACAAGTCGGAGGTCCAGTCCGGAGTCTTCCCCGCCCCCGAGCACAGCTTCTAGCAACCGGCCGTCGCTTCCTCACTTTCTCGCGCGACACGCCGCGTCCAGGCGGGAGAAAGTGAGGAAGCGATGGCTGCTCAGCGGTCGTTGTCGGCGTCCTCCTCGGCCCACTTGGCGCTGTTCTCGCGGAGCTTCTCGAGCGCGTGCTCGGCCTCGGCGCGGGTGTCGAAGGGGCCGACGCGGTCGGGCGCGGGCGAGAGGAAGCCCTGCTCGACCTCGCCGGTCTTCATGTTGTACCAGTACTTGTGCTCGGCATCCTGCTGGATCCCGTAGTCGTTCTCGCCGGTCATAAGCTTGATCCTATGCCCAAGGATTCCGCCGGTCACCTGGTCCCGGGACGTGTCACCGCGATGCGTTCCGTCCCGTCGCGCATCCCGCGGCCGGAGTACGTCGGCAAGCCGGGCCCGACGCTCTCGGACCGCGGTGACGTCTACTCGCCGGCGGAGATCGAGCTGATCCGGGAGTCCGGCCGGATCGCCGCGCGGGCCATCGAGCGGGTCGGCGAGGCGGTGCGCCCCGGGATCACCACCGAGGAGCTGGACGCGATCGGCCACGAGTTCCTGATCGAGCACGACGCCTACCCGTCGACGCTCGGCTACCGCGGCTATCCCAAGTCGATCTGCAGCTCGGTCAACGAGGTGGTCTGCCACGGGATCCCGGACGACACCGTGCTCGCGGACGGCGACATCGTCAACATCGACATCACCGCCTACAAGAACGGGTTCCACGGCGACAGCAACCAGACGTTCATCGTCGGGAGCGCGTCGCAGGAGGTCGCGCTGCTCGTGGAACGGACCAGGGAGGCGCTGAACCGCGGTATCAAGGCCGTGGCGCCCGGCCGCGAGGTCAACGTGATCGGCCGCGCCATCGAGTCGTACGCCAAGCGCTTCGGCTACGGAGTGGTGCGCGACTTCACCGGGCACGGCGTCGGCGAGACCTTCCACTCCGGGCTGATCATCCCGCACTACGACGCCGCCCCCGCCTTCGACGACGTGATGGAGGTCGGCATGGTCTTCACGATCGAGCCGATGCTCACCCTCGGCACGAGCGAGTGGGACATGTGGGCGGACGACTGGACCGTGGTCACGCGCGACCGCAGCATCACGGCGCAGTTCGAGCACACGCTCGTGGTCACGGAGCGCGGCGCGGAGATCCTGACGCTGCCGTGAGCGGCGCACTGCGGTGCGGCGGCGCAGCGGGGTAGATTCGAGTCCATGAGCGCGCAGAACCACGCAATCGGCATCGACGTCGGCGGAACCGGGATCAAGGGGGCGCTGGTCGATCTCGACAGCGGTGAACTGGTCAGCGACCGCATCAAGCTCCCCACTCCCGAGGGCGGCAAGCCGGACGACATCATCGAGACCACGACCGAGATCGTGAAGAGGCTGGCCTCCGAGGAGGCCGACGCGCCCGTCGGCGTGTGCTTCCCCGCGATCGTCAGCCACGGCGTCACACTGTCGGCGGCCAACGTGTCCAAGAAGTGGATCGGGCTGCACGCCGAGGAGCTGTTCGAGAAGGCGCTGGACCGCTCCATCCACTTCGTCAACGACGCGGACGCGGCCGGCTACGCCGAGACGCGCTTCGGCGCGGCGAAGGGCAAGGACGGCCTGGTCATCATGACCACGCTCGGCACCGGCATCGGCTCGGCGCTCATCTACGACGGCGTGCTGATCCCGAACGCGGAACTCGGGCACCTGGAGATCGAGGGCCACGACGCCGAGTCGCGGGCGGCCTACTCGGCCAAGGAGCGTGAGGACCTCTCCTGGGAGAAGTGGGCGAAGCGGCTGCAGAAGTACTATTCGACCCTGGAGTTCCTGTTCACGCCGGACCTCTTCATCGTCGGAGGCGGCGTCTCGAAGAACTACGAGGACTTCCTGCCGCTGTTGGAGCTCAACACCGAGATCGTCCCTGCGGTGCACCGCAACAACGCGGGCATCCTCGGAGCGGCGGCTCTCGCCGTCCGCAACGAGCGCCGCGACGCCGGCGCGCGCGGCCGTGCGGCGGAGGTGGGGATCTCGCCGGACAAGTAGGTCGCTGACGCCGGTCCCGTCAGCGATCCGCATGGATCGACCGCAGGCCCGTTAGAGAACCGTGAGGACCGTCGCGCGCGTCCTCGCCCGGGTGTGGACTCTCTCTCGCCCCCGGCCACCTGGCCGGGGTGTCCCGATGGATGGAGAGAGTCGTGCTTGACCTCGTCTACCTTCTCGCCGTCGCGGCGCTGGCGTTCGTCGTCGCGCTCGTCGGCCGGGGGGTCGAGAAACTGTGATCGTCATCACTCTGATCGCCGCGCTGCTCGGCATCGCGGCGATCGGCTACCTGGTCGTCGCCCTGGTCAAGCCGGAGCGGTTCTGACATGGGGACGTTCTGGCTGTTCGTCGCGCAGCTCGCGACGCTCGTCCTTCTCCTCGCCGTCGCCTACCGCCCGCTCGGCGACTACATGGCCCGGGTCTTCACGACCGACAGGGACCTCGCCGTCGAGCGCGGCGTCTACCGGCTGATCGGCATCGACCCGCGGTCGGAGCAGTCCTGGCCGGGCTACCTCCGCGGCGTGCTCGCGTTCTCCGTGGTCGGCATCCTGATCGTCTACGGGCTCCAGCGGCTGCAGCAGTTCCTCCCGTACAGCCTCGGCTTCCCCGCCGTCCCGGAGGGCACGGCGTTCAACACCGCCATCTCGTTCGTGACCAACACGAACTGGCAGTCGTACTCCCCCGACGTCACCCTCGGCTACACGGTGCAGTTCGCCGCGCTCGCGGTGCAGAACTTCGTGTCCGCCGCGGTCGGCATCGCCGTGGCGATCGCTCTGGTCCGCGGGTTCGCGGCCCGGCGGAGCGGTGGAACATTCACCCAGGCGGGGATCGGCAACTTCTGGGTGGACCTCATCCGCGGCACCGGCCGCGTCCTCCTGCCGCTCGCCCTGGTCTCGGCCGTCGTGCTCATCGCCGGCGGCGTCATCCAGAACGTCGGCGGCTTCGACACCGTCCACACGCTCGCGGGCGCGACGCAGTCCATTCCGGGCGGCCCGGTGGCCTCCCAGGAGGCGATCAAGCTGCTCGGGACGAACGGCGGCGGCTTCTTCAACGTCAACTCGGCGCACCCGTTCGAGAACCCGACCGCGTGGACGAATCTGGTCGAGATCTTCCTTCTACTCGTCATCCCGTTCTCCCTCCCCCGCACGTTCGGCACGATGGTCGGCGACAAGCGCCAGGGCTACGCGATCCTGGCGACGATGGGCTCCCTCTTCCTGGTCTCGCTGGTCGCCATGACGCTCTTCGAGCTCGGTGGGTCGATGGAGGGCAAGGAGACCGTCTTCGGCATCCTCGGCTCGACCCTCTTCAACACCGCGTCGACCACCACTTCGACCGGCGCGGTGAACTCGATGCTCGACAGCTTCACGCCGCTCGGCGGCATGATGGCGATGATCAACATGATGCTCGGCGAGACGGTGCCCGGCGGCGTGGGCTCCGGTCTGTACGGCATCCTCGTCATCGCGGTCATCGCGGTCTTCCTGGCCGGCCTGATGGTCGGCCGGACGCCGGAGTACCTGGGCAAGAAGCTGGGGCCGCGCGAGATCAAGCTGGCCAGCCTCTACATCCTGACCACCCCGGCGATCGTGCTGCTGGGCACCGGGCTCGGCTTCGCGATCCCGGCGATCCGCGCCGACGTCGAGAAGACCTCCATCCTCAACCCGGGGCTGCACGGCTTCAGCGAGGTGCTCTACGCGTTCACCTCGGCGGGCAACAACAACGGTTCGGCGTTCGCCGGGCTCACGGCGGCAACGCCCTGGTTCAACACGGCGCTCGGCGTCGCGATGTTCCTCGGCCGCTTCGTGCCGATCGTCTTCGTGCTCGCCCTGGCCGGCTCGCTCGCCGCCCAGAACAAGGTCCCCGCGACCGCGGGCACCCTCCCCACGCACCGCCCGCAGTTCGTCGGGCTGATGGCCGGCACCATCCTGCTGGTCTCCGCGCTCACCTACTTCCCCGTTCTCGCGCTGGGTCCCCTGGCGGAAGGGCTGCACTGACCATGACCACCATCCACTCGACGCCGACCAGAACGGTCGCCACCTCGGCCGGCGCGTTCTCGACCCGGCAACTCGTCGCCGCCCTCCCGGGCGCGCTGCGCAAGCTCGACCCGCGCTCCATGTGGCGCAACCCGGTGATGTTCATCGTGGAGGTCGGCGCGGCGCTCACGACGGTGATCGCCCTGGCGCAGCCGTTCCTGGGTGCGGGCGGGGCCGGACCCGCGACGCTCGCCTTCACGTGGAGCATCGCGGCCTGGCTCTGGCTGACCGTGCTGTTCGCCAACCTCGCCGAGTCGGTCGCGGAAGGCCGCGGCAAGGCGCAGGCGGCCACCCTCCGCAAGACCCGCTCCACCACCGTGGCGACGCGCGTGTCGCGCTACGACGAGACCGGCGACGCGGAGGCCCTGACCGCCGCGACGGAGCAGGTCGCCTCCAGCGAGCTGCGGCTCGGGGACGTGGTCGTGGTCACCGCCGGCGAGCTCATCCCCGGCGACGGCGACGTCATCCGGGGCATCGCGACGGTGGACGAGTCGGCGATCACCGGCGAGTCCGCCCCGGTCGTCCGGGAGTCCGGCGG
The DNA here is from genome assembly GCF_050990935.1 of Streptomyces sp. L7. GTDB lineage: Bacteria > Actinomycetota > Actinomycetes > Actinomycetales > Microbacteriaceae > Leifsonia. The sequence continues at coordinate 464,563 of NZ_CP194644.1, read as the reverse complement.
CGACCGCAGCGCGGTGACCGGCGGCACGCGCGTGCTCTCCGACCGCATCGTGGTGCGGATCACGAGCAAGCCGGGCGAGACCTTCGTGGACCGGATGATCGCGCTCGTGGAGGGCGCCTCCCGGCAGAAGACCCCGAACGAGATCGCGCTGAACATCCTGCTGGCGAGCCTGTCGATCATCTTCGTGATCGTGGTGCTCGTCCTCCAGCCGGTGGCCGGCTACTCGGACGTGTCCCCGACCGTTCCGGTGCTCGTCGCGCTGCTGGTCTGTCTCATCCCGACGACGATCGGCGCGCTCATCTCGGCGATCGGCATCGCGGGGATGGACCGCCTGGTGCAGCACAACGTGCTCGCCATGTCGGGGCGCGCGGTGGAGGCAGCGGGAGACGTGACCACGCTGCTGCTCGACAAGACCGGCACCATCACCTACGGGAACCGCCGGGCCAGCGAGTTCACGACCGTCGCCGGCACCGCCGGCGACGTGCTGGTGCGGGCGGCGGCGGAGTCGTCGCTCAGCGACCCGACGCCGGAAGGAGTCTCGGTGGTCGAGCTGGCGGAGACGCTGGGCTACGAGCGGCCCGCGCACATCGACGGCGAGATCGTGCCGTTCACGGCGCAGACCCGGATGAGCGGCCTCGACCTCCCCGACGGCTCCCAGGTGCGCAAGGGCGCGGCGAGCGCCGTCGTCGCGTGGGTCCGCGAGACCACGCCGGCCTCTGCCGCGGCGCTGGAGGAGCTGGACCGCGAGGTCGAGCGCATCTCCCAGGTCGGCGGCACCCCGCTCGCCGTCGCGACCCGCGCCGCGGACGGCACGTCCCGGCTCCTCGGGGTCGTCTACCTCAAGGACATCGTCAAGGAGGGCCTGGCGGAGCGCTTCGCCGACCTCCGGAAGATGGGCATCCGCACCGTCATGGTCACCGGCGACAACCCGCTGACCGCCAAGGCGATCGCGGCCGAGGCCGGCGTGGACGACTTCCTCGCCGAAGCCAAGCCGGAGGACAAGCTCGCGCTCATCCGGCGCGAGCAGGAGGGCGGGGCGCTCGTCGCGATGACCGGCGACGGCACCAACGACGCCCCCGCACTCGCGCAGGCCGACGTCGGGGTCGCGATGAACACCGGCACCTCGGCGGCGAAAGAGGCCGGCAACATGGTCGACCTGGACTCCGACCCGACGAAGCTGATCGACATCGTGCGGATCGGCAAGCAGCTCCTGATCACCCGCGGGGCGCTCACCACGTTCTCCATCGCGAACGACGTGGCCAAGTACTTCGCGATCATCCCGGCGATGTTCGTCGGGGCCTTCCCCGGCCTCGCGGTGCTCAACGTGATGGGCCTGCACTCGCCGGCCTCCGCCATCCTCTCGGCGGTCATCTTCAACGCGATCGTCATCGTGCTGCTCATCCCGCTCGCCCTGCGCGGAGTGCGCTACCGGCCGTCGGCGGCGTCCACGCTGCTCGGCCGCAACCTCCTCATCTACGGGCTCGGCGGGATCATCGCCCCGTTCATCGGCATCAAGCTGATCGACCTCGTCGTCGCCCTGATCCCCGGTTTCTAACCGGCACCCGACAGTAAGGAATCGTTGAGAATGAACCGCCTCCGCGGCGCCTGGCGCCAGTACTGGGTCGCCATCCGCGCCATGATCGTGCTCACGGTCGCGCTCGGCGTCGCCTACACCTTCGTCGTGACCGGCATCGGGCAGCTCGCGTTCCCGGCGCAGGCGAACGGGTCGATGATCACGCAGGACGGGAAGGCCGTCGGCTCGGCCCTGATCGGCCAGGCCTTCACAGACAAGAAGGGGAGCCCCCTGCCGCAATGGTTCCAGTCGCGTCCCTCGGCCGCGACGTCGAGCGGCCCCGCCGGCTACGACGCGGGGGCGTCCTCAGGCAGCAATCTCGCCACCGGGAACCCGGTGCAGGTGAAGGCCGTGCAGGACCGCACGGCGGCCATCGAGAAGCTGGATGGCGTGCCTGCCTCCGAGATCCCCTCCGACGCGGTCACCGCCTCCGCCTCCGGCCTCGACCCGCACATCTCCCCCGCCGACGCCCTGCTCCAGGTGAAGCGCGTGGCCGAGGCGCGCGGGCTCCCCGAAGCAACAGTGAAGAAGCTGGTCGAGTCTAGGATTCAGACACGGGATCTCGGCTACCTCGGGGACCCGACCGTGAACGTGCTCCAGCTCAACCTGGCGCTCGCCCAGCTCGGCCGCTGACCGGCCGACATCGAGAGAGGGATCGAGGGGCAATGGCGCGTGGCCACCTCCGGGTCATGCTCGGCGCGGCGCCCGGCGTCGGCAAGACGTACGCGATGCTCGAGGAGGGCAAGCGGCTGAAGGCCCTGGGCAAGGACGTTGTGGTCGCGGTCGTGGAGACCCACGGCCGCGCCGCGACCGCCGCCATGCTGGATGGCTTGGAGGTCGTCCCGCGCCGCTCGGTCGAGCACCGCGGGGTGGAGCTCACCGAGCTGGATCTCGACGCGGTCCTCGACCGCGCGCCGCAACTGGCTCTCGTGGACGAGCTCGCCCACACCAACGCCCCCGGCTTGCAGCACGCCAAGCGCTGGGAGGACGTCGAGGTGATGCTCGCCGCCGGCATCGACGTGATGTCGACGGTCAACATCCAGCACATCGAGTCACTGAACGACGTGGTCGAGCAGATCACCGGCGTGCAGCAGCGGGAGACCATCCCGGACGCCGTGCTGCGCCGCGCCGACCAGATCGAAGTGGTCGACCTCGCACCGCAGGCGCTGCGCGACCGGCTCGCAGAGGGCGTCGTGTACCCGGCGGCCCGCGTGGACGCCGCCCTCTCCAACTACTTCCGGCTCGGCAACCTGACGGCGCTCCGCGAACTCGCACTGCTCTGGCTGGCCGACGAGGTCGACAGCGCGCTGCAGCAGTACCGTGCCGAGCACGGGATCGCCGGCAAATGGGAGGCCCGCGAGCGCGTGGTCGTCGCCCTCACCGGCGGCCCGGAAGGCGAGACACTGCTGCGGCGCGGCGCCCGGATCGCCGCACGTTCGGCCGGCGGCGAGCTGCTCGCCGTGCACGTCACCAGCCAGGACGGCCTCCGCGAGGCCAACCCCGGCGCGCTCGCATCGCAGCGCGCGCTGGTGGAGCAGCTCGGCGGCAGCTACCACCAGGTGGTCGGCAGCGACATCCCGCAGGCGCTCGTCGAGTTCGCGCGCGGCGAGAACGCGACGCAACTCGTCATCGGCGTGTCCCGGCGCAGCCGGCTGGCAGCGCTGCTGACGGGACCGGGAATCGGCGCGACGGTGGTCCGGGAGTCCGGCGACATCGACGTCCACATCGTGACGCACTCCCGGGCCGGCGGGCGCTTCTCGCTGCCGCGGCCGCGCGGCGGCCTCACGACACGGCGCCAGGTCTACGGCTTCCTGCTGGCGCTGATCGGCGGCCCACTGCTGACGCTGCTGCTGGTGAGCATGCGCTCGGGCGAGTCGATGACGGCCGACGTGCTCAGCTATCAGCTCCTGGTGGTGGTCGTCGCGCTGGTGGGCGGGATCTGGCCGGCGCTGTTCGCCGCGCTGCTCTCCGGGCTGACGTTGGACTACTTCTTCGTCGCCCCGCTCTACACGATCACGATCGCCGAGCCGCTTCACCTGCTCGCGCTGATCCTCTACATGATCATCGCCGCGCTGGTCAGCCTGGTCGTCGACCAGGCGGCCCGGCGCACGCGAGCCGCCCAGCGCGCCGCCGCCGAGGCCGAGCTGCTGGCGACGGTCGCCGGCGGCGTCATCCGCGGCGAGGACGCCCTGCAGGCGCTGGTCACCCGCACGCGCGAGGCGTTCGGGCTCACCGGGGTGCGCCTCCTGGACGGTGACGAGGTGGTGTCCACGGACGGTGAGCCCGCCGGCTCGGAGCACACGCAGCGCATCGCCGTGGGCGACCGCGGCACACTCGAGCTGTCCGGCCGCGATCTGGAGGCCGCCGACCGGCGCCTGCTCGCCGCGATCGTCGCTCAGCTCGACGCGGCACTGGAGCACCGCGAGCTCGCCGCGACCGCGAGCGAGCTCGGCCCGCTCGCCGAGGCCGACCGGGTGCGCAGCGCCCTGCTCGCCGCCGTCGGGCACGACCTCCGCCGTCCGCTCGCCGCCGCGACCGCCGCCGTCACCACACTGCGCCAGCGCGACCTCGCCCTCAGCGACGGCGACCGCGAGGCGCTGCTGGAGACCGCGGAGGACAGCCTCGACGGCCTCGCCACCCTGGTCACCAACCTGCTCGACGTCAGCCGCGTCCAGGCCGGCGTGCTCGGAGTGTCGCTGGCGCCGACCGAGCTGGACGACGTGATCCCGCCCGCGCTCGAGGAGCTGGGGCTCGGCCCGGCCAAGGTGGAGCTGGACCTGGCGGAGAACGTGCCGCCGGTGCTCGCCGACGGCGTGCTGCTGCAGCGCGTGCTGGTGAACCTGCTCGGCAACGCCCTGCGGTTCTCGCCGGACGGGCGGCCTCCCGTCATCGCGGCCAGCGAGTTCGGCGGGACGGTGCAACTGCGCGTCGTCGACCACGGGCCCGGCATCCCCGGCGAGCGCCGCGAGGCCGTCTTCCTGCCGTTCCAGCGGCTCGGCGACACGGACAACGACACCGGGATCGGGCTCGGTCTCGCGCTCTCCAAGGGGTTCGCCGAGGGGATGGGCGGGACGCTGGAGGCCGAGGACACCCCGGGCGGCGGGCTGACGATGGTGGTATCGCTGCCGGCCGCGACCGCATCCACGCCCAGCACATCCACGCCCAGCACATCCACGATCAGCACATCCACGATCAGCACGGAGGAGACGCCATGAGGATCCTGATCGCCGACGACGACCAGCAGATCCTGCGCGCCCTCCGCATCCTCCTCACGGCGCGAGGCTACGAAGTCCTCACCGCCCGCACCGGCGCGGAGGCGCTGTCGGAGGCGGTGGAGCATCACCCCGACCTGGTCATGCTCGACCTCGGGATGCCCGAGCTGAACGGCATCGAGGTGATCGAGGGGCTGCGCGGCTGGTCGACGGTCCCGATCCTGGTCGTCTCCGGGCGCACCGGCTCGGCCGACAAGGTGGACGCGCTGGACGCGGGAGCCGACGACTACGTGACGAAGCCGTTCGCGGCCGACGAGCTGCTGGCGCGCATCCGGGCGCTGACCCGGCGCCAGTCCGGCCCGGCCGACGAGCCGGCGGTGCGTTTCGGCGACATCACCGTCGACCTCGCGGCCCATCAGGTGCTGAAGCGCACGGCCGACGGCGAGTCGCCGGTGCGGCTGACGCCGACCGAGTGGGAGATCCTGGAGGTGCTGGTGCGCAACCCGCGCCGGCTGGTCACGCGCCAGGCTCTGCTCACGCAGGTGTGGGGCCCGCAGTACACGAACGACACCGGTTACCTGCGCCTCTACCTGGCGCAACTCCGCAAGAAGCTGGAGCCCGTCCCGTCCTCCCCGCGCTACCTCCTCACCGAGCCCGGCATGGGCTATCGCTTCACGCCCGACCCCGACCCCGACCCCGACCCCGAGTAACCCCGAGTACGCGAAAAGTCAGCCGAATACCGCCGAGTACGCAGACTATTCGCGTACTCGCGAGGTGCCCGGCGGCGGATCGGCGGAAGGGAACGGGTCGGCCGATACGCCGGGTTCTGTCACGGCGCTCGCGCGCCGCGGACGGCCATCTCTCTCGGGACGACGTCGCCGCCGCCCTCTAGCGGTCTACCCGGGGACGAGACGAGCAGCCTCATGGTCCCCTGTCTGACCTTGCTCCGGGCGAGGTTTACCCAGCCGGCCGGGTCACCCCGGCCGCTGGTGGTCTCTTACACCACCGTTTCACCCTTACCGCGCACTCGCGTGCGAGGCGGTCTGCTCTCTGTTGCACTTTCTCGCGGGTTGCCCCGGGTGGGTGTTACCCACCGCCCTGCTCTGCGGAGCCCGGACGTTCCTCGGCGGCCCGCTCGCGCGGACCGACGCGACCGTCTGGCCGACCCGTTCCGGCCCCCACCCTAGCGCAGCGGGAGCGGAGGCCGCTGGCAGCGACTAGAGTCCCGACTCCTCGTTGCGGATCAGGATCGCACCGCTGTCCGGGCAGAGCACCACGTCGTCGTCCGCCGCCCGGCGGATGTCGGCCAGGTCCGACTCGGTGAGCTTGACGTTCGATCCCATCGACACCCCGCGCAGCAGCAGGGCTGCGCCGACGCCGTACCGCGAACGCTGCCGCTCGTAGAGGGCGACCAGGTCGGCGGGAAGCGTCTCGGCGATAGTGGCGCGGTCGCGGGCGAGGGCGTCGCGCTGGGCGCCGACCGTGCCGGCCTCGCCGTCGCGGGAGGCCTCGAGTTCCTGAACCCGTGCCTCCAACTCGTTGCGCTCGGCGTCGATGGAGGACAGTGTCGCCTCGAGCCCCTCCAAGCGCTCCATCACGGTCAGCTCGATCTCCTCGAGGTCGTTCTGGCGCTTCGCGAGGGACGCGAGCTCGGCTTCCAGGGCCTGCACGTCCTTCACGGAGGACGTGTGCTGCAGCCGCTCGCTGTCGCGGCGCTTGCGCGCCTCCACCAGCTCGACGTCCGACTCGACGCGCTTCAGCTCGGCGCGGGCGTCCTCCACCTCTCCGGTCGCGGCGATCCACCGGGCCCGGAGGGAGTCGACCTCCGGCTGCAGCGCGGCGAGCTGTGCCGCCTGCGGGAGGTTGCGGACGGCGTGGTCGAGCTGGCTGAGCCGGGTGTCGGCGGCCTGAAGCCGGAGGAGTTCGTTCTGGTCGGCGGGGCTGGCTTTCATGCTCTGCTCTCTGCTGTCTCTATCTGATGCGGTGGGTCATTGCAGGATCGCGAAATCCCAGGGGTCGGTGCGCAACTCGCTGACGACGACCTCCACACCGGGAAGCTCGCGGCGGAGGCTCTCGGCGGCCGTGTCGAGCCACAGCCACTCGCTCGCCCAGTGCGAGACGTCGAGGAGGGCCGGGCCGCCGCCGAGGACGGCCTGCTCGCGCGCCTCCGACGCCGGATGGTGGCGCAGGTCGGCGGTGATGTAGACGTCCGCGCTGCGCACAGCGTCGCTGGCGAGCAGCGAGTCCCCGGCGCCGCCGCACACGGCGACGCGGGAGACGGGCTGGTGGTAGTCGCCGGCCGCGCGGACTCCCCGGCGGTCGGCGGCAGGAGGTCGGCGAGGGCGCGGGCGAGCGCGCCGAGCGTCGTCGGCTCGGCCAGGGTGCCGACCCGGCCGATGCCGGTGACGCCGTCGGGCGCCGGAGAGATCGGCGCGGTGTCGCGGAGGCCGAGGGCCGCGGCCAGGACGGCGCTGGTGCCGTCAGCGACCACGTCGGCGTTGGTATGCGCCGCGATCAGGGCGCAATCGTTCCGGATCAGCGTGGCCAGCAGCGAGCCCTTGTAGCGGTCCTCTGCGACGGAGGTCACGCCGCGCAGCAGCAGCGGGTGGTGGGCGATGAGCAGGTCGGCGCCCATCCCGACGGCCTCGTCGACCGTCGCGGCGACCGCGTCCACGGTGAGGAGGATGCGCTCCACGCTCGCGGCCGGATCACCGGACACCAGGCCGGGCGCATCCCACCCCTCCGCGCCGGCGACCGGCCAGAGCGATTCGACGACCTCGCAGACGGAACGGAGAGTGTGCGGCACGCAGTAGAGCCTACCCGGCGCCGTCGGGGACGGACCTCGTCGCCGGCGGAGGACTTCCGCCGCGACACGCCGGTCGGAGGCAGCCAAGGGAGGATGCGGGGCCGTCCCCGGGCCGGATCTCCTCCGTTGGCCGCGGCCGTGGGAGCCGCGCGTCGCCCCCACGAAGTCGGTAACGGAGGAGATGGGGCCGGCTAGGGGCCGCGGGTCCTCCGTTGGCTGCGTTTTATGGGGTGGTGGGGCCGGATGTCCTCCGTCGCCGACGCCGTCAGGCCTCCGAACGCTCCTGCCGGCGCACCGCGCGCACGCCCGACACCATCGGTGTCACCAACCCGATCCCGAGCGCGAGCAGCACTCCGACGTTGCTCGTGCCGATGCCGGCATGCGGGTCGGCCCCGAGCAGCCGGAACAGGTAGCCCTCCCAGGCCAGCCACGGCAGCGGCGAGCTGACGAAGCCGAGCCCGATCGCGCTCGCGACCACGAGCATCGTGAGGTTGATCCAGCGCCAGTCCGGGTAGACGCCCCCGCGGTTCAGCAGTGAGCCGTGGTGGAAACGGCGCGTGCGCAGCATCATCTCGCCGGCGAACAGCCCGGCCCAGGCGGCGACAGGCACCGACAGCGCGGTCGGGACGCCGCGGATGACCACGTCCAGGTCCCTCACCGTGAGGGCGAGCACGACTCCTGCGACCGCGATCGCGGCGGCGATGACCAGTGTGCTCCAGCGCCGGCCGAGCCGTACGCCGAGCGCGTCGAGGGTGAAGCCGCCCGAGTAGACCGTGAGCACCAGCGCCGAGATGAGGCTGAGCCCGACCGCCAGCAGCAGTGGGACGGGGTACCAGGCGGGGAGGCCGAGCTGCACGAACCCTCCCACCGGGTCGCTCGCCAGCTCGGCGGCCAGGTGCGGGTCGGAGGCCGCGAGCAGACCGCCGTAGGAGACGAGCACGAACGGCGGCACGCCGGCCCCGAACGTCGCCCACAGCATCCCCGCCGCGCCGGACGAGCGCCGGCGCTGGTACCGGGCGACCTCCGCGCTGCTCATGGCCCAGGCCAGACCGACGTAGCTGAACACGAGCACAGCGCCGGTCACGACGTGCGTCCAGAGCGCGTCGGGCACGGCGAGCGCGCGCGACACGTCGACGTGCCGCCAGGTGGCTGCGATCGTCACGGCGATCAGCGCCGCCGACGCGATCGTGAGGACGAGCTGGACCCGCGAGACGAGCCCGTAGCCGAAGTAGGCGACCACGCCGGCGACGGCGATCGTCACGACAAGCGCGATCGCGGTCGGGATCGCGGCACCGTGCGACCAGCCCTCCGAGACCGCCAGCGACCCCGCGGCCGACCCCGCCAGCCAGAGCAGCACCGCGCCCCAGAACAGCTTGGTGACCAGCGCCAGCACGGTCGGGAGGGCGTTCCCCCGCAAGCCGAACGTGGCGCGCGACACCACCATGGTCGGCTGCCCGCTCCACTTGCCGGCGAGCGTCCCGAGCCCGAGCGGCAGGAACGACAGCGCGACACCGAACAGCGTCGCGACCAGGAGCTGCCGGAGGCTCAGCCCGAGCAGGAACAGGGTCGCGCCGACGCCCACGCTGATCAGCGAGGAGGTGCCGGCGAACCACAGCCAGAACAGCCGGGACGCGTGCCCCGCGCGCCGTTCGAACGGCGTGGGCCCCAGGTCCACGGTCTCCGGCACGAACACGGGAGGCGCGACCGGGCCGGGGTGCAGTGCGGAGTCCTCGGGCGGCCGCGGCGGCGCGACGGGAGTCGGCGTGCTGTGCGCGGCGACAGCGTCCAGCTGACCGGGGGTCGCCGCGGCCGGTGCAGGGTCGGCCGGCGCGGGCTCGGCGGCTCCGGCCACCGGCGCGGCGGGCGCGACGGGGAGGGCGTCCGGGAGCAACGGGACCGGCTGGGAGTCGCGCGGCGCGTACTCGGCGGGTACGAGACCCAGCGGCTCGACGCGCGGTGCGGGAGCCGCGGGAGCGGACGCCCGCTCGGTCGCGGAGGACGAGGTGTCGAGCGCGATCGTCGGGAACTTGGGCGGCGAGACCACCGGCTGCGCCGGCGCAGGTGACTCCGGCGCCTCCGGGTTCTCCGCGGCCGCCGCCACCGGCGGCTCCTGCGCGGCCGACTCCGCCACCGGCTGCGGCACGGCCGCCCCCACCCACACGCTGTACGTCGGCTGCGGCCCATCGTCCCGGCGCCGCGACGGGAGGTCGTCGAAGCTGATCAACTGCGTCGGCGGCCCGGCCCAGTCGTCGTCCTCGTCGTACTCTTCCGCTGCATCCACTCCCCCGACGACGGCGTCCGCCGGCTCCCCCACCACCGGAATCGCCGCCGTCGCCCGCGCCTGCAGCACGTTCTGGAGATGCTGGATCGCCCCGAATGTGTCGTGGACCCGGAGGTCCGCGTTCACGATCGCCGTGACCTCCGCGTCGCTGAGGGTCGCCGCGCCGTCCCCGTCCGCGGCGGCGAGCGGCCCCGCCACGATCGGGATCGCCGCCGTCGCCCGGTCGACCTCCACCTGGAGGGCGTCGGCGAGCTCGTCGTCGCTGTGGCGGACTGCTCCGCCCGGTTCCGCGACGCCGTCCCTCTCCACGCCATCGGCCCGTTCCATGTTCTGAGCCTACGACCGGAACGTCCACCGGGTCACGGGCCATCCTGGCGGTACCATCGTCTCGATGAGCACGCCGATCCCGACTCCGTACGAAGACCTGCTGCGCGACGTCCTCGCGAACGGCAGCCACAAGTCCGACCGCACGGGCACCGGGACGCGCAGCGTGTTCGGCCGCCAGCTCCGGTTCGACCTCGCCGAGGGCTTCCCGCTGATCACCACCAAGCGAGTGCACTTCAAGTCCATCGCCTACGAGCTGCTGTGGTTCCTCCGCGGCGAGAGCAACGTGGGGTGGCTGCGCGACAACGGCGTCACGATCTGGGACGAGTGGGCCGACGAGCGCGGCGAGCTCGGCCCGGTCTACGGCGTGCAGTGGCGGTCGTGGCCGGCGCCCGACGGAACCCGCATCGACCAGATCCAGCAGGTGGTCGACACCCTGCGCCGCGACCCGGACTCGCGCCGGATCATCGTCTCCGCCTGGAACGTCGCCGACATCCCGGACATGGCGCTCGCCCCGTGCCACGCGTTCTTCCAGTTCTATGTCGCCGACGGCCGGCTCTCCTGCCAGCTCTACCAGCGCAGCGCCGACATGTTCCTCGGCGTCCCGTTCAACATCGCCAGTTACGCCCTCCTCACGATGATGGTCGCCCAGCAGGTCGGCCTGGAGCCCGGCGACTTCGTCTGGACCGGCGGCGACTGCCACATCTACGACAACCACGTCGAGCAGGTGACGGAGCAGCTCGCCCGCGACCCCTATCCCGCGCCCACCCTGCGGTTCACCCGGAAGCCGGAGAGCCTCTTCGACTACCGGTACGAGGACTTCGTGGTGGAGGACTACCAGCACCACCCCGCCATCCGCGCGGCCGTGGCCGTATGACGCCCGCCCTCAGCAGTACCGTCGCCCTGATTTGGGCGCAGGCCCACGACCGCGTGATCGGCGCCGGGGGCGTGATGCCGTGGCACCTGCCCGAGGACCTCAAGCATTTCCGCGAGCTGACCGACGGCGACCCGGTGATCATGGGCCGGCGCACCTGGGAGTCCCTGCCCGAGCGGTTCCGGCCCCTCCCAGGCCGGGCGAACGTCGTCGTGACGCGCGACGCGGGCTATGAGGCTCGCGGCGCGGAGGTCGTCCACTCCCTCGACCGAGCGCTCAGCGCCGCCGGGACCGGGACCGGGACCGGGACCGTGTGGATCATGGGCGGCGCGGAGCTGTACACGCAGTCCCTGCCGCTCGCCGACCGGGTCGAGGTGACCGAGATCGACCTCGCCGTGGCGGGCGACACGTTCGCGCCGAAGCTCGGTCCTGAGTGGCACGGCGACCCCGGGCCGTGGCTGGAGGCGGCGAACGGGATGCGGTACCGCTTCGTCCGCTACGAGCGCTAGGTCCGCCGAGCGCTAGATCCGCCGGGCGCTAGGTCCGCCGGGCGCTAGGTCGGCAGGGCGCTAGGTCAATCCCGCCACCAGGTTGACGGTCGTCGCGACGATGACCGTGCCGAACACGTAGGACAGCAGCGTGTGGCGGATGATCGTCCGGCGCAGGTACGTGCTGGTGATGTCCGTGTCCGACACCTGGAACGTCATCCCGAGCGTGAACGAGAGGTAGGCGAAGTCGCTGTACTGCGGCGGCTCCTTCTGGTTGAAGTCGACGCCGCCGTCCTTGCGGTAGTAGATCCGCGCGTAACGGAGGGTGTAGAGGGTGTGGACGAGCACCCACGACAGCGCGATGCTCACGATCGCGAGCAGCGCCACCGCGAGCTGCGCGCCGCCCTTGAGACTGCGCGCCTCGACGAGGACCCACACGACCGCGAACACGCTCACCAGCGCGGTGATGGTGAGCACCAGGTCCACGGTCCTCCGACCCGGGTCCTCCAGCGTCGCGTGGCTGCGCGTCTGGCCCGCGTCCATGCGCCAGATCGTCGACCAGACCCACACGACGTACACCAGGCAGGCCGCCGCCCACCCGGTCAGGATCGCGTGGTGCAGCACCTCGAAGAAGGCGGCAGCCACCGCCACCACGATGCCGACCCCCAGGGCCACGTACAGCTTGACCCGGGTGTGCCCGCGTCCGCGCTTCAGATCGTCCGTCACACAACGGATGTTCGCACGTCACGCCGGGTCGTCGACGCCAGCGCGCCGGTACGATCGGTTTGTGACCACCGCTCCCTCACCTCTCGCCGACCTCGACACCGAAGCGCTCCGAGCCGCGCACGCCGACTTCGTGCGCGCCTACGACGAGCTGAAGGCCGCCGGCCTCGTACTCGATATCACGCGCGGCAAGCCGTCAGCCGAGCAGCTCGACCTCTCGAACGACCTCCTGCACCTCCCCGACGGGGCCTACCGCGACGCCGCGGGGACGGACCTGCGCAACTACGGTGGTCCGAACGGCCTGCCCGAGCTGCGCGCGATTTTCGCGGACGCGCTGCGGGTGCCGGTCGCCCAGCTCCTCGCGCTCGGCAACTCCAGCCTCACGGTCATGCACGACACCGTCGCGCAGGCGCTGCTGCACGGTGTGCCCGGCGGCGACCTCCCGTGGGGCCACCAGTCGATCAGCTTCCTCGCGCCGGTGCCGGGCTACGACCGGCACTTCACGATCTGCGAGCGCTTCGGCATCCGGATGATCGCGGTGCCGATGAACGAGGACGGCCCGGACATCGCGACGATCGAGACGCTGCTGGCGACGGACGACAGCATCAAGGGCATGTGGTGCGTGCCGGTGTACTCCAACCCGACCGGCGCGGTCTACAGCGAGGAGGTCGCCTGCGCGCTGGTGTCGTTGCCCGCCGCGCCCGACTTCCGGCTGTTCTGGGACAACGCCTACGTCGTCCACCACCTGAGCGACGAGCGGCCGGAGCCGATCGATATCCTTGCGCTGGCCGCCGAGGCGGGCAACCCGGATCGCCCGCTGATCTTCGCCTCCACGTCCAAGGTCACGTACCCGGGCGCCGGCGTGGCCTTCATCGGCGGGTCGGAGGCGAACATCGCCTGGTTCCAGCACAACTCGGCCGCACAGAGCATCGGACCGGACAAGATCAACCAGCTCCGCCACGTTCGGCTGCTCCGCGACCAGGATGGCCTGGCGGCGCACATGGAGAAGCACCGCGCGATCCTGGAGCCCAAGTTCGCCGCGGTCGACGAGGCTTTCCGCGCGCGGCTGCAGCCGTGGGGCGCGGGCGCCTGGAACGCCCCGCACGGCGGCTACTTTGTGAGCCTGGACGTTCTGGACGGCTGCGCCAAACGCGCCGTCCAGCTCGCCAAGGAGGCCGGCATCGCGGTGACGCCCGCCGGGGCGACCTACCCGTACGGCGAGGACCCGCGCGACGCGAACATCCGCATCGCGCCGACGTTCCCGCCGCTGGCGGAGCTCCGCGCGGCCCTCGACGGACTCTGCACGGCCATCCTGCTCGCCGAGACCGAGGCGCTGCTGGCCGAGCGGAACTGACGTGACGACCGGCTGGGTCGTCCGCCCGAGCGAGGAGGCCGACTGGACCGCGTACCGCGCGATCCGGCTGGAGATGCTGGAGGACACGCCCATCGCGTTCCTCGAGACGCTGGCGACCGCCCGGACGCACCCCGACGAGCACTGGCGGCGGCGGGCGGCCAACACCTCCACGAGCAGCAGGCTGTTCGCGGCGGTGGCGCGGGACGGACGCTGGATCGGGACGATGGGCGGCTTCCACGCGACGGGATCACCCGACCCGCATCTGGTCGGCGTGTACGTGACGCCCGCCCTGCGCGGCCGCGCGCACGGCGTCACCGACGCGCTGTTGGACGCCGTCGTCGACTGGGCGCGCCTCCGCTCGGGGCGGCTGCTGCTGGAGGTCCACGAGCGCAACGCGGCCGCGATCCGGTATTACGAACGCCGCGGCTTCGCCTTCACCGGCAACACGCAGCCGTATCCGCTCGACCGCAGCACGCTGGAGTTGGAGATGGCGGCCGACCTGTAGCCGTCGCGAACGGAGGAGATCCGTACGCGGCGCCGGCGTGTCGGCAGCCAGCGGAGGAAATCCGGCGCTGCCAGGCCGCGATCTCCTCCGTTGCCGACGGTCCGGGCGCGTCGGGGAGCGGAGGAGATCGGGGTCGGTTTCGGCCGGATGTCCTCCGTTGGCCGCGATCCGGGCGCAGCCGCCGGGTTCTCCTCCGTTACCTGCGCGGCGGAGGCTGGAAGCGGAGAGCCAGTTCGGCCAGGAGCCGGGCGCCGTAGCCGGTTGCGCCTTTGGAGCGCCAGGCGTCGTCGCTGTCCGCGTTCATCGTGCCTGCGATGTCGAGGTGCGCCCAGGGCGTCCCGCCGACGAACTCGCGCAGGAACAGCGCGGCCGTCGTCGCGCCCGCGTAGGGTCCGCCGACGTTGGCGAGGTCGGCGATGTCGGAGTCCAGCAGCTTGCGGTAGGCGGTCTCCAGCGGAAGCTGCCAGACCTTCTCGTCGGTGCTCCGGGAGGCCGACACGATCGCGTCGGCGAGCGCCTGATCGTTGCTGAACAGCGCGGCCCGGGCCGGCCCGAGCGCCAGCAGCGCCCCGCCGGTGAGCGTCGCGATGTCCACGACCGCGTCGGGCTCCTCCTCCGTGGCGAGGACCAGGCCGTCCATCAGCACGAGGCGCCCCTCGGCGTCGGTGTTCTTGACCTCCACGGTCGTGCCGCCGCGCGCCGTGAGCACGTCGCCCAGCTTGTACGCGGAACCGGACGGCATGTTGTCCGTGCACATCAGGAACGCCGTGACCATCGTCGTGCAGCCCAGGTCCTGGAGGCTGGACAGCGCACCGAAGATCGCCGCGGCGCCGCCCATGTCCATCTTCATCAGCAGGTGCATCGGATCCGAGGGCTTGAGGCTGATGCCGCCGGAGTCGTACATGATGCCCTTGCCGACGAGCGCAAGATGGCCGGTCGGCTCGCCGTCCGGGACGTAGCGCAGCCGGATCATCCGCGGCTCCTCGGCGCTCCCGGCGTTGACCCCGAGCAGGCCGCCGCAGCCCAGACCGACGAGCTGCTGCCGGTCGAAGACCTCCACCTCCAGCCCGAAGTCGGCCGCCAGCTCCTCGGCGAGGTCGCCGAAGTCGGTGGCCGTCAGGTGGCCGGGCGGGGTGTTGGCGAGGTCACGGGCGATGGCGGCGCCGCGCGCGGTGACCGCACCGGCGGGGAGGCCGTCGGCCACAGCGGCGGACGGAGCCTCGTCCACGAGCACCTCGAGGCGGGTCAGTTCGGTGACGGTCGGCGCCGACTTCAGCTCGGAGTAGCGGTAGCGGCCGAGCAGCGCGCCCTCGGCGACGACCTGGCCGACCCGCTCGGGCGGCACAGCGCCTGTCGCCGGCAGGCGGAGACCGAGCGCGGCCGACGACGACGCCGCGCGAGCGAACGTCGCGGACAGGTCGCGAAGTGTGTCGGCGGTGAGCTCCTGCGGATCGCCCGAGCCGACTGCGTAGAGCACGGGGGCGGCCTCGGTCGGGACCAGGAGGGTCTGGCCGGCCTTGCCCTCGAACCCGGCGCGCTCGAGCGCGTCGCGATCGAGGCCGAGGTCGGCGTCGACCGGGCCTCCCGTCCCGACGGCGATGCCGATCGCGTCGAGCCCCTCTTCCTCGCCCCGCGCGAAGGCCGTGACCGCCTCGAAGCCGACGATCCGCGCCGGGCGGTACGACGGGACGGGGGTGAACGACGCGGGGATGAGCCTCTGGACCGCCGATGCCATCTCAGACCTCCCCGAAGCCGCTCTCCACCAGGTCGACCAGGGCGTCCACGGCGGATTCCCCTGCACTGTCCGGCGACGCGATGGAGGCCGTGGCGCCGGCCGTGAGGCCGAGGGACATCACGCCGAGAAGGCTCTTGGCGTCCTTGCCGTTCACGGTCACCTTCACCGGGAACGTATTGGCCAGCTTGACGAACTCGGCGGCAGGCCGGGCATGCAGGCCCTGCGGGTTGCGCACGAGCACCTCGCGCGTGTACCCGTCCGCGCCGCGCACGGCGGCCGGCGTTTCGGACGGCGAGGCCGACTCGGCAGCGACAGGCTCGGCGACCGACGCCGCCTCCGCGTCGGCCCACGCCGATCGCGCGCCTTCCACCGCGGCCGCGACCCCGCGAGGTCGGCGCCGGTCTCCGCGGCCACGGCCGCGGCGACGCCGCCCTCCACGAAAGGCCCGTCGACGACGCGCACGCGGGCGCGCTCGTCCTCCGGCAGCATGTCGAGCACGGTCTCCGCCGTCAGGAGTGCCGAGCCGAGATCGCTGACGACCACGACGCCGGAACCCTGGTCGGCCTCGCCCACCGCGGTCATCACCTTGCCGAAGCTCGTGCCGATCCCGTCGTCGTCCGTGCCGCCCGCCGGCAGCAGCGTCACCGACGGCGCCATCTGCCCGGCGAGGGCGACGGCGCCGGCGGCGAGCTGCGAGCTGTGCGAGACGAAGACGAGCCCGACCCGCGCGGTCGAACCGCCGGTCATCCCGCCGCCTCGGCAGCGGCCCGCAGGATCAGCGCGGTGGACTGCGCGCCCGGGTCGCGGTGACCGGCCGAGCGCTCGCCCAGATAGCTGGCGCGGCCCTTCCGGGCGACGAGCGGGATGGTGGCGTCCGAGCCCTGCTCGGCCGCCCCGGCCGCGGCGTCGAGGATCGCCGCGGGAGCGTCCCCCGCGGCGAGCGCGGCCGAAGCCGCCTCCACCGCGGGGGTCCAGGCGTCGACCATCGTCTTGTCGCCGGACTCCGCCTTGCCGCGGGACACGATGCCGTCGCGCGCCGCGGTGAGCAGCGCCACCAGGGTCTCCCCGTCGATCGCGTCCGCGGCGCCGACCGGCTCGGAAGCCTTGAGGAAAGCCGTGCCGTACAGCGGCCCGGACGCCCCGCCGACGGTGGAGATCAGGGTCATCGCCACCGAGCGCAGCACCGCGGACGGCGTCGCGTCGGCCGGCAGTTTCGCGAGCGCGTCCACGGACGCGCGCATCCCGCGGTCCATGTTCTCGCCGTGGTCGCCGTCGCCGATCTCCCGGTCGAGCGTGTTCAGCTCACCCTTGTGCTCGCCCACGGTCGTCGCTGCGGCCGAGATCCAGGAGGTGACCCAGTTCGTGTCCAGCGCCATCAGCGCATCCTTCCTCGTGTCGTGTCATCCGGTCTGTGGAGCGTACGCCCGCCCACGTCCCGAGGGCTCACACGCCCCAGCGGAGCGCAGCGGTGTGCACCGGCGCGTCCCACAGGGCGGTCAGCTCGTCGTCCAGCTTCAGCACCGAGATCGAGGCGCCCTGCATCTCCAGCGAGGTGACGTAGTTCCCGACCAGCGACCGGCCGAGGACGATCCCCTTCTCGTCCAGGATCTCCGCCGCGCGCCGGAACAGGATGTAGAGCTCCGAGAGCGGCGTGCCGCCCATGCCGTTGACGAACAGCAGCACGGTGTCCCCCGACGAGAACGGCAGATCGGTGAGGATGGCGTCCATCATCCGGTCGACCAGGCGGTCGGCGGGCTCGAGCTTGATCCGCTCGCGGCCCGGCTCGCCGTGGATGCCGACGCCGAACTCGATCTCGTCCTCCGGGAGCACGAAGCCGGGCTGGCCCGCGTGCGGGACGGTGCCGTCGGTCAGCGCCAGGCCGATCGAGCGCACGTTGGCGTTGACCTTCTCCGCCACCGCGGTGACGGCGTCGAGGTCGTCGCCGCGGTCGGCCGCCGCTCCGGCGATCTTCTCCACCAGCACGGTGCCCGCGACACCGCGACGGCCGGCCGTGTAGAGGGAGTCCTGGACGGCGACGTCGTCGTTGGTGACGACGGCCCGCACCGTGATGCCCTCCGCGGCCACCAGATCGGCGGCCGTCTCGAAGTTCAGCACGTCCCCCGTGTAGTTCTTGACGATGTGGAGCACGCCCGCCCCGCCGTCCGCGGCCTTGGTGGCCTCCACGATCGGCATCGGCGTCGGCGAGGTGAAGACCTCACCCGGAACCGCGGCGTCGAGCATGCCCTTGCCCACGAAGCCGGCGTGCAGCGGCTCGTGGCCACTGCCTCCACCGCTGACCAGGCCGACCTTGCCGCGCACCGGGCCGTCGGCCCGGGAGACGAAGCGGGGGTCCTGGGACACCGTCACGATGTCCGCGTGAGCCCGTCCGAACCCCGCGAGGGACTCGGCTACGACGTCGGGTACGTCGTTGATGAGCTTCTTCATCGAAAACCCTTCCTTCCACTTGCTGTCAGTGCGTCGCCTCGACCCATTCCTCGAGCTTCGCGGCCGCAGCCCCGGAGTCGATCGCCTGGGCGGCGACCGCCATGTGCGAACGGAACCGATCCAGGATGGACACCTGGACCCTCGACGGGTCGGACGCGAGCTCGTAGGACACGAGCCCGGCCGCCGCGTTGAGCAGCACGATGTCGCGCACGGGGCCCTCCTGGCCCGCGAGCACGGCACGCACGACCGCCGCGTTGTACGCGGCGTCCTTCCCGAGCAGATCCTCGATCCTGGCGCGCGGGATGCCCAGATCACGCGGATCGATGTCGTGCTCGGTGACGAGGCCCCTGGAGACCTCCCAGACGTGGCTGTGACCGGTGGTCGACAGCTCGTCGAGGCCGTCGTCGCCGCGGAAGACCAGTGCGGTCGCGCCGCGGGTCTGGAACACGCCGACGATCAGCGGGATGCGGTCGAGCGTCGCGACGCCGACCGCTGACGCCTCGGGGCGCGCCGGATTGCACAGCGGCCCGAGGAAGTTGAACACCGTCGGCACGCCGAGTTGCGACCGCACGGGGCCGGCGTTGGCGAAGCCCGGGTGGAAGGCGCTCGCGAACGCGAAGGTGATCCCGGTGCTCTTCAGCACCTCGGCCACGCGGGCCGGCGGCAGGGTCAGGTCGATGCCGAGCGCGGCCAGCACGTCCGACGATCCGGACGACGAGCTGGCCGCCCGGTTGCCGTGCTTGATGACGGGAACCCCGCGGCCGCGGCGACGATGGAGGCCGTGGTGGAGACGTTCACGGTGCCGAAGCGGTCGCCTCCGGTGCCGACGATGTCGAGCGCCATCGGGTCCACGGCCAGCGGGACCGCGTGGTCGAGGATGGCGTCGCGGAAGCCGACGATCTCGTCCACGGTCTCGCCCTTGGCCCGCAGCGCGATCAGGAAAGCGGCGAGCTGGGCCTCCGTGGCCTCGCCCGACATGACCTGGTCCATCGCCCACGCCGCGTCCGCCACACTGAGGTCCTCACGGGCCAGGAGGGAGGTGAGCACGGACGACCAGGACTGCTTTTCCGTCATACTGCGATCCTATGGGGAGGCGACACGCCACGGGGAGCCGCCCGTTTGTACCAGGTGTACGGGGGTCGTTTCCTGAATCGGAGCAGATTCCTGCCATTCAGGTGAGAAAACCACGGCTTCTTTTCAGCCATAATGGGATTTGTGACGAGCACCTCCATTTCCCCTGCAACGAGTGCGCCGGCGATCAACCGGCCCAATGTCGTGGCCGTCGGCACGATCGTCTGGCTCGGCTCCGAGGTGATGTTCTTCGCGGGCCTGTTCGCGATCTACTTCACGCTCAAGTCGACGTCGCCGGACCTGTGGGCCGCGGAGACGCAGCACTTGAACATCCCCTATGCGGCCGTGAACACCACGATCCTCGTGCTGAGCTCCATCACCTGCCAGATGGGCGTCTTCGCCGCGGAGCGGCTCCAGCCGCGCCACTCGGCCGGGCTGCTGAAGTTCTGGAAGTGGGGCATGGTGGAGTGGTTCGCCCTCTCCTACATCATGGGCGCCATCTTCGTCTCCGGCCAGGTGCTCGAGTACGCCACGCTCGTCTCCGAGGGCATCTCGCTCAACGCCAACGCCTACGGCTCCGCCTTCTATCTGACGACCGGCTTCCACGCCCTGCACGTCACCGGCGGCCTCATCGCCTTCCTCCTCGTCATCGGCCGCGCCTTCGCGGTCAAGACCTTCGGCCACAAAGAGGCCACGAGCGCCATCGTCGTGTCGTACTACTGGCACTTCGTCGACGTCGTGTGGATCGGACTGTTCGCGGTCATCTACATCATCCGATAGATCAACAGGAGCTGACCTCACCTCATGCGTCCCCGCGTCCCCGGCACCCAGAAGTCCCGCGCAGCAGCGCCCTCGCGTAATGCGAAGGCCGCGCGCAAGACCGGTCGCCGCCACCCGCTCGCCACCGTCGCGCTGCTCGCCATCGGCCTCGGCCTGACCGGCGGAGCCTACGCCGCGTTCACCACCACCACGGCCTCCGCCGAGACCCCGCAGGTCCAGACCGCCAGCAAGTCCTCGGTCTCGCAGGGCGAGAAGCTGTTCCAGGCCAACTGCGCCACCTGCCACGGCATGGACGCCCAGGGCACGGTCAACGCACCGTCGCTCATCGGCGTCGGCGCCGCCGCGGTCGACTTCCAGGTCGGCACCGGCCGCATGCCCATGCAGATGCAGGGCCCGCAGGCCGAGCAGAAGCCGGTCCAGTTCTCGAACGAAGAGGTCGCGGCCCTGGCCGACTACGTGGCCTCGCTGGCTCCCGGGCCGTCCATCCCCGAGCAGAAGTTCCTCGCAGGCAAGGGCGACGCCGCCAACGGCGCCCAGCTCTTCCGGATCAACTGCGCGATGTGCCACAACGTCGCCGGCGCCGGTGGAGCCCTCACCGAGGGCAAGTACGCCCCGCCGCTCACCGGCGTGAGCGCCAAGCACATCTACGAGGCCATGATCACCGGCCCGCAGAACATGCCGGTCTTCAACGATCTGAACATCTCGCCCCAGGGCAAGGCCGACATCATCACGTACCTCAAGTACATCCAGAACAACCCGTCCCCGGGCGGCATCGAGCTCGGCTCGCTCGGCCCGGTGGCCGAGGGACTCTTCCTCTGGATCTTCGGTCTGGGCGCCATCGTGGCCCTGACCGTGTGGATCACGGCGAAGTCCAACTGACCGTTCTGTCGTACTTGTAGAAGCACAGCGTAAGAAGGAGAACAATGGCACAGGACGAGAACGGCGGTCACGAGCTGACGCCAGCCAGTTCGTCGGCCGTCGACGTGCACCGGACCGGCGACCCCGGAACGGCGGTGATCATCCGCGACGCCGTGGAGAACCCCGGCTTCCCGCCGCACCGGCCCCGGGTGACCGACCTCGACCCCCGCAAGGAGCGGCGCGCCGAGCGCACCGTCTACACGCTGTTCTACCTGTCGATCGCAGGCTCGGTCTGGGCGGTCGCCGCCTACATGGCGTTCCCGATCAACGCCAGCGACCCGGGCTCGGTCCGCCTGAACAACCTGTTCATCGGCATCGGCATCACGCTGGCCCTCCTCGCGATCGGCATCGGCGCGGTGCACTGGGGCAAGGCCCTCATGCACGAGAAGGAGGGCGTCGACCTCCGGCACCCCGTGCGCGGCTCCGAGCAGACCACCGAGCGCGCCGCGGAGATCTTCCGCCAGGCCGACGAGGAGTCCGGCTTCAACCGCCGGGTCCTGATCCGCAACAGCCTCATCGGCGCGCTGATCGCCTTCCCGCTGCCCGGCATCATCCTCTTCCGCGGTCTCGCGCCGCAGGGCGTCGACCCGGCCGAGCTGCTGTCGCAGACGATGTGGGCCAAGGGCATCCGTCTGACCCGCGACCCGTCCGGCACGCCGATCAAGGCCTCCGACGTCACGCTCGGCAGCGCCTTCCACGTCATCCCCGAGGGCCTCAACGACGCCCCCGACATGCTGGAGCAGAAGGCCAAGGCGGCCGTCCTGCTCATGCGCCTCAAGCCCGAGGACCTGCACGTGTCCAAGGGCCGCGAGAACTGGAACTACGACGGCATCGTCGCCTACTCCAAGATCTGCACGCACGTCGGGTGCCCCGTGGCACTCTACGAGCAGCAGACCCACCACCTGCTGTGCCCGTGCCACCAGTCGCAGTTCGACATCACGCACGAAGCGCAGGTCATCTTCGGACCGGCGAAGCGGCCTCTGCCGCAGCTGCCGATCACCGTTGACGCCGAAGGCTATCTGGTCGCCCGCAGCGACTTCCACGAGCCCGTCGGCCCGAGTTTCTGGGAGCGTCATTGAGCACGTCGACCGCCGCAGCCCCTGCGGCACCCACCACGGCCAAGAGCGGCGGCTTCACCGCTGCCGCCGCCAACTACATCGAGGACCGCACCAGCATCTCGGGCGCGGTCAAGGAGTTCGGTCGCAAGATCTTCCCCGACCACTGGTCCTTCCTGCTCGGTGAGGTCGCCCTCTACAGCTTCATCGTCATCCTGCTGACCGGAACGTTCCTGACGTTCTTCTTCCAGGCGTCGATGGCCGAGGTCGTCTACAACGGCTCCTATGTGCCGCTCAAGGGCATCCACATGTCCGCGGCGATGGAGTCCACCCTCAACATCTCGTTCGAGGTGCGCGGCGGCCTGCTCGTGCGCCAGATCCACCACTGGGCGGCGCTGCTGTTCGTGGCCGCGATCGGCCTGCACATGCTCCGCATCTTCTTCACGGGCGCGTTCCGCAAGCCGCGCGAGCTGAACTGGGTGATCGGCTTCACGCTGTTCATCCTGGCGATGGCCGAGGGCTTCACGGGCTACTCGCTCCCGGACGACCTGCTCTCGGGCAACGGCCTCCGGATCATCGACGGCCTGGTCAAGGGCCTCCCCGTCGTCGGCACCTGGATCTCGTTCCTGCTCTTCGGCGGCGAGTTCCCGGGCACCGCGATCGTCGGACGCCTCTACACGCTGCACATCCTGCTGCTGCCCGCACTGGTGGTCGCGTTCATCGCGCTCCACCTGGTGTTCGTGGTCGTCCACAAGCACACGCAGTACGCGGCTCCCGGACGCACGCAGGGCAACGTCGTCGGCTACCCGGTCCTGCCGGTGTACGCGGCGAAGGCCGGCGGGTTCTTCTTCATCGTGTTCGGTGTCATCGCGGCCATGGCGTCGTTCTTCACCATCAACCCGATCTGGAACTACGGCCCGTACGACCCCTCCCCGTGTCCGCCGGCACCCAGCCGGACTGGTACATCGGCTTCGCGGACGGCGCGCTGCGTCTGGTCCCGCCGGGCTGGGAGTTCGTCTGGCTCAACCGCACGTGGTCGTTCAACATCATCGTCCCCGTCGCCATCCTCGGCCTCTTCATCGTGACCGTGATGATCTACCCCTTCATCGAGGCGTGGGTCACCGGCGACAAGCGCGAGCACCACATCCTGGACCGTCCGCGCAACGCGGCCACCCGTACGGCCATCGGCGCGGCAGGCACGACCTTCTACGCGGTGTTCTGGGCTGCGGCCTCGTCGGACATCATCGCGACGCACTTCAAGCTCACGATGGAGGGCGTCATCCACACCCTCCAGGCGCTGCTGTTCGTCGGCCCGGTCGTCGCGTACTTCCTCACCAAGCGCATCTGCATCGCGCTGGCGAAGAAGGACCGCACCATCGCACTGCACGGCTACGAGACCGGCCGCATCGTGAAGCTCCCCGGTGGCGAGTTCATCGAGGTGCACGAGCAGCTCAGCGACTACGAGCGCTGGCGTCTGGTCAGCTTCGAGACGTACGAGCCGCTGATGGTGCGCCCGAACAAGCGCGGCAAGATCACTGCCGGCACCCGCATGCGCGCGAGCCTGTCCCGCTGGTTCTTCGAGGACCGGCTGGTCCCCCGACCCGCGGCGAACTCGAGTCGGGCCACG
The DNA here is from genome assembly GCF_050990935.1 of Streptomyces sp. L7. Lineage (GTDB taxonomy): Bacteria > Actinomycetota > Actinomycetes > Actinomycetales > Microbacteriaceae > Leifsonia. The sequence continues at coordinate 440,792 of NZ_CP194644.1, read as the reverse complement.
GCCACCACTGATCCGCTGTGAAGGCGCCGGTGCAGTTTTGCACCGGCGCTTTCGCGTATCCCCGACCCTTCCCATCACCGACCGTTCGCGGAGGCTGCCATGACCGACCTGGACCGTCTGGCCTCGTGGCTGCGCTGCCCCGTCTGCGGGCGAGACCTGGCGCCCGTCGACCGTCTCGCGCTGGGCTGCGCCGACGGGCATCGGCACGACGTGAACAAGCGCGGTTACGTGTCCCTCCTCGGCGGCGGGAGCAGGTTCGTCGGCGACACGGCCGAGATGCTGGACGCGCGCGACACGGTGCTGGAGGGCGGAGCGTACGCTCCCATCGCGACAGCCCTCGCGTCAGCAGTTGCCCTGCCGCCGGGCGCGCGAGTCCTCGACGCCGGCGCCGGCACGGGCCACTACCTTCGCGCCGTGCTCGCCGCCTCCCCTGGCACAGTCGGCCTGGCGATGGACCTCTCCCCCACCGCCGTCGCCCGAGCCGTGCGCTCCTCCCCGGACATCGACGGGCTGGTGGCGGACACCTGGCGTCCGCTCCCCGTGCGCTCGCACAGCGTGGACGCCGTGCTGGACGTGTTCGCGCCCCGTAATCTTGCCGAGTTCCACCGCGTCCTCCAGCCGGGCGGTACCCTCGCGGTCGTGGTACCCCGTGCCGACCACCTGGCCTCCCTGCGGGAGACCGGCGGCATGCTCGACATCCCTACCGACAAGGCCGAGGACGTCATCGCCGCCGCAGACGCTTTGTACGCCCCGCTGGCGCGCGAACACATCGACTACGCTCTGACACTCGACGACGCCCTCCGACGCGCCCTGGCGGCCATGGGCCCCTCCGCCCGCCACGCCGATGCCGCCCCCGCCGAGGCCGCGACGACGACAGTCTCCGTCGACCTCCTCACCTTCACGCCCCGCTGACCGCGCGCCCCGCACGTGCGCAGGTCACGGGCTGCGGCGCGAACGGGGTCGCAACACACTGCAGACCGAAGCGCAGGCGCAGCGCAGGGGGTCGCAACACGCCGCTATTGCGGCGCGGTAGCGGCGTGTTGCGACCCCCTTCGGGACACGGCGGTGCCGCGGCGAGCATGCAGCGAGGGCCGCCTCCCTGTGGGAGACGGCCCTCGTGCGGTTCGCTGGCGGCTCAGCGCGCGAAGTAGCCGCGGTAGTACTCGTAGACCCAGCCGACGATGCAGACGATGCTGAAGGCCACGCCGATGAAGCAGATCCAGAAGCCGACCGCGAGGCCCAGCATGACCAGCGCAGCGCCTGTCGCGAGGGCCACCGGCCACCAGCTCCACGGGGAGAAGTGGCCGAGCTCGGGGTCGCCGTCGTCGATGTTCGCGTCGAGACGGTCCTCCGGCAGCTCGCCGCCCTGGGCGGCGTGCGAGCGACCCACGTAGAACGCGATGAACGCGGCCAGGATGGCGCTCAGCGTGAGCGCCACCGTGCCGACCCACTCGACCTTCAGGTGCATCGGGTCGAGCAGGCTCCACAGCGTGTAGACGATCGCCGAGAGGATGAAGAAGACTGACAGGATCCAGAAGAGGACGGAATTGGCTCTCATGGGTTACTTCACCTTGTTGTTGGAGAGATCGAGCACGGGAGCGTCCGGGGCGTCCTTGCCGCCGCCGACGCCGATCGGGATGCCGGCCTCGGGGTGGTTGAGGTCGAACGCCGGCGACTCGGAGCGGATGCGCGGGATGGACGTGAAGTTGTGCCGCGGCGGCGGGCAGGAGGTCGCCCACTCGAGCGAGCGCCCGTAGCCCCACGGGTCGTTGACCGTGACCTTCGGGGCGTTGCGCGCCGTCAGGTAGACGTTGACGAAGAACGGGATCATCGAGATCGCGAGGATGCCGGCGCCGATCGACGAGACCTGGTTCATCCAGGTGAAGCCGTCCGACGGCAGATAGGTCGCGTACCGGCGAGGCATGCCCACCACGCCCAGCCAGTGCTGGATGAGGAACGTCGTGTGGAACCCGATGAACAGCAGCCAGAAGTGCCACTTGCCGAGACGGTCGTTGAGCATCTTGCCCGTCCACTTCGGCCACCAGAAGTAGAAGCCGGCGAACATGGCGAACACGACCGTGCCGAACACGACGTAGTGGAAGTGCGCCACCACGAAGTAGGTGTCGGACACGTGGAAGTCCAGCGGGGGCGACGCGAGGATGACGCCGGTCAGACCACCGAAGGTGAAGGTGATCAGGAAGCCGATCGACCACAGCATCGGGGACTCGAAGGTCAGCGAGCCGCGCCACATCGTGCCGATCCAGTTGAAGATCTTCACGCCGGTCGGAACAGCGATGAGCATCGTCATCAGCGAGAACCAGGGCAGCAGCACCGAGCCGGTCACGTACATGTGGTGCGCCCACACGGTGACGGACAGGGCCGCGATCGAGATCGTCGCGTAGATGAGGGTCTTGTACCCGAAGATCGGCTTGCGGCTGAACACCGGGAAGATCTCGGAGACGATGCCGAAGAACGGCAGCGCGATGATGTACACCTCGGGATGGCCGAAGAACCAGAACAGGTGCTGCCAGAGCAGTGCACCGCCGTTCGCGGCGTCGTAGATGTGCGCGTCGAACACGCGGTCGGCCGCGAGGGCGAACAGCGCGGCGGCGAGCACCGGGAAGGCCATGAGCACGAGGATCGAGGTGACCATCGCGTTCCAGGTGAAGATCGGCATGCGGAACATGGTCATGCCCGGCGCGCGCATCGTGATGATGGTCGTGATGAAGTTGACCGCACCGAGGATGGTGCCGAAGCCGGACAGGCCGAGGCCCAGGACCCAGAGGTTGCCGCCGATCCCCGGCGAGAAGGTCGTGCTCGACAGCGGCGCGTACGCGAACCAGCCGAACGACGCCGCACCCTGCGGGGTGAGGAAGCCGGCGACCGCGATCAGCGAGCCGAACGAGTAGAACCAGTACGCCAGCGCGTTCAGACGCGGGAACGCCACGTCCGGGGCGCCGATCTGCAGCGGCATGAGGACGTTCACGAAGCCGGCGAAGAGCGGCGTCGCGAACATCAGCAGCATGATCGTGCCGTGCATCGTGAAGAGCTGGTTGTACTGCTCCTTGGTCTGCACCACCTCCAGACCCGGCTCGAAGAGCTGGGCGCGGATGATGAGGGCCATCACGCCGCCGATGAGGAAGTAGATGAACGACGAGATCAGGTACATGTACCCGATCGTCTTGTGGTCCGTCGACGTGATGTAGTTCACGAGGATGTTGCCCTTGCGCTCAACGCCGTTGGCGGTGAGGAGGGTGGGCTTCGGAGCGGCCGCGGTGGTCGCTCCGGGCGCCGGTGCTGTCGTCGTCATGCGTCTGTCCTACTCGTTGCCGAAATCACTGGTTGCCCGTCGGGGCGCCCGTGCCGGGCAGGTTGTTGTTGCGGTCGTACTGAGACCCGAGCTGCCCCTTGAAGCCCTTGTCGCGCAGCGACTGGATGTGAGCGTCGTACTCGCTCTGCGACACGATCTTCACATTGAAGAGCATCGCGGAGTGGTACTCGCCGCAGAGCTCGGCGCACTTGCCGAGGAAGGTGCCGGTGCGGCCCGTGGTCGAGAAGTACATGTAGTTGGTCTTGCCCGGGATGACGTCCTTCTTGTAGAGGAAGGCCGGGACCCAGAAGGAGTGGATCACGTCGCGCGAGTCGAGCTGGACCGTGATCTTCTTGTTCTCGGGGAGGTAGAGCGTGGGGATCTGGCTCTCCTGGACAGAGCCGGGCGTCGCGTTCGAGTCGGTCGGCTGAGCCTGGATGCCCGGGTCGTACACGTTGTCGGTGACGTAGTTGAAGTCCCACGCCCACTGCTTGGCGTACACCTGGATCTTGAGGTCGGGGTGCGCGTAGGGCTGCTCGATGGCGTTCTGGTCGCGCGCCGTGAAGGCGAAGAAGCCGAGGACCAGGATCAGCGGCACGATCGTGTAGAAGATCTCGATCGGCATGTTGTAGCGGAGCTGCACCGGCAGGCCGGTCTGTCCCTTGCGGCGGCGGTACACGACGACCGCCCAGAGGATGAGACCCCAGACGATGATGCCGACGATGAGCAGGACGATCCAGCTCGTCACCCAGAGACCGCTGATGCGGTCGGTGTGGTTGGTGACGGGCTGCTGGCCCTCGACGAAGCCCGGCAGGAATCCGTGGAGCTGGGCCTGCGTGCAACCCGCGAGGACGATGGCAAGTGTCGCTGCGATCGGGATTGCAACCCATCGGAAACGGCGATTGTGACGCACCGGTGACCTTTCGAGAGACTCGGGGACAGTTCACATGCAACTGTATGTGGCGTTCTCTACCCTACTCCGCCGGACACCCGGTTTCGAACACAAAGGGCCGCCCACAAGGGGCGGCCCAGAGCTGTTTTTTGTGTTATAGAACGCTCAGTGGAACGAGTCTCCACAGGCGCAGGAGCCCGTCGCGTTGGGGTTGTCGATCGTGAATCCCTGCTTCTGGATGGTGTCCTCGAAGTCGATCGTGGCGCCGTCCAGGTAGGGCACGCTCATCTTGTCGACGATGACCTCCACCCCGTCGAAGTCGACGGTCGCGTCCCCGTCGAGCATGCGCTCGTCGAAGTACAGCTGGTAGATCAGCCCCGAGCAGCCGCCGGGCTGGACGGCGACGCGCAGACGCAGGTCGTCACGGCCCTCCTGCTCGAGCAGGCTCTTGACCTTGCCCGCTGCGGTGTCGGTCAGGCCGACGCCGTGGGCCTTGGTCGCGGTCAGCGCTGTGTCGGTCATGAGACTCCTCACACGTGGTTCAGGATTCGGATTGCGAAAGCTGGGTCGATTGTACGTCCCATTTCCGCGAGATCGCTCAGTTCCGGGCATCCAGGCGCGCGAGCAGCAGCGCCTCGGCGAGAATCGCCCTCTTGAACACCCCGAGGTGGAGCGACTCGTTCGGGCTGTGGGCACGGGTGTCCGGGTCCTCCACACCGGTGACCAGGATCTGCGCCTCGGGGAACTCGCGCACGAGGTCGGCGATGAACGGGATGGACCCTCCGACGCCGGTCTCCACCGCGTCTTTGCCCCAGGCGTCGGTCATGGCGCGCTTGGCCTCGGTGGCCGCCCAGCCGGCGGTGTCGACCAGGAAGGCATCCCCGGTGTCGACGTCGCTGATCTCGACGTGCGCTCCGAACGGCGCGTGCGCGCGCAGGTGGCGCTCGAGAGCCTCGTACGCCTCCGCTGCGGGCTGGCCGGGGGCGATCCGGGCGCTCAGCCGCACGGCCACGCTCGGCAGGAGGGTGTTGGAGGCGTCCACGACGCTGGGCGCGTCGATGCCGGTGACGGTGACGGTGGGCTGCGACCACATCCGGGACAGGATCGGTCCGGTGCCGATCGGGGTGACGCCCGGCAGCAGGGCGGCCTCCTCGCGGAACTGCTCCTCGCTGACCGCGGGCGGCTCGGCCGCGTCGTCGTGCGAGCGCAGGCCCTCCACCGCGACGGAGCCGTTCTCGTCGTGCAGCGTCGCGAGCAGCGCGACGAGCGCGAGCATCGCGTCGGGGGCCGCGCCGCCGTACATTCCGGAGTGCGACGCGTGCTCCAGCGTCGATACCGTGAGCTTGAAGGTCACGTTGCCGCGCAGCGACACCGTCAGCGCCGGCGTGTCGATGTCGACGTTGTCGGAGTCGGCCACCACGATGACGTCGGCCGCAAGCGCGGACGTGTTCTGCTCGAGGAAGTTCGCGAACGAGCGGGACCCGAACTCCTCTTCGCCCTCGATGAAGACGGCGATGCCGAGGTCGAAGTCGGGGCCGAGGGCCTCGACGAGCGCGCGGACGCTCGCCACGTGCGCCATCACGCCGGCCTTGTCGTCGGCGGCGCCGCGGCCGTAGAGCCGGTCGCCGCGCACGGTCGGCTCGAAGGGCGGCGTGTCCCAGTTCTCGGCGTCGCCCTGAGGCTGCACATCGTGGTGCGCGTAGAGGAGGACGGTCGGCCGGCCGTTCTTGGCGGCCCGCGTGGCGAGCACCGCCGGCTGCCCCAGGTTCTCCCCCGCGCCGGTCGACGGCCCGGAGATCGGCGCCCGCTTGATCTCGACGCTCTCGAACGCGCCGGTGTCGCGCAGCAGCTCCGCCACGGCCTCCGCGCTCTCCCGGACGTTCGCCGGGTCGTAGGCGGTCCACGAGACCGAGGGGATGCGCACGAGGCGCGAGAGCTCGGCGATGGTCGACGGGAGGCCGGTCTCGACGGAGGAGCGGATCCGCTCCTCCACCTCCGGCCGGTCCCCGGCTGCGGATCGGCCGGAAGGAGTCTGCTGGGTGTCTGTCATGCGGGTAATCTTAAACGGACCCCAGAACGAAGGCTCAAGCTTTGGCGAAACGACAGAACCCGGCGGCCGAGGCGCAGGCGCCCGCAACCGAGACCCCCGAACAGACCGCTGCACGGCTGCAGGGCAAGGGCGCCCCGACGCCCACCCGCCGCGAGCAGGAGGCCGCGCGCAAGCGGCCGCTGGTGCCGACCGACCGCAAGGAGGCGGCCAAGGCGGCACGTGCGCACCAGGCCGAGGCCCGCGAGAAGGCGCGCGTCGGCATGGCCGCGGGCGACGAGCGCTACCTCACCCAGCGCGACCGCGGGCCGCAGCGCCGGTACGTGCGCGACTACGTGGACGCCCGGTTCAGCATCGGGGAGTTCCTCATCCCGGTCATGCTGCTGGTGATCGTGCTCAGCTTCCTGCCGTGGGCCTTCATGCAGGTCTGGGGCCTGGTGGCCCTGTGGGCGTTCTTCCTGATCGCCGTCATCGACGGCATCGTCCTCGGCCTGCTGGTGACCAGGAAGGTCGCCGCCAAGTTCGGCAAGACGAAGGTGGAGCGCGGGCTCAAGTGGTACGCCGCCATGCGGGCCTTCCAGCTGCGCGTCATGCGCCTGCCGAAGCCGCAGGTCAAGCGCGGCCAGTACCCGGCCTGACGTGACGATCGTCGCAGCGGCGGACGGCTCCGCCCTCGGTAATCCCGGCCCTGCCGGCTGGTCCTGGTACGTCGACGACGAGCACTGGTCGGCCGGCGGCTGGCCGCACGGCACGAACAACATGGGCGAGCTCATGGCGGTCATCGACCTCCTGGAGTCGACCGCGCACGTGGACGACGACCTGCGCATCCTGTGCGACAGCCAGTACGTGATCAACTCGGTCACCAAGTGGATGCCGGGCTGGAAGCGCAAGGGCTGGCGCAAGTCGGACGGCGCCCCCGTGCTCAACCGCGAGCTGCTGGAGCGGCTCGACCGGGCGCTGCACGGCCGGACGTACACATTCGAGTGGGTCAAGGGCCACGCGGGCCACGAGCTGAACGAGGCGGCGGACAAACGGGCCCGCGCGGCGGCCACGGCCTACCGGGACGGCGAACCGATCCCGATCGGGCCCGGCTGGCCGGGTGCGGCGGTGCATGAGCCGGCGCCCGCACTGGCTGTGGCCGAGGTGGCGGCCGCCGCACCCGCCGCCCCCGCGGCGGTCGAGTTCGACCTCTTCGACGAGCTGCTCACCGCGTCCGAGACCGACGAGGATGTCGTGACGCGGCTCGAGCGCGAGCTCGTGGAGCCGGCCGTGCGTGCGGACTCCGCCCGCGTCGCCGCCCTGCTGCATCCCGACTTCGAGGAGATCGGCCGCTCCGGCCGGCTGTGGGGCCGCGACGCGATCCTGGAGGCTCTGGCCGAGGAGGACGCCCCCGCCGCCGAGCTCGCGGTGCTGGGTACGGAGCGGATCGGCGCGGACGCCATCCTGCTCACGGCGCGCACGGTGGACGACCGCGGCGCCAGCCTGCGCAGCTCGCTGTGGCTGCGCGTGGGAGGCCGCTGGCGCCTACGCTTCCACCAGGGCACGCCGGAGGCGTAGCAGACCGCGGTTGATCTGCCGCGCCCACAGCGGGCCGCGGTAGAGGAACGCGGTGTAGCCCTGAACGAGCGTGGCGCCCGCATCCAGTCGCCGCTGGACGTCCTCCGCAGTCTCGACACCGCCGACGGAGATCACGCACAGCTCGGCGGGGACGTGCGCGCGAATCAGGCGCAGCACCTCCAGCGAGCGCGCGGCGAGAGGGGCTCCGGACAGTCCCCCTGCGCCGGCGGCCTCCACCACGGCCGGGTCGGTCACGAGTCCGTCGCGGGAGATCGTGGTGTTCGTGGCGATGATCCCGGCGAGGCCCAGCTCGACGGCGAGGCCCGCGATCTTCTCGACCTGCTCGTCGGTGAGGTCCGGCGCGATCTTGACCAGCAACGGGGTCTCCCCCGCGACCTGCTTGACGGCGGTGAGCAGCGGGGCGAGCAGCTCCAGCTCCTGGAGACCGCGGAGCCCTGGCGTGTTCGGCGAGCTCACGTTGACGACCAGGTAGTCGGCGACGGGCGCGAGCGCGCGGGCGCTGGTCAGGTAGTCCTGGGTCGCGTCCTCGACGGCGACCACCCGGCTCTTGCCGATGTTCACCCCGAGCACGGGCCGGTGCCGCGCGCGGCGGACCTTCAGAAGGCGGTTGGCGGCCTCTCCCGCTCCGTGGTTGTTGAAGCCCATGCGGTTGATCACGGCGCGGTCCGGGATGAGCCGGAAGAGCCGGGGCCGGTCGTTGCCGGGCTGCGGGAGGGCGGTGATGGTACCCACCTCGACATGCCCGAAGCCGAGGTCGCCGAGACCCACGACCGCTTCGCCGTCCTTGTCGAAGCCGGCGGCGACGCCGAACGGGGACGCGAACCGCAGGCCGAGGGCCTCCACTGCGAGGGACCGGTCCGGCGCGGTGAACCGGCGGACGAGACCGCCGAGGCCGAGCGCTGGAAGGGCCCGGATCACCAGGAAGGCGAGATGGTGCGCGCGCTCCGGGTCGAGCTTCGACAGGACGAGGGAGAAGAGTGTGCGATACATGCCGGTACGAGAATACCGCGTCGCGCCGGCCCGATTGTCAGCCCTGGACGGCGGCCGGCTCGCCGTGGTGCTCGACGCGGAGCTGCTGGATGGCCTCTTCGAAGTCCTCCAGCGAGTCGAACGCCTGGTAGACGCTCGCGAAGCGCAGGTAGGCGACCTCGTCCAGCTCGCGGAGCTCGGGGAGGATGGCGAGGCCGATGTCGTTCGCTTCGATCTGGGACGCTCCGGTCGAGCGGATGGTCTCCTCCACCTTCTGCGCGAACACCGCGAGGTCGGAGTCGGTCACCGGCCGGCCCTGGCAGGCCTTGCGGACGCCGAGCACGATCTTCTCGCGGCTGAACGGCTCCACGACGCCGCTGCGCTTGATCACGCTGAGGCTCGCGGTCTCCGTCGTGGAGAAGCGGCGGCCGCACTCCGGGCACTGCCTGCGCCGCCGGATCGAGAGCCCGTCGTCGCTCGTGCGGGAGTCGATGACGCGGGAGTCCGGGTGGCGGCAGAAGGGGCAGAACATGAGGGAATTCTACCGCGCGGTGGAGCTAGGAGCAGCGCGGAGCGATGCTGCGACCCCAGCGCCGCGCGGTGGAGCTAGGGGCAGCGCGGAGCGATGCTGCGACCCCAGCGCCGCGCGGTGGAGCCAGGGGCAGCGCGGAGCGATGCTGCGACCCCAGCGCCGAGGGAGCCTGCGACCGAGGACCGAGCCTGCGACCGAGGACCGAGCCTGCGACCGAGGTTAAGAGCCTGACCTCACTCGAAGCGGATCGTTACCGCTTCGCCGTGCGCGGGCAGGTCCTCCGCCGACGACAGCGCGACGATCCGGTCGGCGACGGTCCGCAGCGCGTCGCGGTCGTAGCGGATGACCTGCTGCGGCCGGAGGAACGAGTACGCACCGAGTCCGGGCGAGAACCGGGCCTGGCCACCGGTCGGGAGGACGTGGTTGGAGCCCGCGAGGTAGTCGCCGAGGCTCACCGGCGCGCTCGGGCCGACGAAGATCGCGCCCGCGTTCTGGATCTGCGCGAGCAGCGCGTCCGGGTCGGCGGTCTGCAGTTCGAGGTGCTCCGGGCCGTAGGCGTTGCTGAACGCGGCGGCGGCCGCGAGGTCGTCCACGAGTACGAGCGCCGACTGCGGGCCGCCGAGCGCGGTGCGCACACGCTCGGCGTGCTTGGTGGCGCCGGCGAGGGACTCCAGCTCGGCCGCGACCCGCTCGGCGAACGCCGGGCTGTCGGTGACGAGCAGCGAGGCCGCGGCCTCGTCGTGCTCGGCCTGGCTGATCAGGTCGGCGGCGACGAAGCGCGCGTCTGCGGTGTCGTCGGCGATCACGAGGATCTCGGTGGTGCCGGCCTCCGAGTCGATGCCCGCCTGGCCGCGCACGACGCGCTTGGCGGCGGCGACGTAGATGTTGCCGGGGCCGGTGATGACCTGCACGGGGTCGAGGCCGATCTCCTCCACGCCCCAGGCGAGTGCGCCGATCGCGCCGGCGCCGCCCATCGCGTAGACCTCGTCGATGCCGAGCAGTCCCGCCGCGCCGAGGATGACCGGGTGAACGGCGCCGCCGAACGCGCGCTGCGGCGGACTCGCGAGAGCGACGGAGGCGACGCCGGCGACCTGCGCGGGGACGGCGTTCATCACGACGCTCGATGGGTACACGGCCTTGCCGCCGGGGACGTACAGCCCGGCACGCTCCACCGGCTGCCAGCGCTGCACGATGGTCGCACCGGGCCCGATCCGGGTCTCGGCGGGCGGCGGGACCTGCGCGGCCGTCGCCTCGCGGACGCGGACGATCGCCTCCTCCAGGGCCGCACGGACGTCGGCGGGCAGCGCGGCGACGGCGGCGGCGATCTCTGACGCCGGAACGCGCACCGAGGCGGGCGCGCCGCCGTCGAACTTCTCGGCCTGCTCGGCGAGAGCCGCCGCTCCCTGGCCCGGACGTCGTCGATCAGCTCGGTCGCGACATGCACCGCGACCTGGATGTCCACGACGGGACGGGGCACGAGGCGCTCGAAAGCGGCCCGGGTAGGCTGGACTCCGCGGAGATCGATGGTCTGCATCATGACCGCTCAAGCCTATCCGCACCGCCCGCTCCGCTCAGCCCCGAACGCTGGCGCGGAATTCCTCACCCCGAACGGCGCTTGATAACCGCATATGACTGACGCGACTCCCGACCTCTCCGCCTTCCGGCAGGCGTTCCGCCGGCACGCCGCCGGTGTGGCGATCGTCACCGCACAGACCGCAGACGGCACGCCGGTCGGGTTCACCGCCACCTCGCTCGCCTCGCTCTCCGCCGTCCCGCCGCTCGCGACGTTCAACATGGCGCTCTCCGCGTCGAGCTGGCCGGCGATCGCGGACACCGATCGGGTGATCATCCACATGCTCGGCGTGCGGAACAAGGGCGTGGCCGAAATCCTCTCGGACGACAACACCCGGCGCTTCCTCGGCGACCACTGGCGCCGCGGACCCCACGGCCTCCCGGTCATCAACGACGTCACGGCGTGGATGGTCGGCCGCATCGTCGACCGCTTCCCGGTGCACAACAGCGCCGTGGTGGTCGTCCAGATCGAGGAGGGCGAGCTCGGCGCCCCCGACGAGCCGCTGCTCTACCACGAGCGCCGCTACCACCGCCCCAGCGAACTCGACTGACGGCAGCCATCGCTTCCTCACTTTCTCCCGCCAATCACCGCGTGTCGGCGGGAGAAAGTGAGGAAGCGATCGCTGCTAGACCAGGCAGTTGGGGCCGAGGAGGCCTTTGAGCTCGCCGTAGAGGTCCGGGGAGACTTTGACGGGCTTCGGGACCTCGAAGACGCGGGCGGTCTGGCCTTTGACGAGTCGGAGGCGGACCTCGCTGTCGCCGGGGTGCCGCGACAGCACCTCTGCGAGCGAGGCGACCGTGTCTGTCGTCGCGCGCTGGTCGGCCATCGTGATCATGAGGGTGCCGATGTCGTCGGCCTGACCGAGGTCGGGCACCATCAGGCTGAACGCGTGCAGGTTCATCCCGTCGTCGCGCATGCTGACCCGGCCGCGGACGACGACGATCGAGTCGCCCTGCATCATCGGCGAGAACTCCTGGTACGCCTTGCCCATGAACATGACGGTCATCTCGCCGCCGAAGTCCTCGACCTGGATCATGCCGTACTGGTTGCCGGACGCCTTCGCCACGCGGTGCTGCACGCTCGTCACGAGCCCCGCGATGACGACGGTGTCGCCGTCCTGCACGTTGTCGGACGCCAGCAGCTCGGCGATCGACGTGCTCGCGAGCTTGGCGAGCTGCAGCTCCAGCCCGGCCAGCGGATGGTCGGACACGTAGAGGCCGAGCATCTCGCGTTCGAACGCGAGCTTGTCCCGCTTCACCCACTCGGGGCGGTCGGGGATGTGGTGCTGCGTCTGGCTCTGCTCGTCCTCGCCCCAGAGGCTGTCGAAGTCGAAGCCGACGTCGCCGTTCGCCTCGCTGCGCTTGATCTTGACCGCGGACTCCACCGCGTCCTCGTGCACCTCCACGAGCGCGCGCCGGGTGTGCCCGAGCGAGTCGAACGCGCCCGCCTTGATGAGCGACTCGACGGTGCGCTTGTTGGCCGCGTGGATCGGGACCTTGTTCAGGAAGTCGTGGAACGACTCGAACCGGCCTTTGCTCTCGCGGGCCGCCCGCACTCCGTCGACGACGTTGGCGCCGACGTTGCGGACGGCACCCATGCCGAAGCGGATGTCCTCGCCGACGGCGGCGAAGTAGAGGTTGGACTCGTTGACGTCCGGCGGCAGCACCTTGATGCCCATGCGGCGGCACTCGTTGAGGTAGAGCGCCATTTTGTCCTTGGAGTCGCCGACGCTCGTCAGCAGCGCGGCCATGTACTCGGCCGGATAGTGCGCCTTGAGGTAGGCCGTCCAGTACGAGATGACGCCGTACGCGGCAGAGTGCGCTTTGTTGAAGGCGTAGTCGGAGAACGGCAGCAGGATCTCCCACAGCTTGCCGACCGCCGCCATGGAGAAGCCGCGGTCGACCATGCCCTGCGAGAAGCCCTCGAACTGCTTGTCCAGCTCGGACTTCTTCTTCTTGCCCATCGCGCGGCGCAGGATGTCTGCTTGGCCGAGCGAGAAGCCCGCGACCTTCTGCGCGATGGCCATGACCTGCTCCTGATAGATGATCAGGCCGTAGCTGGTCGAGAGGATCTCCGCCAGCGGCTCCGCCAGCTCCGGGTGGATCGGCGTGATGTCCTGCAGGTTGTTCTTGCGCAGCGCGTAGTTGGTGTGCGAGTTCGCGCCCATCGGGCCCGGGCGGTACAGCGCGATGAGCGCCGAGATGTCCTCGAAGTTGTCCGGCTTCATCAAGCGCAGCAGCGAGCGCATCGGGCCGCCGTCGAGCTGGAACACGCCGAGGGTGTCGCCGCGGGACAGCAGCTCGTACGCGCCGCGGTCGTCCAGCTCCAGCTCCTCGAGCACGAGGTTCTCGCCGCGGTTGTCGCGGATGTTGTCGAGCGCGTCGTTGATGATCGTGAGGTTGCGCAGGCCCAGGAAGTCCATCTTGATCAGGCCGAGCGACTCGCAGGCCGGATAGTCGAACTGCGTGACGATCTGGCCGTCCTGCTCGCGCTTCATGATCGGGATGACGTCGATCAGCGGATCGGACGACATGATCACGCCCGCCGCGTGCACGCCCCACTGGCGCTTGAGGTTCTCGAGCCCGAGCGCCGTGTCGAAGACGGTCTTGGCCTCGGGGTCGCTCTCCACGACCGCGCGGATGTCGACGGCCTCCTTGAAGCGCGGGTGCTCCTTGTCGAAGATGCCCGTGAGCGGGATGTCCTTGCCCATCACGGGCGGCGGCATCGCCTTGGTCAGCTTCTCGCCCATCGAGAACGGGAAGCCGAGCACGCGGCCGGAGTCCTTGAGGGCCTGCTTGGCCTTGATGGTGCCGTAGGTGACGATCTGCGCGACGCGCTCGGAGCCGTACTTCTCGGTCACGTACTTGATGACCTCGCCGCGGCGGCGGTCGTCGAAGTCGACGTCGAAGTCGGGCATCGAGACGCGGTCCGGGTTGAGGAACCGCTCGAAGATCAAACCGTGCCGGAGCGGGTCGAGGTCGGTGATCCGCATCGCGTACGCGGCCATCGACCCGGCGCCGGAACCACGGCCGGGGCCGACGCGGATACCGTTGCGCTTCGACCAGTTGATGAAGTCGGCGACGACGAGGAAGTAGCCGGGGAAGCCCATCTGGGAGATGACGCCGATCTCGTAGTCGGCCTGCTTGCGCACGTCCTCGGTGATCCCGCCCGGGTAGCGCTCGTGGAGGCCCTTCTCGACCTCCTTGACGAACCAGCTCTGCTCGGTCTCGCCCTCCGGCACGGGGAACCGCGGCATGTAGTTGGCCGCGGTGTCGAACTTCACGTCGACGCGCTCGGCGATCGCGAGCGTGTTGTCGCACGCGTCCGGATGGTCGCGGAAGAGGCGGCGCATCTCCTCCGGCGTCTTCAGATAGAACTCGTCGGCGTCGAACTTGAACCGGTTGGGGTCGTCGAGGGTCGAGCCGGACTGCACGCACAGCAGCGCCGCGTGGCTCTTCGCGTCGGCCGCGTGCGTGTAGTGGAGGTCGTTGGTCGCCACGAGCGGAAGACCCAGCTCTTTGGCGAGCCGGATCAGGTCGCTCATGATGCGGCGCTCGATGCCGAGGCCGTGGTCCATGATCTCGGCGAAGAAGTTCTCGGGCCCGAAGATGTCGCGGAACTCCGCCGCCGCCTTCTTGGCCTCCTCGTACTGCCCGAGCCGCAGCCGGGTCTGGACCTCGCCGGACGGGCAGCCGGTCGTCGCGATGATGCCCTTCGAGTAGCGCTGCAGCAGCTCGCGGTCCATGCGCGGCTTGAAGTAGTAGCCCTCCAGCGAGGCGTACGACGAGAGCCGGAAGAGGTTATGCATGCCTTCGGTGGTCGCCGCGAGCATGGTCATGTGCGTGTAGGCGCCGGAGCCCGACACGTCGTCGCCGCCGCCGTCGCCCCAGCGCACGCGCGTCTTGTCGGTGCGGTGCGTGCGCGGGGTCAGGTAGGCCTCGGTGCCGATGATCGGCTTGATGCCGGCGTCCGTCGCCGTGCGCCAGAAGTCGAACGCGCCGAACATGTTGCCGTGGTCGGTGATCGCGACGGCCGGCATGCCCTGCTCGACGGCCGCCTCGATGAGCGGTTTGACGCGTGCGGCCCCGTCGAGCATCGAGTACTCGCTGTGGACGTGGAGATGGACGAAGGAGTCGGTCGGCACTATTGCTCCGGGTCGAGGTGAGGGCTTAAGACTACGTCGGACCTACGACGCCCGGAGCACGTCGAGAGCGTGTTGCAGATCCTCCGGGTAGGTCGTGGTGAAGGTCACCCACTCCCGCGTCGCCGGGTGCTCGAAGGCGAGCTGGACGGCGTGCAGCCACTGCCGGGTGAGTCCCAACCGGGCGGACAGCGCGGGGTCGGCGCCGTACATCGCGTCGCCGGCGCACGGGTGCCGCTGGGCCGCCATGTGCACACGGATCTGGTGGGTGCGACCGGTCTCCAGGTGGATCTCCAGCAGGCTCGCCGCCGGGAACGCCTCGATGGTCTCGTAGTGCGTCACGGACGGCTTGCCGCCGGCGACGACCGCGAACTTCCAGTCGCTCCGGGGATGCCGGCCGATCGGCGCGTCGATGGTCCCGGTCAGCGGGTCGGGGTGGCCCTGGACGACCGCGTGGTAGATCTTCTCGACCGTGCGGTCGTGGAAGGCGCGCTTCAGGACGGTGTAGGCGTGCTCGGACTTCGCCACGACCATCAGGCCGCTGGTGCCGGCATCGAGTCGGTGGACGATCCCCGCGCGCTCGGCGGCGCCGGAGGTCGAGATGCGGAAGCCCGCGGCGGCCAGCGCACCGAGGACCGTGGGGCCCTCCCAGCCGACCGAAGGATGCGCCGCGACGCCGACCGGCTTGTCGATGACGACGATGTCGTCGTCGTCGTGGACGATCGTCAGCTCGGGCACCGCGATCGGGACGATGCGGGCCTCCTCGCGCGGCTGCCAGGAGACCTCGAGCCAGGAGCCGGCCGAGAGCCGGTCCGACTTGTCCGCCTCGCGGCCGTCGATGGTGACGCCGCCGGCCTCGGCGATCTCGGCGGCGAAGCTTCGCGAGAAGCCCAGGAGCTTGGCGAGGCCCGCGTCGACGCGTGACCCTTCGAGTCCGTCGGGGACGGGGAGGCTGCGCGACTCCATCAGAGCTGGGGGTTTCGGGGCTCGCGCGACTCTGCGGGCGGCTCGGCCGCGACGACCGTGTCGTCCTCGCCGAACGCGTCATCCTCCTCGGGCTGCTGCTGCCCGTCGAGGCCGACGCCGCGGAGCGAGAGGATGAGGAACAGCACCATGCTCGAGACGATGGCGACGTCCGCGAGGTTGAAGATGGCGGGCAGCAAAGGAATCTGCAGGAAGTCCACGACGTGCCCGACGCCGAAGCCCGGTTCCCGGAAGAGCCGGTCGGTCAGGTTGCCGAGCAGACCGCCGAGCAGCAGCCCGAAGAGGATGGCCCACGCCGTCGAGCGGATGCGCGGCGCGTACCAGATGACGAAGCCGAGCACGCCGACGCCGACGATCGAGAAGATCCAGGTCGACCCGCTGCCGATGGAGAAAGCCGCGCCCGGGTTCTTCACGAAGTGGAGCTGGAGGAGCTGTCCGAGGACCTGGAGCTGCTGGCCCTCGTAGAGGTTCGAGACGACCAGGACCTTGGCGATCTGATCCACGAGGTACACGCAGAGCGCGACCACGGCCAGGATCACCAAGGCCCTGATGCTGACCTTGGCCCCGTTACCGACCTCGGCCTTCGGGGGCTAGCCTCCAAAGCCCGGGAAGACCGGAGGCTGAGCGCCCTGGTCCTGGCTGTTGCCGTCGGAGGAGCCCGCGGGCACCGGGGTGGGGGCGTTGCCGCCGAAGGAGGCGGACTGGCTGTCGAGGTCGCGGAGCTGGCCCTCGATGTAGCCCTTCAGGCCCTGGCGGTAGTCGCGCTCGAAGCCACGGAGTTCGTCGATGCGGCGCTCGAGGCCGGCACGCTCCTGGTCGAGGGCGCTGATCTGGGCGCGCTGCTTGGACTCGGCCTCGGCGACGATGCGGGCGGCGGTGGCGTGCCCCTCCGCGATGAGAGCGTCGCGCTTCTCCACGCCTTCGCGCACGTGCTCCTCGTGGAGGCGGCGGGCGAGCTGGAGGAGGTTGTTGGTCGCGTTCGGGTCGTTCGCGTCGGTGGCGCCGGCGGCGAAGCCCGCTGCGGCGCCCGCGGCGGCTGGAGCGGCGGCGGCCTGCTGCTTCGCCTGCGCTGCCTCCTGCTGGGCGGTGGCCAGGCGCTGCTTGAGCTCGTCGTTCTCCTGCTGGAGGCGCTGCACCTCGCCGTTGTCGGCGGCGGCCGGGGCCGCGGCCTGGCCGGAGCCGCCACTGCGCTGCAGCTCTGCGATGCGCGAGTCGGCGGCCACGAGGCGCTGCTTGAGCTCGTCGCTCTCCTGGGTCAGCCTGCGGAGCTCCACGACGACCTCGTCGAGGAAGTCGTCGACCTCGTCCTGGTCGTAGCCCTCACGGAATTTCGTCGGTTGAAACCGCTTGTTGACCACATCTTCCGGAGTCAGCGCCATGAGAAGCCACCTTAGATCTTGAAAAGGACGAACAGTGAGTGCGTTCAGCCAACGCTAGCAAAGTGCACGGCCGCCGCGCACTCCGCCGCACCCGTGGTGCGTCGGCCTCGACCACATTACAACGGCAGCGCAGCCCGACCCCAACCGACGCCAGCTCGGCGTCAGGTGAAACTCAGGGTCACGTAGAGGCCGATGATGACGACGAGCATGGTGAGGCTCCAGCCGAAGTCGATCGCGACCGCCCCCATCGACAGCGGCGGGATGATCCGGCGGAAGAATCGGATGGGCGGGTCCGTGACCACGTACGTCGACTCGGCGAGGACGAGCCCGAAGCCCCGAGGGCGCCACTGCCGCGCGAAGGTGCGCACCAGGTCGAGCACGAAGCGGGCCCAGAGCACGAAGAAGTAGATCAGGAGGACGTAGTAGAGCACGTTCGCGATGATCGAGACGACAAGCACAACACCCAGTATGAACGACGGCGTATGCACGAAAGCGCACCGCCCGGCCGGGCGGTGCGCTTTCGCAGGAAAAGGGTCAGGCCTGCGCGAAGAAGGAGGCGTCGACGTCGGCGTCCTGTCCGCCGTGCTCGCCGGAGACGACGACGTGCGACGGCGAGAGCAGGAACACCTTCGGAGTCACCCGCTCGATCTTGCCGTACAGACCCTGCGAGAGGCCGCTGGCGAAGTCGATGAGGCGGCGGGCGTCGCCCTCGCTCATCTGCGACAGGTTGATGATCACCGGGATGCCCTCGCGGAAGGACTCGGCGATCGCCTGCGCGTCGCGGTACTGACGGGGGTGGACTGTGAGGATCTCGTTCATTTCCTGTACCGAAACATTCCGTGCGGTGGACGATTTGCGCAGCGGGGTGACCGGAGCGCGGCCGGCCACGGGAGCGACCGGTGCAGGGTGCGGGACGGGCTGGACCGGCGACGGGGCGGGAGCCTCGCGGCGCGGCTGGTGCTGCACCGGCTGGTGCTGCTCCGGGGACTCTTCGAACTCCAGCTCCTCGTCGGCGAGGCCGAGGTAGACCATCGTCTTCTTCAGCGGGTTGGCCATGCGCTTCCTCCGTGTAGACCGGTGCGCCGACGCCTCGCACGCACTGAATGAACCTTCTTCCCTTCCGAGATTAACGAAGGCTTGGCCGATTCCCGGTAATGGCGGTGCCGATGCGAAGGTGTGTCGCACCGGCGGCGACGGCCTCCCGGTAGTCCTGGGACATGCCCGCAGAGATGGATGTCGCCTCCGGCGCGAGCGTGCGGACCCGCTCGGAGGCGAGCCGGACGCGCTCGAAGGCGCGTGCCGGCTCCTCGTCCAGCGGGGCGACCGCCATCACGCCGAGGAGGTTCAGGCCGGGCGTGGCGAGCACGTGCTCGACCAGCGGCTCCAGGTCGCGGTCGGCGACGCCGCCGCGCGCCGTGTCGTCGGTGAGGTTGAGCTGGACGAACACGTCCACGTCGGGCGCGTCGTCCAGCTTCAGAGCGTCGACGAGCGAGATCCGGTCCAGCGAGTGGATGACGGACGCGTAGCGCCGCACCTGTCGCGCCTTCTTGCTCTGAAGCTGGCCGACGAAGTGCCAGCGCAGGTCGAGGTCGGCGAGTTCCGCCGCCTTCTCCTGCGCCTCCTGGTGCCGGTTCTCCCCCACATCGCGCACGCCGAGCGCGGCGAGCTCGCGGACGAGCGACGCCGGGTGGAACTTGGTCACCACGATCGTCGTCAACTCGTCCGGGGAGCGGCCGGCGGCCCGGGCGGCGTCGGCGACGCCCTCCCGGACCGCGGCGAGCCGCTCGGCGAGCGGGCTACTTGAGGAAGTCGGGGATGTCGAGGTCGTCATTCTCGTCGTCGAACGCCGGGTCCTTCTGCGCGGTCTCGGTCACCGGGGTCTCGCCGGTCGCGTGCCACTCCGTGGCGGGGGCCTCGACCTCGCCGGCCTCGACCGCCGCGGACGAGGCGATCGACGCCTCCTCCGAGCCGGCCTCCACGTAGGTGGACCGACGTGCGTCCGCGGCCGCGGTCTGCACCGACTTCGGCTCGCCGCCGTCGAAACCGGCCGCGATGACCGTGACGCGCACCTCGTCGCCGAGGGTGTCGTCGATGACCGCGCCGAAGATGATGTTCGCCTCGGGGTGCACGGCCTCCTGTACCAGGCGGGCGGCGTCGTTGATCTCGAAGATGCCGAGGTTCGAGCCGCCCTGGATCGAGAGCAGCACGCCGTGGGCGCCGTCGATGGAGGCCTCCAGCAGCGGGGAGGCGACCGCCAGCTCCGCGGCCTTGATGGCTCGGTCCGCGCCGCGCGAGGAGCCGATGCCCATCAGCGCGGAGCCCGCGCCCTGCATGACCGACTTCACATCGGCGAAGTCGAGGTTGATGAGGCCCGGGGTGGTGATGAGGTCGGTGATGCCCTGCACACCGGCGAGGAGCACCTGGTCGGCGGTGGAGAACGCCTCCAGCATGCTGATGCCGCGGTCGCTGATCTCCAGCAGCCGGTCGTTCGGGACGACGATGAGGGTGTCGACCTCTTCCTTGAGCCGCTGCACGCCGGACTCGGCCTGCTGCTGGCGGCGCTTGCCCTCGAACGAGAACGGCTTGGTGACGACACCGATGGTCAGGGCGCCGATCGACTTCGCGATCCGGGCCACGACCGGTGCGCCGCCTGTGCCGGTGCCGCCGCCCTCGCCCGCGGTGACGAAGACCATGTCGGCGCCGGCGAGCGCCTCCTCGATCTCCTCCGCGTGGTCCTCGGCGGCACGGCGGCCGACCTCGGGGTCGGCTCCGGCGCCGAGGCCGCGGGTGATCTCGCGGCCCACGTCGAGCTTGACGTCGGCGTCGCTCATCAGCAGCGCCTGCGCGTCCGTGTTGATGGCGATGAACTCGACGCCGCGCAGGCCGAGCTCGATCATGCGGTTGACGGCGTTCACGCCGCCGCCGCCGATGCCGACGACCTTGATCACGGCGAGGTAGTTCTGGTTTGCTGTCACGTCCGGCCTCCACGGGAACCTTCAACCTCAAGTCGAGGTTTAAAGATATGCTGAGTATGCAATTCTCGATTCGACGGTAGAGGCGCAAGGGCCCCTGCCGCCGCAGTTCGCAGGCGTGTCGGCAAATGCGCCGTCAACCCGGTCATCCTGTCGTCACGCTGTGCGGCGACGAGACGTCGAAACGGCTCGCCTTCGGCGCGCCCTTGAGCAGCGCGGCGAGGTCGGCGGACTTGAGCGCCGAGTCCTCCGCGCTCCCCCAGACCACGGTCGCACCGCCCTCGCGGAGCGTGAAGGACACGTCGTCCTTCGTCTTCGCCGAGATGGTGTCGACCCGGCTCAGCACGTCGGCGGGCAGCGACGACAGCACGGCGGCCGCCGCGGCGAACCCGGAGTCCGCGTTCGCGTCGGCCGCGCCTCCCGTCGCGGCGATGATCGGGTATCCGGCCGGTCGGGTCGCGCTGGAGGAGATGGGGACCTTCGCCGCATCCACGAGCTCGAAGGCCGACCCGTGCTGGATGGCGCCGATCGCCTGGCGTTCGACGATGCGCACCACGAGGGTGTCCGGCGGGTGGCTCTCCAGCGTGTAGCTGCGGATGAGCGGGAAGGCGGCCAGGTCACTGGAGATCTCGGCCTGGTCGAGCAGCGCGAGCGGCTTGCCGACCTGGTCGCCGAGCTTGGCCGAGATCGCGCCGGCGTCCAGCCGCGAGGCGCCGACGACCTGGATGTGCCGGAGCGCGAGCAGTGGCGAGAGGCCGACGAGGATCGTGCCGAGCACGAGCGCGACGACGACGCCCGCAGCGCCGAGCCACGCCATCCTGCGGCGACGCGAGCGCTTGGTGAACCGGCGCACCTCGCCGCGCTCCACCCGGCGGCGCTCGGCGCGGGCGGCGCGGAGCGCCTGGGAGATCTCGCGATTGCTCGGCACGCGCTCCGTGAGCGGGAGGCGGTCGGCCGTCGCCCGGGACGGGCGGAGCTTCCGCTCGGGGAACGGCTCCTGCGAGCGGGCGATCGGGATCGGCTCGGTGATCGTCCCGACGGGGGCCGCGGCGCGGGCGTCCTCGGGGCGCGCCGGAGCGACGGTCTCCGGTGCGGAGGGCGCCGGAGCGCCGGGCTGCCGTGCCGCCGACCGTTCGAATCCCTGGGGACGCTTCACGCGGGCTACTCCCGGACGCGGCGGAGCGAGTCGAGGAGCTGCGGGACGATCCGGTAGACGTCACCGCAGCCCAGCGTGATGACGAAGTCGCCCTCGCGCGCGATCCGCGCGGTGTGGTCGGCGGCCTCCTGCCAGTCTGCGATGAACGCGACGTGCTCGGGATGCTGGAACCGATCCGCGACCAGGGCGCCGGTGACGCCGGGCTCCGGGTCCTCGCGCGCGCCGTAGACGTCGAGCACGACGGTCTCGTCGGCGTAGGTCTCGAGGGTCTCGGCGAACTCCTGCGCGAACAGGCGGGTGCGGCTGTAGAGGTGCGGCTGGTGGACCGCGATGATGCGGCCGTCGCCGACGACCGTGCGCGCGGCCGACAGCGCGGCGGCGACCTCGGTCGGGTGGTGGGCGTAATCGTCGTAGACGCTCACGCCGCCCACGTTGCCGTGCAGCTCGAAGCGGCGCTCGGTGCCGCCGAACTCCGCGATCGCGGCCAGCGCGGCGGCGGGGTCGAAGCCGAGTCCGGTCAGCACGGCGAAGGCGCCGGCCGCGTTGATCGCGTTGTGCCGGCCGGGCACCCGCAGGCGCGCCGAGTAGTCGGCGCCGGAGTAGCTCAGCGTGAACGCGACCGGGCCGTCGGTGACGATCGAGTGGACGCGCACGTCGGCGTCCTCCGCCTCGCCGAAGGTGACGACGCGCTTCTCCGGCGCGACCTCCACCAGCCGGCGGTGGACGTGCGTGGCGCCCGCGTCGTCGGAGGAGACGACCACGAACTCGTCGGCTTCGCGGGCGAACGTCACGAAGGCGTCCTCGAACGCCTCCAGCGAGCCGTAATGGTCGAGGTGGTCGGGGTCCACGTTGGTGATCAGCGCGACCGCCGTGTCGTAGAGCAGGAAGGAGCCGTCGGACTCGTCGGCCTCCACGACGAACAGCTCGCCGCTGCCCGTCTGCGAGCTCTTCCCGAGCGAGGCGATGACGCCGCCGTTGACGAAGCTCGGGTCCTCGCCGAGGCCCAGCAGCCCGGTGATGATCATCCCGGTGGAGGTGGTCTTGCCGTGCGCTCCCGCGACGGCGACGAGGCGCTTCTTGTTGATCAGCCAGGCCAGCGCCTGGGAGCGGTGCAGCACCGGGATGCCGTCGGCGAGGGCGAGCTGGTACTCCGGATTGTCCTGCCAGAGCGCACCGGTGACCACGAGGGTGTCGGCGTCGCCGACATTCGCGGCGTCGTGGCCGATCGCGATGGTGGCGCCGAGGGCGCGCAGCGCGTCGATGTTGGCCGAGTGGCGCACGTCGGACCCGGTGACAGTGTGGCCGGACTCCAGGAACAGCCGCGCGATTCCGCTCATGCCCGAGCCCCCGATGCCGACGAAGTGGAGCGTGCCCAGCTCGTCGGGGATGGTGGCGTTGAGGTCGGGTTTGATCGTCACAGGTGCTGCTTTCGGTCCGCGAGTCGAGTTGACAGAGTACAGGCTACGCGGCGAACCTCAGGATCCGGCCAACCCACTCCGGCCCAGCGCGCTTCGGATCAGGGCGACCATCCGGTCGGAGCCGTCGCGCACCCCTGTGATCGCCGCCTTGCGCGCCATGTCGTCGACCGCGATCCGGTCTGCGAGCAGCGGGAGCAGGTGCCCGTCGACCCACCCGGGGAGGAACTCCGCGTCGTCCACCAGCATGCCGCCGCCGGCCTCCACGACGCCCGCCGCATTGAAGCGCTGCTCGCCGTTGCCGATCGGGAACGGCACGTAGACGGCGGGGATACCGAGTGCGGCGAACTCGCACACGGTCGCGGCGCCCGCGCGCGCGACGGCGAACTCGGTCAGCGCGAAGGCGAGGTCCATGCGGTCGCAGTAGTCCAGCAGCCGGTAGTGCTCGATGCCGGGGTCGGTCAGCTCGCCACGGCCGCCCTGGATGTGGAGCACCTGCCAGCCGGCAGCGGTGAGCTGCACCGCACGTTCGGCGATCGTGCCGTTGAGCCGCCTGGCGCCGAGCGAGCCCCCGGTGACCAGGAGGGTCGGGCGGTCGGCGGACAGACCGAACGCGGCCAGGGCCTCCGGGCGGGCGGCCTCCCGGTCGAGCTCCTCGATCTCTCGGCGCAGCGGCATCCCGACGAAGCGGGAGTGGCGCAGCGGCGTGCCCTCGAACGCGACGCCGACCCACGGGGTGGAGCGGGCGCCGAGCCGGTTCGCGAGCCCCGGCCGGGCGTTGGCCTCGTGCAGCGCGTACGGCACGCCCGCGCGACGGGCGGCCGAGTAGGCGGGCGCGGCCGCGTAGCCGCCGAAGCCCACCACGACGTCGATGCCGCGCTCGCGGATCAGCTCGGTGACCGAGCGCACCGCGCGCCGGTACTCGCCGGGGAAGCGCAGCGCGGCGCCGTCGGGGCGGCGCGGGAACGGCAGCTTCGGGATGGTCGCGAGCTCGTAACCGCGGTCGGGGACGAGGCGCGCCTCCAGCCCCTCCTTCGTGCCGAGGACCACGACCTCCGCGCCCGGGTCGTCGCGGCGCAGGCGGTCGGCGACGGCGAGCAGCGGATTGACGTGGCCGGCGGTCCCGCCGCCGGCCAGGAGGTAACGGCTCACAGAGCGCTGCCCGTGGCGCGACGCGGGCCCTGTCCGGTGCGGGAGTTGCGGGCGTTCTGGCGGGCGAAGGACATCACGATGCCGATAGCGATCATGGAACTGATCATCGCAGTACCTCCCGCAGAGATCAGTGGGAGCGGCACGCCGAGCACCGGGATGACGCCGAGCACCACAGCGATGTTCACGAACGCCTGGAAGATCAGCCACACCATGATCGCGGCGGTCGTGACGCGCGGGAAGGTGTCGGTGGACGCGTGGATGATCCGCAGGAAGACGATCGCCAGCATCACGAAGAGCAGCAGGACCACCACGGCCCCGATCAGGCCGAGCTCCTCGCCGATGATGGCGAAGATGAAGTCGGTGTCCGCCGCGGGCAGCCACGACCACTTCGAGTGCGAGTTGCCGAGCCCCACGCCGAACACGCCGCCGGAGGCGAGGGCGTAGAAGCCGTTGTCGATCTGCCAGTTGACGTCGGGGTTCGCGGCGCTCGTCCCGCCGAAGAGCGCGGCGATGCGGCCCATCCGGCTGGCGCTCGACATGGCGACGACGACGGCCACGATCGCGACCCCGACGAGCCCCGCGAACAGGTAGCGCAGCCGCACGCCGGCGAAGTACAGACCGCCGAGGACGAACGCCGACATGACGATGGTCGTCCCGAGGTCGCCGCCGAGGACGACGACGCCGATGGCGCCTCCCGCGATCGGGAGGACGGGCAGCGCGACGTGCCGCCAGTCGTCGAGGAGGTCCTGCTTGCGGGACAGCACGACGCCCAGCCAGATCACGAGCGCGATCTTGATCGCCTCCGACGGCTGCCCGACGAAGCCGCCGATGCGGATCCAGTTGCGGTTGCCGCCGATCTCCACACCGAGCGGCGTCACCAGCACCAGGAACTGCACGAAGCAGGCCGCACCGAGGATGAACCAGATCGAGCGCTTCCAGAAGGTCATCGGGATGCGCGAGACGATGAACATCAGCGGGAGCCCGATGAGGGCGTACATGCCCTGCGACCAGAACCGCGAGAAGAAGTTGTCGGTGTCGTTGTGCGACTCGACGGCGGACGACGAGAGCACCATGACGAGGCCGAACACGACCATGAAGAGCGTGATGCCGAGCAGCAGGAAGTAGTCGGAGGACTCGCTGTTCATCGCCCGGCCGAGCGAGATGCGCGCCGTGAGTCCCGCGCGGGAGCCGTCGTCCCCGGTCGGATCGCCGGACGGCCGCTGATCGCGCGGCTCAGGCTCCCGGCGGACGCGAGGCGGGCTCGTCGTCATCCGCCCCACCTCCAAAGAACTCGTTGACGGCCGCCTGGAAGAGACGCCCGCGCTCTGCGTAGTCGGTGAACTGGTCCATCGACGCCGCCGCCGGAGCCAGCAGGACGGTGTCCCCCTCGCGGGCGAGACCGCCGGCCAGCCGCACCGCCGTCGGCATGACCCCTTCAGTCTCGTCGGCCACCACCTCCAGCGCGGGCAGCCCCGGGGCGTGTCGCTCGAATGCGGCCAGCAGTGCCGCGCGGTCGACCCCGATCAGGACGGCGCCGCGCAGCCGGTCCGCATGCGCGGCCACGAGCTGCTCGATGTCGACGCCCTTGAGGAGGCCACCGACCACCCACACGACGGACGGGTACGCGCGCAGCGACGCGTCCGCCGCATGCGGGTTGGTGGCCTTGGAATCGTCCACCCAGCTCACGCCGGCCTCCACCCGCACCAGCTCGATGCGGTGGGCGTCGAGGCGGAAGGCGGTGAGCACGTCGCGGATGACCTGCGGTTCGACGCCGTAGGAGCGGGCCAGCGCACTGGCGGCGAGGATGTTGGCGACGACATGCGGGGCGGCGAGTCCGGCCTCCGCGAGCTCGTCCAGGGTCGTCAACTCGATGGCGCTGTTGCGGCGGTCCTCGAGGAACGCGCGGTCGCAGAGGATGCCGTCGACGATGCCGAAGTCGCTCGGGCCCGGCACATCGAGGCCGAAGCCGATGGCGCGGGCGCCCTCGGTCACGTCGGCCTCCTCGACCATGCGCAGGGTGTTCTGGTCGGCGCGGTTGTAGACGCAGGCGACCTGGGTGTTGTCGTAGACCTTCGCCTTGGCCGCGATGTACGCCTCCAGCGAACCGTGCCAGTCGAGGTGGTCGTCGGCGATGTTCAGGCAGGCGGCGGAGTACGGCGTGAGCTCGCCGCCGCGGTTCCGGTTGATCCAGTGCAGCTGGTAGCTCGACAGTTCCACGACGAGCACGTCGAAGCCCTGAGGGTCGCGGATGGCGTCGAGCACCGGCACGCCGATGTTGCCGCACGGCGCGACGCGGGAGCCGCCGGCGAGCAGCATGGTCGCGGTGAGCTGGACCGTGGTGGTCTTGCCGTTCGTGCCGGTGACGCAGATCCAGTCCGCCGGGTCGCCGACCTTGTCGCGCAGCCGCCAGGCCAGCTCGATGTCGCCCCAGACCGGTACGCCGCCCGTCTCGGCCCAGAGCAGCAGCGGGTGGTCCCAGTGGAAGCCGGGTGAGACGACCACGAGCTCGGGATCGAACTCCACCAGCCGCGCGGGCGGCGTGCTGAGGTCCGGCTCCTCCAGCAGCTCGGCGCCGATGACCTCCAGCAGCATGGCGCGCTCGGCGTCGGCGCGCGAGGCGACGACCAGCACCTGCGCTCCCAGCTCGGCGAGCGTGTCGGCGACCGAGAAGCCGGTGACGCCGAGGCCGAACACGGCGACGCGCAGGCCCGACCAGTCGTGGTGCCAGCTGGTGAGCGACTCCAGGCGTTCGCGGGATCCGGTCACGTCGCGAGCCACTCGAGGTAGAACGAGCCGACGCCGGCCGCGACGAGGAGGCCGCCGATGATCCAGAACCGGACCACGACCGTCACCTCCGCCCAGCCTTTCAGCTCGAAGTGATGATGGATGGGACTCATCAGGAAGATGCGCCTGCCGTGCGTGATCTTGAAGTAGGCCCGTTGGACGATCACCGAGCCCGCCTCGATCACGAACAGGCCGCCGATGAGGACGAGCAGCAGCTCGGTGCGGCTGAGGATCGCGAGCGCGGCGACCGCGCCGCCGAGGGCGAGCGAGCCGGTGTCGCCGAGGAAGATCTGCGCGGGCGACGTGTTCCACCAGAGGAAGCCGACCACGGCGCCCACGATCGCCGTCGCGACGATCGCCAGGTCGAACGGATCGCGCACGTCGTAGCACTTCGCGATGTTCTCGGGATTGAGGTTGGGGCTCGCGCACGACTGGATCGACTGCCAGAACCCGATGATGATGTACGCGCCGATGGCGAGGATGCTCGCGCCGGACGCCAGTCCGTCCAGGCCGTCGGTGACGTTCACGCCGTTGGAGGCGGCCGCGACGATGAAGTTGATCCAGATCAGGTAGAGGCCGTAGCCGACCAGCACGCCGATCACGCCGAACTTGGTGATCGAGCCGAAGTCGATCGGGAGGTCCCGGATGAACGACACGCTCATCGTCGCCGGCGTGTAGCCGCGCGAGTCGGGGAACCGGACGGCGAGGAACGCCCAGACCGTCGCCACGAGAACCTGACCGGCGATCTTGGCCCAGCCTGTCAGTCCGAGACTGCGCTCGCGCCGGGTCTTGAGGAAGTCGTCCACGAACCCGACGACCCCGAGGCCGACCATGAGGAACAGCACCAGGAGAGCGGACACGCTGGTCTCGTCGCCCGTCAGCAGCAGGGCGGTGAAATAGCCGAACAGTGTGCCGAGGATGACGACGATGCCGCCCATCGTGGCCGTTCCGCGCTTGGCGTGGTGGCTCTGCGGGCCGTCGTCGCGGATGAACTGGCCCCACTGGAGCCGCCGGAAGAGCCGGATGAAGAGCGGCGTCAGGAACAGCGTGAACGCCATCGACAGCGCGCCGGAGGTCAAAAGGGCTCTCACGAGAAGAATTCTCCCAGTCGGTCGCCGAGGAAGCGCAGCCCCGCCGAGTTGGAGGACTTGACGAGCACCGTGTCCCCGGGGCGGAGCGCGCCGCTGAGGTGGTCGAACGCCGCGTCCTGGGTCTCGAAGTACAGGGACTCCCCGTCCCACGAGCCCTCGTTGATGGCGGTGATGTGCATGCGCCGGGCGGACGGCCCGACGATCACGAGCTGGTCGATGCCCAGCCGGACGGCGAGCAGGCCGATGCGGTCGTGCTCCTCTCCGGAGAACTCCCCCAGCTCGCTCATCTCGCCGAGGACGGCGATGGTGCGCTCCCCCGGCTCGGCGATCTGGGCCAGCGTCTTGATGGCGGCGGCCATCGAGTCCGGGCTCGCGTTGTAGGCGTCGTTGATGACGGTGACGCCACGGGCGCCGCCCAGGACCTCCATCCGCCAGCGCTCGGCGCGCTGCACGGTCTGCAGCCCTTCGACGATCGTGTCGATGTCCACGCCGAGGGTGTGCGCGGCGGCCGCGGCGGCCAGCGCGTTCATGACGTGGTGCTCGCCGAGCACACGGAACTGCACGGGACGCGACTCCCCGGGTCCCTCGCCGCCGTCGGCCGGCGGGAGGTGCAGCACGAACGACGTGCCGCGCGCGGTCGAGCGCACCTCGGTGGCTCGGACCGCCGCACGGTCGTCGAGGCCGAACCACAGCACGCGGGCCGCCGTCTTGTCGGCCATCGAGGCGACGCGCGGGTCGTCCAGGTTGAGGACGGCGACGTCGGACTCCAGGAGGTCGCTGACCATCTCGGTCTTGGCCGCGAGGGTCTTCTCGATGCCGCCGAACTCGCCGGCGTGGGCGAGGCCGACCTTGAGCACGATGCCGATGTCGGGCCGCGCCATCCGGACCAGCCGGGCGATCTCGCCGATGCCGCTCGCGCCCATCTCGGCGACGAGGTACTGGGTCTCCTCGGTGACCTCCAGCATCGTGACCGGCGCGCCGACCTCGTTGTTGAACGACGCGCGCGGGGCGATGGTCGGGCCGACCTGCTCCAGGATCTCGCGCAGCAGGTTCTTGGTCGTGGTCTTGCCGTTGGAGCCGGTGACGCCGACGATCTTCAGCGTGCCGAGCGCACGGACGCGGGCGATCACCTCGGTGGCGAGGTCGCCGAGCGCCACGACGGTGTCCGGGACGAGCAGCTGCGGCACCGGGAGGTCGAGCGCGTGGTCGACGACCAGGAGGGCCGCGCCGGACTCGACGGCCTGCGGGGCGAACAGGTGGCCGTCCGTCACCTCGCCGGGCTTGGCGAAGAAGATCGTGCCGGGCACGACCTCCCGCGAGTCGGTGGTGGAGAGGCCGGAGACGACGGTCTCCGGGGTGGCGGCCGTCCCATCGGGGAGGACGGCTCCGTCGAGCAGGAGCGTGCCCCGGGTCGCGTCGGCGATCTCGGCGAGGGTGAGAGCGATCATCAGAGCCACCCGGCCTCTCGGAGCGCGAGCCGCGCGTCGTCGCGGGCGGAGTACGGGAGGCGCTGGCCGGCGACCTCCTGGTAGTCCTCGTGCCCCGGGCCGGCGTACAGCACCACGTCTCCGTCGCCGGCGAGCGAGAGCGCGGTGCGGAATGCGGCGCGGGGATCGGCGACCTCGTACAGCTCGGCGTCCGGAACGGCGGCCCGGGCGCCGTCGAGCAGCGCGGCGCGGATCAGCGCCGGGTCCTCCGAGCGGGGGTGGAAGTCGGTGATGACCACCGCGTCGGCGCCGCGCGCCGCGATCGCGCCCATGTCGGCGCGCTTGGTGGTGTCGCGGTCGCCGTCGGCCCCGAAGACCATCACGATCCGGCCGTCGGTCACCCGGCGCAGCGCGCCCAGCAGCGACAGGAAGGCGTCGGGCGTGTGGCCGTAGTCGATGAAGACGACCGGGCCGCGGTCGCCGGAGAGCCGCTCGGTGCGGCCGGGGACGTAGGCGTCGATGCCGCCGTCGCGCTCCAGCGCCGCGCCGATGGCGTCGAGGTCGTAGCCGGACTCCACCAGCATGACGATCGCGAGCGCCGCGTTGGCGGCGTTGTAGGCGCCGAGGAGCGGCACGCTGGTCTCCAGCCTGCGCCCGTCCGGACCGCACAGCTCGAACACCGTCTCCCCGATGGTCTCCTCGATCACCGTCAGCGTCCAGTCGGCGTCGACCTCCGGCACGGTCGCCAGCGTGGAGACCGGGATGCGGGACTGCTCGACCAGCGCGCGCCCCCACTCGGAGTCGACCGTGACGACGCCGCGGCGCGCGCGGTCGGGCTGGAACAGCTCCAGCTTGGCCGCGAAGTAGTCGTCCATCGCCGCGTAGTCGTCGAGGTGGTCGTGGCTCAGGTTGGTGAAGCCGACCACGTCGAACTCGATGCCGTCGACGCGGTGCCGGCTGAGCGCCTGGGCGGAGACCTCGACCGCGACCGCGCGGACGCCCTCCTCGCGCATCCGGGCCAGCAGCGCGTGCAGCTCGCTGGCCTCCGGGGTGGTGAGCTTGCTGGTGATCGCGTGCTCGCCGATGCGGCGCTCGGCGGTCGAGGACAGCCCGGCGACGACGCCGAGCTGGCCCAGGATCCCGTAGAGCAGGTAGACGACGCTGGTCTTGCCGTTGGTGCCGGTGACGCCGAACAGCGTGGCCGAGTTCTCGTCGGTGCGGTAGACCCACCTCGCCACCGCGCCGAGCGCGGCGCGGGGATCGGGCGTCACGATGACGGGGACGCCCGCGTCGGCCGCGAGCTCCGCACCGGCGGCGTCGGTCAGGACCGCGACGGCACCCGCCTCGACGGCGGCCGAGGCGTAGCTCGCACCGTGCGCGTTCCTGCCCGGCACGCCGACGTACAGGTCGCCCGGCGCGACCGCCGAGCTCGCGAGGGCTGCTCCGGTCACCTCGACGGCGTCGAGGTCTCCCCGCACATCCAGCCCGAACTCCGCGACCAGCTGGGCGAGCGGGCGGGCGACGGGATGCTCGGGGCGCAGGGAGGAGGGCGCCGGTCCTGTCACGGGGCTCACTTTCACTCGGGGTCTGGTACGGGAGACGGTCTCAGGCGACGGCGTCTCGGCGGGGTTCAGTAGTAGGGCGGGTAGTCGGCCGGGCTCGACGTCGAGGGCTTCACCCGGTAGGTCTTCAGCACCTGGCTCATGATCGTGTGGAACAGCGGAGCGGCGGCAGCCGACGAAGTAATGGTAGTCGGGAACCCGAGGTTGACCGAAACGACGTACTGCGGATCGTCCACCGGAGCGATCCCCATCACCGACACGTAGTACGACGGCAGATAGCCGCCCTTGCCGTCCGGCTGCTGGGCCGTACCGGTCTTCGCGGCCACGTTGTAGCCGGGGATCCGGAGCTGCTTCGCGAGCTCGCCCTGGGTGGTGACGGACTCCAGCATTCCGAGCGTCGTGGTGGCCGCGTCGGCCGAGACGACCTTCTCGGCGGTGGGCTTCGGGACGTCGGTGACGGTGCCGTCGGCCTGCTTGCACCCCGCGACCATCGTCAGCGGGATGCGGGTGCCGCCGTTGGCGAGCGCCTGGTACGCGCCGACCATCTGGAGCTGTGTCGTCGAGACGCCCTGGCCGAACATGGTGGCGTACTTGGTCTGGTCGTCCCAGTTCTTCACCGGGTTCAGGATGCCGGACGACTCGCCGGGATACGGGAGCCCGGTGGAGTCGCCGATGCCGAACTTCGTGAGGTAGTCGTAGCGGGTCTGGTCGGTGAGCGCCCGCCCGAGCTGGGACATGCCGGTGTTCGACGAGTTCATCAGCACGCCGGTGAGGGTCAGCCGCTCGGGCGCGTGGTAGCCCGAGTCGTGCAGGTCGGCGCCGTTGCCGGACTTCCACTCGTAGGGCGCCAGCACCTGACTGGCAGGCGTCGCCTTGCCCTGGTCGATGAGCATGGCGGCCGTGAGCGCCTTGAAGGTCGAGCCGGGCTCGCGCGGGTCGGTGAGCGACTGGAGGCGCCAGTAGGACGGGTCGGTGGCGTCGATGTTGTTGGGGTCGAGCGCGGGCCACTGCGCGATCGCTTTGATCTTGCCGGTCTTCGCCTCCGCCACGGTGACGAAGCCGAACTTGGATCCTGTCGCCGTGACCTGCTGGGCCAGCGTCTGCTCGGCGAACCACTGGAGGTCGCTGTCGACCGTGAGCTCGAGGGTGCCGCCGTCCCTCGCCTTCTGCTGCACGACCGTGCTGCCGGGGATCGCGACCCCGTCCGCGCCGCGCTGGTAGGTCTCCACCCCGTTCTTGCCGGCCAGGCAACCGTTCTCGCTCTGCTCCAGGCCGCCGTTGCCGCCCTGCGAGACGTAGCCGATCAGGTTGCCCGCGACGGCGCCGTTCGGATAGCTGCGCGCCTGCGTCTTGCCGAAGGTGAGCCAGGGGTAGGGCAGCTTGTCGAGCTTGTCGAAGGTCGTCACGTCCATGCCGGACTTGATGAGCACGTACTTGGACTTGGCGTTCGCCTTCAGCGCGTCGTCGAACAGCTTCACCACGGCGTCGCCGCCCTGGCCGGTGATCGCGCCGATCTTGGCGGCGGCCTCCACCATCTTGTCGCGGCCGCCGGCGATCGCGTCGGACGGCGAGGCCTGCGCGGTGTAGGTGTAGATCGTCGTCGCCAGGATCTTGCCGCCGGCGTCGACGATGTCGCCGCGGTTGCCGTACAGGGTGGTGGAGTCCTCCTTTGCCTGCACCGACTGCTTCTGCAGGGCGTCGGCCCGGACCACCTGGATGTCGACCAGCTTGCCGCCGAGGATGGCGACGAACGCCGCGACGGCCACGACGGTGAGGGCCGTCCGCCTCCGCAGCATCTTCCTGTTGATCACGCCCCGCGTCCGTCCCGTCGCGTCGTCAGTGCGTCACCGGTGTCGGCAACGCTCCCTGCAACGGTACGGACGGCTTCGCCGGAGTCGTGGACGCCGCACCTGCGCTTGCGGAACTCCCAGCTTGGGCGGCCGCCCCCGCAGCCGCGGTGGGGGCGCCCGTCACCATCAGCCCGGGCGCCGCCGCGAGCGGCACGCC
Source organism: Streptomyces sp. L7 (assembly GCF_050990935.1). GTDB lineage: Bacteria > Actinomycetota > Actinomycetes > Actinomycetales > Microbacteriaceae > Leifsonia. The sequence continues at coordinate 407,821 of NZ_CP194644.1, read as the reverse complement.
GTTGAGCTGCGCGTTCGGGACCAGGTTGCCCTGGCCTCCCGTCACGGTGCCGGCGGCGCCGGTCGCCGGGATGGGCGCGCCGAGCACCGCGCCGTCGGAGAGGCGCAGGTAGGCCGGGTTGCTGTTGCTCACCATGCCGAGCGCGTTGGCGTTGGCGGCGAGGTTCTGCGGCGATGTGAGCCGGTTGAGGTCCTCCGAGGCGGCCTGGTAGCTGCGCTGGAGCTGCGTCTGCTGGGCCTGCAGCGAACTGAGCTGGTAGGCGCCCTGCGAGACGCCGATGCTGAGCAGGAGCTGCGCGACCACGATCACGAGCAGGGAGGACACCGCGGTGATGGCGTAGAGGGTGCGCGGGCGTGCCCGGCGCTGGCTGCGCGTCGAGACGACCTCGAGGTGGGAGCGCCGCTCGCGGGCCGGCGTCTCCGGCCTGTCGAGGAGCGGCGCAGGCTCCTCCAGCTTCGCCGCCGTCGCCGCCGTGGACGCGGGCGCGTGCCACGCCATCGTCGGACGCCGTCGGACGCCGGTCCCCATCGGGTTGCTGCTCACGAGTCCCTCCTCACCCGTTCGGCCGCGCGCAGGCGCACCGGGGTCGCCCTCGGGTTCGCGGCCTTCTCCTCGTCGTCCGCCAGCTCCGCGCCCCGGATCAGGAGCTTCAGCTCCGGACGGTGCTCCGGCAGCTCGACGGGAAGCCCCGCCGGCGCGCTGGAGCGCGACCGGGTCTGCAGCTCCCGCTTGACGATGCGGTCCTCCAGGGACTGGTACGCCTCCACGACGATGCGGCCGCCCACCGCCAGCGCGTCGATGGCGGACGGGATGGCGCGCTCCAGCACGGCCAGCTCCTGGTTCACCTCGATGCGCAGCGCCTGGAAGACGCGCTTGGCCGGATGTCCCTGCCGCGCCACCGCGGCCGGCGTGGCCTTCTGCAGGATGTCGACGAGCTGTCCGGAGCGGACGATCGGCGCGTTCTGCCGCTCCTCCACGATGCGCCGCGCGTAGCGGGCGGCGAGCTTCTCCTCGCCGTAGTCGCGGAAGATCCGGCGCAGGTCGGCCTCGGAGTAGGTGGCGAGCACGACTTCGGCGGTGAGGTCGCTCGTGCCGTCCATCCGCATGTCGAGCGGCGCGTCCTTGGAGTACGAGAAGCCGCGCTCCACGCGGTCGAGCTGCAGCGAGGACACGCCGAGGTCGAACAGCACGCCGTCGATCGTGTCGATGCCGAGCCCGTCGAGCGCCTCGCGGATGCCGTCGTAGACGGTGTGCACCAGGTGCACGCGGTCGCCGAAGCGGGCGAGCCGGGCGCCGGCGATGGCCAGCGCCTCCTGGTCGCGGTCGAGCCCGACCAGCGTGACGTCGGGGAAGCGCTCCAGCACGCCGGCCGAGTGGCCGCCCATGCCGAGGGTCGCGTCCACGAAGACGGCGCCCGGCTCCTGGAGGGCGGGGCCGAGCAGCTCGATGCAGCGTTCGAGGAGGACCGGGGTGTGGATGTCGTCTGTCATGTCCGCATCCGGGAGGATCGGCTCCTGGATCCGGATCCCCATCCATTCCGACCTGCCACCGGGGAAGTGGCGTCAGGGCGTATGGCTGGGAGTCCGGTGCCAGGCGCTAGAACAGTCCCGGGATCACCTCCTCCTCCGTGTTCGCGAATGCTGCCTCCTGCTCGCCGAGGTAGGTCTCCCATGCCTCGGCGTCCCAGATCTCGGCACGGCTGCCCGCGCCGATCACGACCAGGTCTCTGTCGAGACCCGCATACGACCGCAACGGGGTCGGGATGGTGACCCGGTTCTGCTTGTCCGGGACCTCCGCGCTCGCCCCCGAGAGGAAGACGCGCAGGTAGTCGCGGGCCTGCTTGCTGGTCACCGGCGCCTGCCGGATCTTCTCGTGGAGCGATTCGAACTCGCGCTGCGAGAAGACGTAGACGCAGTGCTCCTGACCACGGGTCAGGACGAGTCCGGACGCGAGTTCATCCCGGAATTTGGCCGGCAGGATGATGCGCCCCTTGTCGTCGAGTTTCGGGGCATAGGTGCCGAGGAACATCGGCTCCACCCCCCACTCTCCCGGCCACGGCTGCGGTGTGCCTCCACTTTACTCCACTCTCATCCACAAAATCAGCACAATCGGGAATTTTGCCCCGTTTAGGGGTGTTTGTGCCGCGAAATCACGCGGGAGAACGTGGTGGAGGGAAATGGAGGGCGAACGCGTCTCCGGGCAGTGCCGAGCACACGAAAAAGGGCCGATCCGAAGATCGGCCCTCACGTGGGGTGCGAAGTGGAGTGCGGCGGAGGGGCTACTGCTGCCCGTCCTGGCGCTTGTCCCAGCGGTCGTTCATACGGTCCATGAAGCCGGGCTGGCCGCGGGTCGGCTTGCCGGACGAGCCGGCCGCTGCGTCGGGATCGATCGCCACGCGCTTGCCCGGCGCGATGGCCAGGAGCACGCCGCCGAACATCACCACGAATCCGAGGATCCCGACGATGGGGAGCTGGACGAAGACGCCGGTCACGAGGACCGCCACGCCGATGACCGCGAGGAGGATTCCGAGCACGATCGACCGGTAGGCGGGACGTGCTCGCTTGCCTCCGACCTTCGCTACGAAGTCCGCGTCGTTCTGGTAGAGACTGCGTTCCATCTCTTCGAGGAGGCGCTGCTCATGTTCTGAAAGCGGCATCCGGATCCCCCTCTTTCTAGCGGGTTCTAGGCGTTGTGTGGCCGATTGTAGCCGCACCACTCTGACTAGGCTATACGTGTGTCTGAAAGCATCCGATTCGTCGACCTCATCCAGTCAAGAATCGATGGATTCTTCGATGCGCGTGCATCCATTCTCGTCTCCATCGCCGACGAACTCGCCCCGATCGCGGCTTTTTCGAGGGATTTTCTCAGCGGCGGCAAGCGATTCCGGGCGTTGTTCTGCTTCTGGGGCTGGCAGGCGGTGCGTACGGCGGGCGATGAGCCGGGGGACGCCCCGGCGGTGACGGCCGGGGGCCCGCTCGACGCGGTCGTCTCCGTCGCCTCCGCGCTCGAGCTGTTCCACGCCGCCGCACTCGTGCACGACGACCTCATCGACAACTCGGACACCCGCCGCGGCGCACCGTCGGCGCACCGCCGCTTCGAGCGGCTGCACGACCAGGAGGGCTGGCAGGGCTCCGGGGCGACGTTCGGCACCGGAGCGGCCACGCTGCTCGGCGACTACCTGCTCATCCTCAGCGACGAGCTGTTCGACGAGGGCCTCACCCAGACCGTCAGCGCCTCGGCCCGACGATCGGCACGGGCCGAGTTCAACCGGATGCGTCTCGACGTCACCGCGGGTCAGTACCTCGACATCTTCGAGGAGATCGGCTGGGCCGGGCGTCCGGACGCCGACCAGCTCGCCAGGGCCGAGCGCGTGATCGTCTACAAGTCGGCCAAGTACTCGATCGAGTCTCCGCTGCTGATCGGCGCCAGCCTCGCGGGCGCGACGATCGGCCAGCTCGACGCGCTCCGCCGTTTCGGCCTCCCGCTCGGCATCGCCTACCAGCTCCGGGACGACCTGCTCGGCGTCTTCGGCGACGCGGAGGTCACCGGCAAGCCGAGCGGCGACGACCTGCGGGAGGGCAAGCGCACCGTCCTCATCGCGCTCACCCGGCAGGCGCTCCCGGCCGGGGCGCGGGCAGCGCTGGATGAGCTGCTCGGCGACCCCGACCTCACGCCGCAGCAGATCCAGACCCTTCAGATGACGATCCGCGACTCGGGCGCCGTCGACACCGTCGAGCGCATGATCGCGGACAACGTCGCGAACGCGATCGCCGCACTCGACGAGGCGCCGATCGGCCCGGCGGCGCGCGCTCAGCTCCGCGAGCTCGCGGTGACGGTCACCCGCCGGGCGTCCTGACCGAAGGCCGGATCAGGCCGGCGACACGTTCAGGCCGGCGGGGTTCAGGCCAGCGCCTGGGCGACGCGGCGCACCTCGGCCTTGCGGCCGGCGCGCAGCGCCTCGATGGGAGCCGTGCCGAGGCTCTCCTCGTCGGCGAGCAGCCAGTCCACGGCCTCGTCGTCGTCGAAGCCGTTGTCGGCGAGCACGATGAGCGTGCCGTGCAGCTCGCCGAGGGGCTCGCCGTCGCGGAGGAACACTGCGGGGACTTTGAGGACGCCGTCGATGCGCTTCGCCGCGAGATGTCGGTCCTCGATGAGGCGGCGGACACGGCTGACGCCGAGCCCGAGCTGCTCCACGAGGTCGGGGATGGTGAGCCACTCGGTGGCCTGGACCTGCTCGTTCACAGAGACAAGCGTGCCACGTCCGGCGGGCGATCACATGATCCAGGGAATGTTACGGTTGTGTTAACTGTTGTCACAGCAGCCACATTGGTTGACTCCTTACTCACGATGTGCGAGCGTGGACCACGGCTTTGTCACGCATAAGGGGGTCGACCATGTCTCTGAGCGAGAGCACCAACCGGCGCATGCTGGGCACGGTGCCGATCGCGATCGCCGGCTCCATCGCTGTGACGCTCAACCTCCTCACCCCCGCGCACGCCGCCACCGGCGAGGTGCGCGACCGGGTCCCGGAGACGAGTGACAGCGCGGCGAAGAGCGACAGCACGGCGAAGCGGGACGCGACCGGTCCGCGGAACACCATCCGCAGCGCGGAGGCCCCGCGTACCACGACGGCCTCGGCCGCCCGGATCGAGGTGGCGGCGGCCCCCGCGAGCTACCGGGTGCAGACCGGCGACACCGTCTCCGGCATCGCCGCCCGCTTCGGCATGTCCACCGCCGCCGTGCTCGCGCTCAACGGGCTGAGCTGGAAGAGCCTGATCTTCCCCGGCCAGGTGCTGGCTCTGAGCGCTGTGCCGAAGCCCGCGGCCGCAGCGCCCGCCCCGGCAGCGCCCTCCCCGCGCCGGCCGGGACCGCCTACACCGTCGCTCGCGGCGACACCGTCAGTGGGATCGCCGGCAGGTTCGGCCTGCGCACCTCCGCCGTTCTCGCCGCCAACGGACTGACCGGTGCGAGCATCATCTACCCGGGCCAGAAGCTCGCCATCCCCGGCATCACGACCGCGGCGGTGAACACCCCGATCGCGGCGCCCGCGCCGATCCAGGCGGCTGCCCCGGTCGTCACCGCGCCGGCGCCGGCACCGACTCCCGTCATCCAGCCGGGCCAGGTCGTCGCGCTCAGCGACGAGATGCGGGTGAACGCGCAGCTGATCATCCGCATCGGCCGCCAGGAGGGCGTCCCTGCCCAGGGCATCGTCATCGCGCTCGCGGCGGCGGCCCAGGAGTCCGGACTGAGGAACGTTCGCTACGGCGACCGCGACTCGCTCGGCCTGTTCCAGCAACGCCCGAGCACCGGCTGGGGCACCCCCGCCCAGGTGCTCGACCCGGCCCGCGCGACCCTGGCCTTCTACGGCGGAGCGAACAACCCCAACAAGGGCCGCACGCGCGGCCTCCTCGACCTCCCCGGCTGGACCTCGATGAGCGTCACGCAGGCCGCCCAGGCGGTGCAGATCTCGGCGTATCCCACGGCCTACGCCAAGTGGGAGACGTCGGCGCGCGCGTGGCTGGCGCAGCTCGGCTGACGGGCGCGCCGCGCCGAAGGTCACAGCCGGGTCACAGCCCCGGCGCACACCGGTGTTTTGCAGGTTTCACGGCCGCCCCGTTCCCTAGACTCGACCCGTGACCACGAGCCAGACAGACCCGATGATCGGCCGTCTCATCGACGGCCGCTATCAGGTGCGCTCGCGGATCGCCCGGGGCGGTATGGCGACGGTGTACCTCGCCACCGATCTGCGCCTGGAACGACGGGTCGCGATCAAGGTCATGCACGGCCACCTCGCCGATGACAACACCTTCAAGAGCCGCTTCGTGCAGGAGGCACGCTCGGCCGCGCGGCTCGCCCACCCCAACGTGGTCAACGTCTTCGACCAGGGCCAGGACTCCGACATGGCGTACCTGGTCATGGAGTACCTGCCCGGCATCACGCTGCGCGACCTGCTCAAGGACTACGGCAAGCTGACCCCCGAGCAGACCATCGACATCATGGAGGCCGTGCTCAGCGGCCTGGCCGCCGCGCACAAGGCCGGAATCGTGCACCGCGACCTCAAGCCCGAGAACGTCCTCCTCGCCGACGACGGCCGGATCAAGATCGGCGACTTCGGCCTCGCCCGCGCCGCCAGCGCCAACACGGCGACCGGGCAGGCGCTCCTCGGCACGATCGCCTACCTCTCCCCCGAACTCGTCACCCGCGGCGTCGCCGACGCGCGCAGCGACATCTACGCGCTCGGCATCATGATGTACGAGATGCTCACGGGCACTCAGCCGTTCCACGGCGAGCAGCCGATGCAGATCGCCTACCAGCACGCGAACGACCCCGTCCCGGCGCCGAGCAGCGCCAACCCGGCCGTGCCGCCGGAGCTGGACGAACTCGTGCTGTGGGCGACCGAGAAGGACCCGGACCGCCGGCCGACCGATGCGCGCGAGATGCTCGACCGCCTCATCGAGGCTGAGAAGTCGATCCGCGGCGATGTCGCGATGCAGTCGACGATGGTGCTCCCGCCCGCGTTCGACATCGCCGACGGCGACACCCAGATCATCAACCCCGCCATCCGGCAGCAGGTCGCCTCGAGCACGCCGACCGCGACGGACACGCTGACCCAGGCCGCCCGGCGCCGCCGCGGCAAGGGCTGGTGGCTGTTCGCGCTCGTGCTGGTGCTGGCGGCCGTCGCCGGCGGGACCGGCTGGTACTTCGGCTCGGGACCGGGCTCGTTCGTCACAGTGCCGAACGTCGTGTCGCAAGCGCCCGCCGCCGCCGCCACGACCCTGACGAACCTGGGCTTCAAGACCGTTCAGGCGCCCGAGTACAGCGTGACCATCCCCGCCGGGCAGGTGTCCAGCACCGACCCGAAGGCCGGCGCGTCCGCGAACCGCGGCAGCACCGTCACGCTCCGCGTCTCGCAGGGCCCGAAGCCGGTCACCATCCCCGCCCTCGCCGGTGCGAGCCTCGACGCGGCGAAGTCCGCGATCACGGGCACCGGAGCGAAGGTCGGCGACGTCGCGCAGCAGTTCGACGCCAAAGTCCCTGCGAATACGGTCATCTCCGCGACCCGCGCCTCCGACGGCAGCGACATCTCCGGTGGCGGCGGCTACTTCCAGGCGGCGGCGGTGAACCTGGTCGTGTCGGTCGGCCCCATCCCGGACGTCACAGGCAAGTCGGTCTCGGGCGCCACCGCGGCGCTCGAGAAGGTCGGACTGCACGCCACCGCCGGCCCGCAGAGCTACAGCGACACGATCGACAAGGGCGACGTCATCTCCGCCCAGCCGCAGGGACAGCCGGTGCGCCCGGGCGACACGCTCGCACTCGAGACGTCACGCGGGCCCGCTCCGGTGCCGGTGCCCGACGTGGTCGGGCAGACCTGGGACAAGGCCAAGGCGGCGCTGCAGGCGGCGGGCTTCCAGCTCAACTACAGCGCTGCGGCCGACCTGCTGCCCGGCGGGTTCGTGGTCTCCAAGGTGTCGCCGTCCCCGGGCACGGAGGCGCCCAAGGGGTCGACCGTCACGGTCAACTTCGCCGGCTTCTGAGTCTCGTCCCCCGCAACGCGAGAACGCCCTCATCCGCACCGGATGAGGGCGTTCTGACGTGTCAGCCGGATCAGCCGAGGCTGAGCTCCTCGGCGACCAGGAACGCGAGCTCCAGCGACTGCATGTGGTTCAGGCGCGGGTCGCACAGCGACTCGTAGCGGGTGGCGAGGGTCTCCTCGTCGATGTGCTCCGAGCCGCCCAGGCACTCGGTGACGTCGTCGCCGGTGAGCTCGACGTGGATGCCGCCCGGGTGCGTCCCCGCCGCGCGGTGCGCCTCGAAGAAGCCCTTGACCTCGTCCACGACGTCGTCGAAGCGACGCGTCTTGTAGCCGTTCGGCGTCGTGAGCCCGTTACCGTGCATCGGGTCGGTGACCCAGAGCGGGTTGGCGTCGGAGTTCTTCACGGCCTCCAGCAGCGGCGGCAGGGCGTCGCGGACCTTGCCCGCGCCCATCCTCGTGATGAAGGTCAGGCGGCCGGGCTCGCGCTCGGGGTCGAGCGCGTCGATCAGGCGGCGCATGTCGTCGGCCGTCGTGGCCGGGCCGAGCTTGACGCCGATCGGGTTGCGGACACGGGACAGGAAGTCCACGTGCGCGCCGTCGAGGTCGCGGGTGCGCTCCCCGATCCAGACGAAGTGCGCCGACGTGTTGTACGGCGTCCCGGTGCGCGAGTCGATGCGCGTCATCGGACGCTCGTAGTCCATCAGCAGCGCCTCGTGGCTGCTGTAGAACTCCACGCGGGTCAGCTCGTCGAAGTCGGCACCCGCCGCCTCCATGAACTTGATGGCGCGGTCGATGTCGCGGGCGAGGCCCTCGTAGCGCTGGTTGGCCGGGTTCGCGGAGAAGCCCTTGTTCCAGCTGTGCACCTCTCGCAGGTCGGCGAAGCCACCCTGCGTGAAGGCGCGGATGAGGTTCAGCGTGGAGGCCGCCGTGTGGTAGCCCTGGACCAACCGGCGCGGGTCGGCCGTGCGGGACTCCGGGGTGAAGTCGTAGCCGTTGACGATGTCGCCGCGGTAGGCAGGCAGCGTCACGCCGCCGCGGGTCTCGGTGTCGCTGGAGCGCGGCTTGGCGAACTGCCCGGCCATCCGGCCCATCTTGATGACGGGCACGGACGCGCCGTACGTCAGCACGACGGCCATCTGCAGCACGGTCTTGACCCGGTTGCGGATCTGGTCGGCCGTCGCACCGGCGAAGGTCTCGGCGCAGTCGCCGCCCTGCAGCAGGAACGCCTTGCCCTGCGCGGCGCGAGCGAGCCGCGAGCGGAGCTGGTCCACCTCGCCGGCGAACACCAGCGGCGGCAGGGTCGCGATCTCCGCGGACGCCGCGGCCGCGGCCTCCGGGTCAGGCCACTGCGGCTGCTGCTTGATCGGGAGCGTGCGCCAATAGTCCAGGCCCTCGATCACGGAGTCGTCAGCTTTCACGACGGGATCTGTGGTCTGCAGCACTGTTCTGGTTCCGCTCGGTCGGGTGGATTGGGATAACCGAGCCTATCGCGCCGGACGGGCCTCCGGCGTCGTCGGGGCGGATTGTGACGGGACCGCGACCGGCGGCGGGGAGGCGGGGTCGGAGGCGAGCGCCGCGCGCTTCTCCTTCACCGTGCTGGCGTAGACGTCGACGTACTCCTGCTCGCCGAGAGCGTGCAGGGCGTACATGATCTCGTCGGTGACCGAGCGGAGGATGAAGCGGTCGCCCTCCATGCCCTCGAAGCGGGAGAAGTCGAGCGGCTCGCCGATGATGATCCCGATCCGGCCGATGCGCGGCAGCCGCTTGCCGATCGGCATGATATCGGCGGTGTCGACCATCGCGACCGGGACGACCGGCACGCCGGCCTCCAGGATCATCCGCGCGACGCCGGTCCGACCCCGGTACAGCTTGCCGTCGGGGCTGCGGGTGCCTTCCGGGTAGATGCCGAGGATCTCACCGCGCGCCAGGACGGCGAGACCGGTGTTGAGCGAGGCCTCGGACGCTTTGCCGCCCGACCGGTCGATGGGGAGCTGGCCGGTGGCGTTCATGAAGGCCCTGGTCGCCCAGCCCTTCAGGCCTCGGCGGGTGAAGTAGTCGCTCTTGGCGAGGAAGGACACGTGCCGGTCGACGACGATCGGCAGGAAGATCGAGTCGATGAACGACAGGTGGTTGCTGGCGAGGATGACCGCACCGTTCGCCGGGACGTTCTCCAGCCCCACGACCCAGGGGCGGAAGACGCCTCGGAGCAGCGGCCCCGCGATCAGGTTCTTCATCAGCCAGTAGAACATCGATCGAAAGCCTAGTGCCCCGCCCCGCTCACCGGGAGGACCGGCTCATGCGCGGTCGCGCGCACGGAGGCGCCTCAGAGCGCCGCGTGCAGGCGGGCCAGGTCGGCGGCGCCGACCACCCCGGCGTCGTTGACAAGCTCCGCGATCTTGAACTCCGGCTCCGGGTGGAAGCCACGCGCGGGCAGGTTCTCCAGGTAGGCCTGCCGGATCGGCTCGAGGAGCAGCTCCCCCGCCTGCGCGACGCCGCCACCGAACACGAAGAGCTGCGGGTCGAGGATGGCGCCGAGGCTCGCGCAGGCCTGGCCGAGCCAGTCGCCGAGCTGCCGCAGGGCGGCCAGCGCGCCGGGGTCGCCGGCCACGATGAGCCCGGAGATGTCGCTGCCGCTCAGCTCGCCCTTACGGCTCCGGATGTCGGCGAGCGACTGCCCGATGCCGCCCGCGTCGGCGAGCTCGTTCGCCATCCGCTGGAGCGCCCGGCCGGAGCCGTACTGCTCGATGCAGCCGTGCGCGCCGCAACCGCAGGGCAGGCCGCCCGGTACGACGCGCATGTGGCCGATCTCCGCTCCCGCGCCGAAGCCGCCGCGGAACAGCCGGTCGTTGCTGACGATCGCGCCGCCCACGCCGGTGCCGATGGTGAGGATGACCATGTCGCTGACCAGACGGCCTGCGCCGTAGCGGAACTCCGCCCAGCCCGCTGCGTTGGCATCGTTCTCGATGAGCACGGGGACGTCGATGCGCTTCTCGAGCTTCTCCCGGAACGGCTCGTGCCGCCAGTTGATGTTCGGCGCGTAGTACACGGTGGACTGCGCCGCGTCGATGAAACCGGCCGCGGCGACCCCCGCGCCCGCGATCTCCTCCGGGCCGTCCGACAGCCGCTCGATCATCGCGACGACGGCGTTCTCGATCTCCTCGGGGCGGGTCGCGTCGGTCGGCACGCGATCCTCGCGGACGATCGCGCCGAGCTCGTCGACGACTGCTCCGGCGATCTTGGTCCCGCCGATGTCGATTCCGATGGCGTGCACAGGCGGGCCCCTTCCGGGTGGGTGTGGGTCGGGCGACGATGAGGGGAAAGCGGACCGGGTCGTCTCGGAAGACTCCCTGCCGCACCATCTAGAGTGTAATCAACCACTGCGAGCCGGAGCGATTCGGCCCGATTGCCCGCCCGCCCGGTATCGAGGGAGCTACCGTGAATCAGTTCGAAATCCCCGCAGTCGTCCCGGCCGACCCGGAGGCCAACGCGACGGACCTGCTCGTGCAGCGGGTCGCCGCGACCCCGGACGCGGCCCTGTTCAGCGTCCCGGACGGCGACGGCTGGAAGGACGTGACCGCGGCGGAGTTCTACCGCCAGGTCATCGCGCTCGCCAAGGGCCTGGTCGCCGCCGGCATCCAGCCGGGCGACATGATCGGCCTGATGTGCAAGACCCGCTACGAGTGGACGCTGATCGACTTCGCCACCTGGTTCGCCGGGGCCGTGCTCGTGCCGATCTACGAGACGTCGTCGCCCGCTCAGGTGCAGTGGAACATGTCCGACTCGGGTGCGAAGGCCATCATCCTGGAGACCGCGGAGATGTTCTCCCGGTTCGACGAGGTGCACGCCGACCTGCCGCTCATCCAGGACGTCTGGCAGCTCCACCTGGGCGACCTGGACAAGCTGGTGGCCGCCGGCGTCGACGTGCCGGACGCCGAGATCGAGCGCCGCAGGAACCTGGCCCGCGGCGAGGACATCGGCACCCTGATCTACACCTCCGGCTCGACTGGGCGCCCCAAGGGCTGCGTGCTCACCCACTCGAACTTCGTTGAGCTGTCCCGCAACTCCGCCGAGGCGCTGAAGGAGGTCGTGATGCAGCCGGGCGGCGCCTCCACGCTGCTCTTCATCACGACGGCCCACGTCTTCGCCCGCTTCATCGCCGCGCTGTGCGTCACCGCCGGCGTGAAGGTCGGCCACCAGGCCGACACCAAGCAGCTCCTGCCCGCCCTGGCGAGCTTCAAGCCGACGTTCCTGCTGGCGGTTCCGCGGGTGTTCGAGAAGGTCTACAACTCGGCCGAGCAGAAGGCGGAGGCCGGCGGCCGGGGAAGATCTTCCGCGCGGCCGCCGAGGTCGCCGTCGAGCACTCCAAGGCCGTCGAGGCGGGCTCGGTGCCGTTCGGCCTCAAGCTGAAGTTCGCTCTGTACGACCGGCTCGTGTTCTCCAAGCTGCGTGCGGCGATGGGCGGCCGTGTGAAGTACGCCGTCTCCGGCTCCGCGCCCCTCGGTGCGCACCTCGGCCACTTCTTCCACAGCCTCGGCATCAAGATCCTGGAGGGCTACGGCCTCACCGAGACCACGGCACCGGCGACCGTCAACCTCCCGTCGACCTTCAAGATCGGCACGGTCGGCCCCGTTCTCCCCGGCGTCGGCGTGCGCCTGGTCGAGGACGGCGAGATCGAGGTCAGGGGCGTCAACGTCTTCAAGGAGTACTGGAAGAACCCGGAGGCCACCGCCGCGGCGTTCGACGACGGCTGGTTCCGCACCGGCGATCTCGGCTCGTTCGACGAGGACGGCTACCTGACGATCACCGGCCGCAAGAAGGAGCTGATCGTCACCGCCGGCGGCAAGAACGTCTCGCCGGCCGTGCTGGAGGACCCGATCCGCGCCAACCCGCTGGTCGGCCAGGTGATCGTGGTCGGCGACCAGAAGCCGTTCATCGCGGCACTGGTGACGCTCGACACCGAGATGCTGCCGACCTGGCTGGCGAACAACGGCGAGGACAAGGACATGACCCTCGCAGAGGCGTCCGTGAACCCGGCCGTGAACGCCGAGATCCAGCGCGCGATCGACGCGGCCAACCAGGGCGTCTCGCGCGCCGAGAGCATCCGCAAGTTCGTCATCCTCGCCACGGAGCTGACCGAGGCAAGCGGCCACCTGACCCCGAAGCTCAGCATCAAGCGCAACGTGATCCTCGCCGACTTCGCCGACGTGATCGACGGCGTCTACAGCGGCAACCCGAGCACGCAGGGGATCTCGCTGGCGCACTAGGCACCCCTCGATTCGTGCCGAATGTCGCCTTCGGCGCCCTCGAAGGCGACATTCGGCACGAATCTGTTGAGACGTTCGGCGAACGCGTCGCGATCGCCGAACAGGTCGTGCGCCGTGACCCTGACGACGCGCCAGCCTTCGGCCTCGAGAAGCTCGCGGCGTTCGATGTCCTTGTGCCACTGCCAACGCTCCACGCGATGCCCGTCGCCCTCGTACTCGAAAGCGAGCCGTCGCTCCGGGATGGAGAGGTCCGGATGCAGCACAACGCCGCGGCGACCCACCGGCACCGGATGATTGACCTCCAAGTCGCCATAGCCGCGAGACTCCAGGAACAGGCGCAGCAGTGTCTCGGGACGCGAATCAGCGTCGGGGCGGATGCGAGGGAGGGCCCAGGCACGTGCCCGAGCCCCCTTCGTGCGGCGGAGTTCGTCCGCGGCGACGACGAGCTCGTCGATGTCGGCGAGAGCGGGGCGCTTGCGCGCGCCGATCAGGTGGTCTCCCACCGCCACGAGGTCCTCGCGACTGAGGACTCCGGAGAGCTGGCACCAGACGTGAGCCGCCGAGCTGACCGGGAGGCCGTCCACCACCTGTCCCGCCAGGCTCCCCAGGCTGTGACCCGCCACTCCCCGGCCGCGCGGCGGTGATCGCGGGAACTCCACGGACACGTGAAGCGGACCTTCATCCGGCGTCATCGGCATCGGCACGCCGAGGAGCGCCGCCCCGGTCTGATGGCTGAAGTAGGCGCCGCCGACCAGCAGCGGGAGGTACGCGAGGCACCGTTCCCGAAGCGACGCCGGGGCGATCGAGAGATGGATGCCGTGGAACGGATTGTGTAGATCACGGGCACGGAGGCGGGACGCGCTCACTCCGGCGCGACGCGCCTCCGCTGGAGTGAAGGCGGCACCGGCCAGGGCGGTCGGTAGAGGGTGTGGCGTTCGCATCCCCTCATCGTGACTGTCGAGCGTGCCGCACGTCGCGTTCGTGGCGAATCAGTGGACAACGCGAGTTCTCCACATCTCATCGCGCCCGCGCGATTCGTCACGAATCGCGGGAAAGGCCCCGCCAAAGGGCACATTCGTGATGAATGTCGAAATCGCTGCAACAACGCGAGATTCGTGACGAATCGCGGGAATCGCCGCGGCAAAGCGCACATTCGGCACGAATCGTCAGTTCGCGCCATGGTGCGATTCGGCACGAATGTCGCGAATGGCGGAGCCAGACGCGACATTCGGCACGAATCGCGGAGCGCTACACCTCGTCGCGCCAGGAGTGCTGGGGGGCGTAGCCCAGCACGCGGCGCGCCTTGTCGATGGAGAGCAGGGTCTCGTTGTTGTCGAGGTCGTCGCGCTTGAGCGGGACGCCGGGGAAGACCTCGGCCACGAGCTCCGCATTGGGCCGCGACATGACCGTGTCGGCCGCGGCGATGATGAAGCGGTCGAAGCCGGTGGTGTCCCATTCGAGCGCCTTCTGGATGGCCTGGGCCCCGTCGCGGGCGTCGATGTAGCCCCACAGGTTCCACTTCCGTCCCCGCGCGTCCGCGTCGTAGGACGGGAAGGCCGCGTAGTCGGCCGGCTCCATCACGTTCGAGAACCGCAGCGCGACGATCTTCAGCGACGGGTCCCAGCGCACCAGCTCGATCGCCATCTGCTCCTCGAGGTGCTTGACCAGCGAGTAGGTGGACTCCGGGCGTGCCGGGTAGTCCTCGTCCACGGGGATGTAGGGCGGCGGGACATCGAACGGGAGACCGAGCACCGTCTCGCTGGACGCATAGACCACGTTCTTGATGCCGGCGCGGCGCGCGGCCTGGAAGACGTTGTACGTGACGCGGATGTTGTTGTGGAAAGTCGCGACGTCGCTCAGGATGCCCGGCGCCGGGATGGCGGCCAGGTGCACGATCGCGTCGAAGCCGTCGTGCAGGTCGTTGACGCCCAGAATGGCGTCGAGCGTCTGACCGTAGTCGGTCAGGTCGACACGCACGAAGCCGCGGCCGCGCTCCCCCGTCGTGTCCAGGTTGACGACGGTGTGACCCGCCGCGCGTAGTTCGCGGACGACTGTGCGCCCGAGCTTGCCCGATCCTCCGGTGACTGCAATGTCCATGCACCGAGTCTACGGACTCAGAACCAGTCGCTCTCCCGCACCTGACGCATCGCCTCGCGCCGGGTGTCCTTGTCCAGGCGGTCGAGGTAGAGCTTTCCGTCGAGGTGGTCGGTCTCGTGCTGCAGCGCCTGCGCCATCACGCCGGTACCGGAGAGCTCGATCTCCTTGCCGTCCAGATCGACGCCGCGCACCCTGGCGAACGGGTAGCGGGAGGTCTTGAACCACAGGCCCGGCACCGAGAGGCAGCCCTCGTCGACCAGCTCGGGCTCGCCGGAGACCTCCACGAGCTCGGGGTTGATGATGTAGCCGACCTCGCCGTCCACGTTGTAGCTGAACGCCCGGAGGCCGACGCCGATCTGCGGGGCGGCGACGCCCGCGCGCCCCGGCGGGATGACGCTGTCGATCAGGTCCTCGACCAGGCCGCGGACGCCCTCGTCGATGTCGCCGACTGGCTCGGACGGAGTCTTCAGGACGGGGTCGCCGAACAGGCGGATCTGACGTTCGGTCACAGGGATCTCCTCGGGCGCGGACTGCGCGGGTGGGACGGGAGCGGGATCAGGCGCGCTCGGCGGGCAGGCCCTCCACCACGAGCGCGGCGAGCGCCCGGGCGGACAGCTTGGTCAGGGGCTTGAGGTCCTTCCAGTTGACCACGGAGCCGGCGGCGAGCTGCGGGTCGTACGGGATGCGGACGATCTCGCGCACGCGCGAGCGGAAGTGGGACTCGATCTCCTCGAGCTTCACCAGGTTGGTCGCGTGCGTGGCGGTGTTGAGGGCGACGACGGCGTTGCGGACCAGGTCCGTGTAACCGTTCGCCTCCAGCCAGGTGAGCGTCTCGGAGGCGAGCCGCGCCTCATCCACGCTGCCGCCGGAGACGATGACGATCTCGTCCGCACGCTGCAGGGTGGCCCGCATCACCGAGTGGACGATGCCGGTGCCGCAGTCGGTCAGCACGATCGAGTAGAACCGGGCCGCCAGGTCGGCGACGACGTTGTAGTCGTTCTCGTCGAAGGCTTCGGACAGCAGCGGGTCGGTGTCGGAGGCGAGGATGTCGAGCCGGGTCTCGTCACGCGACACGAGCGCCGAGAAGTCGGTGAAGCCGCCGATGCTCGCCGCCTTGTGCACGACGTCGCGAACGGTGGCGCGGGTCTGCTTGGGAACGCGCTCGGAGAGCGTGCCGCGGTCGGGGTTGGCGTCCACCGCGATGATGCGGTCCTCGCGCGCGTCGGCCAGCGCCATCCCGAGCAGGGCCGTGACGGTGGTCTTGCCGACGCCGCCCTTGCGGGTGAGCACCGGGACGAAGCGGGTGCCGCCCTCGAACTGCTTCTGGATGCGGTGGTCGAGCTCCTTGCGAGCGCGCACCTTGGCGGAGTCGCCCAGGTTGACCATGCGGAACGTCGTGTTGTAGACGAAACGCTGCCAGGGGCCTTCAGGACCCGGACGCGTCTTGCGGTTGACCTCCAGCAGACGGTCGGCGGTCAGCATCGCAGCGGGCTCGGGCTGCGGCGAGTGCTCGCCGCGCAGGCGGTCGCGGCGCGACTGCGCGTAGGCGTCATGCGAGTCGTGGCCGGGCAGCGGTGCGACCCCGTCCGCCGCGGTCCCCTGCGTCGGCGTCGGGCCGGTGGCCAGCCGCGACGCGACGATCGCGACGGAGGTCGTGGTGGGCTCGGTCGGGGACGCCACGAAGCCCGGGTCGACAGGGATGTCGTCGATCGCGACGGCGGCCTCGTCCTCCGGGACCTCTTGGCGTGGGGCGGGAGGCAGGTCGACCGCGATGCTCAGCTTACTGTCGACCTCGAGCGGGGACGGCCTGAACGTCGGCTCGACGTCCCGCGGCGCGAGGTCGCCGCGTTCCGGCTCCTCCGGCTTGTCTGCCACGCTTGCACTCCTCCTGCCGCACGACGGCGGCGACTGCGACAGTTTACCGGGCCACCCGCCTGCCACGACACCGCGGACGCCCGGCCCGGGAACGCCGCAGCGCTCCCCGACTGTGCGGGGAGCGCTGCGGACCGTGCCGGTCAGGCGGGGGTGATGACGACCAGGAGGTCGCCCGCATCCACCTGCTGGGTCTTCGGAATGGCGAGGCGCTCGATCGTGCCGGCGACGGGGGCGGTGATCGCCGCTTCCATCTTCATGGCCTCGATCGATGCGACGGCCTGGCCCGCGGCGACGACATCGCCCGGGACCACGTGCAGCGTCACGACGCCCGAGAACGGCGCGGCCACGTGCCCGGGCTTGGCGGAGTCCGCCTTCTCGGCGGCCTTCGTCTCGACCACGATGCTGCGGTCGCGCACGAACACCGGGCGGAGCTGGCCGTTGAGCGTGGTCATGACGGTGCGCATGCCCTTCTCGTCGGCCTCGCCGATGGCCTCCAGCCCGATGTAGAGCCGCACGCCCTTGCTGAACTCGATGACGTGCTCCTCGACCGGCGAGAGCCCGTACAGGTAGTCCACAGTGTCGACCACCGAGAGGTCGCCGAAAAGCTCCCTCATCTGCTCGTAGATGCGGGTGGGTGCCGGGAAGAGCAGGCGGTTGAGCGTCGCCCGCCGCTCGGCGCTGGAGCCCTCCAGCGCCGCCGCGTCGGAGGCCGGCAGGTCCTCGACGCCGACCTTGACGTTCTTGCCCGCCAGCACCTTGGTGCGGAACGGCTCGGGCCAGCCGCCGGGCAGCTCGCCCAGCTCACCGGCCATGAAGCCGACGACCGAGTCCGGGATGTCGTAGTTCTGCGGGTTCTCGGCGAAGTCGTCCGGGTCCGCCCGGACGGCCGCCAGGTGCAGGGCGAGGTCGCCGACGACCTTGGACGACGGGGTCACCTTGGGGATGCGGCCCAGGATCCGGTTGGCCGCGGCGTACATGTCCTCGACCAGCTCGAAGTCCTCGGCGAGGCCCAGCGCCTTGGCCTGCTGGCGCAGGTTGGAGAGCTGGCCGCCGGGGATCTCGTGCTTGTAGACGCGACCGGTGGGGCCCGGCAGGCCCGACTCGAACGGACGGTAGACCTGGCGCACGGCCTCCCAGTACGGCTCGAGGTCCTCGACCGCGGACAGCGAGATGCCCGTGTCGCGCTCGGTGTGCGCCAGGGCCGCGACGAGGGCGGAGGCGCTCGGCTGGCTGGTGGTGCCGGCCATCGGGGCGCTCGCCACGTCGACCGCGTCGGCGCCGGCGCGCGACGCCGCGAGCAGCGTTGCGAGCTGGCCGCCCGGGGTGTCGTGGGTGTGCACGTGCACCGGGAGGTCGAACCGCTCGCGGAACGCCGCGACCAGCTTCTCGGCGGCGCTCGGGCGCAGCAGGCCGGCCATGTCCTTGATCGCGAGAATGTGCGCGCCGGACTCCACGATCTGCTCCGCCAGGCGCAGGTAGTAGTCGAGCGTGTAGAGGTCCTCAGCCGGGTCGAGCAGGTCACCCGTGTAGCAGACCGCGACCTCCGCGATCGCCGAGCCGGTGGCGAGCACCGACTCGATCGCCGGGCGCATCTGGGACACGTCGTTGAGCGCGTCGAAGATGCGGAAGATGTCGACGCCGGTCGCGGCGGCCTCCCGCACGAACGCGTCGGTCACCTGCGTCGGGTACGGCGTGTAGCCGACGGTGTTGCGGCCGCGCAGCAGCATCTGGATGTTGATGTTCGGCAGCGCCTCGCGCAGGGAGGCCAGGCGCTCCCACGGGTCCTCGCCGAGGAAGCGGAGCGCGACGTCGTAGGTCGCGCCGCCCCAGGCCTCCACCGAGAGCAGCTCGGGCGTGAGCCGGGCGACGTACGGCGCAACAGCGAGCAGGTCCTTGGTGCGCACGCGGGTCGCGAGCAGCGACTGGTGGGCGTCGCGGAACGTGGTCTCGGTGACCGCGAGGGCGGTCTGCGCGCGCAGCGCGTCGGCGAAGCCCTTCGGGCCGAGCTCGAGCAGCCTCTGACGCGAGCCGGACGGGGCGGGCACGCTCAGGTCGAGGCGCGGGAGCTTCTCGACCGGGTCGGCGACCTCCGGGCGCGGGCCGTTCGGCTGGTTGACCGTGACGTCGGCCAGCCAGTTGAGCACCTTGGTGCCGCGGTCCTTCGACTCACGGCCCTTGAAGAGCTCGGGGCGCTCCTCGATGAAGGAGGTGGAGACGTTGCCGGCGATGAAGTCCGGGTCCTCCATGACCGCCTGGAGGAACGGGATGTTCGTGGCGACGCCGCGCACGCGGAACTCGGCCAGCGCACGCCGCGCACGCAGCACGGCGGCCGGGAAGTCGCGACCGCGGGTGATCAGCTTGGCGAGCATGGAGTCAAAGTGCGGGCTGATCTGCGCGCCCGGGTTGATGGTGCCGCCGTCGAGGCGGATGCCGGCGCCGCCCGGCGAGCGGTAGGTGGTGATCTTGCCCGTGTCGGGGCGGAAGCCGGCCGTCGGGTCCTCGGTGGTGATGCGGCACTGCAGGGCTGCACCGCGCATCTGCACGGAGTCCTGGCTGAGGCCGAGGTCGGCCAGTGTCTCGCCCGCGGCGATGCGGATCTGCGACTGCACCAGGTCGACGTCGGTGATCTCCTCGGTGACCGTGTGCTCGACCTGGATGCGCGGGTTCATCTCGATGAACACGTGCTCGCCCGCACGGTCGCCGGCGGTGTCGAGCAGGAACTCGACCGTGCCGGCGTTCTCGTAGCCGATCGACTTCGCGAACGCGACGGCGTCGCGGTAGAGCGACTGACGGATCTCGTCCGAGAGGTTCGGGGCGGGAGCGATCTCGACCACCTTCTGGTGGCGGCGCTGCACCGAGCAGTCGCGCTCGAACAGGTGGATGGTGTTCCCGTCGCCGTCGGCGAGGATCTGCACCTCGATGTGGCGCGGGCGCAGGACGGCCTGCTCCAGGAACATGGTCGGGTCGCCGAACGCGCTGTCGGCCTCGCGCATGGCCTCCTCGAGCGACGCGCGCAGGTCCTCCTTGCGGGCGACGCGCCGCATGCCGCGGCCGCCGCCGCCGGCGACCGCCTTGGCGAAGATCGGGAACCCGATCTCGTCGGCTCCCGCCAGCAGCTCCTCGATATCGCGCGACGGCGGGGTGGACTTCAGGACCGGCACGCCCGCGGCGATCGCGTGCTCCTTGGCCGTCACCTTGTTACCGGCCATCTCGAGCACCTCGGCGCGCGGGCCGATGAAGGCGATGCCCGCCGCGCGGGCGGCCTCGGCCAGCTCGGGGTTCTCGGAGAGGAAGCCGTAGCCGGGGTAGATCGCGTCCGCGCCGGACTCCTTGGCGACCCTGATGATCTCCTGAACATCCAGGTACGCGCGCACCGGGTGGCCGGGCTCGCCGATCTGGTAGGCCTCGTCCGCCTTCAGCCGGTGCATCGAGTTGCGGTCTTCGTAGGGGAAGACGGCGACGGTCGCGGCGCCCAGTTCGTAGGCGGCACGGAATGCCCGGATGGCGATTTCACCGCGATTGGCAACGAGGATCTTACGGAACATGGGGACCTTTCGAGCAGGGGTCGGCACCACACAGCAAACGGTTAGGTACTCCAAGACTAGTGAAGGTAACGTGGCTGTCGTGCACGTACTCAGCGTTAGTTCCCTCAAGGGCGGTGTCGGAAAGACCACGGTGACGCTTGGTCTGGCCTCGGCGGCGTTCGCCAAAGGGCTCCGTACGCTGGTCGTCGACCTCGACCCGCAGTCCGACGTCTCGACCGGCATGGACATCCAGGTCGCCGGTCACCTCAACGTCGCCGACGTGCTCGCCTCCCCCAAGGAGAAGATCGTCCGGGCGGCGATCGCGCCCTCCGGCTGGACCAAGGGACGCCCGGGCAAGGTCGACGTCATGATCGGCAGCCCGTCCGCTATCAACTTCGACGGTCCGCACCCGAGCATCCGCGACATCTGGAAGCTCGAAGAGGCGCTGGCCAACGTGGAGCACGACTACGAGCTCGTGCTGATCGACTGCGCCCCGTCGCTCAACGCGCTCACCCGCACGGCGTGGGCGGCCAGCGACCGCGTGGCGGTCGTGACCGAGCCCGGTCTGTTCTCGGTGGCCGCCGCCGACCGCGCGCTGCGCGCGATCGAGGAGATCCGCCGTGGCCTCTCGCCGCGCCTCCAGCCGCTCGGCATCATCGTCAACCGTGCCCGCGTGCAGTCGCTGGAGCACCAGTTCCGCATCAAGGAGCTGCGCGACATGTTCGGCCCGCTGGTGCTCGCGCCCCAGCTCCCCGAGCGCACGTCGCTGCAGCAGGCGCAGGGCGCCGCGAAGCCTCTGCACGTCTGGCCGGGTGAAAGTGCGCAGGAGATGGCGCACAACTTCGATCTCCTCCTGGAGCGCGTCCTCCGCACCGCCAAGATCGGCGAGTACGCCGCAGCCGGCAACTAGCAACTGGCAACTAGCAACTGGCAACTGGCAACTGAGTACGCACGGACTCAGCGAAAAACCGCCGAGTACGCAGACAAAGACGTACTCGACGGTTTGCGAAAGGTGCGGCTCAGGAGGCCTTGGACTTGGCGGCGCGGCGGGCGGCAAGCTCGTCGAGGTCGTCGCCCTGGGTGTCGAGCTCGACGAGGGAGGACTCCACCTCGCGGAGGACCTTGCCGACGGCGATTCCGAAGACACCCTGGCCGCGGCTGACCAGGTCGATGACCTCGTCGTTCGACGTGCAGAGATAGACGCTCGCCCCGTCGCTCATCAGCGTGGTCTGCGCCAGGTCGTTGACGCCCGCCTCGCGGAGCTGGTTGACGGCCGTCCGGATCTGCTGCAGCGAGATGCCGGTGTCGAGGAGGCGCTTGACCAGCTTGAGCACGAGGATGTCGCGGAAGCCGTACAGGCGCTGCGAGCCGGAGCCGGCCGCGCCGCGGACCGTGGGCTCCACGAGGCCGGTGCGCGCCCAGTAGTCGAGCTGTCGGTAGGAGATGCCGGCCGCGCGGGCCGCGACGGCGCCGCGGTAGCCGTTGGCGTCGTCCATCTCGGGCAGGCCGTCGGTGAACAACAGCCCCAGATCGTACCGGGCGGCGTCGTTGTCACGACTCAGTTCGCTCATGATGACTGCCCCTCGGTTGACGTATCGGGCGCTTCGTGATGAGGCGCTTCAACAACGGTACCCATCCCCCGGTCGCCGGGCAACGACATCCGGAAAACGTCGTCGGCGTGTCGAGCCGGTCAGGGCTGGAGTCGGGCCAGCGCCGCGCGGATGATGCTGCCCCGGACCACGTCGAGCTGCCCCGCGATCTCACGGGCGAGTTCTGCGGTCTGCGGCCCGGCCGTCACGTCCTTGCGGCGCGCGAGGGGCACCAGGGCGGTCTCGATCAGTCCGATTTCGCGCTCAGCAGCCGCGCGGAAACCGCGCAGGTGGCGCGGCCCGATGCCGGTGCGCGCCAGCTCGGCGAGCGCGCGGAGCACCGTCAGCGTCTCCTCGCCGTAGACCTCGGCGGGCGCGATCAGCGACGCACTGACCGCCTCCTGCAGCAGTTCGGGCGTGGCGCCCGCCTCGCGGAGCAGTTCATCGCGCTTGAACCGGCGGCCGGCGGGGAGCATCGACGCCGAGCCTTCGCGCGCACCGCCCGGCAGCGGCGGGCTCTCCCCGCGTCGACCGCGGCGAGGTACTTCTTGATGACCTTGAGCGGGAGGTAGTTGTCCCGCTGCATCGCCAGCACGGTGTGCAGCCGCTCGACGTCGGCAGGCGAGAACTTGCGGTAGCCCGACGCCGTGCGCGACGGCGAGATGAGCCCGCGCTCCTCCAGGAAGCGCAGCTTGGACGACGACAGGTCCGGGAACTCGGGGGTCAGGCGCGCCAGCACCTGGCCGATCGAGAGCAGTGCGGGCGGGGCGGTGTGCGCCCTCGCTGCTTGCCGGGCCACTGGTTCGTTAGTTCTTCGCCGCGGCGGCGAGGTCTTGCCGTGAGGCGTAGAACGTGAGGCGGAACTTGCCGATCTGGACCTCGGACGAGTCGCTCAGCAGCGCGCTCTCGATGCGCACGCCGTCGTAGTACGTGCCATTGAGCGAGCCCAGGTCGCGGACCTCGAAGGCCGTGCCGCGGCGCGTGAACTCCGCGTGGCGGCGCGAGACGGTCACGTCGTCGAGGAAGATGTCGGCGTTGGGATGACGCCCCGCGCTCGTGACGTCGGAGTCGAGGAGGAACCGCGCGCCGGTGTTGGGACCGCGCCGCACGATGAGCAGTGCCGAGCCGGACGGCAGCGCCGCGATCGCCTCCTGCTCCTCGGGGCTGATCTCCCCGTCCATGGGGAACATCTTGGAGATGAACTCCTCGCCGAAGCGCGCCGTCGTGTCCTCGTTCCCCGTCGCGGCTTCGCGCAGGGGGTTCTCGGCGTCGCGGCCGTCGTCAGCAGCAGAAGCCCATCCAGGGTAGTTCTCGTCAGGCACCGTCAACCTCCTCGTGGTCAAGCCTATCGGAATGTGGCCCGCTGTCATCGGCCGGAAGGCGGATGACCCGGGCGGTCTCCCGAATGTAGACGATGCCGGCCCACCAGTAGAGGAAGGCGCCCCAGAGCGCGAAGGCCCAGCCGAGCGGCAGCGAGTAGGGCGCGAGAGGGTCGAACGCCTCGCCGAGCATGAGCAGCGGCAGTGCCCAGAACAGGCAGAACGTGGCGACCTTGCCGAGGTGGTGGACCGGCAGCGGGCCGTAGCCGTGGTTCGCGAGGATCACGCCGAGGACCGCCAGCATGACGTCGCGCGCGACGATCACCGCCACCAGCCACCAGGGGATGACCTCCCGCCAGGCGAGGCCGACGAGGGCCGCGAAGATGTAGAGCCGGTCGGCGGCCGGGTCGAGGAGCTGCCCGAGCCGTGAGATCTGGTTCAGCTTCCTGGCGAGCCAGCCGTCCAGGAAGTCGGTGATGCTGGAGACGACGAGGACGAGGAGGGCGAGCGCGTCCTCCCCCGTGATCACGAACGCCAGGAACACCGGCACCAGAGCCAGCCGGAAGAAACTGAGGACGTTCGGGATCGTCCACACGCGCGAGCTCACCGCGCCGACACCATCCACGATTCCACTCTACTGACCGTGGTCCTCCCGTCGAGGGCGGTCTGGGACCCTAGGATGTGGGCGTGGAGCCCTTCTCCCTGTGCCTCTGGATCCTCGCGGGCGTGTGCGCCGCGACGTGGGTGCTGTCGCTGATCACAGGCGAGCACTCCTGGGTGGACCGGATCTGGTCCGTCGTGCCGGTCGTCTACGTCTGGGTGTTCGCGATCGCGGCCGGTCTCCAGGACGCCAGGCTCGACCTGATGGCCGGGCTCGTGACGCTGTGGGGCGCGCGGTTGACCTTCAATTTTGCGCGCAAGGGCGGTTACGCGCCGGGTGGCGAGGACTACCGCTGGGAGGTGCTGCGCGGCCGGATGGGCCCGGGCGCCTTCGCGGTGTTCAACCTGTTCTTCATCGTGATCTACCAGAACGTGCTGCTCCTGTTGATCGCCCTCCCGGCCTGGACCGCGTTCCAGCATCCGACGCCGCTGAACGGCTTCGACGTCGTGTGCGCCGTGCTGTTCCTGGTGCTGCTCGCGGGCGAGACGATCGCCGACCAGCAGCAGTGGGACTTCCACCAGTGGAAGAAGGCGGAGGTCGACGCAGGGCGCGAACCGAGCCCGCGCTTCCTGCAGACCGGGCTGTTCCGCTATTCGCGGCACCCGAACTTCTTCTGCGAGCAGGCCCAGTGGTGGGTGGTCTTCCTGTTCGGCTGCGCCGCGGCGGGCTCGCTGCTGCAGTGGACCGTGATCGGGCCGTTGCTGCTCACCGGGCTCTTCATCGGCTCGACGGTCTTCACCGAGAGCATCTCGCGCTCGCGCTACCCCGAGTACGCGCAGTACCAGCGCCGCACGTCGCCGGTCGTGCCATGGTTCCCGCGCCGCGGCGGGGAGGCCGTCACGGCGCGGTCGTGACCGCGCGCGCCGGCCGCGGGAAGGCCTCCCGCATGTGGTCGGAGTCGAGGTAGTCGGCGACGCCGATGAGGATCAGGCTGAACACGATCTGCTCGGTGACCATCCAGAACGGGTAGAGGCCCGGGATCGCCGCGATGACGAGCGTGACGACGGGGAAGATCTTCGCGAACAGCCGCAGCCGGGAGTAGGCCCAGTAGTAGCCCTTCTGCGCGCGCCAGGCGAAGTAGAACAGTGTCACGGTCATCCCGAGCACGACGACGGAGCGCATCCAGACCGCGAACGGGACCGGCGCGCCGTCGAAGGTGAGCACCGAGGCGATGACGACGGCGGTGGTGCCGACGACGAGCTCGGCGACCAGCAGCCAGGCGATGACGACGAACGCGCGGCGCGTGCGCGGGTGGTCGCGCCCCTCCTCCGGGACGGTGTAACCGGCGTGGCGTCCGCCCGCGATCCGGTCGAGCCGTCGGAGCAGTGAATCCATGTATTCACGTTAACCCGCCACGGCTGGGAGGCTGTTCACTCTCTGGATGTCACGGCCGCCTTTCGATGGATCGAGCGCGTACCGTGGAGGCATGTCGTGCATCCGCTTCAACACCCCCGCGCAGCGCCAGGCGATGCGCGATCACCGCCCGGCGATGCTGACGGCAGAGGAGGCCGCCGCGCTGCACCCGGCGCCGGAGGTGACCGAGAGCAAGCTGCGGAGACTCCGTCTGCTCGCCGCCGACCCGAACCCCAAGATCCGGGAAGCCGTCGCGTCCAGCTACAACACCCCAGTGGACCTGTTCGAGACGCTCGCGAAGGACCCCGACGAAGGTGTGCGGGGCTGTGTCGCGAAGAACGAGACGACGCCGTGCGACATCCTGCGGGCGCTCGCGACCGATCGGTCGGAGACCGTGCGCGGGTGGGTGGCGGTCAACTACTCCGTGCCCGCCGACGTCATGGAGGCGCTGGCGAGCGACCGCAGCAGGACGGTGCGCAGCCTGGTGAAGTGGAAGGCGTCGCTCGCCGAGGAGGCGGAGGCGGAACGCTCCGCGGAGCCTTCCGCCGCGCGATGAGCGGGACCGCGCCGGGCGGCGCGACCGCCGTCCGCGTCGACGCCTGGGCCT
Source organism: Streptomyces sp. L7 (assembly GCF_050990935.1). Taxonomy (GTDB): domain Bacteria; phylum Actinomycetota; class Actinomycetes; order Actinomycetales; family Microbacteriaceae; genus Leifsonia. The sequence continues at coordinate 381,998 of NZ_CP194644.1, read as the reverse complement.
GGGCGGTGCGGCTCTACAAGACGCGCTCGGCTGCCTCCGACGCGTGCAAGGCCGGGCACCTCAAGGTGAACGGCGACCGGGCGAAGCCCTCGCAGCAGGTGAAGGTCGGCGACGAGGTGCGCGCCTACGTCGGCGGCTCCGAGAAGATCTACATCGCCCGCCGGCTGATCGTGAAGCGCGTGGGCGCGGCGATCGCGGCGGAGTGCTTCGAGGACCGCACGCCTCCCCCGCCGCCGAAGGCCGAGACCCCGTCGGACGTCACGCGCGAGCGCGGCGCCGGCCGTCCGACCAAGCGCGACCGCCGCCTCCTGGATCAGCTCAGGGGCCGCTGATGGCGCAGGCGCGGGTGGGCATCTCGGGATGGACGTACGCGCCCTGGCGCGGCGCGTTCTATCCGAAGGGCCTGCCGCACCGCGCCGAGCTCGAGTACGCCTCCGAGCGCTTGAACTCGATCGAGCTCAACGGCAGCTTCTACGCTCTGCAGAAACCCTCCAGCTACCGCAACTGGGCGGCCAGCACCCCGGACGACTTCGTGTTCTCGGTCAAGGCCGGCCGCTACATCACGCACATCCTGCGGCTGAAGAACGCGCGCGGCGCGGTCGCCAACCTGTTCGCGTCGGGCGTGCTGACGCTCGGACCCAAGCTCGGCCCGCTGCTCTGGCAGCTCCCGCCGACCCTGCAGTTCGACCCGGAGGTGCTGGACGACTTCCTCGGGATGCTGCCGGCCACGACGGCCGCGGCCCGCGCGCTGGCCGCCGACGCGACCCTGGAGCAGGACCGGACCGATTACTCCGGCACCGACGACCGCCCGCTCCGTCACGCGGTGGAGGCCCGGCATGCGAGCTTCGCCGACCCGGCCTTCTCGCGCATCTGCCGCGACCACGGTGTCGCGGTCGTTCTCGCGGACACGGCGGGGCGCTATCCGGTGCTGCGCGAGACGACGGCGGACTTCGTGTACGTGCGGCTGCACGGCGACGAGGAGCTGTACGCGAGCGGGTACTCGGACGAGGCGCTGGACCGCTGGGCCGGCGAGCTGCGCGGGCGGCTGAGGGAGGGCCTGGATGTGTACGCGTACTTCGACAACGACCTGAAGGTGCGCGCGCCGTACGACGCGATGGGACTGCTGGCGCGGCTGACTTAGCCCGCGAGCACCGACATCACATTGCCGGCGGGGTCGCGGAACCAGGCGATGTCCGGCCCGCGGTTCGCCGCGCGGCCACGGGCGACGCCCTTCTCGTCGGTGGGCAGGTCCTCGTCGTCGTAGATCTTGGTGACCACGCCCTTGGCGTTCAACTCGTCGACCGCGGCGTCGATGTCGTCCACCGCGAGGTTGAGGATGGTGAAGCTCGCCGGGGTGTGGTCGGGCTTCGGGTAGACGAAGACGTGGCCGCCGCTGGGGAGGGCGATGTCGAGGTTGCCCATCGGACCCTCCGTCACGTCCAGGCCGAGGGCGTCGCGGTAGAAGTCGCGGGCGGCGTCGATGTCGTTCACGCTGAAGCCGCTGAAGATGTCGATTGCGTTGACCATGCCGCCAACTCTGCCGCGGGATCCCGGCGGCGTCTAGACGAAGCGCACGGCTTCCTGCAGCCGCGGCCGCAGTTCGAAGGCGCGGTCCACGCTCGCGCGGCCCGCCGCGTCGGCGCCGTCGCGGAGGATCTTCGGCAGCAGGGACCGGCGCACCACCGTGGCTCCGGCCAGCCGGCCGCGCTGGACGACATCGAGCGGCACCGCCAGGGCGTCGTCCGGGACGACCACGATCAGGCCGGTGAAGCGGACGCCGGCCTGGCGACCGAAGCTCTTGGCGGAGTTGTGGAGTTCGTGGAAGGGCTCCTCGTCGTGCGCGATCCCGGAGCCGACCAGCTCACCCTTGGCCAGCTTCACCGGGCTGCCCCAGTCTGCGGAGCGGACGGCGAACAAACCGGCCGGCCCGAGGACGATGTGGTCGAGTTTCGCGTCGGTGGCCGGGTGCACGGCGACGTCGTTCCAGATCGTGAAGCCGATGCCGAGACCGGAGACGGCGCGGGCGGTGGCCTCCTCGGCGAGCGCCTCCGCCAGCAGCATGCGGATCTCACGCGGCGCCGAGCGCACCAGCGCGGGGTCGTACGGGTCGGCGAGATCCGTGCCGCGGCCCATCCATTCGCGCATCAGGGTGAGGAAGCGCTCGCGGGCGCGGCCTCCGGGGTGGCCGTAGCTGCGTGCCCGGACCGTCGGCCCGCGGCCCGCCGACCGGGTGGGGTGCACGGTGGCGCTGAAGCCGCCGCCGCCCGACTCGCCGGAGACGGCGTCCATCACCAGGGACTCGCCGCGGTCGTAGCGCGCCCGGTCCTCCGGGTCGCCGACCTGCTCCCAGGCGTACTGGACGGCTTGGAACGCCTCGGCGGTGCCGCCGGTGTCCGGGTGGGTGAGTCGGGCGAGCCGGCGGTAGGCGCGGCGCAGCTCCTCCTGGCTGACGGTCGCGCTGACGCCGAGCACCTCGTAGGCGCTCGGCGCGGCGGGACTGTCACTCATGGTTCCCGAGAGTAGCGGTCGGATCCGTGGATTCGCTCGATTTTGATTGAGGACGGAATGTGACCGCATGCCGCAATAGCCTGGATTCACACCGACCGGAAGGGCAGGAAACATGACCATCAGCGACTGGCGCATCGAACTCATCATCGTCCCCGTCAGCGACGTGGAGCGGGCCAAGGCGTTCTACGTGGACGCGCTCGGCTGGAACGCCGACTTCGACCAGCGCGTCTCCGACACGCTCCGGTTCGTGCAGGTGACGCCTCCCGGCTCGGCCTGCTCGATCGCGTTCGGCGAGGGGCTGACCGACATGGAGCCGGGCACGATGAAGGGACTGCAGATCGTCATCCCGGACGCCGACGCCGCGCTCGAGCACCTGCGCGGCAACGGCATCGACGCGCAGGGCGTCGACGAGCAGGCCTGGGGCCGGTTCATCTCCTACACCGACCCGGACGGCAACGGCTGGAGCCTCCAGCAGCTCGTGCCGCAGAACAGCTAGCGGGCCGACCCGAGCGCGTAGCCGATCAGCAGCAGCGTCACCACGAATCCACTCGCGTAGTTGATCCAGAGGAAGCGCCGCCAGCCACGGTTGGCGGCGCTCGCACGCGTGTCGGGGACCGACCAGTAGGGCGCGGCCGTGAGGATGTACGGGATGGCCAGCACGGCGGCGAGCGTGCCCGGCCACGCGGTGCCGAGCATCGCGATACCGGCGGCGGCCCAGGCCAGGATGGCGAGCCGCGTGGTGCGCGCGGCGCCGAGCGCGGTCGCGATGGACGCGATGCCGGCCTGCCGATCGGGTACGACGTCCTGCACCGCGCCGAACGCGTGGCTGCCGACGCCCCACAGGAAGAACGCGAGCAGCAGCAGCCACAGCGCCGAAGTGAAGGCGGCGCCGGCGAGGACGAGACCGTAGAGCGCCGGGCTGACGAAGTGAAAGCTGGATGTCGCGGAGTCGAGGAACGGGACCTCCTTGAACCGCAGCCCCTTCACCGAGTACGCCAGCACCGCGAAGACGCTCGCGGCGAGCACCAGCCACGACAGCGGTGCACCGACCACGATGAGGAAGACCAGGAACGGCACGTTCGTCACGGCGGCAGCGAGGAGCGTGCGCCGATGCATGCCGCGGTCGAGCAGGGCGCCCTCCGCGCCGCCTTTGCGCGGGTTGCGCAGGTCCGACTCGTAGTCGAACACGTCGTTCACCCCGTACATCGCCAGGTTGTACGGGATGAGGAAGTACACCGTACCGACGATCAGCACGGCGTCGACCCGGCCGGTGGTCACCAGGTACGCCGCGGCGAACGGGAAGGCGGTGTTGATCCAGCTCAGCGGGCGGGAGGCGAGCAGGAGCTGGCGCGCGGCGGACGGCGCGACCGTCGTGGTCATCGGCGGCTCCGAGCGTGGGTGCGTGCGTCCGCCGTCGATTCGCGGGTGCTGCCCGACTCGTGCGGCCTCGGCCGGAGCAGCAACCAGAGCCCCGGGAGCAGCATGAGCCCCGCGACCGGATACGCCAGGTCCTCGACCGGGACGAGACCGAGGTGCGCTCCGGAGATCGCCGCAGCAGCGTATGTCATCAGGCCGGCCGCGATCATGAGGTTGTCGAAGACGGCCGTGAGCACCACCAGCACCACACCGGCGACGACGGCCGGGACGGTCCAGCGCCGCACGAGGCGGGCGCGTTCCGGCGCGCGGACGAGGCCGACGACGAGAACGGCCGCGGCGAGCGCGAGGAACGCCGCGCTGAGCAGCGGGTAGGTCATCCGTGCTCCCGCCGGTCGAGCAGCGCGCGCGTCCCGAACAGGAGGACCAGCGTCAGATAGCAGAGGAAGGCCAGGAAGACCGGCTCCTCCAGCGGGAGCTGCGGCGCGAGCTCGATGCCGGTCATGAACGGCGACCGGCCGCGGGCGAAGACGCCGAGCGCGATGCCGAGCACGTCCCAGGCCAGGAAGAAGACCAGCCCGGCCGCGAGCGTCAGGGCGGCCCTCCGTGCGGCGCCGCCGCGCCAGAAGACCAGCGCGAACCGCCGGTCGAGGATCACCAGCGCGCCGAGCGCGACCAGCAGGCAGGCGAGGTAGGCGAGGATCACGGGACGCGCTCCCCCGCCGTGACCGGGTGCAGCGGCTCCGGCAGCGGCGCCGCACTGTCGTCGCCGCGGAGTCGCTTGAGCACCAGCTCCGCGCTGATCAGGCACATGGGGAGGCCGATCCCCGGGATGGTCGACGACCCGGCGTAGAGGAGGCCGTCGACTCGCTTCGACGCGTTCCCCGGGCGGAAGAACGCGCTCTGCCGGAGGGTGTGCGCGAGCCCGAGGGCACCGCCCATCCAGGAGTTGAAGTCCTGCGCGAAGTCGTCGGGGCCGACCGTTCGGCGCAGGACGATCCGGTCGGCGAGGTCCGGGATGCCGGCCCACGCGCCGACCTGGGCGACCGCGGCGTCGACCGTCTTCTCCACGAGCCGGTCGCCGGCGCCGTCCACCCCGCCGCGGCCGATGGAGACATCGGCGGCGACGGGGATGAGCAGGAAGAGGTTCTCGGAGTCCTCCGGAGCGACGCCCGGGTCGGTCGCGCTCGGCTTGCAGACGTAGAGGGATGCGGGGTCGGGGAGGACCGTTCCCCGGCCGAAGCCGCGCCGGGCGCCGTAGATGCGCGCGAAGCCGGCCTCCCAGTCGGTGGTGAAGAACAGGTTGTGATGGGTGAGCTCCGGAAGGGCGCCGCGGACACCGAGCATCGCGAGCACCGCGCCGGGCCCGGGGTCGCGTCGGTCCCAGCTCCGCTCGGGATGGGTGCGCAGCGACGGCGGCAGCAGAGCGGTCTCGGTGTGGTGGAGGTCCGCGGCCGAGACCACGACGTTCGCCTCCGCGACTCGCGAGCGCCCCGCGGCGTCGACGTACTCGACGCCTGTCGCACGCGCGCGGCGCCCCCGTCCCGGTTCCGTGCGGATCGCCGTGACCCGCGCCCCGGTCACCAGCTCCGCGCCCGCGCTCTCGGCGAGCGCCGCGATCCGCCGGATCAGCTCGGTGAAGCCGCCCATCGGGTAGCGGACGCCGTCGTCGAGGTCGAGGTGGCTCATCAGGTGGTACATGCTGGGCGCCCGGCCGGGCGACGTGCCGAGGAAGACCGCCGGGTAGCCGAGAAGCTGGCGGAGACGGGTGTCGCGCACGAAGCCCGCGGCGTAGCGATCGAGCGGTTCGAGCAGGAGACGCGCCAGGCGCGCGGCGCGGCGGAGGACCGCCGGGTCCAACAGCGCCCCGGGCGTGGCGAAGGTCGCGTAGAGGAAGCGGTCGACCGCCAGCCGGTAGGTCTCGGCCGCGCTCTCCAGGTAACGGTCGAGCGCAGCCGCGGCGCCCGGCTCCAGGCTCTCGAACAGGGCACGGTTGCCCCGGCCGTCTGCCCGGACGTCCAGCGGATCGCCGCCGGACTCCGCGAACAGCCGGTAGCCCGGGTCGAGGGTGACCAGGTCGAGCTGCTCGGCGGCGCTCGTTCCGAGCAGCCGGAAGAAGTGGTCGAACACCTCCGGCATCAGGTACCAGGACGGTCCGGTGTCGAAGCGGAAGCCGTCCGCCTCCCACAAGCCGGCCCGGCCGCCCAGCGCGTCGCGCTGCTCGAGGAGGGTGACCCGGCGGCCGTCCCGCGCGAGCAGCGCCGCGGTGGCGAGCCCGGCGATCCCGCCCCCGACGATGACGACACGATCGGTGGCGACACGATCGGCGACGATCCGGTCGGCGTCGATCCGGTCGGCGTCCATCGGGCGCTCCGTCACCGCAGCGACCCGGTGGAGGCCCGCAACAGGATCGCGAGCTTGACCCCGTTGGGCACCCGCACCCGGCGCGTGAGCAGCTCGGGGGCCGGGGTCTGCCGGATCCGGTCGCTCAGCTCGGAGAACAGTCCGTGGGCGGCGGCGATGGCACGCCGGCAGTTCTCGGGCAGCTCCGGGATGGCGTCGGCCGCCGCGCCCAGGTCGCAGTCGATGTCCACCACGAGCGCGAGCTTCTGCCGCTCGGTGAGGCGTGCCGGGTCGATGCCAGGGAAGTAGCTGCGGCCGAGCTCGGCGTAGTCGACGGCGAGGTCGCGCAGGAAGTTGATCTTCTGGAACGCCGCCCCGAGCCGGCGTGCTCCGGCCTCCAGCCGGCGCCGGGTCGCGTCCGGCACGGGCGAGTCGGCGAGGAAGACCGCGAGGCACATCAGCCCGACGACCTCCGCTGAACCGTAGACGTAGGCGCTGAGCTCCTCGGCGGTGAAGTCGACGGGGTCGAGGTCCCGGCGCATGGAGGCGAAGAACGGCCGGGTCAGCTCGGCGCCGAAGCCGGCCGATCGCGCCGTGCGGGCGAAAGCGTGCACGACGACATTGGCGCTGTAACCGGTGCACAGCGCCCGCTCGGTGTCGTCCTCCAGAGCGCCGAGCACGTCCCCGATCTGCTCGCCGGTCAGCCCGGCCTCGGCCGCCGCCCCGTCCACGATCTCGTCGGCGACCCGGACGAGCGCGTAGACGTCCTCGACCCGGGGGCGGACGGACGGCGACAGCAGCCTGGTCGCCATCCCGAACGAGGTGGAGTACTGGTGGATGATCGTGGCAGCGCTGCGGTGCGCGGCCCGGCTGTAGAGGGTGAGGTCGGTGTCGGAGGCAGAGGCGGGCAGCCCGTCCGGCGAGGTTCCGGACGCCGACGGCTCGGTGCGGGTCATGCCGCCCTCCCGACGCAGCCGCGTGCGACGCCGGTGAGCGTCGCCGCGAGCGCGGACGGCAGCAGCGGGGTGTCCAGTGCGGCGACGGCCGCGGCCACGTGATCGGCCAGGAGACGCTCGGCGAAGGCGCGCGCGCCGCAGCGTTCGAGGCCCGCTGCGAGCTCCGCGGTGCCGTCGGGGCCGAGGTCGTCCCGCCCGAACAGCGGCTCCAGGTCGGGCCACTGCGCAGTGCCCCGGGCGAAGGCGATGAGCGTGGTCTCCTTGCCCTGCTGGAGGTCGCCGACCACGGTCTTGCCCGTCACGGTCGCGTCGCCGTACACCCCGAGCAGGTCGTCGCCGAGCTGGAAGGCGACGCCCACCAGCCGGCCGTAGCGGGCGAGCAGCTCCACGACATCGTCGCCCGCGCCCGCGAGCAGGGCGCCCGCGGCGAGCGGCCCTGAGACCGAGTACTCCGCGGTCTTGGAGGCGGTCATCGCGAGGACATCGGGCAGCCCACTCGCGGACATCCCGGTGGCCAGTCCGACATCCGCCAGCTCCCCCGCGGCTGTGACGAAGACGGCCTGGTCGATCAGGTCGAGCAGCCGCGCGCGCGTGGCCTCCGCGACAGCCAGGCGCGCGATGTGCTGGGCGGCGGCGTGCAGCAGGAGGTCGCCGGCGAGGATGGCCGCGGACTCTCCCCAGAGCCGGGCGCGTGGGATCCCGGCTCCCCGGAAGAGAGCGTCCGCGCTGAACTCACCGGCGACGTTCGGACGGCCGCGGCGCACGGTGTCGCCGTCGATCACGTCGTCGTGCAGCAGGAAGGCGCTGTGCAGGAGCTCGAAGGCGACGGCGGTCTGGACGGCGGCGGCACGGCCACCGTCAGCGATGTGATCCTGGTCGGCAGCGCGGTCAGGGTGATCTGCGCGCCCGAAGCCGGCCAGTCCGTGGAACGCCGACAGCACGAGCCGGGGCCGCAGCCGCTTGCCGCCGCGGGAGGACTCCTCGACGGCCTGCCATAGGCGGGCGTAATCCTCGCCGTACGCCGCAGCGCCGTGCGCTCGGGCGGAGAGGAAGGCGGACAGCTCGTGCTCGACCGAGCGCAGGTCGGTTTCGACGGGGTCAGGGGCCGGGACGTCCCCGGCCGAGACCTCCGGATCGGGGTGGTGCTCCGTCAGTTCGGGGCGAAGCTGGGTCATTCCCACCTCCTTTACCTAGCCTGGTTAGCAAATAACTTAGCACGCTTCTTACGCGGGGAATAGGATGTGCCCATGAGTTCGAAGGATGAGGCCCGCCGCATCTCCGGGTCGCTGATCGACCCGCGGGTGATCGACCCGCGGCAGGAGCTCGTCCGCCACGACGACCTGAGCGAGGAGGAGCTGCAGCAGGTCATCGGGGTGCTGGACGCCGTCCGCGGCTGGCGGGAGGCCGAGCAGCGCCTCAGCTTCGAATCGCGCACCGCGATGCAGCTCAACGAGACCGATATGAGGGCGCTGCGCTACATCATCGCGTCCATGAACGCCGATGTGGCGGTGACCGCCGGCGCTCTCGCCGAACATCTGCACATCTCGACGGCCTCCGTCACGAAGCTGCTCGACCGGCTGGAGCGTGCGGGCCACATCGTCCGCAAGCCGCACCCCACCGACCGTCGCGCGGTCACGGTGGAGATCACTCCGGAGACCCACCGCCAGGTGCGCCGCACGATGGGGCTGCAACACGCCAGGCGCTTCGAGGTCGCCCGGGCGCTCAGCCCCGGGGAACGCGACATCGTCACCCGCTTCCTCCACGACCTCAGCGCGACGACGCTCGTCACGGCCCCGCCGGAGTGACTCCGTCCCCGGGCCTGGAACGTGACGCCCGCTCGGCCTCCACGACGATCCGCTCGGCCATCCCGGCGAAGATGATCCCGTGGAACGGAAGGATCGCCAGCCAGTACAGCCGGCCGGCGAGCCCGTGCGGGAAGAAGACGGCGCGCTGACGGTACCGGGACCCCGTTCCGTCCGGCGTGACGCCCAACTCCAGCCAGGCGAGACCGGGGACCCGCATCTCGGCACGCAGCCGCAGCGCCGATCCGCGCTCGATGGCCTCGACGCGCCACCAGTCGAGGGCGTCGCCGGTCTGCAATCGGTCGGCGTCGCGCCGGCCGCGGCGCAGGCCCACCCCGCCCGCCAGTTTGTCCAGCCAGCCGCGGAGAGCCCAGGCGAGCGGGAACGAGTACCAGCCCCGGTCGCCGCCGATCCCCTCGATCACCCGCCAGACCTCCTCGGGCGGCGCCGTGCTGGTCCGCTCGCGCACGTCGGCGAAGACGGTGTGGCCCGACCAGTCGGGGTCGCTCGGCAGCGGATCGCTGGGCGCCCCGGACACCGAGGCGTCCTGCCAGCTCGTCTCGACCGTCCCGGCACGCAGCCGCGCCAGCGCCAGACGGACGGACGCGCGGTAGCCGGTGAGGCCGCCCTCCGGCGGGGGGATCACCACGTCGATGTCGTGGTCGCGCATCACGCAGTCGTATTGCAGCGACTCGATGATGGGAACAGCGAGCGCCCGCGGGATCGGCGTGACCAGGTTCACCCACTGCGACGCCAGCCACGGGGTGAACACGGGCAGCGAGGCGATCGGCCGCTGCCGCAACCCGGCCTCCAGCGCGTAGCCGTTCATCATCTGCCCGTAGCGGAGGATGTCGGGGCCGCCGATGTCGAAGGCGCGGTTCACCTCCGGCGGCAGCTCGGCGGCCGCCAGCAGATAGTGCAGCACGTCGCGCACCGCGATCGGCTGGATGCGGTTGCGGACCCAGCGCGGCGCCGGCATGTACGGCAGGACGTCGGTCAGCTGCCGGATCATCTCGAACGACGCCGAGCCCGAGCCGATGACGACACCGGCCTGCAGCACGACGGTGGGTACGCCGGAGTCCAGCAGGATGCGGCCGACCGCGACGCGGGAGCGCAGATGCCGGGACAGCGGGCCGTCGGGGTGCAGCGCGCCGAGGTAGACGATCCGGCTCACGCCCGCCGACGCGGACGCCTCGGCGACCGAGCGCGCTCCATCCGCCTCCTCTTCGTCGAAGTCGCCGGTCGCACGCATCGAGTGCACGAGGTAGTAGACGATGTCGATGTCGCGCACGGCCTCCGCGACGGACGCGCGGTCGTGGAGGTCGCCCTTCACCACCTCCACGTCGGGCGCCCAGGGGACGTCGGTGAGTTTGAGGGGCGAGCGCACCAGCACCCGCACCCGGTAGCCGCGCTCCAGGAGGCGGGGCACCAGCCGGCCGCCGATGTAGCCGGTGGCGCCGGTGACGAGGACGCGTCGAGGTTCCACCGTGCGACCATACCCCCAGCACGGGAGGCCTCCGCGCGGTTTCCCGCGTCGAATGCATGCATTCAGGGGATTCCGGTACGGTTCTCGCATGGGCAAGCTCGTTTACGGCGGTACGACCGAGATCGGATTCGAGGACCGAGTCCTCGCGCACCTCCAGATCGTGGTCGGACTCAAGCTGCGGCGCAAAGAAGGCTTCTTCTTCTCCTGGCGCGACGAGCAGGGCGTCGGCGACGGCCGGAGCGCCATCTGGGTCGACCCGGCCATCCCGCTGCTGTTCCGCTACAGCGGCGGACGTCAGCCGTCGATCAACAAGCAGTGGCTGGAACAGCTCACCCTCTCCTCCAACAGCGCCCAGGGCCTCCAGCTCACCGAGGAGATCGGCGCGCTCGGCGCCGACGAGGTCAACGCCGACTCGCCTCCCGGCCGCTGATCCCCGCCGGGCGGCATCCTCGCCGCCAACTCGCTGAGAGAAGTCCGGCGATGCTTGATCGCCGCGGAGTCCGCTCCTATCCTGGCCGTGATCGTGGCAGAACGGAGGCGCGCCATGACACCGGAACCAGAAGAACCACTCGCGGCCGCCGGTCCGGCCGAGGCTCCCGTGGCGGAGACCGTCGCGGCCCCTGCCGACGCGGAGGCCGGCGCGGACGAGGCGGCATCGGGCGACCACCCCGGCGACATCCCGTTCGAGCAGGCGGCCGCGGAACACGAGAACCCCGCGCTCGGCTGAGCACGGGGTTCCCGTCATCGCGTGGGCGCTGCGGTCAGCCCAGGTGGGCGCTCAGCGCAGGTGGGCGGTCAGCGCAGGTATTCGAGCAGCTCAGGGCTGCGCAGGCGTTTGAGGCTGCGGGTCTCGAGCTGGCGTACGCGCTCGCGGGTGATGCCGTAGACCGCGCCGACCTCGTCGAGGGTCATCGGCTTCTGGCCGTCGAGGCCGAAGCGCATCCGGACGACCTTGGCGTCGCGCGGCGGCAGCTCGCGCAGGCGCTCCTCCAGATCGCGGTGACGGAACTCGACCTCCACCGACTCCGACGGGCCGGGGGCGTCGCCGTCCTCGATCAAGTCGCCGAGCTCGGCGCCCTCGTTCTCGCCGACCGGCACGGCCAGCGAGACGGTCTCGGAGTCGCTCATCTGCAGCTTGTGCACCTCGGCGGGGGTCAGGTTGGCGGCGTCCGCCATCTCCTCCAGCGTGGGCGTGCGGCCGAGCTCGCCGCCGAGGTCACGGCGGATGCGGTCGAGCTTGTCGATCTTCTCGACGGTGTGCACCGGGATGCGGATCAGGCGGGCGGTGTCGGCGATGCCGCGGAGGATCGACTGGCGGATCCACCAGGTGGCGTACGTGGAGAACTTGTTGCCGGTGCGGTAGTCGAACTTCTCGACCGCGCGCACCAGGCCGAGGTTGCCCTCCTGGATCAGGTCCATCACCGCGAGGCCGCGGCCGGCGTACCGCTTCGCGATGCTGACCACGAGGCGGAGGTTCGCCTCGATGAAGCGCTCGAAGGCGCGCTTGCCGTCGTCGGCCAGGTACTGAAGCTCGCGCTTCTCTCTGGGGGTCAGCCCCGGGCGGGTCGCCAGGCGTTCGCCGGCGAGCACGCCGATCTCGATCCGCTTGGCCAGGGCGACTTCCTCGTCCGCCGTCAGCAGTCGGGTCCTCCCGATGGAATTGAGGTAGTCGCGAACTGGATCATTGGTCACTTCGAGCGTCGTCATCGTGTCATCCCATTTCGTCGTGCAGGTGTTTTCTGCCTCGATTCGTGAGTCAACGGTGTCAGAATGCGCATTCCCCCAACAAGGGGTTGACAAGGGTGGTAGCACTCGCTAGGCGTGTCGCTTGCTTTCACGCAAATATTCGGTTGTCAAGGGCCTGTCGTCGGAGCGGTTCGCTCGTACTCTCCTGAAAATGAGCGTGCATTCATCCGATTCCCAGGGTTCGGTGGGCCTCAAGACCATCCGCACCACCATCCCGGCCCGGCTGGACCGCCTGCCATGGTCGCACTTCCACTGGCTCGTCGTCGTCGGGCTCGGCACAGTGTGGATCCTCGACGGCCTCGAGGTCACCATCGTGGGCGCGATCGCGAGCCGGCTCACCGAGAAGTCCTCCGGCCTCGGCCTGACCACCGCGCAGGTCGGCCTCGCTGCGGCGATCTACGTCGCCGGCGCCTGTGTGGGAGCGATGGTCTTCGGCTACCTCACCGACCGGTTCGGGCGTAAGAAGCTCTTCATCGTCACGCTCGGCCTCTACCTGCTGGCGACCGTGCTCACCGCATTCTCGGTCGCGCCCTGGATGTTCTTCGTGTTCCGCTTCTTCACCGGAGCCGGCATCGGCGGCGAGTACGCGGCGATCAACTCCGCGATCGACGAGCTCATCCCAGCCCGCCGCCGCGGCGTCGTCGACCTCGCCATCAACGGCTCGTACTGGCTCGGCACCGCGTTCGGCGCCGTCCTCACCGTGTTCCTGCTCAACACGGCGATCTTCCCGGCGAACATCGGCTGGCGAATCGCCTTCGGGCTGGGCGCGGTACTCGGCCTGGTCATCCTGCTCGTGCGCCGGAACGTGCCGGAGTCGCCGCGCTGGATGTTCATCCACGGCCGCGATGAGGCGGCCGAGAAGGAAGTCGCGGAGATCGAGCGCGACATCGAGAAGGAGAGCGGCTCGCAACTGGAGACCGTGCCCGACGACAAGGGCATCGAGATCCACCAGCGCCGGTCGACCGGGTTCGGCGAGATCATCCGGGTGGGCATCCATCAGTACCCGAAGCGGTCGATCCTCGGGCTGTCGCTGTTCATCGGGCAGGCGTTCCTCTACAACGCGGTATTCTTCACCTACGCGCTGGTGCTGACGAACCTGCTGAAGGTGCCGGCCGACATCGCACCGTGGTCCCTGCTCCCGATCGCGATCGGTAACTTCCTCGGTCCGCTGGTGCTCGGGCGACTGTTCGACTCGGTGGGCCGCCGGTTCATGATCACGCTGTGCTACGTCGGTTCCGGCGTGCTGCTCATCGGCACCGCGCTGCTCTTCTCCGCGGGTGCACTCGACGCGGTCTGGCTGACGGTCTGCTGGATGGTCGTCTTCTTCTTCGCCTCGGCGGGCGCCAGCGCGGCCTACCTGACCGTCAGCGAGATCTTCCCGATGGAGACCCGGGCGATGGCGATCGCGTTCTTCTACGCGGTCGGCACCGCCGCGGGCGGCATCATCGGCCCGATCCTGTTCGGACAGCTCATCAGCGGCGGCGTGCAGGCGATCGCGATCGGCTACTACATCGGCGCCGGTCTGATGATCGCGGCGGGGCTGGTCGAGCTGTTCCTCGGCGTGGACGCCGAGCGCAAGTCGCTGGAGGATGTGGCGGCTCCGCTGTCGGCGGGCACGCCGGCGCAGTCGGCCGCGAAACGGTAGGCGGCGAAGCGGCCGGCGTCAGCTCAGGAGTTCCAGCAGCGCCGGCTCGGGGCGCGGCCGCCGCGGGTGTCGATGACCTCCCCGGCCCGGTAGCGGTCGAACACGCGCGGGTCGATGTAGCTGTTGCGCGCGATCGTCGGCGTGTTGCCGAGCGCGTCCGCGGCCTCGGCGACGGCGGCAGTGACCCGCTTCGCACGTTGCGCCTCCTTGTCGGCCACCCCGAGCTCGGCGAGCGCCTGCGCCGCGACGATCGTGCCGTGCAGGGTCCGGAAGTCCTTGGCCGTGAACTCGCCGCCGGTCTGCCGCTGGATGTACTCGTTCAGCGATGCCGGACGGATGGTGTGCCAGGTCCCGTCCTTCCATGACAGCAGCCGGGAGCGCTGGCCGCGCGCGGCGACGATCTCCGCGAGCAGTGCGGCGAGGTCGGCGTCCTGGATGGTGCTCGCCCACTTCTGCGCCGACTTCGCGGGGAAGGTCAGGGTCACCTCGTCGCCGTCGATCGCCGCGTGCCGGCAGAGCAGCGTGGTGAGGCCACGGCTGCCGTTGGCGTGGAGGTACTCCTCGCTGCCGATCCGGAGGCTGCCGAGGTCGATGATGCGGAACGCCGCCGCCAGGATGCGGTCGCGGTCGAACCCCTCCTGCCGCAGGTCCATCGTGACCTTGCGGCGAGCGCCGGGAAGCGTTTCGGCGAGCTGGGCGGCGCGCTCGAACTTGATCCGGTCCTGACGCAGCCGCCAGGACTCGTGGTAGAGGTACTGCCGCCTTCCGGCCGCGTCCGTCCCCACCGCCTGGATGTGGCCACGCGCGTCCGGGGAGATCCAGACGTCCTTCCACGCGGGCGGGATGACGAGCGAGCGGATGCGCTCCAGCTCGCGCTCGTCCACGATGCGGTTGCCCGCCACGTCCTCGTAGACCGGACCCTTCGCGGAGCTGCGGCGGGCATAGCCCGGCCCGGACGGGTCGCTGCGGCGCAGGCGCGTCACGCGGGCTTCTTGGTCTTCGCGGGAACCTTCTTCGTGGGTGCCTTCTTCTCCTTCGCCGCAGGCTTCTTCTCGTCGGCCTTCCCCGAAGCCGCCGCCTTCGAGGACCCGCCTCCCCTGCTCCGCTCGACGCTGCGCTGCAGCGCCTCCATCAGGTCGATGACTTCGCCGCCGCCCTTCTTGGCCTCCTCCTGGTCCTCGCCGAAGGTCGCGGCGGTGTCGATGGTCTCGCCCTGCTCCAGCTTGGCGTCGATCAGCCTGCGCAGCTCGTCCTGGTACTCGTCGCTGAACTTCTCCGGCTCGAAGTCGCCCGCGAAGCTCTCCATCAGGGCGGAGGACAGCGAGAGCTCCCGCTCGGTGATCCGCGGCGTGGTCTCCAGCGACGGGAACTCGGCCGCGCGGATCTCGTCGTGCCACAGCATGGTCTGGAGGACCAGCACATTGCCGCGCACCCGCAGCGCGCCGAGCCGCGTCTTCTGCCGGAGCGCGAAGTTGACGATCGCGGTGCGGTCCTCGTCCTCCAGCGTCTTGCGCAGCAGTGCGTAGGCCTTCAGCGACTTGGAGTCCGGCTCCAGGTAGTAGCTGCGGTCGAACATGATCGGGTCGAGCTGGTCGTTCGGCACGAACTCCACGACGTCGATCTCGCGGCTGCGCTCGGCCGGCAGCGACTCCAGGTCCTCCGGGGTCAGGATCACCGTCCGCTCGCCGTCGTCGTACGCCTTCGCGATGTGCTCGTACGGGATCGTCTTGCCGTCGATCTCGCACACGCGCTTGTACCGGATGCGCCCGCCGTCGGCGTCGTGCACCTGGTGCAGCGCCACGTCGTGGTCTTCGGTCGCGCTGTAGACCTTCACCGGCACATTGACCAGCCCGAAGGTGATGGCTCCCGTCCAAATGGCCCTCATGGGACCATCGTGTCCGCGCTTCCGCGGAAACTCAACAGTGGAAGCGCTATCTGCCAGGGAGGGCACGGGCGGCGTACGGTGTTCGCATGGCGGCGGAGGACACCGAGACGGTCTCGATCGACGGGCATCGGCTGAAACTGACGAACCTCGACAAGGTCATGTACCCGGACACCGGCACCACCAAGGCCGACGTCATCGGCTACTACAGCGCCATCGCCGACGTGATGATCCCGCACACCCGCGACCGCATCGCCACCCGCAAGCGCTGGGTCCACGGCGTCGGCACGCCGGAGAAGCCCGGCGAGGTGTTCTTCCAGAAGAACCTGGACCCGGCCTCCACCCCGGGCTGGGTGAAGACGCGCACCATCCGGCACAAGACCAGCGAGAACACCTACCCCCTCGTGAACGACCGCGCGACGCTGGTCTGGCTGGCGCAGATCGCGTCGCTGGAGCTGCACGTGCCGCAGTGGCGCGTGGGCCGCGGCGACACGCGGCACAACCCGGACCGCCTGGTGCTCGACCTCGACCCGGGCGAGGGCGCGACGCTGCAGGACTGCGCGGAGGTCGCCCGGCTGGCCCGCGCCATCCTCGCCGACATGGGGCTCGACCCGCTCCCGGTGACGAGCGGGTCCAAGGGCATCCACCTCTATGCGCCGCTGGACGGCTCGCAGACCAGCGATCAGGTGTCCGCGGTGGCGCACGAGCTGGCGCGGGCACTGGAGGCCGACCATCCCGACCTCGTCGTCAGCGACATGAAGAAGGCGCTGCGCACAGGCAAGGTGCTGGTCGACTGGAGTCAGAACAACGGGGCGAAGACGACGATCGCGCCGTACTCGCTGCGCGGGCGCTTCCGGCCGACCGTCGCCGCGCCCCGGACCTGGCGCGAGCTGGCCTCGAAGGACCTGAGGCACCTGGAGTACACGGAGGTCCTGGAGCGGGTGAAGCGCCGTGGCGACCCGTTGGCGGACCTGTCGGCGGGGCGCGCGGCAACCGGGGAACCGGCCACGGCCGAGACCGACCGGCTGACGACCTACCGCTCGAAGCGCGACGCCGACAAGACGCCCGAGCCGGTGCCGTCGGTCAGCCCGGACGCCGCGGACGGGCGCTCGTTCGTCATCCAGGAGCACCACGCCCGGCGGCTGCACTGGGACTTCCGGCTGCAGCACGACGGCGTGCTCGTGAGCTGGGCGCTGCCGAAGGGGCCGCCGACCGACCCGAAGCAGAACCACCTCGCCGTGCACGTGGAGGATCACCCGCTGGAGTACGGCACATTCGCCGGCGACATCCCGCACGGCGAGTACGGCGCCGGCCACGTCGACATCTGGGACCACGGCGAGTACGAACTGGAGAAGTGGCGCGACGACGAGGTCATCGCGACCCTGCACGGGCAGCCCGATGGCGGCCTCGGCGGCGAGCCGCGGAAGTTCGCCCTCATCGCGACGAAACAGGGCGGCGACGAGAAGAACTGGCTCATCCACCTGATGAACCCAAGCACTTCCCCAGCCATCGCTTCCTCACTTCCTCCCGCAAAACGCCGTGTTCGAGCGGGAGAAAGTGAGGAACGGATTGCTGGGGAAGCCGTGTCGCCGATGTTGGCCACGCTGGGCTCCAGGGGCGACATCCACGACGAGTCGGAGTGGGCGTTCGAGATGAAATGGGACGGCATCCGCGCTGTCGCCGTGGTGCGCGACGGCGCCCTGCGCCTGACCACGCGCAACGGCAACGACATCACCGGCACCTACCCCGATGTGGCAGGCCTGGTCGGCCTCGCGGGCGACCACGACCTGGTGCTCGACGGCGAGATCGTCACGCTGACCCCGAAGGGCCGGCCCGACTTCGGCCTCCTGCAGACCCGGATGGGCCTCACCCGTCCCGCGGAGGTGCGCGCGGCGGCCGAGCGCGCGCCCGCCCACTACTTCGTGTTCGATCTCCTTGGGCTCGACGGCGAGGACCTCCGAACGAAGACCTACGACGAGCGCCGCGCCGCTCTGGAGGACACCCTGCGCCCGCCCAAGGACGACCCGGTGCAGGTGCCGCCGGCCTTCGCCGGTGACGTCGACCACGCCATCTCCTCCTCCCGCGAGCTGGGCCTGGAGGGCGTCATGGCCAAGCGGCGCGACGGCACCTACGCGACCGGCCGGCGGTCCCGCACCTGGATCAAGATCAAGCATCACCTCACGCAGGAGGTCGTCATCGGCGGCTGGACCCCCGGCAACGGCCGTCGCGCGAACGGCATCGGCGCTCTGCTGCTCGGGATCCCTGACGGCGACGGGCTCCGTTATGTGGGCAAGGTGGGCACCGGCTTCACCGACGCGATGCTCGACGACCTGGCGAAGAAGCTGGCGGCGCACCCGCGAACGACTCCCCCGCTGGCGGGTGTGCCCGCGCTCGACGCGCGCGGCGCGCACTGGGTGCGGCCGGAGTACGTCGGCGAGGTGGAGTTCGCCGAGTGGACGGGCACCGAGCGGCTGCGTCAGCCGTCGTGGCGCGGCCTGCGACCCGACAAGCGCGTCGACCAGGTCGTCAAGGAGAGCTGACCGGCGCGTACACGGCCAGTCCCGCAGGCAGGATGCGCAGGTCCAGGCCGTCGCCGGGCGTCGTGGTGGAGGCCTCCCCGTCGTGGGCGTAGCCCGGGTCCTCACCGCGCGTGCGGAGGGAGATCCGCTCCGCGGTGAAGCCGTCGATCACCGGAGGCCCCTGCAGGAAGGGCAGCCGCGCCACCAGCGTGTCGGTGCGCCCGCCGAACGCGAGCGCGACCGCGCCACGGGTCTTCGGAGTCCGCCCGGCGTCGAGGATGCGGATGTCCAGCAGGCCGTCGTCCAGCCGACGTCGTTCGATCGGGGCGACGGTGACCGGGTAGTAGCGGTCGACCCCGATGAACACCGACCAGACCGACCGGGGGCGGCCATCGACCTCCAGGTCGATCGGCGTGCTCTTCCGCACCACCCGGATGGCCGCGATCACGGCCGCGAGCGGCTTTCCCCAGCGACCCTCGTGCCGCTCCCGCTCGGCGACGAAGGCCGGATAGACGCCGACGGAGGACGTGTTGAGCACCGTCCGCGTCACGGCGTCGCCGTCGCTGCCCGCCGGGAGCCGCAGCTCGGCGACGTCCACGTGCCGTCCCGTGCCCGCCTCGAACGCGGCGAGCGCGACCTCCAGCGTGTCTGCTCCGATCGCTTTCGCGAAGTGGTTGAACGTGCCGCCAGGGAGGACGAGCAGCGGGAGGCCGGCCAGGCGCGCTTCGTGGGCCATCGCCGCCACCGTCCCGTCGCCGCCGGAGACGCCGAGCACCGCGGGCGGCTCCGCCGAGCCCAACTGCTGCTGGACGAGCGCGGCGATGTCGTCCCCCTCCTGGAGCTCGTGGACGCGGGCTTCGGGGAATCGCTCCGCGAGCAGGGGCCGCGGGTCCGGCCGGCCGAGCCCCGCGCCCGAGCCGGGGTTGACGACGATGAACGCGCCGGCGCCGCGCACGAGCACCGGGAGCCGGACTGCCGATGCAGTGGGGGCGCGGCGATACGCGGCCGGCCGGAGCCGACGGACCGCCGGACCCAGCGCCTTCACGAGCAGGGCCGCGCCCGCGCCGATGGCGGCGCCGCCCGCGACGTCCGAGAGCCAGTGCGCCCCGGTGTGCAGCCGCGAGTAGCCGACGCCGGCGGCGAGCGGGGCCAGAGCGGCGCCGGCAGCCGGGGAGTCGAGCGCGACCCCGGTCGCGAACGCCGCGGCGCTCGCGGCGTGACCGGACGGGAACGACGGGGAGGTCGGCGAGCGGTCCAGCCGCCGCGCCAGACGGATGGAGGCCGGCGCGGGCCGATCGCCGCCGACGAGCTGCTTGCCCACGACGTTGGCGACCAGACTGGCGATGCCGAGCGAGACGAGCCCGCGGGCCGCCGCCCGCGGCTTGCCGAGTGCGACGAGCACAGCGGCGGCGGCGAACCAGAGCTTGCCGTGGTCGGCCGCGCCGCTGAGCAGGCGCCAGAACCGGTCGGCGCCCGGCCCGGTCGTGCGACGGTCGATGCGGCGGGCCGCCGCCGCGTCCGTGCGGACGACGCGGCCGGGCAGGCTGAGCCGGGGCCTCCGGCGGTGGTCGGCAGACATGGCTTCCAACGTACCCGCCCGGTGCCGGGCCGGAAGCGTGCGCGGCCCCGCCCGGGCGGGCGGTAGGATCGTCGTCGTGACCACGCACATCATCGCTGAGCCCCGTACCGAGAACGAGATCGACGACGAGCACGGTGGGCTCGTCCGCAGCCTGAGCGCCACGGTGCCGCCGCTGCTCGGCAACCTGCTCGCGACCCTCGTCGTGCTGGTCACCCTCGTGCTGGGCGTCATCAGCCTGGTCGCGACCTGGACCGGCAACGCGCACGCGTTCCTGCCGCTGTTCCAGATGACGGTCGCCGGCACGGTCGTGTCGCTCAACGCGCTCTACGCGCGCCGCACTTTCAGCTACGTCATCACGCTGATCGGCGCGATCCTCTGGCTCTGGGTCTCGGTCACACCGTTCGTCCCGTTCTTCCAGGTCGTCCTGCAGGCCGTCACGGTCACGCTCATGCTGTTCGGCGTCGTCTTCTCGCTCGCCGCGGTGACGCTCAGCAAGAAGCCGCGCTTCTGAGCGGCGGCCAGGCTCCGGGCACCAAGGAGCCCGACGATACGAGCGAGCCTCGGCTCGCGCACGCCCGGCACTTCGTCGACCTCAGCCCGCTGAGGGAGTCGCCGGCGTTCGCCCGGCTCTGGCTCGGCGGCGCCGTCTCCGGCATCGGCGGCCAGATGACGATCGTCGCCGTCGGCCTCAACATCTACGACCTCACGCACTCGACTCTGGCCGTCTCGCTCGTCGCGCTGTTCGCGCTCGTGCCGATGATCGTCTTCGGGCTGTACGGCGGCGTTCTCGCCGACGCGTTCGACCGGAGGAAGGTCGCCCTCGTGACCGCCATCGTCGCGTGGGCCTCCACTGCGGGGATCGCTGTGTTCGCCTGGTCGCACGTCCAGGTGGTGTGGCCGCTCTACCTCCTCACGACGGTCAACGCGGTCGCCACGGTCATGATCGGCGCCACCCGGCAGGCGATCACGCCCCGACTCCTCCCCGCACGGCTGCTGCCCGCGGCGAGCGCGCTCGGCGGGATGAGCATGGGCGTGATGGTCACCGTCGGCCCCGCGCTCGCCGGACTCCTGGTCGCGAGCGTCGGCATCCCGTGGACGTACACGGTCGACGTGATCCTGTTCACCGCGGCGTTCCTCGGGATTTTCACGTTGCCGTCGATCGTGCCGGAGGGCGAGCGGCAGCGCGCCGGGCTGTCCTCGGTGCTCCAGGGGCTGCGCTTCCTGAAGTCGGCGCCGAACCTGTCGATGACCTTCGTGCTCGACCTGATCGCGATGACGTTCGGCCAGCCGCGGGCGCTGTTCCCGGCGGTGGGCGCGCTGCTCATCGGCGGCGGACCCGTGACGGTCGGCATCCTGACCGCCGCCGGCGCGGTCGGGACGTTGGTGTCCAGCGTCTTCTCCGGGCGGCTCGGCGGCGTCCGGTGGCAGGGCCGCGCGGTGGAGCGGGCGATCGTCGTCTACGGCGCCTCCATCCTCGGCTTCGGCATCGTGCTCGCGGTCGTCGCATTCAGCGGGACGGCCGGCGGGAGCGCGTCGATCGCCGACGCGAACCTCCCCGCGCTGATCGCGGCCACCGTGCTGCTGGCGGCCTCGGGCGCGGCCGACAACGTCAGCTCGATCTTCCGGATGACCATCCTGCAGGCGTCGGCGCCCGACGTCATGCGCGGGAGGCTGCAGGGTGTGTTCACCGTGGTGGTGACCGGCGGCCCCCGGCTCGGCGACCTCTACATCGGCGTGCTCGCGCTCTCCGGCGCGCTCTGGTTCCCGCCGCTGCTGGGCGGCCTCCTGATCGTGGTGCTGGTCGCGACCATCGTGCGCATCCGCACGAGCTTCCGAGACTACGACGCCCTCGCCCCCACCCCCTGACCGCCTGACGCCCTGACGCCCTGACGCCCTGACGCCCTGACGCCCTGACTTCCTGACTTCCTGACGCCGTCAGCGGGTGCGGATGCGGCGCGCGAGCCGCGGGTAGTCGATGACCAGGCCGTCCTCGTCCACGCCGAGGTCCGCCATGAACCCGCTGCCGACGCTCCGGAAGCGCACGACCGAACGGCCCGCACCCGCGTCGAACGGCTCGGCCGCACTGTACGCCTGCCGGCTCGCCACCACCGCCAGCGACGGGAGGTCGACCCACGCCATCGTCAGCTCGGTCTCCTCCAACCCCTCCAGCGCGCCGAGCCGGAGGATCGGCATCGTGTTCGTGACCGGGCAGAGCGCCAGGTCGCAGTCGAGCGCGCCCTCCAGGCTCTCCGGATCGGCGATCCCCGGGGCCGCCATCGGCTCGTCGTGGTAGCGGTCGTCGCCGTGCGTGTACGATTCGGCGGCCCAGCGGCCGTGGGCGTCGCGGGTGAGGACGAGCCACCGGGTGAAACCGCGGCCGTCGACCGCGACCGACAGCCGGGAGGTCACCCAGCCCGGGCCGGTCTCCAGCGCCCAGCTCGTGACGTAGTCCGTCGTGCGGGAGGTGCCGAGCGCGTCCAGCCGGTCGGGCGCGAAGGTGACGACCGCCGCCTCCAGCCGCTCCGGATCCTCGTCGCCGACCCACTCCACGTGCCGCACCGCTCCGCGCATCGCGTCCTCCGTCGCTCGTGCGGCCGCTGAGGAGGCCGCCCGAGCAGCACGATACGCCCCCGCACCCCTGTCGGTCAGGCGGCGATCGGTCTCCCGGGCAACGGCTCGGGCGCTGGGGGACCGACGTAGCGCGACGATGGCCGCAGGATCTTGCCGTCCGTCGCCTGCTCCAGGATGTGCGCGGTCCAGCCGACGACGCGCGCCGCTGCGAACGTCGGCGTGAACAGCTCGCGCGGGATGCCGCACAGCTCCATCACGACGCCGGCGTAGAACTCGACGTTCGTGTGCAGCCCGCGCCCGGGCTTCAGCTCCTCGAGGAGCTGCTGGACCCGCTCCTCGACCCGCACCGCGAAGTCCACCCGCTCGCCGCCGAAGCCCTGAGCGACCTCCCTCAGCAGCACCGACCGCGGGTCCTCGGTGCGGTAGACGGCGTGGCCGAAGCCCATCACCCTCCCGCCCGAGCGCACCGTCTCGGTGATCCACGCGTCGATGCGGTCGGGGGTCCCGATCGCATCGAGCGTGTCGAGCGCGCGGCTGGGCGCGCCGCCGTGCAGCGGGCCGGACAGTGCGCCGAGCGCGCCGTCCACCGCCGCCGCGACATCCGCGCCCGTGGACGCGATCACCCGGGCGGTGAAGGTGGAGGCGTTGAAGCCGTGGTCGATCGCGGCCGTCAGGTACGCGCTGAGCGCGTGCTCGTGCGCGGCGTCGGGAGTGCGGCCGGTGATCAGCCGCAGGTAGTCCGCGACGTGGCCGAGGTCGTCGCGCGGCTCGGACGGCATGCGCCCCTCGGCGTACGCGTGCAGCGAGGCCAGCAGCACCGGCGTGACCGCCGCCACGCGGATCGCGTCGCGCAGCCGGGTCTCCGCGTCCTCGTCGTAGACGGGCTGCATCCGGTCGGCGGCGGCGACCGCGGCGAGCGCCATCCGGAGTCCGGCCAGCGCGTCGCCGTGCGTCGTCAGCCGTGCGATCGCCGGCAGCAGTTCGGCGACCGGCTCCGGGATCCGGCGCGCCTCGGCGATCCGCGCCCGGAAGGCCGCCAGCTCCTGCACGGACGGCAGCTCGCCGAACAGCAGCAGGTACCAGGCGTCCTCGAAGGTGCGCTCGCGCGCCAGGTCGACAGCCGAGTACTGGCGGTAGTGGTAGAAGCCCTCGTGCCCGCGGACGTCGCCGAGCGCGGTGCTGGCGGCGACGACATTGGTCAGTCCGCGCGGGACGTCGATGAGGGTGTCGTTCATGCGGTCCATGCCAGTAGTGTGAACGTGGACGGTACGTACGTCAACGTTGATCGGATCAATATGAGCGACCTCCCGCGGCTCACCGCCGAACAGACCGCCGAGCGCCTCGGCGTCAAGCTCGAGACGCTGTACGCGTACGTCGCACGCGGGCTGCTCGCCCGCGAACGCACCGCGGCCGGGTCGAGCTTCGACGCGCTGGAGGTGGAGGCCTTCGCCTCCGCCCGGCGCCGCCGCACCTCCCCGCGCCGGCGCGCTCGGAGGGCCGGCCGCTGATGGTGATCGAGACGGACTTCGCGCTCATCGACGAGGGCGAGCTGTACTACCGCGGGCGCCCGGCCGCCGAGCTGGCCGGGCAGCCGTTCGAGGTCGTCGCGCACTGGGCGCTCACCCGGCGCTGGGATGCCTCGGTACGGTTCGTGCCCGGCCCCGGGCTGGAGTCAGCCCGCCGGGTCGCGGCGGCGCTGCCGGCGGGCGCGGGCGACCGCGACCGGCAGCTGGTCGCGGTGACGGCTCTGGCGGCGGCCGACCCGCTGCGCACCTCACTGGACCCGGAGGCCGTGGCCGGTGCGGCGGAGCGACTGATCGCAGGGATGGTGGCGGTGCTGCCGGAGAAGTCGCGAGCGTCGGGCGCTGGACTCGCCGCCGAGCTCTGGTCCCGGCTCTCCCCGCACCCCGCCTCCCCCGAAGCCGTGCGCACCCTCGATGCCGCGCTGGTCCTCCTCCTCGACCACGACCTCGCCGTCTCCACGCTCGCGGCCCGCGCCGCCGCCTCCGCGCGCGCGACCCCCTACGCCGTGGTCGTCGCCGGCCTCGGCGCGCTCGACTCCCCCTGCACGGCAACGCCAGCCGCGCCGCCCACCGGATGCTCGCCCGGATCGCCGCCGGCGAGGAGCCCGCCCGGGTCGTCGCCGACGCCGTGGTGGGCGGCCGCGGGCCGGTCCCCGGCTTCGGCCAGCCGCTCTATCCGGCGGGCGACCCGCGCGGGCGAATCCTCCTCGGCATGCTCGCCGACATCCCCGGCGCTGAACCCGTCGTGGCGGCCGTCGACGCGCTGGCCGCCGTGCTGCGCGACCGCACCGGCGCCGCGCCGAACGTGGACCTCGCCCTCGCCGCGCTCTCCCTGGCGGGCGGGATGTCCGACGACGCCGGCGAGGTGATCTTCGCCACCGCACGCACCGCCGGCTGGATCGTGCACGCCCTCGCCGAGTACCGCGAGCGCCCGCTCCGCCTGCGCCCGGTCGGCCGCTACACCGCGAAGGCCTAGCAGCGCCTCACCGCCGGAGCGCCTTCCGCGCCAGCGTGTTCCCCAGGAACTGCGCCGCCTGCACCAGCACCACGATCGTCAGCACCGCGACCCAGGTCACGACCCAGTTGTAACGCTGGTAGCCGTACGAGATGGCGAAGTCCCCGAGGCCGCCGCCGCCGAGGCTGCCCGCGACCGCCGACAGGTCCACGATCGCGACGAACACGAACGTGTAACCGAGGATCAGCGGGCCGAGCGCCTCCGGGATGAGCAGCGTGGAGATGATCCGCCAGGGGCTCGACCCCATCGCGCGCGCCGCCTCGATCACACCGGGGTCGATCGTGACCAGGTTCTGCTCCACGATGCGGGAGATCGCGAACGTCGCCGCGAGCGTCATCGGGAAGATCGCCGCGGGCGTCCCGAGGAACGTCCCCAGCACCGCCTGCGTCAGCGGCGCCACCGCGGTCATGAAGATGATGAACGGGATCGGGCGGACGAAGTTGACCAGCACGTTCAGCACCGCCGACAGCACGCGGTTCTCCAGCAGGCCGCCGGGCCGCGTCGTGTACAGCAGCACGCCGAGCGCGAGCCCGAGCACACCGCCGAGCACGAGTGTCGCGACGACCATCCACAGGGTCTGGCCGATGGAGGTCAGGTACACCGGCCAGAGCGTCGACCAGTCGGTCATGCCGCCACCTCCTCGACCTCGGTCACCGTGCGGAGTTCCGCGATCAGCGCGTCCACCGCCTCCGGTTCGCCGAGCAGTTCGAGGGTGAGGCTCCCGAACGACCGGCCCTGAAGGGCCGAGATGCCGCCGTAGACGATCTCGAACCGGACCCCGTGCCGGCCGACGGCGTCGGAGAGCACCGCGCCGAGGCGGCCGTCGTCGTGGATGCGGGCCGACACGATCCGGCCGTCGTGCTTGCCGCGCAGCCGCTCGATGTCGGCCTCCCCGGCTGGTTGCGGAGCACAGTGCCGACGAAACGCTGCGAGGTCGCGGTCTGCGGGTCCGAGAACACGTCGAAGACGGTCCCGAGCTCGATGATCCGGCCGGAGTCGAGCACGGCGACCCGGTCGGCGATCGACCGGACGACCTCCATCTCGTGCGTGATGACGACGATGGTGACGCCGAGCTCCGCGTTGACCCGCTTGAGCAGCGCCAGCACGTCGGCGGTCGTCTCGGGATCGAGCGCGCTCGTCGCCTCGTCGGCGAGCAGGATGGCCGGGTTCGTCGCCAGCGCACGGGCGATGCCGACGCGCTGTTTCTGGCCTCCGGAGAGCTGGTCGGGGTACGCCCACGCCTTCTCGGTCAGTCCGACGAAGGCGAGCAGTTCTGCGACGCGCTGCTTGCGCTCGTCCGGTGGCCAGCCTGCGACCTTCAGCGGATACGCGATGTTCGCGAAAACTGTGCGCGAGCGGAACAGGTTGAACTGCTGGAAGATCATCCCGATCCCCGCCCGCACGCTGCGCAGGTCGCGCTCGCGCAGCGTGGTCAGGTCGCGGCCGTCGACGATCACCGAACCGGAGGTCGCGTGCTCCAGCGCGTTGATGAGCCGCAGCAGCGTGCTCTTGCCCGCACCGGAGTAGCCGATGATGCCGAAGATCTCGCCGCGCTCGATGGTCAGGTCGATGTCTGTGACGGCGGAGACCGCCGCGTCCCCGGAGCGGAAGCTCTTGGTGACGCCGCGGAACTCGATGAGCGCGCTCACGCCTACTTCGCCGCCGCGATCGACTTCTCCAGCGAGCGCAGGATCGCGATGAGGTCGGCTTGCGGCTTCTGGACGATCACCGCGGTGTTCTTCGAGTCGGCGAGCACCGCGTCCTGCACCGCCTTCGAGTGGTAGAGGTCGGCGATCTTCAGGTAGGTCGCGTTGTCCTTGTCCTTCGCGCGGGCCACGAAGGCGTTGATGTACGGCTCGGCTGCGGAGCTCTTCGGGTCGTCCTGGAACAGCGCGGACTTCGGGTCGATGCCGGCGGGGCCGACGAAGGTGTTGTTGATCACCGCGGCGTCTGCGGAATCGAGCGCGGGCGCGGTCTGCGCGGCGTCGACCGGGAGCACCGTCACCTTCGACGCCGCCGCGTCGATGTCGGCCGGCGTGGAGAGCGTGGTGCCGCCGTTCTTCAACTTCAGAAGGCCGGCCTTCTGCAGCACCAGCAGGGCGCGGGCCTGGTTGGTGGGGTCGTTCGGGATGGCGATCTTCGCGCCGGCCGGGAGCTTCTCCAGCGACGAGAACTTCTTCGAGTAGAGCGACAGCGGGACGACGTAGGTCGACGCGATCGGCACCAGGTCGTGACCCGACTCCACGTTGTAGTTCGCCAGGAACTGCAGGTGCTGGAACAGGTTCAGGTCGAGCTGGCCGTTCGCGAGCGCCGGGTTGGCCTGGGTGTAGTCCCGGAAGCCGACGACCTGGATGTCGATGCCCTCCTTCGCCGCCTCCTTCTTGAGGATCGGCCAATACGGTGCGGACTGCTCCGTCGTGCCGATCTTCACCGCGACGGCCGCGCCCGCGGCGTCTGCCGTTCCGCTGTCGCTCGCGTTGACGGCAGCGACAACGCCCCCGACGATCGCGAGGACCGCGACGACGGCGATGCCGACGATCCACGGGGTCTTCGAGCGCTTGGGCTTCTCGGGGAGCGCGGGGACGGTTCCGGGCGGGGTGGCGTCGGACATGGCTGTGCCTCTCGTGAAGGGTGTGGGATGTGCCGGCGGACGGTTGGCGGCACATCGAGCCTTCCAAGAGGGGGTCGGGAGGGCAAAACGCGTTCCGAAATATGACGACGCCAGTCCGTGTCGTCAGATTTCCGATTTTAGGTGCGAACGCTCTGGCCGGTTGCGCAGGCCTTCGCGAGAATCGGGGGTACGTGTGCGCCGGAGGCCATTGGGGGACCTCCGGCGCACACCGCAAAGCGGCCGGTCACGCGGGCTGCGCCGCCGACTGCAGGATGCGCACCATGTTGCCCGACGGGTCGCGGAAGGCGCAGTCGCGCGGCCCCCACGGCTGGTCCTTCGGCTCCTGGAGCACCTCGGCGCCGCTGGCGCGCACACGCTCGAACACGCCGTCGAGGTCGTCCTCGGTGCGGAAGACGACGTTCGTCAGCACGCCCTTGGCGACGAGCTCCTGGATGGCGTCGCCGTCGGACTGCGAGCGGCCGGCGTACGGGTCGGAGAGGACGATCTCGGTGCCCGGCTGACCCGCGACGCCGAGGGTGATCCAGTGGTGGCCGCCCGACTCGACGTCGTTGAGGACGTCCAGCCCCAGCGCGTCACGATAGAAGGCGAGGGACTCCTCGGGGTTCGTGACGGTGATGTGCGAGTACTGAAGCGAAATGGTCATACGGCCACTCTAGGAACGCAGCGGACGGAGCGCTTCTCCATTCCTGCTCACCTGTTGCGCCTCAGCCCCGAACGGGCTTGGAGCGAACCGGCCGCGTCCGCTGCTTCGCGATGCAGTTGGGCATGGCGAGCACGGCGCGGTGCTCGCGCGCCCGGTAGCTCGTCGGCGACTCCCCCACCACCTCGGCGAACTTCGAGCTGAACGAGCCGAGCGACGTACAGCCTACGGCCATGCATGCTTCGGTCACAGTCATCCCCTCGCGCAGCAACGCCATCGCGCGCTCGATCCGCCGGGTCATCAGGTAGCTGTAGGGCGTCTCGCCGTAGACGGCGCGGAACCGGCGGGAGAAGTGCGACGGCGACATGAAGGCGGACGCGGCCATCGTGGGGACGTCGAGCGGCTCGGCGTACTCGCGATCGATCTTGTCGCGCGCGCGACGCAGGATGACGAGCTCCTGCAGTTCCTCCGGGGACACGCCTCCACCGTAGCTCTCAGGCCCGCGCCTCACCAGCGGCTTCACGCGCAGCCACGGCGGGGCGATCCGACACGTTCGGCTCCACCAGCCGGATGAACGCGCTGAGCTCGCCCACCCCGGCCGGAGTCGTGGGCAGGAACTCGGTCAGCTCGGGCGAGTGCACCAGGTACGCCGCCCACTTCGCGCGCGAGATCGCGACATTCAGCCGGTTCTTCATCAGCAGGAACGACATCCCTCGGGGCACGTCGGCGGCCGAGGACGCGGCCAGGCTGACGATCGCGACGGCGGCCTCCTGGCCCTGGAACTTGTCCACCGTTCCCACCCGGACCTGCGGGAAGCCTGCTGCGTCGAGGAGCTCGCGCACTTCGGCGAGTTGCGCGTTGTACGGGGTCACCACGATGACATCGCCCTGACCCAGCGGCGCGTCCTCGACGCCTGCGGCGGGGTCGCTCCAGGAGCGGCCGATCAGCGCGTCCACGATACGGACGACCGCCTCGGCCTCCTGCGGCGACGCCGTGGCGTTGCCCACGTGCTCTACCGGCACCGGGTGGAGGCCGGGCTCGACGCCGCCGAGCTCTCGGCCGCGGGCGCTCGGATGGGCGTGCAGTTTCCCCTCGTAAGCCAGCCGGGACACCGCCTCCGCCAGCGCAGGGTGCATACGCCGGCTCTCGGCGAGGAAATAGCCGAACTCCGCGGGGAGCACGTCGTGGCCGTCGCTCACCCAGCCGAGGGCGGAGCCGTCGACGGGTTCGGGATGGCTGCCCTGGCTGACCTGGGGAAGCTGCTGCGGGTCGCCGAGCAGCAGCAGGTTGCGCGCCGCGACGCCGACCGCGATGGTCGAGGCGAGCGAGAACTGGCCGGCCTCGTCGATCACCAGCAGGTCGAGACTCCCGCGCGGGATACGTGCGACGTTGGCGAAGTCCCACGCTGTGCCGCCCAGCACGTACCCGCGGCCCTCGCGCTCGGCCGCGAACTCCAGGTGGCCGTTCCGGCGCAGCGGCGTGAATCGGGGCGCCTCGGCCGCGCCGCTCGGCACCTTGCCGACGAGGGCGGCGTCGAGACCGGTGTCCACGACGCGGTCGAGCAGGTTCTCGACCACCGCGTGCGACTGGGCGACGACCCCGACGCGCCAGCCGTACTCTGCCACGAGCCGCGCGATGACGTGGGCGCCGAGGTACGACTTCCCGGTGCCGGGAGGCCCCTGCACCGCGAGGTACGACGCGTCCAGGTCGAGCAGGCTCGCGGTGACGGCCGCGATGCGCCCACTGCCGTCCTCCGGCCCCTCGGGTGCCAGCGCCCCCGACCGCGTGCGCGGCGGCGTGCGCCGGAGCAGGTCGATGGTCGCGTTCACGGGCCAGCGGTCGTTGTGCCGCGCCGCGAGCAGGTCAGTGCCCCACTCGCGCACCGCCTCGGCGAGCGGACGCGTGTTCGGCGGCGGCGCCGGGGTGAGCGCCATCGGGAGGTGGGGATACGCCGCCACGTCCTCCGGGAGCGTCTCGCGCACCAGCACCGATCCGTCGTCGGTGACGTCGATGACGGCGGCGCTGCGCACCGTGCGCGCGCCCGGCTGCGCCCGCAGCAGCCGGAACGGGCCGGGGTATTCGTAGAGGAGGAACGGCCCGGAGCTCTCGCTCACCCGCACCGCACTGCCCGCGCCCCATTGGCCCGTGAGCAGCAGCTCGCGCCGCTCCACCCGCTGGCCCTCGTCCAGATACCAGTCGCGCACGACGCGCACGGTCTCCACGACCAGCACGTCGCGGGTGTCGGCCCACTCCTCGACCGGCTGGATGAGCCGGGAGAAGTGACTCTGCCAGAAGCTCTTCTGCTCGCGGCGGTGGAAGTCGATCGCGGCCGCGGCGAGCGCCATCGCCTCCCGGTCGGGCGTGCGGTGCGGGTCGAGCGGGTCGCCGGCGAACCCGAGCAGGCCCGCGCGCAGCGGCGACTCCTCCGGTGCGGGCTCGGGCTCCTCCATCGGCGCGGCGCCGATCGGCACGCCTGCCTCGGCCGCGCGGGCGAGCAGCCAGTCGCGGAGTCGGAGCGTCGAGACGCAGTCGTAGCGGTTGTAGTCGCCGAGCGCGTCGAGCAAAGGCTGAGCCTCAGCGAAGCGGCCGAGCGCGATCAGGTCGCGCGCGTTCGCGTACTCGGTGATGGAGTCCGCGCCGTTCGTGACCTCGCTCTGGCGCAGTTCCGTGCCCATGTAGAGCGGCTCCAGTTTCTTGATGGAGTACGACCGCGACCCGACGCGCACGGACTTGCGCACGAGCGGATACAGATCGACCATCACGTTGTCGCGCAGCAGGCCGTCGACCTCCTCCTCGCCGACGCCGTGCCGTGCGGAGATCGACAGCAGGTGGGTCTGCTCGTAGGCCGCGTAGTGGTAGATGTGCATGCCGGGATACACGGCCCGGCGCTCCCGGACGAACTCCAGGAAGCGTTCCAGCGCCGCGCGTTCCTCCGCGAAGTCGTGCGCCCAGAATGCGGTGAACCGGGCGTCCTGGTCGACCATCCCGAACAGGTAGTCGAGGTTCCAGCGCTCCCCCGCGCCCTCGGTGTAGAGCGGGTCGCCCTCGAAGTCGAAGAAGATGTCCCCCGGGTCGGGCTCCGGGAGGACGGCGAGCACCGGGGCGTTGAACACGCGCACGGGCGGCGGCGCGCCCTCCACGGCCTCGAGCTGAAGCCTCGCCTGCTCGCGCAGCCCCGAGAGCGTTCCCTCGGAGATGCCCTCGACCGGCCCGGTCGAGCCCGCGAGCGCGTCGATGGTCGTGATGCCCGCCGCGGCGAGACGCTCGCGCTGGGTCACGCGCATCCCGGCGACCAGCAGGACGTCGCGTGCGGCGGTGATCTCCGCGTCACAGGTGTCGCACCGGCCGCACACCGTGAAGCGCGGATCGCCCCACTGCACCGGGCCGGGATCCGCGACGTGCGCGGCGATGATGTCGAGCAGCCGCGCGCGCCGCTTGCGGTAGACCGGCTCGATGTCGGACAGCCGGTGCTCGCTGACGGAGCCGTCGCCCAGCAGCAACTCGACCGTGCCGTCGACGTCGACGCCGGTGCGCCGGAGCTGCTCGGCGTAGGCGGCGAGCTGCAGAAGGGCGGTCACCCGCGCGCTGCGGGCGAGCTTGGAGTCCTGGACGCGGTAGCGGCCGTCGGGCAGCCGCACGATGAAGTCCGCGAAGCCGACGAACGACCCGTCGAAGAAGGTGGCCTGGAAGACCACCTCGCTCCCCCGCGCGAATGCGTCGGCGGTGCGGCGCACGGCCTCCGCGAGGCTCTCGGCGCTCAGCGACTCGGGCCGCTCGATCTCCGCGACGCCGTCGCCGAACCGCTCGCGGTAGCGCTCCAGGATGTGGTGCTCCTGCTCGTCGCCCAACCGCGACGAGCGCACGTACATCGGATCCTCGACCTCGTCGGTCTTCTCCAGCCGGCCGAGCTTGACGTCGAGCGTGCGCAGGAAGGCGAACTCGCACTTGGACGCTTCGGTCAGATCGCTGGCGCTGGTGACGATCACACCGTCGAGGAGGAACACACCGCTACGCTATCGGCGGCCGCCGACATCTCACCGGGTCCGGGCCATCAGCCCTTCGCAGCGGCCTTCATCGCGCGCTTGTGCTCGCGGACCTTGGTGAGCGACTCCGGGTCGACGATGTCGGCGACCGACCGGTAGCCCTCCGCGCCGTAGTCGCCGGCGGCCTCCCGCCAGCCCTGCGCCTGGAGTCCCTTCTGCTTGCCGAGCAGCGCCAGGAAGATCTTCGCCTTCTGCTCGCCGAAGCCGGGGAGCGCCTTGAGCCGGCGCAGCACCTCGGCTCCGCTGGGATCGCCCTGGGTCCAGATCGCCGCGGTGTCGCCGCCCCACTCGTCGACGATCGCGGCGGACAGCGACTGCAACCGACCGGCCATCGAGCCCGGGAAGCGGTGCACCGACGGCGTCTGCTTCATCACCGCGACAAGCTCGTCCGGGTCGAGGGCGGCGATCCCGGCCGGGTCGAGCGAGCCGAGGCGGTCGCGCAGCTTGGCCGGACCGGTGAAGGCGGTCTCCATCGCGATCTGCTGGTCGAGCATCATCCCGACGAGCAGGGCGAACGGAGACTGGTCGAGAAGGGCGTCGGCTTCGGCGTCGCCGGTGATCGTGATGGCCATGCCCTCATGCTCCCATCCGGCTCACGCCACGGGCAACCGGGCTCCCGCGCTCGTGCGCGCCTCGGACCTCACGCGACGAGGAGGACCACCCCGGCGACGGCCGACAGCACGGCGAGCAGGAGGGCGACGCCGAGCAGCGCCGCGTGCACGCGGAAAAAGGCCGTGGGGCGCCCCGCAGCGTCCCTGGCGCGCTGGTCGGACCGGACCCGGGCGAAGAAGCGCGGCCAGGCGATCACGTTGAAGACGGCGTTGGCGAACAGGACGAGGGCGGCGAAGACGGTCATGATCCCTCCAGCGTAGGCGGAACCGCCCGCAGCCCCCGAGTACGCGCATAATCGGTCAGAAACCGCCGAGTACGCGGATCATCCGCGTACTCGTGTGTCACGGGGCGGCGGTGAGTTGGACGCGGAGGGAGTCGACGCGGGTGGCGATCGCGTCGTCGGCGGCCCAGCGCTGCGCGAGGCGGGACAGGATGGCGTTCAGCTCCTCTGCGGTCAGGCCGGCGGCGAGCGTGAGCCGCACCACCAGTTCATCGCCTGCGAAGCGGTACTCCGGGTCGCCCGCGGCCAGGTCCAGGTCGAGCACGCCGAGTTCGGACACGATCGACGCCCGGAACGCCGTCACCACCACCGGGTCGCGGTGGCTCGGCAGCCAGGGCTGCCCCTGCGCGAGAGCCCACACCGCCGGCCGCCGCAGCACGAACTCGGTCTCGGAGGTGGGGTCGAGCACGAGCAGCTCGGTCTCCTCCGACGCCGCGGCGAGCGCGGCACGCGGGCCCGCAGCCGGCACCGGTCGAGCCAGCGGATTCCAGGCCTGCATCGCCGTCACCGACGAGAACACCGGGAGGACGCGCCGTCCGTCCGGCGCAGCGACGGTGACGATGGACAGCTCCTGCGTCTTGTCGACCACGAGCCCTGTGTCGCCGGCGCCCTCCTCCCCCAGCTCGGCGACGAGCGGGATGAGGAGGCGCACCGCGCGCACGGCGTCCACCACGGCTTCGGCGCCGACCTCGCCCGCGCGGAACGCGGCGAGGGCGCCGAGCAGCTCGGGAGGCGCCGACCCGTCGTCGTCGCCGAACGGGTTGTCGTCGAACTCGCGGCCCTCCCACGGCTGCCCCGCGGAGTCGCCGACGGAGGCAGTGAATCCGGCGAGCGTCGCCGCGAACCCGGCCAGCCGGTCGGCGCCGGTCGCGGTGGGGCCGCTCGAAGCACCGCCGGGTGCGGCCTCCTGCCGATCGCCGTCCGACCGGTCCCCAGGCTCAGTCGCCGGCGACATCCAGCGCCTCGGGCAGGGTGAACGCTCCGGAGTAGAGCGCCTTGCCGACGATCGCGCCCTCCAGGCCCAGCGGCACCAACTCGCGCAGCGCGGCGATGTCGTCGAGGCTGGAGATGCCGCCGGAGGCGACCACGGGTCGCTCCGTGCGCTCCATCACCTGGCGAAGCAGGTCGAGGTTCGGGCCCGTGAGCGTGCCGTCCTTGGTCACGTCGGTCACGACGTAACGCGCGCAGCCGGCCTCCTCGAGGCGTTCCAGCACCTCCCACAGGTCGCCGCCCTCGCGCGTCCAGCCGCGGGCCGCGAGCGTCGTGCCGCGCACGTCCAGACCGACCGCGATCGCCTCGCCGAAACGGCCGATCGCCCTCGCCGCCCACTCCGGGTTCTCCAGCGCCGCCGTGCCGAGGTTGACGCGCGTCGCGCCGATCGCCAGCGCGTGCTCCAGCGACGCGTCGTCGCGGATGCCGCCGGAGAGTTCGATGTCGACCCCCGTGGTCTGGTCGATGACCTTCTTGAGGAGGTCGCGGTTGTCGCCCCGGCCGAAGGCGGCGTCCAGGTCGACCAGATGGATCCATTCGGCGCCGGCCTCCACCCATTCGGCGGCGGCGTCGACCGGGTCGCCGTAACTGGTCTCGCTGCCGGCCTCGCCCTGCGTCAGTCGCACGGCCTTGCCGTCGGCGACGTCGACGGCGGGCAGCAGGACCAGCTTGGGCGTGTTCGAGAATTCGCTCATGTCGGTGTGTTTCCTCTGTCGGGGTCGTGTGGGGTCCGCGGAGCGGGCGGGGATCGTCGCTAGAGCGAGCCGATCCAGTTGCGCAGGAGCTTCAGGCCGGCCTCGCCGGACTTCTCCGGGTGGAACTGGGTAGCGCTCAGCGGCCCGTTCTCCACCGCGGCCACGAAGCGCGAGCCGTGCTCGGCCCAGGTCACCCTCGGCTTCGGGAACGGCCCGGTGGCCTCCAGCGTCCACTTCTGCGCGGCGTACGAGTGGACGAAGTAGAAGCGCTCGTCGCGGATGCCCTCGAACAGCACGGAGTCCTCCGGTGCCTCGACCGTGTTCCAGCCCATGTGCGGGACGACGTCGGCGTGGAGGAGGTCGACCGTACCCGGCCACTCGCCGAGCCCTTCGCTCTCGAGGCCGTGCTCGACCCCGCGCTCGAACAGCACCTGCATGCCGACGCAGATGCCGAGCACCGGGCGTCCGCCCGCGAGCCGCCGGTCGATCACCTCGTCGCCGTGCGACCGGCGCAGCGCCTCGATGACCGCGGCGAACGCGCCGACACCAGGGACGAGAAGACCGTCGGCCTCCTGCGCGCGCCGACGGTTGCCGGTGAGCTCGACGTTCGCGCCGGCGGCCTCCAGCGCCTTCACCGCGGAGTGGACGTTCCCCGTCCCGTAGTCGAAGACGACGACGTCGGGTGCGCTCACAGCGCGCCCTTGGTCGACGGGATGCCGGACACGAGCGGGTCGAGGGCCTTGGCCTGGCGGAACGCGCGCGCGAACGCCTTGAACTCGGCCTCCGCGATGTGGTGCGGGTCGCGGCCGCCGACCACCGTGACGTGCACGGTCAGCCCGGCGTTGAACGCGATCGCCTCGAAGACGTGCCGCACCATCGATCCGGTGAAGTGCCCGCCGATCAGGTGGAACTCGAACCCGGCCGGCTCGCCGCCGTGCACCAGGTACGGACGTCCGGAGATGTCGACCACGGCCTGCACGAGCGCCTCGTCCAGCGGGACCAGGGCGTCGCCGTACCGGGAGATGCCGCCCTTGTCGCCGAGCGCCTTCTTGATGGCCTGGCCGAGGACGATCGCGACGTCCTCCACCGTGTGGTGGACGTCGATGTCGGTGTCGCCGCTCGCCCGAACCGTCAGGTCGGTGAGCGAGTGCTTGGCGAACGCGGTCAGCAGGTGGTCGTAGAACGGCACGGACGTGTGGATGTCGGACGTCCCGGTGCCGTCGAGGTCGAGGCTGAGCTCGATGCTCGACTCGCTGGTCGCGCGCTGAAGCTGGGCGGTCCGATTCGTCATGACTGCGAGCTTACCGACTGCGCGGCGGCCCCCACTGCTCCGGACGGACGGCCGAGCGCGCGCAGCGCCTCCAGGAATGCGGTCGTCTCGGTCTCGGTGCCCGCGGTGACGCGGAGGTGGTTCGGGATGCCGACGTCGCGGATGAGGACACCACGCTCCAGGAGCGCCTCGAACACCGCGTGCGGGTCGTCCACGCCGCCGAAGAGCACGAAGTTGCTGCCGCTGCGGTGCGGGAGATAGCCGAGCTCGGCCAGTTCCACCACGAGACGGTCGCGCTGCGTCCGGATCTCGCCCACCATCGCGAGCATCTCGTCCGAGTGCGCGAGCGCGCCGAGGGCGGCGGCCTGCGTCAGCGCGGACAGGTGGTACGGCAGCCGCACCAGCCGCAGCGCGTCGATCACGGCGGGATCGGCGGCCAGGTAGCCGACGCGCGCGCCCGCGAACGCGAACGCCTTGCTCATGGTCCGCGAGATCAGCAGTCGCTCGCGTCCGGGGAGCAGCGTGAGCGCCGACGGCTCACCCTCCGGCATGAACTCCGCGTACGCCTCGTCCACGATCACGATGCCGCGCGCCGCCGCGTAGACGGCCTCGACCGTCTCGAGCGAGAGCGGCGTCCCGGTCGGGTTGTTGGGCGAGCAGAGGATGACGATGTCCGGATCGTGCTCCCGCACGGCGGCCGCCGCGGTCTCCGGCGACAGCTCGAAGTCGGCGTCGCGCCCTGGCGCGATCCAGTTGGTGCCGGTGCCGGAGGCCAGCAGCGGGTACATGGAGTACGTCGGGGCGAACCCGAGAAGGCTGCGCCCCGGCCCGCCGAAAGCCTGCAGGATGTGCTGCAGCACTTCGTTGGACCCGTTTGCGGCCCAGATCTGCGCTGCGCCGAGCCCGTGGCCGAGATAGCGGGCGAACGCCTCCCGCAGCTCCGTGAACTCCCGGTCCGGGTAGCGGTTCACCCCGGTCACGGCGACGGCGACGCGCGCGACGATGTCGGCGGCGACGTCCTCCGGAACCGGATGCGTGTTCTCGTTCACGTTCAAAGCGACGGGCACGACCTTCTGCGGGGCCCCGTACGGGGTGCGACCGCGCAGGTCGTCACGAATCGGAAGATCGGAGAGAGAAGTCACCCCTCAATGGTAGTCAGCACGGCTGAGGCCTTCCGCCGTGTGACGCCGCGCTGTGCGCCCGCGCAGGAAGGAGAATCGGCCCGAATCTCCTACTGACACCCCTTCTGCAGGAAGTGCCTCGGGACGTCACACCGAATTTCCTTCTCAAGCGGCGGCTGCGTGGTGGCGGCGAGGAGGTGGCCGCGACCCGACCCCTACTTGTCGTACTGCGTCGGGATCGCCAGCTGCTGCCCCGGGGTGACGACCGCCGACGACAGCCCGTTCAGGTTCACCAGGTCGGCGATCACATCCCGCGGGTCCGCGTTGGGCGCGATCCGCGACGCCACCGACCACAGCGAGTCTCCCGACTGCACCGTCACATAGTGGAAGGTCACGTGCGCCTGCTCCCCGGTCGCCGCAGCACCCCCACCGTTGAGCGCGAACACCATCGCGCCGATCACGATCGGCAGAGCCACGAGCATGGTCAGCACGACGCGCCCGCGACGCGTGAGCCGCAGCCGAACGCGCGCCGCGGCGCTTCCGGTCGCAACGCTGTCGGTCGCAACGCTGTTCATCCCGACGTTGTGCATAACCACTGCGCTCATGATCGTGACCTCCAAAGGCTTCGGTCGAAGCTCTGTTCCGAATATATCTTCGAATGTTCGAGACCGCAATCCGCGGCCCGGCTCACAATCCCGCACGAATTTCGAGACACACTCGAACACATGTTTGTCGGGCAGCCGAACTGTGGATACAGTTTCGATTGTCTGGACGCAAGACAACCAGGCACCACCGACATTCGGTTCCTCCGGGTGACGGCGACGGTCACGAAGGGACGAGCGTGTCGAACGAGAACCAGGCTCCGCGCACGCGGCGCCGCAAAAGCCTCAGCGAGAAGCAGCTCGCCATCCTCGACGTGATCCAGCGCTCCGTGAGCACGCGCGGCTACCCGCCGAGCATGCGCGAGATCGGCGACGCAGTCGGCCTCTCCAGCCTCTCGTCGGTCACCCACCAGCTCAACCAGCTCGAGCTGAGCGGCTACCTGCGCCGCGACCCGAACCGGCCGCGCGCGCTGGAGATCCTCATCGACCTCCCGTCCACGGCCACCCCCGACTTCGAGAGCCAGACCCCGGTCGGCGACGCCGCGATGGTCCCGCTGGTCGGCCGCATCGCCGCCGGCGTCCCGATCACCGCCGAGCAGCAGGTGGAGGAGGTGTTCCCCCTCCCCGCCAGCTCGTGGGCACCGGCGAGCTCTTCATGCTCAAGGTCGTCGGCGAGTCGATGATCGACGCCGCCATCTGCGACGGCGACTGGGTGGTCGTCCGCGCCCAGAACACCGCGGAGAACGGCGACATCGTCGCGGCCATGCTGGACGAGGAGGCCACCGTCAAGGTCTTCCGCCAGCGTGACGGCCACACCTGGCTGCTGCCCCGCAACTCCAACTTCGAGCCGATCCTGGGCGACTACTCGACCATTCTCGGCAAAGTCGTCGCCGTCCTCCGCGCCGTCTGACGCCTCGGCGATTCGTGCCGAATGTAGGCTTCGGCGCGCCCAGAGCAGACATTCGGCACGAATCGTTCGACGCTCACGCCCAGCCGAGCTCCTGGAGGCGGGCGTCGTCCAGCCCGAAGTAATGCCCGATCTCGTGGACGAGCGTCACGCGCACCCGCTCACGGAGCTGCTCGACCGTCTCGCACGACGCCTCGAGGTTGTTGCGGAACAGCGTGATCCGGTCCGGCAGCTCGCCGAACCCGTAGGCCCCGCGCCGCGTCAGCGGGTGACCGCTGTACAGCCCGTACAGCCGCGGCCGCGCACCCGGCGGCTGGTCCTGGATGAGGATCGCCACGTTCTCCAGCGGCCCCACCATATCGTCCGGCAGGCCGTCGAAGACGTCGTCCACGAGCCGCTCGAACTCGTCGTCCGGGATGCGCACCATGCGCTCATCATCCCCGAACCGGCGGAGGCCGCGCTCCCCGTCCGCGCACAGCAGAACCTGACAGCGCAGCAGGACCTGACATCCCAGCAGGATCTGACAGCCCAGCAGGATCTGACAATACAGCGGAACGGGACAGCGCGGCCTCGGCCGGTGGAAGCGATCAGGCGGTGACGCCCGCCCGCTCCCGCACGTCGCGCGTCGCAGCGATGATGTTCCGCAGCGACGCCACGGTCTCGTCGTACCCGCGGGTCTTCAGCCCGCAGTCCGGGTTCACCCAGAGCTGACGGCCCGGGATGGCGCTGAGCGCCGTCTCCAGCAGCTCGGTCACCTCGGCGACGGACGGCACGCGCGGCGAGTGGATGTCGTAGACGCCCGGGCCGATACCGTGCTCGAAGCCGGAGCGCTGGATGTCGTGGACGACCTCCATGCGGCTGCGCGCGGCCTCGATGCTGGTCACGTCGGCGTCCAGGTTGCGGATCGCGTCGATGACCACGCCGAACTCCGAGTAGCAGAGGTGCGTGTGGATCTGCGTCGCGTCCGCCACCCCCGAGGTCGCCAGCCGGAACGAGCCCACCGACCACTCCAGGTAGCCGGCCTGGTCGGCGCGCTTGAGCGGGAGCAGCTCGCGCAGCGCCGGCTCGTCCACCTGCACGACACGGATGCCCGCGGCCTCCAGGTCCGCGATCTCATCGCGCAGCGCGAGAGCCACCTGGCGGGCGGTCTCGCCGAGCGGCTGGTCGTCGCGCACGAACGACCAGGCGAGGATCGTGACCGGGCCCGTCAGCATCCCCTTGACGGGCTTCTCGGTCAGCGTCTGTGTGTAGGTCGACCAGTCGACGGTGATCGGCTTCGGCCGCGACACGTCGCCCCACAGGATCGACGGGCGCGTGCAGCGCGACCCGTACGACTGCACCCAGCCGTTCGTGGTGACCGCGAAGCCGTCCAGGTTCTCGGCGAAGTACTGCACCATGTCGTTGCGCTCGGGCTCACCGTGCACGATGACGTCGATCCCGATCTCCTCCTGGAGGTCGACGACGCGCTTGATCTCCGCCTGCATGCGGCCGAGGTACTCCGCCTCGTCGATGACGCCGGCGACGAACTGGGCGCGCGAGCGCCGGATGTCCGCGGTCTGCGGGAACGACCCGATCGTGGTGGTCGGCAGGAACGGAAGGTGCAGCGCCTCGTCCTGCGCCGCCTGCCGAGCGCCGTACTCGCCGCGGCGGAAATCCGCGCGGGTGAGCGCGGCCTCGCGCGACCGCACGGCCTCGTCGCGCACGCCCGGGGCGGAGGCCCGGTCGGCGAGCGCCGCCGTCGCCGCGGTCAATTCGTCCTGCACCGCCTCGTGGCCGTCCACGATGCCGCGCGCGAGCACGGCTACCTGGCCGACCTTCTGGTCGGCGAACGCGAGCCAGGTCTTCAGACGCGCGTCGAGGTCGGGCTCGTCGTCCACGTCGTGCGGGACGTGCTGCAGGGAGGTGGAGGTCGACACGGCGACGTCGGGGCTCAGCGACAGCAGCTCGGTCAGCGTTCCGAAGGCCGCCTCCAAGTCGCCGCGCCAGATGTTGTGGCCGTCGATCACGCCGCCGACGAGGGTCTTGCCGGCCAGCGCGCTGCGCGTGGCGGCATCGAGCCCCGTCGGAATGCTGCCCCTCACCAAGTCGAGGGAAATCGCCTCCACGGGCGAGAGGGCGAGCACGGGGAGGGCGTCGTCCAGGCTGCCGTACGGCGCCGCGACGAAGAGCGCCGGCCGCTCGGCCGCGCCGCCCAGCTCGGCGTACGCGGCACGGACCGCCTCCAGCACCTCGGTGCGCGGCTCCTCGATGCTCTCCGAGACGAGAGCGGGCTCGTCGAGCTGCACCCACGGCGCACCGGCGGCGGCGAGGCGGGCCAGCAGCTCGCGGTAGACCGGGAGCAGGTCGCCGAGTCGCGACAGCGGGCGGAAGCCCTGCGGCGCCTCCTCGCCGGCTTTGCTCAGCAGGAGGAAGGTGACCGGGCCGACGATCACCGGGCGGGTCACGTACCCGGCGGCACGGGCCTCCTCGAACTGCCGCACGATG
This sequence comes from Streptomyces sp. L7, assembly GCF_050990935.1. Taxonomy (GTDB): domain Bacteria; phylum Actinomycetota; class Actinomycetes; order Actinomycetales; family Microbacteriaceae; genus Leifsonia. The sequence continues at coordinate 340,773 of NZ_CP194644.1, read as the reverse complement.
TGGTCGGACGCGAGCCGGAAGGCCGTCTCCGGGCCGAGCTCCGGCACGAGGTAGTGGTAGTTGGAGTCGAACCACTTGGTCATCTCCAGCGGGGCCTTGTCGCCCTCGCCGCGGGCGATCGTGAAGTAGCCGGCCAGGTCGACGGAGCCGTCGGCGGCGGCGAGCCCCGCGAACCGGGACGGGATGGCGCCCACGGTCACAGCGGCGTCCAGCACCTGGTCGTAGAAGCTGAAGCTCTCCGGGATCGCGGCGTCATCGCGGCCGAGGCCGAGCGCGGCGAGCCGCTCGCGCGTGGCGGCACGCAGCGCGGCGGCCGTGGCCTCCAGCTCCTCCGCGGTGCTCTGCCCGGCCCAGAACGCCTCGACGGCCTTCTTGAGCTCGCGGCGCCGCCCGATGCGCGGGTAGCCGATGATGGTGCCCACCGGGAAGGCGGAGCGGGTGGTGGTGGTGTCGGTCATGCGGGGTCGCCTGCTTTCTGCGAGGGGGCGGAGGTGTGGGAAGGGGTCGGATCCAGCAACCCCACCCTCTCGAGTACCGAGAGGACGGCCGTGTGCTGGTTGAACGTGTACAGGTGGATGCCGGGGGCGCCCCCGTCGAGCAGCCGCTGCGCCAGGCGCGCGGTCCACGCGATGCCGAGCTCGCGCCGGCCTTCCTCATCCGGCTCGACCTCGAGCTGGATGGCGAGCTCGCTCGGGAGGTCCTCGCCGCTGAGCTCGAGCATCCGCGTGAGCCGCGCGGGCGAGGTGACGGGCATGATGCCCGGGAGGATGGGGAAGGTCACTCCGGCCTCTTTCGCCTTCTGCGCGAACGAGAGGTAGTCCTCCGCGTGGAAGAAGAGCTGCGTGATCCCGAGGTTGGCGCCGGCCGCCTGTTTCGCGAGCAGGGCGTCGATGTCCTGCGACACGGTCCGCGACGGGTGGCCGTGCGGGAACGCCGCGACCGCGATCTGCACGTGCTCGCGCTGCGAGAGCACGGCCTGCGCGCGCAGTCCGGGCACGGGGAGAGCGCCGTACGGCACGCGCTCGGCCTGGACCCGGTGGATGAGCTGCACGAGCTCGGACGAGCTCTTGATGTCGCCGAGGCCGTCGTCCCCGGGGGCGAGTCCCGCAGGTGGGTCGCCGCGCACCGCGAGGAAGCGCCGGATGCCGGCGTCGAGGAACTCGCGGATCAGCCGGTTCGCCTCGGAGTGCGTGGAGCCGACGCAGGTCAGGTGCGCCATCGGGCTGACGTCGGTCTGCTCCAGGATGTAGCGCAGCACCTCCAGCGACGACGAGCGCGACGAGCCGTTGGCCCCGTAGGTCACCGAGATGAAGTCGGGGCCGGCCGCGGCCAGGCGGTCGATCGTCGCGGGCAGCGCAGCCGCGGCGCGTTCATTGCGCGGAGGATACAGCTCGAATGAGAACCGCGCGTCGGTACAGTCCATGATCCCTCGGGTGTCGATCAGCGTCACGGGCGCCCTCGCCGATCGACACTGTCGAAAGGGAGGGGGCGGGCGGGTGCCGGGCTCGGCTGTCGCACCACGTCAGCGGTCTCCCGCTTCGGTTGTGGGGACACAATAACAACGACAGGAGGCCGGGCGGAAACCCGCTGCGTCATCTGACGACACAGTGGCTCTCCGCCCGGCCTCCGACCGGGGCTCGTCCGCTCTAGACGGCGAACGGCTCGAACACGGACTGGTACTCCGGCATGATCCGCGCGCGCACGCGGGTGCCGTCCTCGACGTACTCGGTGGAGAGCACACGGCCGCGCTCGTGCAGCGCGGAGACGAGGTCGCCGCGGTCGTACGGGACCACGAGCTCGACCTCGACGGACAGGTCCGGCAGCAACCGCGCGATCGCCGCCAGCACCTCGTCGATGCCCTCGCCGGTGCGCGCCGACGCGAAGATCGCGCCCGGCTCGAGGCCGCGCAGGACGAGCCGGTCGTCGGCCGGGATGAGGTCGGCCTTGTTGAACACCACGATCTCCGGGATGTCCCGGGCGCCGACCTCCCCGATCACGTCCCGGACGGTCGCGAGCTGCGACGCCGGGTCCGGGTGCGAGCCGTCGACCACGTGCAGGATGACGTCGGAGTCGGCGACCTCCTCCAGCGTCGAGCGGAACGCCTCCACCAGCTGGTGCGGCAGGTTGCGCACGAAGCCGACCGTGTCGGCCAGCGTGTAGAGGCGACCGTCGGCGGTCACCGAGCGGCGCACGGTCGCATCCAGCGTGGCGAACAGAGCGTTCTCGACGAGGACGCCCGCCTTGGTCACCCTGTTGAGCAGGCTCGACTTGCCCGCGTTCGTGTACCCGGCGATCGCCACCGACGGCACCGAGTTGCGGTTGCGGTTCGCCCGCTTCGCCTCGCGCGCCGGCTTGAACCCGGCGATCTGCTTGCGCAGCTTCGCCATGCGCGTGTGGATGCGGCGCCGGTCGAGCTCGATCTTCGTCTCACCGGGACCGCGCGAGCCCATGCCTGCGCCCGCGCCACCCACCTGGCCACCGGCCTGGCGGGACATCGACTCGCCCCAGCCGCGCAGACGCGGGAGCAGGTACTCGAGCTGCGCGAGCTCGACCTGCGCCTTGCCCTCGCGGCTCTTGGCGTGCTGGCTGAAGATGTCGAGGATGACGGCCGTGCGGTCGATCACCTTCACCTTCACCACGTCCTCCAGCGCGCGTCGCTGGCTGGGCGCGAGCTCGGTGTCGGCGATGACGGTGTCGGCGCCGAGCGCGCGGACGACCCCGGCGAGCTCCTCGGCCTTGCCGCGGCCGAGATACGTGCTCGGGTCGGGGTGCGGCCGCCGCTGCAGGAGACCGTCGAGCACCGCAGCGCCCGCGGTCTCGGCGAGGGCGGCGAGCTCGCGCAGCGAGTTCTCCGCGTCCTGCAGCGAGCCCTGCGAGTACACGCCGATGAGCACGACGTTCTCCAGCCGGAGCTGCCGGTACTCGACCTCGGTGACGTCCTCGAGCTCGGTGGAGAGCCCGGAGACGCGGCGGAGCGCGGCGCGCTCCTCGCGGTCGAACTGCTCGCCGTCGTGGCCGCCGCCATCGGTGTCGTTGTGCTGGAGCGCCTGGGCTCCGGAGCCGAAGAGCGTCACCGTCGCGCGGTTCTGCTGGGTGGCGAGAACGCGGGCGACGACGTCGTCGACGGTGTGCTCGGTGGTCGCTTCTGCGGTCTGTTCTTCGAAATCTGTTCGTTCGGTCATTCACTGTCCCCTGATCCAGGTGGGGTACACCCTAGTCTGTCTGTTCTGCCGTGTTTGTCTGATGGTCCGCGTCCTGTACGGTCCTCTATATGGCCAGCGGAGATCACTACTTCTCACCCGCTCCCGAGAGCGAATTGAACCTGCGGCCGTTCACCGCACGCCTGGCGGGCCAGACGTACGAACTGGTGACGGCGAACGGGATCTTCAGCCCCGAGCGCATCGACATGGGTACGCGAGTGCTCCTCGACCATGTCCCCTCCGCGCCGCCCGGAGGTCAGTTCCTCGACCTCGGCTGCGGCTGGGGACCTTTGGCTCTCACACTTGCTCTCGAATCCCCTCATGCGACCGTCTGGGCGGTCGACGTCAACACCCGAGCGCTGGACGTGGTGCGCCGGAATGCGCAGAAACTCGGTCTGACAAATGTTAACCCCGTGACGCCGGATGATGTTCCCGAGTCGCTGGAATTCACCACGATCTGGTCGAATCCGCCCATCCGGGTCGGCAAGAACGAGCTGCATGACATCCTGCAGCGCTGGCTGCCGCGCCTGGAGCCGGGCTCGGACGCGTGGCTGGTCGTTCAGCGCAACCTCGGCAGCGACTCCCTGCAGCGCTGGATCCAGGCGACGATGCCGGAGCTGACCACGACCCGCGCCGCCATCTCCAAGGGCTACCGCGTGCTGCGCACCCGCAAACCCGCCGCATCCTGACCGCTCCCGCGCCCCACCCCACCGCACCGAGGAGTACGCGAAAAGTCCTGTCGTTCGCCCCGGATCGCCTGAGTTCTCGCGTACTCGGGAGTTCGTTCAGGCGAGTTCGAGGGTGCCGGTGTAGACCAGTTCGGCCGGGCCGGAGAGGGCGACGTGCTCGCCGTCCTCCGTCGGGAACATCCGCACGCCCACCGTGCCGCCCGGCACCTCCACGCGCCACTGGTCCGGAGCGCCGGAACCGGCCCAGTGCCGCACGGCCAGCGCCGCCGCGGCCGCTCCGGTGCCGCAGGACAGCGTCTCGCCGCTCCCCCGCTCGTGCACACGCATCCGGATCCGGCCGACGCCGTCGCGCACCAGCGGCTCCTGCGGCACGACGAACTCGACGTTCGCGCCGTCTTCGGGCTCCGGCTCGATGTGCGGGATGTAGCTGAGGTCGGCGGCCTCCAACTCGGACTCGTCTGCGACGGCGACGACCACGTGCGGGTTGCCCATATCGACGCCGAGGCCCGGACGGGCGACCGGCAGCTCCTTGGCGCGCACCAGCGGCTCGCCGCCGTCGAGGCTCCACCGGCCGAGGTCGACCTGGAACCCGCTGAGGTTGCGCTGCACGTCGCGGACTCCCGAGCGCGTGCCGATCGCGAGGGTGTCGCCGTCCGCGAGCTGGGCGAGCCCGGACGCCAGCAGGTAGCGCACGTACACGCGGATGCCGTTGCCGCACATCTCCGCCACGGAACCGTCGGCGTTGTAGTAGTCCATGAACCACTCGGCGCCGTCGTCCTCCGCGAGCGCCTCGGCGCCCTCCGGCAGGTGAGTGGAGCGGACCGCGCGGATCACCCCGTCGGCGCCGATCCCGAAGTGCCGGTCGCAGATCGCGGCGATCTGCTGCGGCGTCAGCGGCTGGCGCCCGTCCGGGTCGGAATAGAGCACGAAGTCGTTGCCGGTCCCCTGACCCTTGGTGAAGTGGAGCGTCGCCATCGCCCCAGCCTATCGGCCGCCGGCTCAGCGCGTGCCGAGCGCGTCCAGAGCGGTTGCCGCGAGGTCCGGGGCGTCGTAGTCGAGCCAATGGAGGCCGGCGTACCGCTTGAACCAGCTCACCTGTCTGCGCGCGTACCTCCGGGTGAGCTGCTGCGTCGAGGCGATGGCCTCCGCGCGGGTCAGCTCGCCCTTCACCTCCGCGAGCGCCTGCGCGTAGCCGATCGCGCGGCGGGCGGTCACCCCGTCCTCCAGGCCGAGCGGGATCAGCCGCCGCACCTCGTCGGTGAGCCCGTCGCGCCACATCCGCTCGACGCGCGCGTCCAGCCGCAGCACGAGCTCCTCGCGCGGGGCCGCGAGCCCGAGCACGACGGTCGGCCGCCAGTACCGTGGCTCGTCCGGGAGCGCGCCGCTGACCGGCTGCCCGGTCAGCTCGGCGACCTCCAGCGCGCGGACGATCCGGCGCCCGTTGGACGATCCGATGCGCTGCGCAGCCTGCGGGTCGACGTCCACCAGCCGCCGGAACAGCATCCCCGGCCCGTGCGCCGCCAGCTCGGCCTCCAGCCGGGCCCGGAGCTCCGGATCGGTGCCCGGGAACCGGAAGTCGAAGATCACGCTGGACACGTACAGCCCCGACCCGCCCACGAGGATGGGCGTCGCCCCGCGTGCACGGATCGCGTCGACGACCCGCCGCGCCTCCGGCTGGTAGCGCGCGACCGTCGCCTCCTCGGTCACGTCGAGGACGTCGAACAGGTGGTGCGGCACGCCGCGCCACTCGGCCGGGGGAAGCTTCGCGGTGCCGATGTCCATGCCCCGGTAGAACTGCATCGCGTCGGCGTTCACGACCTCGGCGGCGCGGCCCTGCGCGCGGAGGGCCTCCGCGAGCGCGAGGGAGAGCTCCGTCTTGCCGGTACCGGTGGCGCCGACGACGGCGACGATGGAGGTGGCAGTGTCGGCCGTGGTGGCCGCGGCGGGCTCGCGTTCGCCGCTCAGCGCTGGCCGTCCGACGGGTCGTAGATCGGCATCGTGCCGACGCCCGGGGAGGTCAGCGGGTCGCGAGGGCGCAACGTCGGCAGGCCGAGCGACACGCGCCCGGCCGCCTGCGCGCCGTCGCCGTGGGCCGGCACCGCGCACAACTCGGCCTCCGCACGGTCCCATGCGTCGCCCGCGCGGGTGCGGCGGATGGCGAGGGGGCACCGTCGGTGCTGTCCGCGATCAGGTAGTGCGGCGCCGCCTGGGTGATCCGCACGGTGACCACGTCTCCGGGGCGCGGCACGTCGGAGCCGTCCGGCAGCTCGAAGTGGACGAGCCTGCTGTCGCGGGCGCGGCCGCTCAGGCGGTGGGTGTCGGCGTCCTTGCGGCCTTCGCCGTTCGCGACCAGCAGCTCGACCTCGCGCCCGATCAGGCGCTCGTTCTCCTCAAGCGAGATGCGCTCCTGGAGGGCGATCAGCCGGTCGTAGCGGTCCTGGACGATCGCCTTCGGCACTTGGTCGGCCATGTCGGCGGCCTGCGTGCCCGGGCGGATCGAGTACTGGAACGTGAACGCCGACGCGAAGCGGGCCTGCTCGACCACGCGCATCGTCTCCAGGAAGTCCTCTTCGGTCTCGCCCGGGAAGCCGACGATGATGTCCGTGCTGATCGCCGCGTCGGGCAGCTTGGCGCGCACACGGTCGAGGATGCCGAGGAACTTCTCCGAGCGGTACGACCGGCGCATCGACTTGAGGATGCGGTCCGAGCCGGACTGGAGCGGCATGTGGAGCTGGGGCATGACGTTCGGCGTTTCCGCCATCGCGTCGATGACGTCGTCGGTGAAGGCGGCCGGGTGCGGGCTGGTGAAGCGGATGCGCTCCAGTCCGTCGATCTGCCCCGCGGCGCGCAGGAGCTTGCTGAAGGCCTGGCGGTCGCCGAACTCGACGCCGTACGAGTTGACGTTCTGGCCGAGCAGCGTGACCTCGATGGCGCCGTCCTCGACCAGGGTGCCGATCTCTGCGAGGATGTCGCCCGGTCGGCGGTCCTTCTCCTTGCCGCGCAGGGACGGCACGATGCAGAAGGTGCAGGTGTTGTTGCAGCCCACCGAGATGGACACCCAGCCCGAGTACGACGAGTCGCGCTTCGTGGGCAGCGTGGACGGGAAGGTCTCGAGGGACTCCAGGATCTCGATCTCCGCAGCGTCGTTGTGCCGCGCGCGCTCGAGGAGACCCGGGAGCGACCCCATGTTGTGCGTGCCGAAGACGACGTCCACCCACGGTGCCTTCTCGAGGATGACGTTCTTGTCCTTCTGGGCGAGGCAGCCGCCGACGGCGATCTGCATGCCGGCGTGCCGGCGCTTGACGCCTGCGAGGTGGCCGAGATTGCCGTAGAGCTTGTTGTCGGCGTTCTCGCGGACCGCGCAGGTGTTGATCACGACGATGTCCGCCTCGGCCCCGTCTGCGGGGACGTAGCCAGCCGCCTCCAGCGATCCGCTGAGCCGCTCCGAGTCATGCACGTTCATCTGGCAGCCGAAGGTGCGCACCTCGTACGTTAGCGGACGGCCGTCCTCGGTGAGGGCGGCCGGGGACGGCTCGAAGACCCGGGAGTGCTCGGAGGTGCTCGGCTCGGCGGTGCTCTGCTCGGCGCTGGTCGACTCGATGGTGCTCATGATGCGTACGATTCTACGTTCGACCGGGACCGGAATCGAACGAGCGCCCGACCCCCGTTCGCGCCTACTGGAACCGTACTCCGCCGCGACGCCCACGCGTCGCGAACGCCGCGTCCATCGCCTGTCGGACCACGGAGGAGTCGTAGCCCTTGCGCGCGAGGAACCCGTGCAGCCGGCGCCGCGCGGTCTCGTCGTCGTACGACGAGAGCAGCCCGATCCGCTTGACGGCCAGCTCGGTCGCCCGCTCCAGCTCGTCTTCGTCCGCGATGTCCGCGAGCGCCTCCTCGATCAGCTCGGGAGCGATGTGGCGCCGCTTGAGGTCGAGCTCGATCGCCGACCGCCCGAGCCCCTTGCGGCTGTGCTGCGTGAACGCCAGCGTCGCCGCAAGCGATGCGTCGTCGATCACGCCCATCGCTTCGAGCCGGTCGAGTTCCGGACCGAATACCTCCGGAGCGATCTCCCGTTTGGTGAGCAACTGCTCCAGCTCCCACCGCGACATCCCCCGCCGCGCGAGCTGCCGGATCGTGAGCCCCGACGCCTTCCGCGTCAGCCGCTCGCTCTCCTCGTCGTTTACGGACACGGTACCGTCGTCGGGCGAGGCAGCCGCGTCGACCGTGCTGGAACGCTGCGCGGGCTCAGCCGCCCACGTGTTGTTCCACCGCGTGGACGCCTCGCCCGACTCCGCTGCGCTTGACTCCGCTGCGCTCGACTCCGCTGAGCTCGACTCCGCTGAGCTCGACTCCGCTGCCCGCGACTCCCGCGCGCGCACGCCCTGCACACCGGGAAGCTCCGCCACGGGCCGCACCACCCCCGGCTCGGCCGACCGCTCCCGCTTGGGCGCCGCCCCCGTGCGGCGCAACGGCGTCACCGGAGCCACATGCTCGGACCCCGAAGCTCCCACAGCTCCATCGTCGGAAGACTCAGAAGGAAACCTCACGACCACGACAGCTCCCTCCTCGTTCTTCTCCCGCTGATGTCACTGCCGTCTGTTCTCGCCCCGAGCCGACTCTCGCCGAGGCCGCCGTCACGCCCCCTTGCGAGCCTGCAGCTTCTTCTCCAGCGAGTCCACGTTGTCGGCCTCCACGGGCGCCGCCGCCGCGTTCGGGTCTGCGATCACGCCGAGCTTGATGAGGATCTTCTTCTCGATCTCGGCGGCGATATCAGCGTTCGCGATCAGGAAGTTGCGCGAGTTCTCCTTGCCCTGGCCGAGCTGGTCGCCCTCGTACGTGTACCAGGCGCCCGACTTCTTGACGATGCCGTGCTCCACACCGAAGTCGATGAGGCTGCCCTCGCGCGAGATGCCGACGCCGTAGAGGATGTCGAACTCCGCCTGCTTGAAGGGCGGCGCCATCTTGTTCTTGACGATCTTGACGCGGGTGCGGTTGCCCACCGCCTCGGTGCCGTCCTTCAAGGTCTCGATACGACGGATGTCAAGGCGGACCGACGCATAGAACTTGAGGGCCTTACCGCCGGCGGTCGTCTCCGGGCTGCCGAAGAAGACGCCGATCTTCTCGCGGAGCTGGTTGATGAAGATCATCGTGGTGTTGGTGGAGCTCAGCGCGCCGGTCAGCTTGCGGAGGGCCTGCGACATGAGCCGGGCCTGGAGGCCGACGTGCGAGTCGCCCATCTCGCCCTCGATCTCCGCGCGGGGCACCAGAGCAGCGACCGAGTCGATGACGACGAGGTCGATCGAGCCGGAGCGGACCAGCATGTCGGCGATCTCGAGCGCCTGCTCACCGGTGTCCGGCTGCGAGACGAGGAGGGCGTCGATGTCGACGCCGAGCTTGCGTGCGTACTCCGGGTCGAGCGCGTGCTCGGCGTCGATGAAGGCCGCGATGCCGCCGGCCCGCTGGGCGTTGGCGATGGCGTGCAGCGTCAGCGTGGTCTTACCGGAGGACTCCGGACCGTAGATCTCGACGATGCGACCGCGGGGCAGACCCCCGATGCCGAGGGCGACGTCGAGCGCGATCGACCCGGTGGGGACGACCTCGACGGGGGCGCGCTCGTCGCTGCCCAGTCGCATGACCGAGCCCTTGCCGAACTGACGGTCGATCTGGGCGAGCGCGGTCTCGAGCGCCTTCTCGCGGTCTGCGGGTGATGGCATTGCGGTTCTCCTTCGTGGGCTTCGCTGACGAGTTCGACTGTATGGCCGACCGCCGACACTCCGGGTGTCGTCCGATGGATCCGTGGACAACTCGTTTTCGATTGCTGCCTGTGCAGGAGTCTACGCACATCCGAACATATCTTCGAGCGCTCCGACCCGGCGTGTCGCTGCGCGATTCGTCACGAATGTGGGGTTTGCGCGCGCCAATCGCGACATTCGTCACGAATGTCACCGCGCGGGTCTTGGCGCGATTCGGCACGAATGTCGACTCCGAGCGGCGCATTCGCGACATTCGGCACGAATGTCGACTCCGAGGGACGCTCAGCGCTTGGGCGCCGGCATTCCCGCGCCGTACCAGTGCGACTGCGGCACGCCGGTCTCGCGGCACAGCGCGAGCCAGACCTCGCGCGCCGGGATGCCGGCGCCCAGCGCGTCCTGCGCCGTGCGGCCGCCGAGCTCCCCGAGCACGAGGTCCGACAGGAGCGCTTGTCCGTATCCCGAGCCGAACTCGTCGACGACGGCGCGCTGGAACTCGCTCAACTTCATGGGTTCACCTTGAACGAGCGACGCCCCGCATGCTGCGGGGCGCCCTCGGGAATGTCGTGGGTGGTTCAGCGGGAGACGAGGTTCGCGTCCAGAGCGGAGACGAAGTCGTCGGGGATGGTGTCGGGGATGCCCGGCTCGAGCCCTTCGAGCACCGCGATGCGGTCGCCGACCTCGCGCATGATGACGGAGACCGGGGTCTCCAGGGCGTCGGCCACCGAAGCGAGGATCTCGCTCGAGGCCTCTTTCTGACCGCGCTCGACCTCGCTCAGGTAGCCGAGGGCGACACTCGCCTTGCTCGCGACCTGACGCAGGGTGCGGCCCTTCTGCAGGCGGAAGTCCCTGAGCACGTCGCCGATTTCCTGACGTACAAGAATCATTTCGGAGCCTCCTTCTTCTACCCTGCCGACGTATCGAATGGATGCCAACTGTACCGCATCCATGTCAGTCACGATATCCGCGACGACTGGGCTTTCGTTGTGAATGCAAGGAGTTGTAACCGAACGGAAACACCAGCTATTCCCTGGCCACCGGGCGGGTCCGGAAGCACCCCCGAAGGGGTGTCAGCGCTCCACGATCCCGAGCTCCACAGCCAGTTCGCGCACCGCCCGCGTGACCGTCTGCGACCGGATGGACTGCCGGTCCCCCGCCAGCCTCAGCTCGGAGGACCGGACTCCCGACGCCGACGCGACGCCCACGTAGACCGTGCCCACCGCGCGGCCGCCCTGCGGGTCCGGGCCGGCCACACCGGTCGTCGAGACGCCGAGGTCGGCGGGACGCCCGTCGACGGCGAGCCGCTCCCGCACCCCGGCGGCGAGCTGGCGCGCGACCTCCGCGTCGACCGGCCCCTCGCGCTGCAGGAGCTCGGCGTCCACACCGAGCAGCGTGTGCTTCAGCTCCGTCGCGTAGACCACCGCAGCGCCGAGCACCGCGGCGGAGGCGCCGGGGACGCGGGTGAGTTCCGCCGCGAGGCCTCCCCGGTCAGCGACTCGGCCACGGCGATCGTCTGGCGGCGCTCGATGAGTATGCGCACCACCCGGAAGGTGAGGTCGGCCGCTGCGACGTCGTCAGGCCCCGACACGCGTGGCCCTCCGACCGCGGTAGGCCTGCCAGAGGTAGTCGAAGCCGGTCACGACGGTGAGGATGATGGCCGCGGTCATCAGGATGCCGTTCACCCAGAAGATCCAGTCGCCGAAGATCGTCCAGAGCGGGAAGAGCGCGAACGAGATCGCCACCGACTGCACGATGGTCTTGATCTTGCCGCCGCGGGAGGCCGCGATCACGCCCTGGCGGATGACCACGAACCGGTAGACGGTGATGCCGATCTCGCGCACGAGGATGACGATGGTGACCCACCAGGGCAGCTCGTTCAGGATCGACAGCGACACCAGCGCGCCGCCGGTCAGCACCTTGTCGGCGATCGGGTCGAGCAGCTTGCCGAGGTCGGTCACCGTGTTGTTGCGTCGCGCGATCGCGCCGTCGACCCCGTCGGTGGCGATGGCGAGCACGAACAGCACCGCCGCCGTCCAGCGCAGCGGGCCGTCGTGGCCGGCGTCGGCGAGCAGCATCCAGATGAACAACGGCGCGAGGAGGATGCGCACCACCGTGATCAGGTTGGGCACGTTCCAGTTGCTCGCGCGGTTCGTCCTGCCGTCCGCCGCGGCCGGCGGAGGCGTGTCGGGCACCGACATCGCGGTCTACTCCCTGCCGGTCAGTTGCCAGGCGTCCTCGTCCGAGTCGCCGTCCACCTCAGGATAGCCCTCGGACATCGCCGCGACGGGGTCCGCTCCGTAGCGGTCGCCGTCGTCGTGCGCGTCCGCGACCGGCTGCCCGGCCGGCGCGGGCGCTGCGGCGGGCCGCGACTGCGGCTCCTCCCCGCGGAGGCGCGCCATCACCTGCCCGAGCTGCTCCGCCGTCACGAGCACGTCGCGGGCCTTCGAACCTTCCGAGGGCCCGACGATCTCGCGGGACTCGAGGAGGTCCATGAGCCGTCCCGCCTTGGCGAAGCCGACGCGGAGCTTGCGCTGGAGCATCGACGTGGAGCCGAACTGCGACGAGACGACGAGCTCGGCCGCCGCCAGCAGCAGCTCGAGGTCGTCACCGATGTCGGAGTCGATCTGCTTCTTCTCCGCGCCCGCCGTCACGTCCTGCCGGTACTCGGGTCGCGCCTGCCGCGTGACGTGGTTCACGACCTTCTGGATTTCATCCTCGTTCACCCACGCACCCTGCACACGCACCGCCTTGGAGGCGCCCATCGGCAGGAAGAGCGCGTCGCCCTGGCCGATGAGCTTGTCGGCGCCCGGCTGGTCGAGGATGACCCGCGAGTCGGTGACGCTGGTCACCGCGAACGCGAGCCGGGAGGGCACGTTGGCCTTGATGAGGCCGGTCACGACGTCCACGGACGGGCGCTGCGTCGCGAGCACCAGGTGGATGCCGGAGGCGCGGGCGAGCTGGGTGATGCGGACGATGGAGTCCTCGACGTCGCGCGGGGCGACCATCATCAGGTCGGCGAGCTCGTCCACGACCACGAGCAGGTACGGGTAGGGCTTGAGCTTGCGCTCGCTGCCCTCCGGAAGCACGATCTCGTTGTTGACCACGGCCTTGTTGAAGTCGTCGATGTGGCGGAAGCCGAAGCTCGCGAGGTCGTCGTACCGCATGTCCATCTCTTTGACGACCCACTGGAGCGCTTCGGCGGCCTTCTTCGGGTTCGTGATGATGGGCGTGATGAGGTGCGGGACTCCGCCGTAGATGGTGAGCTCGACGCGCTTCGGGTCGATGAGCACCATGCGGACCTCGGACGGCTTCGCGCGCATGAGAAGGCTGGTGATCATCGAGTTGACGAAGCTCGACTTTCCGGAACCGGTCGAGCCGGCCACCAGGAGGTGCGGCATCTTGGCGAGGTTCGCGACCACGAACCCGCCGCCGACGTCCTTGCCGATGCCGATGGTCATGGGGTGGACGCTCTTGGCGGCCGCCGGCGAGCGGAGGATGTCGCCGAGCGAGACGATCTCACGGTCGCTGTTCGGGATCTCGACGCCGATGGCGGACTTGCCGGGGATCGGCGAGAGGATGCGGACCTCGTTGCTCGCGACCGCGTAGGAGAGGTTCTTGCTGAGCGCAGTGACCCGCTCCACCTTGACCCCGGGGCCGAGCTCGATCTCGTACTGGGTGACTGTCGGGCCTCGGGAGTACCCGGTCACCCTGGCGTCGACGCCGAACTGGGTCAGCACCTCGGTGATGGCCGCGACGATCTCCTCGTTCGCGCTGGAGCGCGTCTTGGCCGGCGTGCCTGCCGAGAGCATCGTGGCCGAGGGGAGGTTGTAGGGCGCGGTCGGCTGCGCGACCTCGTCGACGGCGACCGTCTCGTCGAAGTCGTCGGCGGCGGCCTGGAAGCCCGGCAGCACGGCCGGAGCCGTCGGCAGGGGCGCAGCCGCAGCGGTCGGCGGCACCTCGCCGGTGAAGCGCTGGAGCACGGACTCCGCGTTGGCGAGCTCGCTGAGCACCTCGGTGTTGTAGTGGTCGCTCGACGGGTCCGGCTCGAGCGGGGAGGCGAACTCGCCCTTGCCCCGCGCGGGGGCGCCGAACACGTCCGTGAGGTCTGCGGGCGCCTCGTAGTCCGGGTCCTCCTCGCGCTGGGACGTGTTGCGCCGCCACCAGGGCAGCGCGGTCTCGCCCTCCGACTCGTCCAGGCCGTCGAGCTCGACCTGCTCGGTGCGCTGGTTCTTGCGCTCGTCCTTGGCCTCCTGGCGCTCCTCCTCGGTGGGGAGCTGTGCACCGAACAGGTAGGCGTACAGCTCGCGGATGCGCGCGGGCAGCTTGTTGGGCGGCGTCTTGGTGATGATGAAGAGGCTCAGGATCAGCAGCAGGATGATGACCGCTGCGGCGCCGTAGGGCGTGATCAGCCAGGAGAGCGGGGCGGCGATGAGCCAGCCCAGCATTCCGCCGGCCTGGGCGAGCGCGGCGACGCCGTCGGTGGGCGACGGGTGGTGACTGAACAGGTGGCAGAGCCCGGAGACCATCAGCAGCAGGATGCCGAGGCCGATCCCGATGCGCGTGTTGTCGTGCACGGAGCTGGGATGCCGGAACAGCCAGGCCGCGAAGACCACCATGATGACCGGGAGCGCGAACGCGACCCGGCCGAAGAGGAGGCCGAAGGTCCAGGAGTCGAGCGTGCGCGCGACCTGGTCGTTGATCAGGAACCATTCGACGACGACCCCGGCGATGGCGAGCAGCACGAGGAAGAACGGGAAGCCGTCGCGCCGCTCCTCCTTGCTCAGCTTCTCGGGCCCGAGCGCGCGGAACGCCCCTCCGGTGAGGTGCGCCAGCCCCATCCACGCACGGACGAGCGGGCTCGGCGCGTCGTCGGCGGCCGGGTATGCGACGGTCTTCTGATTCTGCGTCTTCGTCGGGGTCTTGGCGGCCGTCTTGCGCGCCGTCGAGCCGCCGCGACCGGACCCCCGGGCGGACGAAGTCGACTTGGTGCTCGTAGCCATAGGTTCAACGCTACTTCGCACCCCCGGCAGGGGGACGGATCACGCGCTGAATTGGGGAAAATCGGCGACGGCGCGCGGGCTGTGACGGACCCGCCTGGAAGGGAGGCCTGTGGAGGAACGGGCGCTCAACGCACCGCGCGCACCATCGTGTCCGCCGTCGCGCGCGCCTGCACAGTCACGTAGCCCTCGCTCACGTAGAGCCGCTGGGCGAAGTTGGCACGCTCGACGCTCAGGCTCAGCCGGGCGGCGCCGGCGACGGCGGCCTGCCTCCCGAGCTCCTGGAGCAGCGCGCGGCCGACGCCCTGCGCGCGCCACTGCGCGTTGACGCCGAGGGTCAGTTCCGGGACGCCGACGGCGACGAAACCCTTGCCGGGCGCGTCCGCGGGGAACAACCGTGCCCAACAGGCGCCCACCGCCGCGCCGTGGGCGTCCTCCGCGACACAGCCGAAATCCCCCGGCCGCTTCCAGCCGGCGACATAGCGCAGCACGCTCGGGTCCTCCAGGACGGCGACGCGCGGGCGCGCCCGGGAGGCGTTCCAGTTCGCGGCCTCCACCAGCATGTCCGAGAGGATGCGCGCGTCCTCCCGGTTCGCGGGGCGGATCCGGAACCCTGTCATGGCTGAACGCTACTCGCCGGGATGTTACGCGCGGGTTACAGAGCCCGCGCCGGAGGGCGGCACTCAGTACCGGATCGCATCGATCACCTTCACCCGCACCGCGACGAGCGCCGGCAGCAGCCCCGCGAGCGCCCCGACCGCGCTCGCCGCGACGAGGCCGAGCACGGCGGCCTCCACCGGGAACGGCGGCATGTCCGCGATCATCCCGCGGCCCATCTGCTGCTCCACCCACGGATTCTTCACGACCAGCACCGCCAGAGCGACGCCTGCCGCGCCGGCGACCACCGTGGCCATGACGCTCTCCATCATCACCGCGAAGAAGACCCGCGCGCTGGTCGCGCCGAAGCTGCGCCGCACACCGATCTCCCGGATGCGGTGCCGCACCGTCACCAGCGCGATATTGACGAGACCGAGCGTGCCGAGCACGAGGATGAGGACGGCGATGCCGCCGACGCCCAGCTTCAGGGGCAGCAGCGGATCCCCCTCCCGGTACGCGAGATAGTCGCTCCGATCGACGTTCACCATGCCCGTCCCGAGCGCCTGGTCGAACTCTGAGGAGATCGCTGCGACCAGGGGCTTCGCGACCTCCGGGGGCACTCACGCCTCGAGCGAGGGCGGTCCGAAGACGGTCTGGGCGGCCGCGAGCCGGTCGACGCCGGAGTTCAGGACGATCGCAGCGGGGTCGTCGGCCGACTCGGGCGTCTTGACGACGCCGACGACGACCGCCACGACCTCCGTCTCGCCCTTCAGGACGACCCCCGGCGTCACATAAGCTCCATCTTACATGTAAGTGGTGATACTCCGGTCAGGCCTCGATGACGAGCGGCACGATCATCGGGCGGCGGCGGTAGCTGGTGTTCACCCAGCGGCCCACCGTGCGGCGGACCACCTGGGAGAGCGCGTGCGAGTCGCGGACACCGTTGTGCGCCGCGTCGGCGAGCGCCGCCGCGATCTTCGGCTTGACGGCGTCGAACACGGCGTCGTCCTCGGCGAAGCCGCGGGCGTGGATCTCCGGACCGGTGACGATGCGTCCGCTGGCGGCCTCCACCACCACGATGATCGAGATGAAGCCCTCCTCGCCCAGGATCCGGCGGTCCTTGAGGTCGGCGTCGGTGATCTCGCCGACGCTCGAGCCGTCGACGTAGACGAAGCCCAGGTCGAGCTGGCCGACCACGCGGGCGACGCCGTCGCGCAGGTCGACGACGGTGCCGTCCTCGGCCAGGATCGTGTTCTCCTCCGGCACGCCGGTGTCCATCGCGAGCCGGGCGTTGGCGACCAGGTGGCGGTACTCGCCGTGCACGGGCATGACGTTGCGGGGCTTCAGGATGTTGTAGCAGTAGAGCAGCTCGCCGGCGGCCGCGTGCCCGGAGACGTGCACCTTGGCGTTGCCCTTGTGCACGACGTTGGCCCCGAGCTTGGTCAGGCCGTCGATCACGCGGTAGACCGCGTTCTCGTTGCCCGGGATGAGACTGGAGGCCAGGATGACCGTGTCGCCGGGGCCGACCTCGATCTGGTGGTCGAGGTTCGCCATGCGCGCGAGCACCGCCATCGGCTCGCCCTGCGAACCGGTGGACATGTAGACGATCTCGTCGTCCGGGAGGTCCGCGGCCTTCTTGTAGTCGATCAGGACGCCCTCGGGCACCTTGAGGTACCCGAGCTCGGCGGCGATGGTCATGTTGCGCACCATCGAGCGGCCCAGCAGCGCGACCCGGCGGCCGTTGGCGGCGGCCGCGTCCAGCACCTGCTGAACGCGGTGCACGTGGCTGGAGAAGCTGGCCACGATCACGCGACGCGGGGCGCGGGCGATCACGTTGTCGAGCACCGGTCCGATGGAGCGCTCCAGCGGCGTGAAGCCGGGGACGTCGGCGTTGGTGGAGTCGGCCATGAACAGGTCGACGCCCTTCTCGCCCAGGCGGGCGAAGGCGCGGAGGTCGGTGATCCGGTCGTCGAGCGGGAGCTGGTCCATCTTGAAGTCGCCGGTGTGCAGCACCGTGCCGGCCTGCGTCGTGATGGCGACGGCGAGGGCGTCGGGGATGGAGTGGTTGACCGCCACGAACTCCAGGTCGAACGGGCCGAGCTGCTCGGTGCGCCCCTCCTTGACCGTGAGCGTGTACGGCTGGATGCGGTGCTCCTTGAGCTTCGCCTCCACGAGCGCGAGGGTCAGCCCGGAGCCGATCAGCGGGATGTCGGCGCGCAGCTTGAGCAGGTAGGGCACCGCGCCGATGTGGTCCTCGTGGCCGTGCGTCAGCACCACGCCGAGCACGTCGCCGAGACGGTCGCGGACCGGCGCGAAGTCGGGCAGGATCAGGTCGACGCCCGGCTGGTCCTGCTCGGGGAACAGGACGCCGCAGTCGACGATGAGGAGCTTGCCTTCGTATTCGAAGACGGTCATGTTGCGGCCGATCTCGCCGAGACCGCCGGTGGGGATGATACGGAGCGTTCCCGGTTCGAGGGCGGGAGGCGCGGAGACGAGGTTGGGCATGTGCCCTCCAATGTAGGGATGTATACGTGCGTCCGGGCTGGTGCCCGGGGTGGTGCGGACCGCTGAGCGGCCTTAGCGTGTGGCCCCGGCGATCTTGGGCAGAGCGCCGCCGGCGGCGGCGTTGCGATCGGGGCGGAAGTTGGAGAAGTCGGCGCCGGGGATGTCGCGGACGAGGTCGAGCTCGTCCTCGATCTGTGCGGCCTCCCACTCCTCCGGGCCGACCAGCGGGAGGCGGACCCGCGGGCTGGAGATGCGGCCCAGCCCGTGCAGGATGTACTTGGCCGCGACCGTGCCCGGCACGTGCGTCATGACGGCGCGGACCAGCGGCTCCAGCTTCTGGTGGGCCGCGGTGGCCGTGGTCAGGTCGCCCGCGTTGACCGCGTCGACGATCTGGCGGTAGGGCGTGGCGGTGATGTTCGCCGTCACCCCGATGAGGCCCGTGGCACCGATCGCCAGGTGCGGGAGCACGTTGGCGTCGTCGCCCGAGAAGTACATCAGGTCGGTCTGGTTGAGCACCCGGCTGACTTCGCTGAAGTCGCCCTTCGCATCCTTGATGGCGAGCACGTTGGGGTGCTTGGCGATGCGCAGGATGGTCTCGTACTTGATCGGGATGCCGGTGCGGCCCGGGATGTCGTAGAGGATGACGGGCAGATCGGTGGAGTCCGCGATCATGCGGAAGTGCGTGAGGACGCCGGCCTGGGTCGGCTTGTTGTAATACGGAGTGACGATCATCACGCCGTCGGCGCCGGCCTTCTCGCTCTGCTTGTAGAGCTGGATGGCGTGCGCGGTCTCGTTGGAGCCTCCGCCCGTGATGATCTTGGCGCGGCCGGCCGCGACGTCCTTGCCCACCTCGACCAGACGCAGCTTCTCCGCGTCGGTGAGGGTCGAGGTCTCGCCCGTGGTGCCGGTGACGACGATGCCGTCGGCGCCCGCGACGATCACGTCGTCCATGTGCTTCTCCACGCCGGCCCAGTCGACCTCGCCGTCGGCGGTGAAGGGCGTGACCAGGGCGACGAGCACCTGGCCGAAGGGGTTCGCGGGAGCAGCCATGAGATCAAGGCTATCGGGTCGGGCCCGGCGACCGCCTCCCCGTCGGCCGATCCGTGGAGAGCCGGTGCCGACACCGGAGCTGTGGAGGACCACCCGCCGTCATCTTCGTTCACACTGCCTTCAGTCGGCCGCGCGGCGCGCGTATCGTCGCCCTCACCATGTCAGCATCCTCCGCCCTCCTCGTCCTGATCGCCCTGGTCGCCGTCGCGACGGCGGCCGGCGTCGTCTGGCGCGTCCGCACCGGCCGGGTCCGCTCGGCGCGGGCCGACCGTGTGACCGCCGCCGAGGTGGGCGCGGGCGGACTCGGCTCGCGCGCGACGCTCGTCCAGTTCTCCACCGCGTTCTGCGCCCAGTGCCCATCGACCGCGCGCGTGCTGAACGGCGTCGCGGGCGAGCACGACGGGGTCGAGCACCTGGACGTCGACCTGACGGTCCGCCCCGAGCTCGCCCGCCGGTTCGGCGTGCTGCAGACCCCGACCACCCTGCTGCTCGACGCCCGCGGCACCGTCCGCGGTCGGATCGCCGGGGCCGCGCGGCCCGGCGACGTGCGCAGCGCCCTCGACCGCATCCTGACGGAGTGACCATGACCGAGAACCCGAGCACCGCCCGACCCCGCGCAACAGGCGTCGACCCGCGCTCACCGCGGTTCGGCGCCGCGATCACGGCCATCCTGCTGCTGATCGACCTCTTCCTCGCCCTCACCGGCGCGACCGTCGCGGCCGCTGTCCTGCTGCTCCTGATCGCCCTGCTGTTCGCCTGGGGAGCGTTCGCGGGTGTGCGCCGCCATCCGTACGGCCTCCTGTACCGCGTCGCGGTCCGCCCCGCCTCGCGGCGCCGACCGAGCTGGAGGACCCGGCGCCGCCGACCTTCGCGCAGGCCGTCGGGCTCGTCGTCACCGGTCTCGGCCTCCTGCTGTTCGTGCTCGGTGTGCCCGCCGCGCTGCCGATCGCCGCCGCGCTCGCGTTCCTGGCGGCCTTCCTGAACGCCGCGTTCGGGTACTGCCTGGGCTGCCAGATCTACCTGCTGCTCGTGCGGGCCGGCGTCATCCGGAGGGGCGTGAGCACGGCTTGACCGCCGAAACCGGGAATCCCCCGAGCGGGGGTCGGCGCGCCGGGGGCCGCCAGTAGTCTGGTCGCACCCGCGCGCACTCCGCGGCGGGAACAACAGGAGGTCTCATGGCAGTCACCAGCGAATCCACCACGGTCTGGACCGGCGATCTGAAGTCCGGTTCGGGGACGGTCTCGCTCGACTCGTCGGGTGCGGCCACGCTCTCGGTGAACTGGAAGGCGCGCTCGGAAGGCGGCGCGGAGACGTCCACGCCCGAGGAACTGCTGGGCGCGGCGCACTCGGCCTGCTTCTCGATGGCGTTCTCGAACGTCCTCGCGGCCGCCTTCGGCACGGCGCCCGAGAGCATCCGCACCACCGCCGCGGTGACCTTCGACCCCGCGCAGGGCATCACCGGCAGCCACCTCCTCGTCGAGGCGAGCGTTCCCGGGCTCGGCGAGGAGGACTTCCAGCGCCTCGCCGACGAGGCGAAGCGCACCTGCCCGGTTTCGCGGGCGCTCGTCGGCATCCCGATCACGATCGAAGCCACGCTGGCCTGAGCCGATGCGCGTGCTCGTAGCCGGCGCGTCCGGCATGATCGGCACCGCGCTCGTCCGCGCACTGCGGGCGGAGGGTCACGACGCTCTCCGCCTGGTGCGGCGGGAGCCGGCCGCCGCGGACGAGCGCGCCTGGGCGCCTTCGGCGCGCAGCATCGACCTGCGGCTGCTGGACGAGGCGGACGCCGTGGTGAACCTCTCCGGAGCCTCGCTCAACCGGTTGCCCTGGACGGCGGCGCACAAGCGGCGCATCCTCGACTCGCGCCTGGCCGCGACGGGCACGCTCGCGGACGGGATGCGCCAGGCCGCGAACCCGCCCGGCGTGTTCGTCAGCGGTGCGGCGGTCGGCTATTACGGCGACCGGCCGGGGCAGACCCTGACCGAGGACTCCGCCCAGGGCGTCGGCTTCCTCTCGGACGTGGTGGAGGCCTGGGAGACCGCGGCACACCTCGCGCCCACAGGGACCCGCGTCGCCACCATCCGCACCGGCGTGGTCGTCGGGCCCGGCGGCGCGATGGCGCCGCTGCTGCCGCTCGCGAAGCTCGGGCTCCTCGGGCCGATCGCGGGGGCCGCCAGCACTGGCCGTGGGTGAGCCTGCGCGACGAGGCTGCCGCGATCGTGCACCTCCTGACCTCCCGACTGAGTGGGCCCGTCAACCTCGTCGGACCCGAGCCTGCGACCGCCGGCGAGGTGCTGCGGGCGCTCGCGCGGGCGGTGCACCGCCCGTACGGCCTCCCACTGCCGAGGCCGGTCGTGAACCTTGCACTCGGTGAGGCCGGACGCGAGCTGTTGCTCGCGGATCAGCGGGTGCTGCCTCAGCGCCTGCTGGACGACGGGTTCGCGTTCCAGGACAGCACGGTGCGGGACGCCATGGCGCGGCTCGTTGAGCGGACGGCTTAGCGCGCCGTCCGCTCTTGCGCCCGGTACAGCCCGATCGCCTGCCGGAGCGCCGCGCGCGCCCGGCGGCGGTCGCCGCTCGCGTCGTACGCGAGCCCGAGCCGGAACCAGGCGCGCCAGCTCTCGGGCGAGGCCTCCACCTCGGCTTTGAACTGCGGGAACTCCGCGTCGGCGGCGTCGCGCAGCGGGCGGCCGGAGGCGCGGTGCGGGAGGTCGTCGACCGGCAGCGTACCCTCGGCCGCCATCAGCTTGACGAGCCTCTCGGTGCGGGCGCCGAACAGCAGCTCCCTGATCAGGGCCCACGCCGCGATCAGCCCGATCACGATCAGTGCGACGCTCATCGCGATCCCGACGGCCGACCCCGAGGCGAACAGGAGGACCGCGCGCTGGAAGACCAGCACGAGGTACACCACGAGCAGCAGCGCCATGAACAGCGCCGAGAGACGGTTGCGCATCGGGCGGCCTACACCTCGCGGACGGTCGGGCGCGGCGGCTCCCCGTCCGGCTCGGCGATGCCGAGGTCGACCAGTTTGTCCAGGCCGACCAGCACACCGGTCGTCGTCGCGGCGGCGCGGAGCGCGAGCAGGATTCCGGCCTCGTAGGCGTCCTGCCCGATCGTGTCATGACGGATGGTCAGGGTCTCCCCCGCCCCGCCGAAGATCACCTGTTGCTGGGCGGCGACGCCGCGCATGCGGAGGCTGTGGATCGGGACGCTGCCGACCTGCTGGCCGCGAGCCCGCTGGTCGGTGTGCGGAGCGTCCACCGGGCCGCGCTGCAGCCGGGCGGCCGCGATCAGCTCGGCGGTCCGCACCGCGGTGCCGGAGGGCGAGTCGACCTTGCCCGTGCCGTGCGTCTCGACGATCTCGATGGAGTCGAAGAACCGCGCGGCGACGGTCGCGAACGCGGTGCCGAGCGCCGAGCCGAGGGAGAAGTTCGGAATGACGACGGCGCCCGCGCCCTCGTGCTCGGCCACCCTGCGCTCCAGGTCCAGGATGCGGTCGGCCGACCAGCCGGAGGTCCCGACCAGGACGTTGAGGCCGTGGTCGACGGCGAAGGCGACGATCCCCGGGCTGACCTGCGGAAGGGTCATGTCCACCAGCACGTCGGCGCCGAGCATGGCGTCGAGCGGGGTGCGGGAGTCGAGTGCGGCCACCAGCTCCAGGTCGTCGGCCGCCTCGATGAGGCGGACCGCCACGGATCCGAGCTTGCCGGTCGCCCCGGCCACGGCCACGCGAATAGTCACCCGTCCACCCTACCTGGCGAGCGCATTCGGCCCGAATGTCGCGTCTCGCGCCGCGGGAGTCGACATTCGGCACGAATGCCGGCCGAAGCTACGCTGGAGCGATGGTGTCCTTTGCCGATGTCTCCGTCACCGACGCGACCGCCCACCGGATGCTCGCGGACTACTTCGCCGAGCGCGCCGAGACCTTCCCCGCCTCCCAGGGCGCGTACCGCACGACGTTCCCCGACCCGGGCCAGTTCGTCCCGCCGGCGGGCGTCTTCCTGCTGGCGTACGACGACGGCGAGGCGGGCTGCGGCGGCGTCCGCGAGCTGCCCGTCCCGCTGTCCGAGACCGAGGACGGCGAGCAGATCGTCCGCTACGAGATCAAGCACCTCTGGGTCGCGCCCGCGCACCGCGGTCAGGGCCTCGGGCGCGCCATTCTCGCCGAGCTGGAGCACCGCGCCCGCGGGTTCGGCGCCACCGAGGTCGTCCTCGACACCAACGCCTCCTTGGAGGCCGCCGGCGGCCTCTACCGCTCGCACGGCTACGAGAGCATCCAGCCCTACAACGACAACCCCAACGCGACCGACTGGTTCCGCAAGCGCCTCACGTAAGCAGCCATCGCTTCCTCACTTTCTCCCGCCCGCGCCCGGCGTGTCGCGGGAGGAAGTGAGGAACGGATGGCTGCTAGACCGGCTGTAGCTCGGGGAGGCCGGTGCGCAGCTCGACGGGGAGGTGACCGAGGTCGTTGTGCACCACGAGCACGGGAGGCTTGGCCGAGCGCACGCGGATGATGGTCAGGCCGCAATTGGCCTGGTTGAGGCCGAGCCAGCGCCACGCGGGCGCGTCGAACACGTGCCGGACGAACCAGCCGATCACGAAGTTGTGGGTCACCAGCAGGTCGTGCCGGTCGCCCATCGCGGGCGTCAGGAACTCGTGGACCGCGTCGTCCATCTGGGCCCGGCCCGCGTCGATCTCGGCCTCGGTGACGGGGCCGAAGAACGACTCGAACACCTTGGGCATGTCGGGCGTCGGCCCGGACGGGATGCAGTCGAACAGCAGGCTGGACGGCTCCGGCACCACGGCGGGCATCCGCTCGGCGATGATCGAGGCCGTCTGCTCCGCGCGCACGAGCGGCGAGTGGTACATCCCCGTCAACGGCAGACCGCTCAGCCGGTCGGCGATGAGCTGCGCCTGGCGCTTGCCACGCGGCGAGAGCGGGCCGTCGGGCAGTCCGTGCTCGGCGTCCTGCTGCTCGCCGTGACGCACGAGGTAAAGGTAATGGGGCACCGGTAGACCTTTCGATGTAACGGGAAGGGAGACAGGCGGTCAGGCCACGAGGCCCGCGAAGACGTCGTCGTCGACGCCACCCACCGCGGAGATCGAGACCGGGCGGTCGGCCAGGTCCCGTGCGAGTTCTCGGACGTCCCCGGCGGTGACGAGGTGGAGCCGCCGGAGGCTCTCGTCGAGGTCGGCGAACTCCCCCAGGCTGATCTCGGCCCGGCCGAGCCGCGACATCCGGGTGTCCGAGTCCTCCAGCGCGAGGGCCGCACCGCCGGAGAGCTGCCCGACGGCGCGGCGGAGCTCATCCGCCGTCACCCCGCCGTCGGCGAGGCGGTGCAGCTCGGAGAGCATCAACTCGGCCACCTGCCGGGCCTTCGCGGGGGCGCAGGCGGAGAACAGCCCGAAGACCCCGGCGTCGGAGTAGGAGCCGGAGAACGAGTAGACGGCGTAGGCCAGCCCGCGCTTCTCGCGGACCTCCTGGAACAGCCGGCTCGACATCCCGCCGCCGAGGATGGAGTTGAGGACGCTCATCGTTGTGCGGCGCTCGTCGGTCGCGACGATGCCGGGCATGCCGATGATGAGGTTGGCCTGCTCGATCGGCCGGGAGACGGTGACGAGCGGGGCGCCGCGCTCGACGGTCGCGGCTGCGGTCGGGCGGCGGTCGACCGGGGCGGCCTCCTCGTCCCGGTCCCAGCCGGCGGCGTCGAGCGCGCGTTGCACGCCCGCCACGAGCACGTCGTGGTCGACGGCGCCCGCAGCTGTCACGACCAGGTCGCGCGGCCGGTAGTTGGCCCGGTAGTGGCTCCAGACGGCATCGCGGGTGGCGGCGCGGATGGTGTCGGGGCGTCCGCCGATCGGCCGCCCGAGCGGGTGGGCGCCGAGCACGGCGGTGAAGAGCCGCTCGTTGGCGACGTCGGCCGGGTCGTCCTCGGCCATCGACAGCTCTTCGAGGATGACGCCGCGCTCGTTCTCGAACTCGGTGGGGTCGAGCACGGACGAGGTGAGCATGTCGCCGATGACCTCCACCGCCATGGGGAGGTCGCGGTCCTGCACCTTGGCGTAGTAGCAGGTGTACTCCTTGGCCGTCATGGCGTTGTGCTCGCCGCCGACCGAGTCGAAGGACACCGCGATGTCGAGGGCGGTGCGCGTGCGTGTGCCCTTGAACAGGAGGTGCTCGAGGAAGTGCGTGGAGCCCAGGCTGCCCGCCACGTCGGCGACCTCGTCGCGCGAGCCCACGGCCACCCAGTAGCCCAGGGTCGCGCTGCGCGCGCCGGGCACCTGCTCGCTCAGAATGCGGACGCCGTTCGGCAAGATCGTGCGGCGGACGAGGGCTTCACCGGAAGCGGCGAAAGCGAGGTCGGCCAAACCGAGCGGGAGGTCGACTGCGCTGTTCATCCCCTCAACCCTACGCCAGCGGTCGATCGAGCGCGGAGACTGGGAAATTGAGGACAAACAGACTAGTCTGTCTACCACTATACTGAAGTGACCACCCCGACCGGTCGTCCCCCTCGGACCGGTCGGGGGGTCTCAGAGACGAGCGGAGGCCACAGCCTCCCGGAGAGAGGAGACGACCAGATGGTCGTTAGTGCCCGCGCCACCATCCGGCCGCCCGCACCGTCGAAGATCAAGATCCTCGCGACCGCCGACGAACTCTTCTACCAGGAGGGCATCCACACGGTCGGCGTCGACCGCATCATCGCAGGCGCCCGAGTGACGAAGGCGACGTTCTACAAGCACTTCCGCTCCAAGGACCTCCTGATCATCGCCTACGTCGAGGGCCGCGACCGCCAGGTGCGCGAATGGTTCGCCGAGAAGGAGGCCGAGCTCTCCGACCCGACGGCGATCGCCCGCGCGCTCGTGGAATCCATCAACGCCGAGGCGGTGCGCCCCGGCTTCCGCGGCGACCCGTTCATCAACGCCGCCGCGCAGTTCGCGGACGAGAACCACCCGGTGCGCGTCGCCGTGACCGCGCACCGGGACTGGTACGCCAAGCACATCGAGGAGCTGTTCCGCCAGATCGGTCACCCGCGACCGGGCGACGCGGCGGACGACCTCATCCTCGCGCGCGACGGCGCACTGGCCGGCGGCTACGTGGGCGACCCGATCGCCGCGGGCGCAGCCCTGCATCGCGCGCTCGACCGCATCCTCGCCGAGAAGTAGCCGGTCGGTGACTCCGGAGGTTCGCCGGGCCACGCGCGTGTCGTCTCCGTGACTCCGGAGACCCGGCCTGTTTCGCGGGATGGCGGCTACTCGGAGACGCGGTCGAGGTCGAGCATCTGGGCGCGGGTGAGGCGGATGCCCGCGGCGGCCATCAGGCCGTCGACCTGCTCGGGACGGCTGGCGCTCGCCACCGGGGCCACGATCGTGCGCTTGGCGAGCAGCCAGGCGATCGAGACGCTCGCCGGGGACACGCCGTGCTCGGCGGCGATCCGGTCGAGCACCGCCAGGACGCGCATGCCCTTGCGGTTGACGTACGCGGAGGCGCGCACGCTGCGGGCGTCGGCGCTGAGGTCCGACTTGGACCGGTACTTGCCGGTGAGGAAGCCGTTGGCCAGCGCGTAGTACGGCATGACGGCGAGGCCTTGCGCGGCTGCGACGATGCGCAGCGCGCTCTCGAACTCGGCGCGGTGCATGAGGTTGTACTGCGTCTGGATGGCGACGAACTTCGGCAGGCCGGCCGACGCCATCACCCGCGCCTCGATGAGGCGATCCGCGCTGAAGTTGGACGCGCCGAGGTAGCGGACCTTGCCCGTCTCGATGAGCCACTCCGCGGTCGCGAGGCTGTCCTCCAGCGGCACGTCAGGGTCGTCGTCGTGGAAGTACAGCAGGTCGATGTGGTCGGTCTGCAGGCGCTCGAGGGATGCCTCCACGGCGCGCACGATGCTCACGGAGCCGAGGCCGGGGTTCTCGTGGTGGCGACCGACTTTGGTCGCGACCACCAGGTCGTCGCGGTTGCCGCGCTCGCGCATCCACTTGCCGATGAGAACCTCGCTGCGGCCGCCGACGTAGCTGTCGGCCGTGTCGATGAAGTCGCCGCCGCGCGAGGCGAAGCGGTCGAGGATCGCGAGCGAGGTGTCGCCGTCGGCCGTCCAGCCGAAGACGCTCGCGCCGAGCGACAGCGGGTACACCGCGAGGTCGCTCTCGCCGATGCGGCGCGGGGCGATGATCGAGAGCGGGCCGGTGCGCTCGAGGCCGGAGTCGATGTCGAGCGGGCCGCCGGTGTCGGTGGACGGCTCGGCGTAGGTGGACGGCCCGGCGTAGGACGGCCCGGCGTAGGCGGACGGCCCGGCGTAGGCGGATGGGCCGGTGTAAGTGGACGGCCCGGTGTACGTGGCGGGCGCCGTGTCAGTGGGCCGCTCGGCGGCGGTCGGCGACGCAGCCGCGACGGTGGGCGGCGTGTCGGCGGCGGCCTGCGCGGGCGACGCGGGAGCGGGCTCGCCAGCGCGCCGCTGCGAGGTCGCCGCCTGCGACGCGGGCGCCGAACCCGACGCGCCGTCAGCGTCCGCCGCGACCGCTGCGGCGGGGGTGCGAAGGCCGACGCTCTCGAGGAGGCGAAGGGGAAGGATCTGTGGCATCTCGTCCCCCTTCCAGCCGTTCGAGCGGGTGTTCACGCGGACGATCGATTCGTGGCTCGAATCGATTCGATGGTGCTCTTCTCTGGAACGTTAAGGGCAGAGTACGGCATGCCGCCGACACGGCACGACCAAACCGGTGAACGGCGTAAAAATCGTTCATCACAGTTTCATCACGACGGGCTAGTCGCCCTCCGGAGCACCGCTCTGGCGTGTGAAAGCACGGGTCCGTCGACCATCCGGCCGTTGTGCCGGAACACTCCCCCGCCCGCCGCTCTGGCGGCCTCCAGCAGTTCCACGGCCTCCGCCACTTGGGCGTCGTCCGGCCGGTACGCGGCCCGCACGGTCTCCACCTGCGACGGGTGGATGCACGCGGTCGCGGCGAACCCGACGGAGACCGCGTCCTCGGCCTCAGCGGCGAGCCCGTCGAGGTCCGCGATGTCGAGGTGAACCGTGTCGACGGCGGGTTTCCCCGCCGCTCCGGCGGCCAGCAGCACCGCCGAGCGGGCGTGCGCCGCCACATCGCGGTAGCGGCCGTCCGGGTGGCGGCTCGACGTGCCGCCGAGCGAGGCGACCAGGTCCTCCGCGCCCCACATCAGTGCGACGACCTCCTCCGCGGCCGCGAGCTCCCCCGCAGCCACCACGCCGGCCGCGGTCTCGCACAGGGCGATCACGTGCAGACCGTCGAGGGCGGCGAGGTCGGCCGCGCGCTCCGCCTTCGGCAGCATCACGGCCGTGTAGGGCGTGAGCGAGAGGGCCGCGAGGTCGGCGGCCTGGTCGTCGCTGCCGGCCGGATTGACCCGCACGATCACCCGGGCGGGGTCGAGGTCGGAGGCGGCGAGCGCCTCCCGGGCCGCCGGCCGTCGCGCGGGGTCGACGGCGTCCTCCAGGTCGAGGATGACCGCGTCCGACCGCTCCAGCGCCTTGGCGTACCGGTCGGGCCGGTCGGCCGGGCAGAACAGCAGCGCCGGGCCCCACGGGAATCCGCCGGCAGCGGGGAACGGCGTCATGCGTCGCTCGTCCCGAGGTGGGCGTCGCGGCACCACACCATCACCTGCCGGATCGCGGTGGCGACGACGACGCCGTCCTGGTTGCGGCCGGTGTGCTCCAACGTCACGATCCCCTGGCCGGGGCGGGAGGCCGACAGCCGCTTGGCCGTCACCGTCGTCTCCGAGTAGAGCGTGTCGCCGTGGTACAGCGGGTGCGGGAAGGACACCTCCGAGAAGCCGAGGTTCGCGACGATCGTGCCCTGCGTGAGCTGGGCGACCGACGCGCCGACGATCGTCGCGAGCGTCCACATCGAGTTCATCAGCCGCTCGCCGAACGGCTGCCGCGCCGACCACGCGGCGTCCAAGTGAAGGGCCTGCGTGTTCATCGTCAGCGTGGTGAAGAGGACGTTGTCGGCCTCGGTCACCGTGCGGCCCGGCCGGTGCAGGTAGCGGGTCTCCAGCTCGAACTCCTCGTAGTAGAGGCCGCGCTGCTCGACTTCCTTCATGACGCCGCCTCCAGCTCCACCGCGAGCGGCGCTCCCGTCGCGGCCACGACCTCGTCGACCGTCACGCCCGGCGCGGTCTCGCGCAGGACGAGTCCGTCCGGCGCCACGTCGATCACCGCGAGGTCGGTGATGATGCGGTCCACACAGCCGGTGCCGGTGAGCGGGAGGCTGCACTCGGCGAGGATCTTCGGCCGGCCCTCCTTGTCGACGTGCTCCATCATCACGATCAGCCGCTTGGCTCCGAACACCAGGTCCATCGCGCCGCCCATGCCTTTGACCATCTTGCCGGGGATCATCCAGTTGGCCAGGTCGCCGGTCGCCGAGACCTCCATCGCGCCGAGCACCGCGACATCGACGTGGCCGCCGCGGACCATGCCGAACGACAGCGACGAGTCGAAGTACGCCGCGCCGCGCTTGACGGTGACAGTCTCCTTGCCCGCGTTGATCAGGTCGGGGTCGACGTCGGCGTCGGCCGGGTAAGGGCCGACGCCGAGCACGCCGTTCTCGGAGTGCAGGATGACCTCCACGCCCTCCGGGATGTAGTTCGGGATGAGCGTCGGCATGCCGATGCCGAGGTTGACGTACTGGCCGTTCTCCAGCTCCTGCGCCACGCGGGCGGCGAGCTCGGTGCGGGTGAGGCTCATCGGGCGTTCCCTTCCGGGGTGGTGGCGGGTGCGGTTGCGCCGGGCGCGGCGACTGTGCGCCGCTCGATCCGCTTCTCGACGTCGGGCGCGTGCACCACGCGCTGGACGAAGATCCCCGGCAGGTGCACCTCCCCGGGGCGAGCTCGCCGGGCTCGACCAGCTCCTCCACCTCGGCGATCGTGATGCGGCCCGCCATCGCGGCGAGCGGGTTGAAGTTCATCGCCGCGGCGTGGAAGACCAGGTTGCCGTGCCGGTCGCCCTTCGCCGCGTGCACGAGCGCGAAGTCGGGGCGCAGCGAGCGTTCCAGCACGTAGGACGCGCCGTCGAACTCGCGCACCTCCTTCGGCTCGCTCGCGACCGCGATCGAGCCGTCCTCGTTGTAGCGGCGCGGGAGTCCGCCGAGCGCGATCTGCGTGCCGACGCCCGCCGGAGTGTAGAAGGCCGGGATGCCCGCGCCGCCGGCCCGCAGCTTCTCCGCGAGCGTGCCCTGCGGGGTCAGCTCCACCTCCAGCTCGCCGGAGAGGAACTGCCGCGCGAACTCCTTGTTCTCGCCGACGTACGAGCTGATCATCTTGCGGATGCGGCGCCGGCCGAGCAGGAGGCCGAGCCCCCAGTCGTCCACGCCGCAGTTGTTGCTGACCACCTCCAGGTCGGTCGTGCCGGCCTCCAGCAGCGCCTGGATGAGCGCGCTCGGGATGCCGCACAGGCCGAAGCCGCCCACGGCCAGGCTGGCGCCGCTCGGGATGTCGGCCACCGCCTCCCCCGCACTCCCCACTGTCTTATCGATCACGCTGAATCTCCCCTGTCTCTAACCGCCGAGTACGCGAAAAGTACCGCCCAAACCGCCGAGTCGCCAGATTATCCACGTACTCGGCGGTTGGGACGGGTCAGGCTTCGAAGCCGAGGGCTCGCGAGATGATCATGAGCTGGACTTCGGTGGTGCCTTCGCCGATTTCGAGGATCTTCGAGTCGCGGTAGTGGCGCGCGACCGGGCTCTCGTTGAGGAAGCCGTAGCCGCCGAAGATCTGGGTCGCGTCGCGGGCGTTGTCCATCGCGGCCTCGCTGCCGACCAGCTTGGCGATGGAGGCTTCCATCTTGAACGGGACGCCCGCGATCAGCTTGAACGCCGCGTCGTAGTACGCCAGCCGAGCGGCGTGCACGCGGGCCTGCATCCGCGCGATCTTGAAGGCGATGTGCTGGTTGGAGCCGATCGACCGGCCGAAGACGTTGCGCGACTTCGCATAGCGAACCGCCTCCTCCAGGCAGCCCTGCGCGGCGCCGGTGCAGAGCGCGGCGAAGGCGACCCGGCCCTCGTCGAGGGTCTGGAGGAAGTTGGCGTACCCGCGGCCGCGCTCGCCGAGGAGGTTGGCCTCCGGGACGTGCACGTCGGTGAGCGTCAGCGGGTGGGTGTCGGAGGTGTGCCAGCCGACCTTGTCGTAGACGGGCTCCGCGACGAAACCGGGGGTGCCGCTCGGGACGATGATCGCCGACAGCTCCTTCTTGATCGAGCCGTCCGTGCGCCGCTCCTCGCCGGTCACCGCGGTGATGGTGACGAGCTTCGTGATCTCCGAGCCGGAGTTGGTGATGAACTGCTTCGTGCCGTTGAGGATCCACTCGCCGTCGCGCAGGATCGCCGTGGTCTTGGTGCCGCCGGCGTCCGAGCCGGCGTCCGCCTCCGTCAGCCCGAACCCGGCGAGCGCCTCGCCGCGCGCCAGCATCGGCAGCCACTCCTGCTTCTGCTCCTCGCTGCCGCTGCGGAAGATCGGCATCGCGCCGAGACCGACACCGGCCTCCAGTGTCACGCCGATGGACTGGTCCACCCGGCCGAGCTGCTCGACGGCGAGGCAGAGCGAGAGGTAGTCCTTGCCCTGGCCGCCGTACTCGACCGGGAACGGGAGGCCGAACAGCCCCATCCGGCCCATCTCGGCGATGATGTCGTAGGGGAGGCTGCGCTTGGTGTCGTACTCGTACGCGGCGGGCGCGACGACGGTGTCGGCGAAGTCGCGGACCTCGTCGCGGAGCCGGCGCTGCTCATCGGTGAGCTCGAAGCCGGCGACATCGAGGTCGGCCGGGCGTGGCATCTGCATGGTCATCGGAGATTCCTGTCTGTTGTGGTGACGGTCCCTGCCACGGCGTGCTCGCCGTGGGATGTGGCGGCCGATTCTGTCGGCTCGGGGGTGTCCGCCGGGCTCGGCGGGACGTTCGGGGTGGTGGAGGCGTCGTCCGGCGCGGGCGCAGGGGTCTCGAGCGCGCCGGTCTCGGGCGCGTCCACGACGGCCACGAGCTGGTCGAGCTTCACGAGGTCGCCTGGCGCGACCTTCACCGTCACGGTGCCGGCGATGGGGGCGACCAGTCGGTGCTCCATCTTCATGGCCTCGACGACGGCGACGGTGTCGCCGGCCGCGACCTCCGTGCCCGACGCGACCGGGACGGCCACGACCGTGCCGGGCATGGGCGAGCGCACCTCCGGATGCGCGGCCGCCTCGCCGCGCTCACGGGCGGCGAGCGTCGCGGCCAGCCGCTCGGCGGGCGTCCGCAGCCGCAGGGCTCGGGACCGGCCGCCGTGCGCGAGCCAGACGGTGGCGCCGTCGCGGGCCGCGTCGAAGCGGGTGACCACGCCGTCGAGGTCGAGCACGACGGTCTCCGGCTCGCCGGGTGCGCCGGACTGCACCGCGATCCGGGCGGTGTGCTCGTGCAGCTCGCCCTCCGATCCCGGCAGGATCACACGCTCGCCGTGGACGTGAACGGTCCTGCCGTCCACGTCGTACCGGACGGGACGTGCCGATCCGAGCCGCCATCCGCTCGGCGCGCCCCACAGCGCTCCGACGCCGCCCGGCGCGGATGTCTCCCGCTCCCGGTGTGCCAGCAGCGCCGCCGCGGCCAGCTCAGCGATGGAGGCCGGGACCGGCTCCAGGGCGGAGAACCGCCGGTCGATCAGCGTGGTGTCCATGCCGCCCGCGCGGACGTCCTCGTCGGCCAGGAGGTCGCGCAGCCAGGCGATGTTGCTCACGAGGCCCAGTACCGCGGTGCCGGCGAGCGCGCGGTCGAGCCGGGCGAGTGCGCCGGCGCGATCGGGAGCCCAGGCGATCACCTTGGCGAGCATCGGGTCGTAGTCGGTGACGACGCGCGTCCCGGCGGCCAGGCCGCTGTCGACGCGCACGCCGTCGCCGGTCGGCTCGCGCAAGGCGAGCACCGCGCCGTCGCCGGGCAGGAAGTCGCGTTCGGGGTTCTCGGCGTACACGCGCGCCTCCACGGCGTGGCCGGAGAGCCGGATGTCGTCCTGCTCGAAGCCCAGCGGCTCCCCCGCCGCGACGCGGAGCTGCCACTCGACCAGGTCCACGCCCGTCACCAGCTCGGTCACCGGGTGCTCGACCTGGAGCCGGGTGTTCATCTCCATGAAGAAGAACTCGTCGGGTCGCTCGGCGGAGACCAGGAACTCGACGGTACCGGCTCCGACGTAGCCGACGCTCGCCGCGACCCGGCAGGCGGCCTCGCCGATCCGGGCGCGCGTCGCGGCGTCGAGCAGGGGCGACGGCGCCTCCTCGACCACCTTCTGGTGGCGGCGCTGGAGGGAGCACTCGCGCTCGCCGAGATGGACCACCGCGCCGTGCCGGTCGGCGACGATCTGCACCTCGATGTGCCGCGGCGACTCCACCAACCGCTCCAGGAAGAGCGTGTCGTCGCCGAAGGCCGCGGCCGCGACGCGACGGGCCGCGCGCAGCGCCTCGGGGAGGTCGGCGGCCGTGTGCACCGCCTGCATCCCCTTGCCGCCGCCGCCCGCGGAGGGCTTGACCAGCACGGGATAGCCGATGCGCTCGGCGGCCGCGACGAGCTCGTCGTCGCCGAGGCCGGGCTCCGCGATGCCGGGGATGGTCGGGACGCCGGAGCGGCCGACCTCCTGCTTGGCCGAGATCTTGTCGCCCATGACCTCGAGCGCGTGGACGCCGGGGCCGACGAACACGATGCCCGCGGCCTCGCACGCCTCGGCGAGCGCGGCGTTCTCGGAGAGGAAGCCGTAGCCGGGGTGCACCGCCGCGGCGCCCGTGCGGCGCGCGGCGTCGACGATGGCGTCCACCGAAAGGTAGCTGTCGCGGGCGGGCGCCGGCCCGATGCGCACCGCGGTGTCGGCGAGACGGACGTGCGGCGCGTCGCGGTCGGCGTCGCTGAAGACGGCGACGGAGCGGATGCCGAGACGGCGCAGCGTACGGATGACACGGCAGGCGATCTCGCCGCGATTCGCCACCAGGACGGATTCGAACGGGACGGAGGAGTAGTCGGTCATCGTCATCACATCCGGAAGAGGCCGAAGGCCGTGTCGGGCAGCGGCGCGCGGGAGCAGACGTCGAGCGCCAGCCCCAGCACCGTGCGGGTGTCGGCGGGGTCGATCACGCCGTCGTCCCACAGCCGCGCCGTGGAGTAGTAGGGGTTGCCCTGGTCCTCGTACTGCGCGGCGATGGGCGCACGGAAGGCCGCCTCGTCCTCCGAGCTCCACTCCTCGCCGCGCGCGTCGAGCTGGTCGCGCTTGACGGTGGCGAGAACGCTGGCCGCCTGCTGGCCGCCCATGACCGAGATGCGGGAGGCCGGCCACATCCAGAGGAACCGCGGCGAGTAGGCCCGGCCGCACATCGAGTAGTTGCCCGCGCCGAACGAGCCGCCGATCACGACGGTGAGCTTCGGGACACGGGTGGTGGCGACCGCGGTGACCATCTTCGCGCCGTTCTTGGCGATGCCGCCGGCCTCGTAGTCGCGTCCGACCATGAAGCCGGAGATGTTCTGCAGGAACACCAGCGGGATCCCGCGCTGGTCGCACAGCTCGATGAAGTGCGCGCCCTTGAGCGCCGACTCGCTGAACAGCACGCCGTTGTTCGCGACGATGCCGACGGGGTGCCCGTGGATGTGCGCGAAGCCGGTCACGAGGGTGGTGCCGTATTCGGGCTTGAACTCGCTGAACTCCCCCGCGTCCACCAGCCGGGAGATGACCTCGTGCACGTCGTAAGGCGCCTGAACGTCGACCGGGACGACGCTGTAGAGCTCCTCCTGGTCGGCGATCGCCGCGCGCGTGGCCAGCACCTCCCAGGCGGGAGCGGCGGGCTGCGGGAGGGTCGCGACGATCTCGCGGACGATCCCGAGCGCGTGCGCGTCGTCCTCCGCGAGGTGGTCCACGACCCCGGAGGTGCGGGCGTGGAGGTCGCCGCCGCCGAGCTCCTCGGCCGTGACGATCTCGCCGATCGCGGCCTTCACCAGCGGGGGGCCGCCGAGGAAGATGGTGCCCTGGTTGCGGACGATCACCGTCTCGTCGCTCATCGCGGGCACGTACGCGCCGCCGGCGGTGCAGGAGCCGAGCACCGCGGCGATCTGCGGGATCTTCGCCGCCGACAGCCGGGACTGGTTGTAGAAGATGCGGCCGAAGTGGTCGCGGTCGGGGAAAACCTCGTCCTGCATCGGCAGGAAGGCGCCTCCCGAGTCGACCAGGTAGACGCACGGGAGGTTGTTCTCCAGCGCGATCTCCTGCGCGCGCAGGTGCTTCTTGACGGTCATCGGGTAGTAGGTGCCGCCCTTCACCGTCGCGTCGTTGCAGACGATCATCACGTGGCGGCCTTCGACCAGGCCGATGCCGGCGATGACGCCCGCGGCCGGGCTCTCGTCGCCGTACATCCCGGTCGCGGCCAGCGGCGCGATCTCGAGGAAGGGACTGCCCTCGTCGAGCAGCGCGTCGATGCGGTCGCGCGGCAGCAGCTTGCCGCGGGCGACGTGGCGCTCGCGGGCGCGCTCCGGGCCGCCGGCCGCGGCGACGGCGAGTCGCTTGCGGAGGTCGGCGACCAGCGCGCGCTGGGCGGCGTCGTTCCCGGCCGGCGCGCTCGCGCCGGCGGGGGTGCTCTGGTCGGGCATCGTGCTCAGGGCAGGCATCGTGCTCCCGTGTCCTCATCGACATGAGTTAGTGGTCACTAACTCGAATTTAGGTTAGTGTTCGTTAACCCGAATGTCCAGCCCCGCACCTGGGAGTCCTATCGAGATGACCGAGACCGTACCGGCCGACCCGCTCGCGCGGCCGACCCAGCGCAGCCAGGCGAAGGCCGACCGGCGCGCAGCGCTGCTGGCGGCGGCGGCCGGCAAGTTCGCCGAGCGCGGCTTCAACGGCGTCTCGATCGAAGACCTGGGCGCCGCCGCCGGAGTCAGCGGGCCGG
The DNA here is from genome assembly GCF_050990935.1 of Streptomyces sp. L7. Taxonomy (GTDB): domain Bacteria; phylum Actinomycetota; class Actinomycetes; order Actinomycetales; family Microbacteriaceae; genus Leifsonia. Next base: position 305,085 of record NZ_CP194644.1, on the reverse strand, counting down.
CAGTGTACCGGCACTTCGCGTCCAAGCAGGCCGTGCTCGCCGCCCTCCTGGTCGGCGTCAGCGAGAACCTGCTCGACGGCGGCGCCGCGGTCGAGCGGGAGGCCGCCGACCCCGCAGGCGCACTGCGCGGGCTGATCGCGTTCCATGTGGACTTCGCGCTGACCGAGGCCGACACCATCCGCGTGCAGGACCGCGACCTCGACGCCCTCGCCCCGGAGGACCGCCGCGCCGTGCGCACCCTGCAACGCCGCTACATCGAGCTGTGGATGCGCGTGCTCGGCGAGCTGCACCCGTCGCTCGCCCCCGACGAGCTGCGCGTGCGCGTGCAGGCGACCTTCGGGCTGATCAACTCCACGCCGCACTCCGCACGCGCGGGCGCCGCCCACACGACCGACGCCTCCGTGCGTCCGGTGCTCGAACGAATGGCCTGGGCCGCGCTGACCTCGCGCTGACCTCCCGCCCGCCCGTTCCGCCTCTTCGGTACGACACCCGCGTGGACTAGAGTCCGAACACACGCCGGCGACGTCCCCGGCCGATCCGACGGGAGGCGACGTGGGCGACGACACTCCCCGGCTCAGGCTGCACCATCGCGTGCTGCGCACCCTCGGAGTCACGCTCGCCGTGCTGCTCGTCCTCGCCCTCCTCGCGGGCGGCCTGGCGGTGTGGACGGTCACCCTCTCCTTCCCGCAGACGTCCGGTTCGCTGCAGGTCAGCGGCCTGAGCGCGCCGGTGACCGTGACGCGCGACTCCGCCGGGGTCCCGCAGATCACGGCGCGCACGGCCGACGACCTCTTCCGCGCGCAAGGCTACGTCCACGCGCAGGACCGGTTCTGGGAGATGGACTTCCGCCGCCACGTCACCGCCGGCAGGCTCTCCGAGCTGTTCGGCGCCAGCGAGATCCCCACCGACACCTTCATCCGCACGCTCGGCTGGCACGATGTCGCCGAGCAGGAGGTGAAGCGGCTCGACACGACCTCGCTGCGCTACTACCAGGACTACGCCGACGGCGTGAACGCGTACCTCAACACGCACTCCGGCCCGAAGCTCTCGCTCGAGTACGCGATCCTCGGCATCCAGAACCCGGACTACCACCCCGATCAGTGGACCCCGGTCGACTCGGTGGCCTGGCTCAAGGCGATGGCGTGGGACCTCCGCTCCAACCTGGAGGACGAGATCGACCGTGCGCTCCTGGCCACCAAGCTGGCGCCCCAGCAGATCGCCGAGCTGCACCCCGGCTACGACTACAGCGCGCATCCGACGATCACGTCGCTCGGCGGCGGCTCGCCGACCACGGTCACGCCGGACGCCGCCCCGGGCGGCTCGGCGGCGTCCGCCTCCGCCGCGGCCGGTGACGCGGACGCGACGGCTGCACTCGCCGCCGTGCCCACCGCCCAGTACAGGAACCGGCTCGAACAGGTGGCCTCCAGCCTCGACGCCCTCCCGACCCTGATGGGCCCGGCCGGCGACGACATCGGGTCGAACTCCTGGGTCGTCTCCGGAGCCCACACCGCGACCGGGAAGCCGCTGCTCGCCAACGACCCGCACCTCGGCGTCGTGATGCCCTCGGTCTGGTACCAGGTCGGCCTGCACTGCGCGGTCGTCGACGCGCAGTGCCCGTTCGACGTCGCCGGCTTCAGCTTCTCCGGGCTGCCCGGCGTGATCATCGGCCACAACGACCGCATCGCCTGGGGGTTCACCAACCTCGGGCCGGACGTGGCCGACCTGTACGTCGAGAAAGTCACCGGCGACACGTACGAGTACGACGGCGCGCAGGTGCCGCTGACCATCCGGCGCGAGACGATCACGGTCGCGGGGGCCCGGACGTCCGGATCACCGTGCGCTCCACCCGGCACGGCCCGATCATCACCGACCTCAGCGACGGCTACGGCGTCATCGCGAAGGACCAGGCCGGGAAGCTCGGCGTCCCGGCTCAGGAGTTCCAGCTCTCCCTGCAGTGGACCGCGCTCACCCCGGGCCCGACGGCGGGCGCGATCTTCGCCTTCGACACAGCGCACGACTGGGCGGGCTTCCGGGCCGCCGCGGCGTCGTTCCAGGTGCCCTCCCAGAACCTCGTCTACGCCGACGTCGACGGCAACATCGGCTATCAGGCGCCCGGCCTCATCCCGGTGCGCGCGAAAGGCGACGGCACCGTCCCCGTGCCCGGCTGGACCAGCGAGTACGGCTGGATCGGGACGATCCCCTACGACCAGCTCCCCAGCCTGCTGAACCCGCCGAGCGGGTACATCGTGACAGCCAACAACGCCGCCGTCGGCCCGCAGTTCCCGGCGATGATCACGCAGGACTGGGACGCCGGCTACCGCGCGAACCAGATCCAGCTCCGGCTGACGAAGCTGCTGGGCGCGGGCCGCACGGTGACGTCGAAGGACATGTCCGCCATCCAGGCCGACACCTACGACGCCAACGCGGCCACGCTCGCTCCCCTGCTCATCGCCGTGGGCGCGAAAGCCGACCCGACCTCCGGCGTCGCCAAGGGCGCCGCGCTGCTGCGCGGCTGGAACTACCACGACGACGGCGACAGCGCCGCCGCGGCCTACTTCGCGGTGTTCTGGAAGAACCTGCTGGCCGACGCCTTCGGCCGCAAGCTCCCTGCCGACGCGCCCCCGACCGGCGGCGACCGCTGGTTCCAGGTCGTCCACGCGCTCGTGAAGCAGCCGGACTCGGCGTGGTGGGCGGACAGCCGCCTCGGCACGCTCGACCGCGACGACATGATCGAATACGCGGCGAACCAGGCCTGGAAGGAGACCCGGAGCGCCCTCGGCGGGGATCCGAAGAGCTGGCGCTGGGACCGCCTGCACACCCTCGAACTCACCAACGCGTCGTTCGGGTCGTCCGGCGTCGCGCCGATCGAGTGGCTGTTCGACCGCGGGCCCTTTCCACTCGGCGGCGGTTCGAGCGTCGTGGATGCGACCGCCTGGGACACCTCCGACGGCTACCAGGTCGACCGGGCGCCGTCGATGCGGATGGTGGTCGACGTCGGCGACTTCGACCGGAGCACCTGGATCAACCTCACGGGCGCGTCAGGGCACGCGTTCGACGCGCACTACGCCGACCAGGCGCGGCTGTGGGCGAACGGCGAGACGCGGCCGTGGCCGTTCACGGCCGACGCCGTGAAGGCGGCGGCGGAACAGACGCTCACGCTGAGGCCGTAGCGTCGGGCGTGGCTCAGCGCGCGGTCGGCCAGTTGCGCTCGGCGTCGCCGACGTAGAGCTGCTGCGGACGGCCGATCTTGGTGCTCGGGTCCTGGGTCATCTCGCGCCAGTGGGCGATCCAGCCCGGAAGGCGGCCGATCGCGAACAGGACGGTGAACATCCGGGTCGGGAAGCCCATCGCCTTGTAGATCACGCCGGTGTAGAAGTCGACGTTCGGGTAGAGGCGGCGGTCTACGAAGTACTGGTCGGCGAGCGCGACCTCCTCGAGCTCCTTCGCGATGTCGAGCAGCGGGTCGTGGACGCCGAGGGCGGCGAGCACCTCGTCTGCCGACTGCTTGACGAGCCGGGCGCGCGGGTCGAAGTTCTTGTAGACGCGGTGCCCGAAGCCCATCAGCTTGACGCCGGACTCCTTGTTCTTGACCCGCTCGACGAACTTCTGGACGCTCTCGCCGGAGTCGCGGATGTCCGCGAGCATCTGCAGGACGGCCTCATTCGCGCCGCCGTGCAGCGGACCGTAGAGGGCGTTGATGCCGGCCGAGACCGAGGCGAACAGGTTCGCCTGGGTGGAGCCGACGAGGCGGACGGTCGAGGTGGACGCGTTCTGCTCGTGGTCCTCGTGCAGGATGAGAAGCCGCTCCAGCGCCCGCGAGAGCACCGGGTTCACCTCGTACGGCTCGGCGAGGGTGCCGAAGTTGAGCCGGAGGAAGTTGTCCACGAAGCTCAGCGAGTTGTCCGGGTAGAGGAACGCCTGGCCGATGCTCTTCTTGTGCGCGTAGGCCGCGATCACGGGGAGCTTGGCGAGGAGGCGGATGGTCGAGAGCTCCACCTGCTCCGGATCGCTGACGCTGAGCGAGTCCTGGTAGAAGGTCGACAGAGCCGAGACGGCGCTGGAGAGCACGGACATCGGATGGGCGTCGTGCGGGAGGGCGCTGAAGAAGCGGCGGAGGTCCTCGTGCAGCAGCGTGTGGCGGCGAATGCGCTCGTCGAAGTCGGCGAGCTCCGCCGGCGTCGGCAACTCGCCGTGGATGAGCAGCCAGGCGACCTCGAGGAACGTCGAGTTCTCGGCGACCTGCTCGATCGGGTAGCCGCGGTAACGCAGGATGCCCGCGTCGCCGTCGATGTACGTGATGGCCGAACGCGTGGCGGCCGTGTTGACGAAGCCGTAGTCGAGGCTGGTGAGCCCGGTCTGCCGGGTCAGGCTGGAGAGGTCGATGCTCGACGCGCCCTGCGTGCTCGGCAGGATCGGGAACTCCGCGACACCGCCGGGATGGCTCAGGCGGGCGACGGCCGTCTCCTGGGCGGGTCCGCGCTGCTCCGCCAGCGGCTGAGTGGCAGTCCGATCGGTGCCGGCCTGCTCGATGCCGAGTCCGCTCACAACGCCTCCTGAGTGGGTTTGGGATGCTTCGCGTGCCGATCGTGGCGGCCACGCAGTGAAGCCGTGCTGGTACAGCCTAGCCAACCCGCGCGGCAACTGTCGCATCGGGCAAAGGCCGCCAGGGTCCTTTAGAGGGTGTCTCCAAAGGCGCGCAACCGGGAGGCCGCCGCCGCGATCCGCTCGTCGGTGGCCGTCAGCGACAGCCGGACGTGCTCGGGATAGTGGTCGCCGTAGAAGACCCCGGGCCCGGCCAGGATGCCGAGGTCTGCCAGCCGGCCGATGCTCTCCCAGGCGTCGCGTCCTTCGGTCGCCCAGAGGTAGAGCCCGGCCTCGCTGCGGTCGACGCGGAAGCCCGCGGCCTCCAGCGCCGGCTTCAGCAGCGCTCGCCGCGCCCGGTAGCGCTCGCGCTGCTCGGTCACGTGCGCGTCGTCGCCGAGCGCGACGACCATCGCGGCCTGCAGCGGCGACGGGAGCATGAGCCCGGCGTGCTTGCGCACCGTGGTGAGGCGCGCGATCAGCGCGCGGTCGCCCGCGATGAACGCAGCGCGGTAGCCCGCTAGGTTGGACTGCTTGCTCAGCGAGTAGACGGCGAGCACGCCGCTGCGATCGTCGCCGACCACGCGCGGGTCCAGCACGCTGGGCGTCGGTGCGGCGTCCCACGGGGCGTCCCAGCCGAGCTCGGCGTAGCACTCGTCACCCGCGACGACCGCGCCCAGCTCGCGGGCGCGGGCCACGGCCGCCCGCAGCTCCTCCGCCGACAGCACGCGGCCGTCGGGGTTGCCCGGGCTGTTCAGCCAGACCAGCCGGGTGTTCGCGGGCCAGTCCGCGGGGTCGTCGCTCGCCACGGCCTCCGCCCCCGCGAAGGCCGCGCCGATCGCGTAGGTCGGGTACGCGGCACGAGGGTGCACGACGGCATCCCCTCGCCGAGGCCGAGGAAGAACGGCAGGAAGGCGACGAGCTCCTTGGAGCCGATGGTCGGGAGGACGTCCTCGGGCGCGAGGCCGGGCACACCGCGGCGACGCTCGAACCACGCGGCGATCGCCTCGCGCAGCGCCGGCGTTCCGACGGTCTGCGGGTAGGCGTGCGCGTCGGTCGCCTCGGCGAGGGCCTGGCGGATCAGCGCGGGGGTCGGGTCGACGGGCGAGCCGATCGAGAGGTCCACCATCCCGGAGGCGTCGCCGAACGGCACAGCCGCTCGGGCGCGCGCCGCGTACGGCGCCATGAGGTCCCAGGGGTAGTCGGGCAGCTCTCCGAGCGCCACGTCAGCGCGCCACGTCAGTGCGCCTGCGGTGGCAGCGCGGTGATGAGCGGGTGGTCCTTCGCGATCACGCCGACCTTGGCGGCGCCGCCGGGCGAGCCGATGTCGTCGAAGAACTCCACGTTGGCCTTGTAGTAGTCGGCCCACTCCTCGGGGAGGTCGTCCTCGTAGTAGATCGCCTCGACAGGACAGACCGGCTCGCACGCGCCGCAGTCGACGCATTCGTCGGGATGGATGTACAGCGAGCGCTCGCCCTCGTAGATGCAGTCGACGGGACACTCGTCGATGCAGGCGCGGTCTTTCACATCGACGCACGGGAGGGCGATGACGTAGGTCACTGTGGTTCCGGTTCCCTTCGGACGGCGGGAGGCTGTCCCTCTAGCTTAGGCCGTTCCGGCCCGACGCGCCGCGCGCTTCACGTCCGGCCAGGAGACGACGAGCGCGGCGATGAGAATCGGCCCGACGAGCCAGATCTGCCCCCACAAGTTGTTCGGGATGAGCACCGAGCCGCCGGGGCTCTGCTGGGTGAAAAGCAGGATGACGGCGATCGCCCCGAGCGCCGCGCACAGCGCGGGCCAGCGGGCGTCGCCGAGCAGTCGGAGACCGACCAGCAGGGCGGTGTAGCTGAGCAGCGAGCCGATCAGCCCGAGCGGGACGGTGACGCCCCAATCGACCGTGAGCTGCTGCGCGACCGTGCCGATCCCGCCGAGCACCGCTCCCGCGACGACCAGGAGGATGGCGTTGACGATCCGGCTCAGCATGCTCGAATCCTAGCTGGACACATCGGCGGGACGTGTTCTAGAGTCGAACAGGTAAGGTTAGCCTTACCAACATTTCCCACCTCCACTCGAAGGTCCTCTGTGCTCGCGAACTATCTGATCGGCCTCCGCGAAGGCCTCGAAATGGCGCTCATCGTCACCATCCTCGTCGCGTACGTGGTCAAGGTCGGACGGAAGGACGTCCTCTCGAAGCTGTGGATCGGGGTCGGCGTCGCGCTCATCGTGCCGCTCGGGATCGGGGCGCTCCTCACCTGGGGCCCCTACGGTCTCAGCTTCGAGGCGCAGGAGATCGTCGGCGGCACGCTCTCGCTCATCGCCGTGGGTTTCGTCACCTGGATGATCTTCTGGATGGCCAAGACCGCCCGCAGCATGAAGTCCACCCTCCAGAACCGGCTCGACTCCGTCCTCGTCGGCGCGGGCTGGGGCGTCGTGATCCTCGCCATGCTGAGCGTGGGCCGCGAGGGCATCGAGACGGCGCTCTTCGTGTGGGCCACCGTCGCCAGCATCGGTGGCGGCTGGGAGCCGGTCATCGGCGCTGTCCTCGGCCTGATCACCGCCGCGGTGCTGGGCTTCCTCCTCTACCGTGGCATGGTGAAGATCAACCTCGGCTCGTTCTTCACCTGGACCGGCGCGTTCCTCATCCTCGTCGCCGGCGGCGTGCTCGCCTACGGCATCGGCGACCTCCAGGAGGCGGGCGTCATCCCCGGCGCGGGCGTCCACGCCTACGACATCAGCGGGCTCATCCCATCGTCGAGCTGGTACGGCACCGCGCTCGCGGGCATCCTCAACTTCAACCCGTCGCCGACCTGGCTGCAGGTCATCGCCTGGGCCGGCTACATGGTCGTGGTGACCTTCTTCTACGTGCGCCAGCACCGTGCGTCGCACGCCCGGCCGGCGTCCGCGTCCGCGGCGCCGTCGGCCCCGGCGCCGCGAACGCCCGTCCACTCCTGAACCACGGCCCCGCCGCCTCGCGGGGCGCCCACAGCATCCACCAGAGCAGAAAGCACAGCATCGCCATGCCCCGACCCCGTCACCTCGGCCCGATCGCCGGCACCCTGGCCGGCGCCGCCGCCGTCGCGCTCGCCCTCACCGGCTGCGTCCCCAACAGTGCCGTCGCCGAGGCGGAGGCCATCCAGGTCACGCTGACGGACGCCGCGTGCACGGTGAAGACCGCCGCCGCTCCCGCCGGCCCGATCACCTTCCAGGTCACCAACACGGGCTCCGACGTCAACGAGTTCGAGGTGCTCGCGCAGGACAAACTCCGGATCGCCGGCGAGAAGGAGAACATCGGCCCGGGCACCACGGTCAACTACGTCGTCCAGCTCACCGAGGGCAGCTATTTCACCGCGTGCAGGAAGGGCATGGTCGGCACCCCGACCTCGCTCGCGAAGTTCACCGTGACGAAGGGCTCCGCAGACACGAAGTCCGCCAGCGAGAGCGCGCAGGTCGCGCAGGCCGTGACCAACTACCTCAGCTACGTCAAGGACCAGTCCGGGCGGCTGCTCACCGCCACGAAGGCATTCGCGGCAGCCTACGAGGCCGGCGACGACACCGCCGCCCGCACCCAATACCCCGTCGCGCGGTCGTTCTACGAGCGGATCGAGCCGACCGCCGAGCAGTTCGGCGACATCGATCCGGCCCTCGACCTCCGCGAGGCCGACCTCGAGCAGGGCCAGGAGTGGACAGGCTGGCACCGCATCGAGAAGGACCTCTGGGCGCCCGCCGGCTTCACCGCCTCCGACGCCGCCGGCCGCACGGCCCTCGGCGCCCGGCTCGTCGCCGACACCCAGCGGCTGCACGACCTCGTCTCCGCGAAGGACTTCACCCTCACACTCGACCAGATCTCCAACGGCGCGGCCAGCCTGATGGAGGAGGTCTCGCGCACCAAGATCACGGGCGAGGAGGAGACCTTCTCGCACACCGACCTGTGGGACTTCCAGGCCAACGTGGAGGGCGCGGAGGTCGCCTACGGCAATGTCCGCGCTGTGCTGCTTGAGAAGGGCGCGACCGGGAAGGCCACGGCGAAGAAGCTCGACGGGGAGTTCGCCACGATCGACACGCTTCTCGCGCAGCACAAGGACGGCGACGGGTTCGTGAGTTACACGCAGCTCACCACCCCGCAGGTGAAGGAGCTCCAGGACTCCGTCAACGCGCTGAGCGAGCCGCTCAGCTTGCTCACGTCGATCCTGGTCAAGTAGCAGTGGCCGAGGGCACGACCTCCGCCGACCGTCCGGCGCCCGTCGAGGGTGCCACACGGTCCGGCCTGTCCCGGCGCGGGATGCTCGGCCTGGCCGGCGCCGCGGTCGGGGCCGGCGTGGTCGGGTTCGGAGCGGGAGCGGCCGTGGGCCACGCGGTCGCCTCCTCCCCCGAGAGCACGACCTACCCGTTCTACGGCGCGAACCAGTCCGGCATCGTCACGCCCACCCAGGACCGTCTCCACTTCGCTTCCTTCGACGTCGCAGCCGGCCTCGGCCGGGACGGCCTGATCGAGCTGCTGCAGGACTGGACCGTCGCCGCCGCCCGGATGACGCAGGGCAAGCCCGCCGGGAAGCACGGCCCCGCCTCCGGCCCGTCGGACGCTCCCCCGGACGACACCGGCGAGGCGCTCGACCTCCCGCCCGGCGGCCTCACCCTCACGTTCGGCTTCGGCCCGACGCTGTTCACGGCCGCCGACGGAACCGACCGGTTCGGGATCGCCGCCCGGCGGCCGGCCGCGCTGGTCGACCTCCCGCACTTCCCCGGCGACGCGCTGCTCGACGGCCTCACCGGCGGCGACCTGTGCGTCCAGGCGTGCAGCGAGGACCCGCAGGTGGCCGTGCACGCCATCCGCAACCTCTCCCGCATCGCCTTCGGCCGCGCCGCCATCCGCTGGTCGCAGCTCGGTTTCGGGCGCACATCCTCCACCTCGCGCAGCCAGACCACCGCCCGCAATCTGTTCGGCTTCAAGGACGGCACCGCGAACATCAAGGCGGAGGACTCCTCGGTCGTGAACGATCAGGTCTGGGCCGACCGCGGCGACGGCGCGGCCTGGATGCACGGCGGCTCCTACCTCGTGGCGCGGAAGATCCGGATGGTCATCGAGACCTGGGACCGCCAGCAGCTCGGCGAGCAGGAGCGCATCGTCGGGCGGGACAAGGGCGAGGGTGCGCCGCTCTCCGGTGGAACGGAGTTCAGCGAGCCGAACTTCCTCGCGCTGTCATCGGCCGGGGGCACGAAGATCGACCCGGACTCGCACGTCCGCCTCGCGCACCCCACGATGAACGACGGCGCGCAGCTTCTCCGCCGCGGCTACAACTTCGTGGACGGCAACGACGAGCTCGGCCGGCTGAACGCGGGGCTGTTCTTCATCGCTTTCCAGCGCGATCCGCGGAAGCAGTTCATCCCCATCCAGAACCGGCTCGCGAAGAACGACCTGATGAACGAGTACCTCAAGCACGTCGGCTCCGCCGTGTTCGCGGTGCCGCCCGGCGCCCGCGAGGGCTCGTTCGTGGGCGCGGGCCTCTTCGCGTAACCACCCCGCACATTCGTCACGAATCCTTGGATTCGCCGCGCTTTTCGCGACATTCGTCACGAATCGCCGGCTTCAGCTACTTCCACATTCGTCACGAATCGCGGCAAACGCCGCGCTTTTCGCGACATTCGTCACGAATGTGCGCGGCGGCTAGGGCGTCGTGGTCGGCGACGGGGTCGCCACCGCGGCGCGCGATACCGAGTAGTTCGCGACCCAGCCGTTGTTGCCCGCGTCGCTGACGACGACGAGGACGCCGTAGTCGGCGTTCGCGAACGTCCCGGTCCCTCCGCCGTCCGGTCCCTGCGCGCCGAACTGGCCGTCGAAGCCGGCATCCATGAGCTGTTTCGCGATGTCCTGGTAGGCCTGCGCGTCCTTCACCTTGACGGTCACGTTCCAGACCTTGCCGTGGCCGCTGCCGACGCTCGCGCCGAACACGACCGCGCCCTTGTAGAGCGGAACCGACGTCGGGAAGTCGGACGGGACCTTGTTGCCGCCGAGGTCCACGTTGCCGCCCGTGACGTCCTTGACGACGGTCTGGAAGCTGCAGCCCGCGAGCGCCGGCGCGACCCCCAGCAAGAGGAGGGCCGCGACCGGGACCGCGAGCAGGCGGGAGCGTCTCATGAGTCGATTATGCGCGCCGCGGGAGCGGCAGGACGCGTTCAGGCGTCCTGACGCTTGAGGCGCGAGGCGGCGCGACCGCGAGCGGTGGCGTCGAGCTCGACCTTGCGGATTCGCACGGCCTCCGGGGTGACCTCGACGCACTCGTCCTCGCGGGCGAACTCCAGGCACTCCTCCAGCGTCAGCTGGCGCGAAGGCGTCATCGACTCGAAGTTGTCGGCCGTCGACTGACGCATGTTGGTCAGCTTCTTCTCCTTGGTGATGTTCACGTCCATGTCGTCCGAACGCGAGTTCTCACCGATGACCATGCCCTCGTAGACCTCCTCGGTGGGGTTCACGAAGAAGGTCATCCGCTCCTGGAGGGCGATGATGGCGAACGGGGTCACGACGCCGGAGCGGTCGGCCACGATGGAGCCGTTGCTCCGGGTCACGATCTGGCCGGCCCACTCGTCGTAGCCGTGCGAGATCGCGTTCGCGATGCCCGTGCCGCGGCTGATCGTCAGGAACTCGGTGCGGAAGCCGATGAGACCGCGCGACGGGACGATGAACTCCATGCGCACCCAGCCGGTGCCGTGGTTCGCCATGTTCTCCATGCGGCCCTTGCGGGCGGCGAGGAGCTGCGTGATCGCGCCGAGGTACTCCTCTGGAACATCGATCGTGAGGTGCTCGTACGGCTCGTACGTCTTGCCGTCGACCTTCTTGGTGACCACCTGCGGCTTGCCGACGGTCAGCTCGTAGCCTTCGCGCCGCATCTGCTCGACCAGGATGGCGAGCGCGAGCTCACCACGACCCTGGACCTCCCATGCGTCGGGGCGGCCGATGTCGAGCACGCGCAGCGAGACGTTGCCGATGAGCTCCCGGTCGAGGCGGTCCTTGACCATGCGGGCGGTGAGCTTGTGACCCTTGACCTTGCCGACCAGCGGGGAGGTGTTGGTGCCGATCGTCATCGAGATCGCGGGGTCGTCGACGTGGATCAGCGGAAGCGGGCGGATGTCGTCGGGGTCGGCGAGGGTGTCGCCGATCATGATGTCCGCGAAGCCGGCGACGGCGACGATGTCGCCGGGGCCCGCGCTCTCGGCCGGGTAGCGGTCCAGCGCCTTGGTGATCATCAGCTCGGTGACACGCACGTTGTGCACGTCGCCGTCGTGACGCACCCAGGCGACCGTCTGGCCCTTCCTGAGCGTGCCGTTGAAGATGCGCAGCAGCGCGAGGCGGCCGAGGAACGGCGAGGCGTCGAGGTTGGTGACGTGCGCCTGCAACGGCGCCTCGGGGTCGTAGGTCGGCGCGGGGATGTGCTCGAGAATGGCCTCGAAGAGCGGCTCGAGGTCCGCGTTGTCGGGCAGCTGGCCGTTCTCGGGACGGTTCAGGCTCGCGGCGCCGTTGCGCCCCGAGGCGTAGACCACCGGCACGTCGAGGATGGCGTCGAGGTCGAGGTCGGGCACGTCGTCGGCCAGATCGCTCGCGAGGCCGAGCAGGAGGTCCTGGCTCTCGTGCACGACCTCCTCGATGCGGGCGTCGGGACGGTCGGTCTTGTTGACGAGCAGGATGACCGGGAGCTTGGCCTCCAGCGCCTTGCGCAGCACGAAGCGGGTCTGCGGCAGCGGGCCCTCGGACGCGTCCACGAGGAGGACGACGCCGTCGACCATCGACAGGCCGCGCTCGACCTCGCCGCCGAAGTCGGCGTGACCCGGGGTGTCGATGACGTTGATCGTGATCGGGCCGTTCGGGGCGTGCTTGCCCTTGTAGGAGATCGCCGTGTTCTTGGCGAGGATCGTGATGCCCTTCTCACGCTCCAGCTCGTTGGAGTCCATGGCACGCTCTTCGACGTGCTCGTGGTCGCCGAACGAGTTGGTCTGCCGCAGCATGGCGTCGACCAGCGTGGTCTTGCCGTGGTCGACGTGGGCGACGATCGCGACATTGCGCAGATCGTCGCGGTGGGCGACGGCGTTCTCGGACATGCGTGAAGGCTCGACTCTCGTCAGGAAGTAAAAGGGGAACGGTCTATTCTATCCCAGCGCCGGGGTGCCCTCGTGAACGGCGCTCAGCCGAGCGGGATCGTCGCACCGGGGACGGCGTCGAGAAGGGCGCGCGTGTACTCCTGGCGCGGGGAGGCGAACACCTCCGCCGTCGACCCGTGCTCCACCAGCCGGCCCCTCCGCATCACGCAGACGTCGTCCGCCATCCGGCGCACCACGCCGAGGTCGTGCGTGATGAACAGGTAGGTCAGCTCCAGGTCGTCCTGGAGTTCCGCGAGAAGGTCGAGCACCTGCGCCTGGACCAGCACGTCGAGCGCCGACACCGCCTCGTCGAGCACGACGATGTCGGGGTTCAACGCCAGGGCCCGGGCGATGGCGACGCGCTGCCGCTGGCCGCCGGAGAGCTCGTTCGGGTAGCGGGCGGCGAAGGACGCCGGAAGCGCCACCCGGTCGAGCAGCTCGGCGACGCGCCGGCGGCGGAAGGCGCGATCGCCGACGCGGTGCACGGCGAGCGGTTCGGCGATGCTGGCGCCGACGCTGCGGAGCGGGTCGAGCGAGCCGTACGGGTCCTGGAACACCGGCTGCATCCGGCGGCGGAGGGCGAAGACCTGCCGGCCGTTCAGGACGCCGGTGTCCTGGCCGTCGACCGCGATGCGGCCTCCGCTCGGCTCCTCCAGCCGAAGGATCAGCTTCGCGACCGTGGACTTGCCCGAGCCAGACTCGCCGACGAGGGCGGTCGTCGTGCCTTTCGGCACCGCGAAGCTCACGCCGTCCACGGCGGTGAGGGCCGACGACCGGAGACCGCCGCCGTGCACCCGGTAGACCTTCGTGAGCCCGTTGACCGCGATCGCCGGGGTCGCCTCGGCCGCCGCCGCCATTCGCCGCTCGGTCGTGCGCAGCGGCCCCGCGGCGGCGCTCGGGGCTGCCTCCACGAGCCGGCGTGTGTACGGGTGCGCGGGATGCCGAAGGATCTCGCGGCTCGGGCCGGACTCCACGACCCGGCCCCGGTGCATCACCACGACGCGGTCGGCGCGCTCGGCCGCGAGCCCGAGGTCGTGCGTGATCAGGAGCACCGTGGTGCCGAGCTCGCGGGTGAGCGCACCGAGGTGGTCGAGGATGCCGCGCTGCACCGTGGCGTCGAGGGCGGAGGTCGGCTCGTCCGCGATCAGGAGGGTCGGGTCCCCGGAGAGGCCGATCCCGATCAGCGCGCGCTGGCGCATCCCGCCGGAGAACTGGTGCGGGAACTGGCGGAGCCGGGTGCCCGCGTCGGCGAGCCCGGCCCGCTCCAGCACCTCGATCGCCTGAGCGCGCACGGCACGGCGGCCGGAGGCGGCGCCGTTCGCGCGAATCGCCTCCTCCACCTGGAAGCCCACGCTCCAGACCGGGTTCAGGCTCGACATCGGGTCCTGAGGGACGAAGCCGATCGCGCGGCCGCGGACGTCCTCCAGCTCCCTTCGGCCGAGCGCGGTGAGGTCCACGCCGTCGAGCACGATCGAACCGCCGAGGATGCGGCCGGCGCCGGGAAGCAGCCCGATGATCGCCTGCGCGGTGGTGGACTTGCCCGAGCCGGACTCGCCGACGATCGCGACCGTCTCCCCGCGGTGGACGGTGAGGTCGACGCCTTCGACCGCGGTCGCGACGCCGCCGCGTGTGGCGAAACCGACCCGGAGGTCCGACACCACGAGGAGCGGCTCCTCGCTCACGCGGTCTGCTGCTGCGTTCATCGACGCGCCCTCGCCTTCGGGTCGAGCGCGTCTCTGACAACCTCGCCGAGCATGATGAAGCTCAGCACCGTGACCGAGAGCGCCAGGGACGGGTAGACGAGCGTCTGCGGCGCCGTCCGGATGTCGTTCTGGGCCTGGCTGATGTCGTTGCCCCACGACATCACGTCGCTCGGCAGCCCGACGCCGAGGAACGAGAGCGTCGCCTCCGCGACGATCGCGCCCGCGAGCGACAGCGTCGTCACGACGATGACGGGCGCGAGCGAGTTGGGGAGCACGTGGCGCAGCAGGATGTGGAACCGCGACAGTCCGAGGGCTTTCGCAGCCAGCACGTGGTCGGCCGTCCTGACCCGGAGCACCTCCGCTCGCAGCACCCGCGCCGTCGCGGGCCACGCGAACACCCCGATCGCGAGCGAGATGACCCAGACGTTCGCGAACTTCGCTAAGACGGACATGATCACGACCGCCGCCAGGATGTAGGGGATCGAGAAGAAGATGTCGCCGACCCGGGACAGCACCGCGTCGATCCACCCCCGTAGAAGCCCGCCAGCGCGCCGAAAACGATTCCGAGGACGGCCATCAACGCGGTGGCGATCACGCCGACCGACAGCGACGTGCCCGTGCCGTGGACGATGCGCGAATAGATATCGCAGCCCTGCTTGGTGAACCCGAGGGGGTGACCGGGGGCCGGGCCGCCGTTGCTGTCGGCGAGCAGGCAGTCGTTGTTCGGAGCGGCCTGCGCGAAGAGTCCGGGAAACAGGGCGACGGCCGTGACCAGCATGATGAGGACGACCGAGCACCAGAACATCGGCCGGCGCCGCAGGTCGTCCCACGCGTCCGACCAAAGGGTGGCGCGGCGGCCCGCGGCGGGTTCACGACGCATAGCGAATCCTCGGGTCGAGAACGGCGTACAGCAGGTCGACGATCACGTTGACCACGAGATAGAGCAGGACCATCACCGTCACGAACGAGACCACCGTCGGGCCCTCACCCCGGATGATCGCCTGGTAGAGCGTGCGGCCGACGCCGGGAACGTTGAAGATCCCTTCCGTCACCGTCGCGCCGACGAGCATCACTCCGAAGTCGGTGGCGAGAAAGGTTACGACGGGGATCAGCGAGTTGCGCAGCACATGGACGGGCACGATCCGGCTGCGCCTCAGACCCTTGGCCGCCGCGACGCGCACGAAGTCCATCCCGTCCGTGTCGATGACCGACGAACGGGTGAGGCGGACGATCTGGGCGAAGCTGAACGCCGCCATCGCGACAGCCGGGAGGATGAGGTCCTGGAGCGGCGCCCCGGGCCCCGCCGTCGGGCGCACCCAGCCGGGCCAGATCCCGAAGACGTATTGAAGCACGAAGGCGATCACGAAAATGGGCACCGAGATGAGCAGCAGACTCACGACGAGCGCGCTCGCGTCGAAGAACCGGCCCTTCCCGAGCCCGCTCACGAGTCCGACCGCGATGCCGAGCACCGTCTGGATCGCGAGGGCCAGCAGTGCGAGCCTCAGTGTGACCGGGAACGTGCGGGCGAGGATCTCGCTCACCGGCTCGCCGGAGAACGACGTGCCGAAGTCGCCGCGCAGGATGCCGCCGAGGTAGTGGAGGTACTGGACGATGAACGGTTGGTCGAGGAGGTATCGGCTGCGCAACTCCGCGAGCACGGCCGGGCTCGGCGTCCGGTCGCCGAACAGGGCGACGATCGGGTCCCCGGGCAGGGCGAACACCATGAAGTAGATCAGCAGCGTGGTGCCCAGCAGGACGGGGACGGCCTGCAGCAGCCGGAAGCCGAGGAAGCGGATCATCGCCGCTAGGACGCCGCGCGCTTGGTGATCTGCTCGTACAGCGGGACCAGGTTCCAGGCAAACGTGACGTGATCGACGGACGCGCTGAAGCCCCCAGTGACGTTCTGGTACCAGAGCGGGATGGCGGGGAGGTCGCGCAACAGGAGCTCCTGCGCCGCCCGGAAGTCGGCGTTCGCCGCCTCCACGTCCGCCTCGGCGAGACCCTTCGCCAGCAGCGCGTCGAACTCCGGGTTCGCATAGCCGGAGTCGTTGGACAGCGCACCCGTCCCGTACACCGGCCGGAGGAACGTGAGCAATCCCGGGTAGTCGCCCTGCCAGCCGGCGCGAAACGCGGAGTCGATCGTGTGATCGGTGATCGCAGTGCGGAGCTGTGCGAACGTCGGCGAGGCCTCCCCTTCGCGTCGATCCCGAGGGTGTTCTTGATGTTGTTCGCGACGGCGTCGACCCAGCTCTGGTGGCCGCCGTCGGCGTTGTAGGCGATGGTGAATGTGCCGGTCCACGGTGAGAGCGCGTCCGCGGCCGCCCAGAGCTGCTTGGCCCTCTTCGCGTCGTGGCCGAGCACGCCGGAGCCGTCGAGCCGGTCGGACCAGCCGGGGAGCGCCGGGGACGTGAAGTCCTTGGCCGGGGTCCGCGTGCCGTCGAAGATCACCTTCGTGATCTGCGGCCGGTCGATCGCCAGCGAGAGGGCCTGCCGGCGCAGCCTCCCCTCCTCGCCCGCGAAGTGCGCGAGCCGCTCGGGGATGGCGACGTTCTGGAAGACCGCGGCGGGCTGGTTGACCGCCCGGCCGTCGAGATCTTTTTCGAAGGTCGTGATCGCGGCGTCGGGGATCGCGTCGAGCACGTCGAGCGTCCCCGACCTCAGGTCGGCGTACGCGGAGTCCAGCGACGCGTAGAACACGAAGCGGAGTCCGCCGTTCTTCGCCTTCCGCGGGCCGGTGTACGCGGGGTTCGCGACCAGGTCGATGCTCTCGTCGTGCTTCCAGGCCCTCGCGCTCGCGAGCTTGTACGGGCCGTTCCCGACGGGGTGGGCGCCGAAGGCCTTCAGGTCCTCGAAGGCGACGCTCGGCAGCGGGTAGAAGGCCGAGAAGCCTAGGCGGAGCGGGAAGTCGGACACCGGAGACGTCAGGTCGACGGTGAATTCCGTGTCGCTGACGATCGTGAGGCCGGTCAGCTCGCTGTCCGTCTCGCTGGAGAACCCCTCGATGTCTTCGAAGAACGAGTTCAGGAGCTGCGCGTTGCTCTTCCTGGCCCCATGGTTCCACGCGTCCACGAACGAGCGGGAGGTGACCTTCTCGCCGTTGCTGAAAGTGCGGTCGCCGTTGATGGTGACGACGAAGTGCTGCGAGTCGCTCGTCTCGATCGACCGCGCGACGTCGTTGACCGGCGTGCCGTCGGCCTGGTAAGCGAGCAGGCCGGAGAACACCGCGTCGATGATCTTGCCGCCACCGGCCTCGTTCGTGTTGGTCGGGATGAGCGGGTTCTGCGGCTCGCTGCCGTTGGCGATGACGATGGCGGTGGTGTCCGCGGTCGACGCGGTGTCGGGGCCGCTGCAGGCGGTGAGCACGAGCGCGCCGGCCGCGGCGAGTGCCGCGGCGGAGCGGCCGAGAAGTCTGATGGACACGTATTCCTCCTGGAGCCGGGGGTCGACTCCAGACCTTAGGGTTCATCGCCTGGCGTTGCAAGTTTTTCTTGTTAGATTGAAATTCACAATCTGACGCGATACCGTTGCCTGGTGCGAAACACACTTCCCTTCCGCAGGTCCGCGGCGTTCAGTGCAATGACGCTCGCGGCCCTGTCGGTGGGGTTCACCGGCGCCCCCGGTGCCGCATCCCCCGAGCGGTCCGAAAGGACCTCTGTCAGCGAGAGGCAGACGGTGGGATGCGGCGCCGGAGTCGTCGAGTCAAGCCGGTTGCGGTCGACAGCGGCCCCCGCGCTGTGCGAGGTATCACTGAGGCTGTAAGCGATCGCAAATGAAAAGTGGGCCGCGTCAGCTGACGCGGCCCACTTCTCATGATCGGCTTACAGCCCCTGCGCCACCGGCGGCTCGGGCTGCTGCGGCAGACCTTCGTTGACCGGGACGACCTCGTCAGAGCCTGCCGCCAGGAGTTCCAGGCGCAGGGCGCGGCGGGCGCGCTGCTGCTCGGGGTCGGGCAGCGGCACCGCGGCCAGGAGGCGCTGGGTGTAGGCCTCCTTCGGGTAGCGGAGGATCTCGTCGCGGGTGCCGACCTCCACCAGTGCGCCGTGGTGCATCACGGCGATGCGGTCGGCGAGGACATCGATGACGGCCAGGTCGTGGGTGATGAACAGGCACGCGAAGTTCATCTCCCTCTGAAGCTGCTGCATCAGCTCCAGCACGCGCGCCTGCACCGACACGTCGAGCGCACTCGTCGGCTCGTCGGCGATCAGGACCGTCGGCTTCAGCGACAGCGCCCGGGCGATGCCGACACGCTGCTTCTGGCCGCCCGACAGCTCGTGCGGGAAGCGGCTGCGGTAGGCCCGCGGCAGCTCGACGCTGTCCAGGAGGCGGTCGACCTCCTTCGCCAGGCCGGCGCCCTTCAGGCCCTTCGCCAGGCGCAGGGGCTCGCCGATAGAGTCGGCGATCTGCAGGCGAGGGTTCAGCGACGACGACGGGTCCTGGAAAACGATGCCCACGTTGCGGTGCAGCTTGCGGATCTCGTCGCGGTTCGCCTTGCTGATGTCCTGGTCGGCCACCACGAGCTTGCCCGAGTGGATCGGCAGCAGGCCGATCGCGGCGCGGCCGAGCGTCGTCTTGCCCGAGCCCGACTCGCCCACCAGTCCGACGACCTCGCCCTCGTGGATCTTGAGGTCGATGTCGGTCGCCGCGCGGAACGCGGGGACCCGGCCGTGCTTCGGGTACTCGATGGCGACCTTCTCGAAGTCGACGACGACCTTGCGCTTGTCCATCTCCGCCTCCTGGGCGGCCGCGGCGGCGATGCGCTCGTTGACGCGGATGCGCTCGGCGTACTCGGCGTCCGGGTTCTCGGTGCCGGCGGCGAGGGCGGCGGTCGTGTCGATCTCCTCGTCCTCGCGCTGGCCGAGGTGCGGCACGGCGTCGAGGAGCGCGATCGTGTACGGGTGCTTCGGAGCGTCGAAGACCTCCTTGACCGTGCCGGCCTCGACGATGTCGCCCTTGCGCATCACGACGATGTTGTCGGCCAGGTCGGCGACGACGCCCATGTCGTGCGTGATGAGCAGGATGGCGCTGTCGAGGCGGTCGCGGAGGCTGCGGATGAGCTCCAGGATCTCGGCCTGCACCGTCACGTCGAGCGCCGTGGTCGGCTCGTCGGCGATGAGCAGCTTCGGGTCGCAGGAGATCGACTGGGCGATCATCGCGCGCTGGCGCTGGCCGCCGGAGAGCTGGTGCGGGTACGAGTTGAACGCCTTCACCGGGTCCGGCAGCTCGACCATGTCGAGCAGTTCGAGCGCGCGCTCCTTGGCCTCGTGCGGCGACATGCCGAAGTGGATGCGCAGCGTCTCGACGATCTGGGAACCGACCGTGTAGACGGGGTTCAGAGCCGTCATCGGCTCCTGGAAGATCACCGCGACCTGGCGTCCGCGCACCCGGCGCATCTGCGGCGGGGTCAGGCCGGTGAGCTCGCGCCCCTCCAGCTTGATCGAGCCGCGGACGCGGGAGTTCTCGGGCAGGAGGTCGAGGATCGCCATCGAGCTCGCACTCTTGCCGGAGCCGGACTCGCCGACGATGGCCAGCACCTCGCCCGCCTTGATCCGGTAGTTCAGCTTCTTGGCCGCGGGCACCCAGACGTTGTCCACGCCGAAGTCGACGGACAGGTCGGTGACCTCGAGCACGGGGGCGCCGACGACGACCCCGGCCCCGCCGGTGGTGTTCTCGGTCATGATTCGTGGTTCCTTTCGGGGGCGCGCTCGGGCGAGGTGGAGACGCTGCGGGATGAGAGCATGGACCCATGCCCTTCGTCTCCCCCGCCGAGCGCGAGGTTTTCGTGTCCCGGTTCAACCGGGTCCTTGCCGTTCTGATCTGGGCGGCCGCTGCCGCCCTCGTCGTCGGCCTTCTGGTGAGCGTGCACGATATGCGCCTGCTCTACGTCGTGCCGTGCGCGCTGTTCGCGTTCATCGGCTGGGCGCTGCTCTGGCGTCCGCGGCTGGCGATCGGCGACGAGGGCATCGAGGTGATCAACGTCACGCGCACCGTGGACATCCCGTGGCAGGCGCTCATCCACGTGGACACCAAGTACGCGCTCACCCTCTACACGCCGGGACGCAGGTTCCCGGTGTGGTCCGCTCCCGCTCCCGGAACGGCGCGCACGCTGCGCGCCACCCGTCAGGAGACCGCCGGTCGCGTCGGCAAGCCGAACGTCGCGGACAGCGTGCGCCGTCCTGGCGACCTGCTGAACACCGAGTCCGGCGCCGCGGCCGAGGTGGTGCGGCGCCGCTGGACCCAGCTTCAGCAGAACGGGACGATCGACAGCGGCCTCGCGGACGAGACGCCCGTGACGGTCCGCTGGCACCTCGTCGCGCTGGCCGTGCTGACCGTTCTCGCGGTCGGCACGGTCGCCGCCCTGCTGGCGGCCTGAGGAGGCCACCAGCAGCGCAGCGCCGGCGGATGTCACAGCACGTCCTCCGCGAGGGCCACGCCCGTGCGGGGTCCGCCGAAGTCGTCCTCGCCGGGCTCCGGCTCCTCCTCGCGCATCTTGCGGAGGTTGAACCGGCGGTGGCGCGGGTCGAACGCGTCGCGCAGACCGTCGCCGACGAAGTTGACCAGCAGCGCAAGCGTCACGATGAACGCGCCGGGCCACCAGAACAGCCACGGACGGGTCTGGAAGGCCGACTCGTTCGAGCTGATCAGCAGGCCGAGCGAGACGTCCGGCGGCCGGATGCCGAAGCCGAGGAACGACAGCGCGGTCTCGAGCAGGATGGCCGAGGCCATGATGAGCGTCGAGGAGACGATGACGACGCCGATGGCGTTCGGCAGGATGTGCTTGAAGATGATCCGCATGTCCGACGCGCCGGCCACGCGGGCCGCCTCGACGAACTCGCGCTCACGCAGCGACAGGAACTCGCCCCGCACCAGACGGGCGATGCCCATCCAGGAGAAGAAGCCGAGCATCAACGCGAGGAAGAACGCTCCAAGACCGCCGAACATGTGGCCGACGACCGACCCGATCACTAGCGCGGGGATCACGATGAAGACGTCTGTGATGCGCATCAGGATCGCGTCGACGATTCCGCGGAAGTAACCCGCGATCGCGCCGACGACGACGCCCACCACGCTGGCGATCAGGCCGAGGACGACCATCACCAGCACCGAGTTCTGGATGCCGCGCATGGTCAGCGCGAAGTAGTCCTTGCCGATGCGGTCCTGGCCGAACGGGTGCTCGGCGCTCGGGGCGCCCTGGTTGACCTGGTCGTTCAGCGCGATGTAGTCGTACTTCCACCAGCCGTGGATCGGGCCGATGCCGATCGCGGAGATGGAGAACAGCACGATCAGGATGAAGAGGATCGCGCTGGCGACGGCGACCTTGTTGGACAGGAAGCGCTTCCAGATCAGCTTCCCCTGGCTGACGGGCGGGGAGCTCGGCTCCTGCAGCTCGTCGGCGATCATGGGTTCAGTGGTCGACATCAGCGGACCCTCACTCTCGGGTCGAGCGCGGCGTAGGCCAGGTCCGCGAGGAAGTTGAACAGGATGGCCATGATCGCGATGATCACGAAGTACGCCATGACCGGGTTCAGGTCGCCGCGGAACAGGCCGGCGTAGAACAGCGAACCCATGCCGGGGATGGCGAAGACCTTCTCCGTGATGATGGCGCCACCGAGCAGGGCGCCCACGTCGAACGCCACCAGCGTCGTGATCGGTATGAGCATGTTGCGGAAGGCGTGCCGCACCACGACGGTCCGCTCTGGGAGGCCCTTGGCCCGCGCCGTGCGGATGAAGTCCTGGTTGAGTACCTCGAGCATGCCGGCCCGCGAGTAGCGGGTGTAGGACGCGAACGAGATCAGCAGCAGCGCGATCGTGGGCAGGGCCAGGTGCGTGAAGGTGTCGAGGCCGGTCACCCACATGTCGCCGGTGAGGCCGGGGGTCGACGAGCCGACCGTCGCGATCGGGCGCCCGTTGGTGTCCTGGAAGTATGCCGGCCACGCCTGCATGAAGCGGTCGACGATGATCAGGAAACCGGAGACGACCGTGACGATGACGGCGACACGCATGTTCTGGCCGCGGTCGTAACCGCCGACGAGCCAGCCGATGAGGAGGCTGACGCCGATCGCGACGATGGCCAGGATCACGATCGTGGCCGGCGTCGAGATGTTGAACAGCCACTGCAGCCCGAAGTAGCAGACCAGCGACACGGCGCCGGCGATGCTCGCGGCGATCAGCGCGCGGCGGCTCTGCAGTCCGGCCGTCAACGCGGTCGCGCCGATGACGGTCCCGGCGATCAGGATGATCATCACGACCGGGCCGAGGCCCGGGTGCAGGAACCAGTTGGTGACGCTCATCAGCAGCAGCACACCCGCGGTGGCGACGCCGGAGACGGCGAATGTGACCGCACGTCGGCGCATGTCACCGCCGATCAGCGACTGCCAGATGAGTCCGGCCACCAATCCGATCAGCACCGCGACCCACCAGGGGATCGTCGGGTTGCCCAGGAAGTTGTTGAAGCCGATGGCCACGAACTCCTTGAGGAGGACGGCCACGAGGAACGCCGGGAGGGAGTACAGGAAGAAGCTGAGGAACGTGACGACGTTGTCGAGTCCGCTGTACTGCCGGAGGGCGGTGACGATACCGATCGTGACACCGAGCAGGATCGCGAGGATGAGCGCGACGGTGACCAGCTGAACGGTCGAGCCGAGCGCCTGCGGGAGGATGTCCACCACCTTCGCGTTCGAGATGGTCGAGCCCAGGTCGCACGAGTTCGCGAACGGGATGAGGCACTTGGCCGCGCCTCCCAGCCAGAGCAGCCACCGCAGGGGCGGGACCACGTCGAGCTGGAGGAGCTGGATACGCGCGTTGATGAGCTGCGTCTTGTTGGGGGAATTGCTGCTTCGCAGATCCTGGAGCGGGTCGGCGCTGTACGCGACCAGCATGTACATCAGGAACGAAGCGGCGATGATGATGAGCACTGAGACCAGGAGTCGTCTCAGGATGAAACTCGCCATAGGTTCAAAACCTTCACTGACAGGGCGCGCCATTGCGGGTTGGCGGCGAGGAGCTCGCCTGGCGCGATTCGGGGGGACGACCGGATCACGGCCGCCGACTACATGATAACGGGGCGCCGACTCGAAGCCGACGCCCCGTCGCAGCGGAGTGCCCGGGGGTCACCCGGGCACTCTTACTGTCGAGCGTTTACTTCGCGGTGGAGGACTTCACAGTCCACTGCCAGAAGTTCCAGAACGGGCCGTTCTGGTTGCCCATGTACTTCACGCCGTCGACGCGAGACGTGGCACCGAAGACACCCGGGAGCTGGAAGAGCGGCAGACCGTAGCCCTGCGAGAAGGCGGTCTTGTCGATCTTCATCTCCAGCGAGGTGAGCTTGCTGGTGTCGAGCGTCGTCTGGGTGGCCAGAGCGTCGTCGTTCGCCGCCGAGAAGCGGTTGTAGTTGCCGCCACCGGTAGTGGTGAACAGCTGCGGGATCTGCGAGGTGCCGGCGCCCGGGCTGATCCAGCCGAAGAGCGACGCGTCGTAGTTACCGCCCGGGAGGAGCTTGCTCCAGTCCGGCGAGCCGGCGTCGACGACCTTGAAGCCGGCCTTGGCGGCGGACGCCGAGATGGCCTGGAACTCGTCGACACGGTTCGGGTTGTTCGTGTTGTACAGGATGCGGACGGTCGGGGTCGCACCGGCGAGCAGCGTCTTGGCGCCCGCGATGTCCACCTTGTCGTACGCGGAGGAGCCGTTCTGCTTGACCGAGTCGCCGTACATCGGCTGCTGGTTCGGCAGCCAGATCTGCGAGTTCAGGACCTTCGCCTTCGGGTTCACCGGGGTGACGATCGAGTCGAGGATCTGCTGACGCGGGATCGTCTTGAGGAACGCCTCACGGACCTTCGGGTCGGCGAAGACCTGCGAACCGAAGTTCAGGTCGAGGTGGTCGTACGACGCCTGGTCGCCGGTCAGGACCTTCGCGCTGGTCTTCTTGAGAGCAGTCAGCGTGTCGGCCGAGGCCTGCGGGTTGATGATGTCGACCTCACCGTTCTGGAGAGCGGTGACCTGGGCGTTCGCGTCCGGGATGATGCGGAACACGATCTTGTCCACGGACGGCTTGAGGCCGCCGTCGTAGTACTTGTTCTGCGCCATGGTGAGCGACTGGCCCGGGGTCCACGACGACACGACGAACGGGCCGGAGGAGACCAGCAGGTCGGGGTCGGTCGGGAACGCGGTCACGTCGTAACCGGTGTTGACGAACTTCGCCGCCTTCTCCAGCGTCGCGTTCGGGGCGACCGGAGCGTCCGGGTTGCCCTTCGGCAGCGTCTTCAGCAGCTTGGTCAGGTCGGCGGCCGAGGACAGGCCCGCCTTCTTGGCCACGATGTGCGCCGGCTGTGCGATCGGGTTGACGAGCTCCCAGTCCACGTACGGCGTGGAGTACTTGAGCGTGATCGACGTGTTGTTGTCGCCCACGGTCGGGTAGTCGGTCGAGTCGATGCCCGCAGTCGAGCCCGCGATCGAGAAGTACTGCGTACCGCTCGTCACGTTGCCCTGGTTGTCGAACTTCGCGGAGTCGTAGTGACCGGAGGCGATGGCCCAGGCGAGGATCATGTCGTCAGCGGTGACGGGCTGGCCGTCGGACCACTTGTCGTTCTTGTTCAGGGTGTACTTGACCGTGAGCGGGTTGTCCGAGAGCTTCTCGAACTTTCCGAACTTGTTGTCGTGGACGATCTTGTAGTTGTTGTCGATGTACTGGAAGCCAGTACCGTACGACCCGTCCAGGTAGCCGACCTGGCCGTTGGTGTCCAGGTTGCCCTGCGGGGTCTGTGAGTTGAACGAGGTGAAGTCGTTCACGACAGCGACCGTCACGGTGCCGCCCTTGGCCGCGGACGAGGTCCCCGTGCTGCCGGTCGTGGTGCAGGCAGACAGCGCGAGCGCTGCAACGCCGGCGACGGCGACGGCGCTGACCGCGTACCTGACCTTTCTTCCCTTGATGTGCAATGTTCCTCCTGTGCGAAGTGTGCGGCAGCACGGGCATGCGAGAGCACCGTACCCCGCGGGATAAGAATGACCCTAGGTACGGTTGAGGGTGAATGCAAAATGGGGCTGGAAAACGTTACACAGTGGTAACTCAGTCGGTGGATTGTTGCGTCCACGCCACGGATTCGGTGGTCCTGGAGCGTGATACGCAAGAATCCGCGCGGTTCCGTCGGTCGATGCTCGGATTTCGTTGAGGCGTGTGCTCATCCCCGAGCCCTCCCGCGCCTGGCAGGATGCACATATGAGCACTGAAGCGGTCCGGCCGGGTCGAACCACGCCCGGTCTACCCACCTGGACCGGCGAGACGCCTGTCGCCCGCGGCGAGCGGCCACGGCTCTGGTGGGAGGTCGCGATCGTACTCGGGCTGTCGCTCGGCCAGTCCGCCGTCTACTCCATCGTCACGATCGTGGACCGGTCCACGCAGAGCACCCCCTGGCGAATCAGACCGCGCAGGTCAACCCGTCGCAATCCAGCCGGGAGGTCTTCGACTTCCTGTATCAGTTCCTCGGCAATGCGTTCCCGCTGTTCGCCGTGGCGCTGGTGATCTTCCTGCTCTGGCAGCCGCTGCGCACCGGCTTCCGCCGGATCGGCTTGGACCTCAGCCGCCCGGGCCGCGACCTCGGCGGCGGCCTGGTGCTCTTCCTGGTGATCGGCGTGCCCGGCATCCTGTTCTACGCGCTCGGCCGGGTGCTCGGTCTCACGGTGCAGGTGCAGGCGTCCCCGCTCGACACGCACTGGTGGACGGTACCGATCCTGATCTTCGCGGCGCTGCGGGCCGGCCTCCAGGAGGAGGTGATCGTCGTGGGCTACCTGTTCACGCGGCTGCGTCAGCTCGGCTGGGGACAGTTTCGGTGGGGGAAGTGGAACATCATCGTCGCCGCCGCACTGCTCCGCGGAAGCTACCACCTGTACCAGGGCTTCGGGCCGTTCGTCGGCAACGCGATCATGGGTGTCGTCTTCGGCTGGTGCTACACGCGCTGGGGCCGCGTGATGCCGCTCGTGGTCGCGCACGTCATCATCGACATCGTCTCCTTCGTCGGCTACCCGCTCGCCGTCGCCCTCTGGCCGCACATCTTCGGTTGACCGGCGGCGCTGCCCGGCCCGATCAGCCCTCCGGCCGGTCCCGCTCTCGCTGGTGCTCGTGGAGTCTCTCGAGTTCGCGTGCGTGGCGGGGCTGGAGCGCTCGGTGGTCCTCATCAAGGCGGGCGACCACGGCGGCGGCCGAGCGGATGTTCTCGTCCATGTCGTGTGCGAGCTGCGCGAAGACCGCCCTGAACCGGGGGTCGTCGGCAGCGCCCTGCCGGGCGAGTTCGTAGAAGCCCTCCTCCATCGACCGCATCCTCGACCGGTAGTACGAGACGTACTCGTCGGCCTGCTCGACCCGGCGCCGCGCGAGCGCGTCCTCCTCGCGGTGGGTCTCCTCCAACTCACCCCGTGTGCGGAACTCGCGGTGCGTCATGGGGTGATGCTGTCCACTGCGCGGGTGTAATCGTTCTTCGACGCGATGTGTTCGAGCCCCGCCGTCACCTTCTTCTCGACGGCACCGGAAAGCGCCGCTGCGACGTTCGCTCTGCCGAGGGTGACGTTCACCGCGATGACAGCTCCTTCCATGACCACCCGGTTGGCAGTCTTCACGACCCCGTACTGGGTGTGGACCACCGGCGGAAGGGTCGCATCCAACAGGCTCTTCGCCGCCTGATGGACGGCGCCATCGATCGCGTGGATGGTCGCATCCACCGTGCCCGATACATCCGTGACCGCCTCCTCGATGAGGTCACCCAGCCACGACATCACGAACCACCCATCGAACCCAGTGCATAGGCCTGCGCCCACCGCGCATCCTGTTCGACCGCGTTCTGGACCGTGTTCATCACCCCGTGCGAGATCCGCCCCACCGTGTCGATGTGGTCGTCCACGAGATCGTTCACCGCCGCGACCGCCTCCACGTCGATGTTCTGCTCCACCTGGAGACTGTGGGCTCTCACGCACTCCTCGATGTCCGCCTCCGTCACCCACGGATACAGTTGCGCGGCCAGGCTCTTCGCGTTGGTCAACGCCGTCGTCATCGCCGGAACGAGCCCGTTGTTCACGTCTTTGATGGTCTGCAGGTGAGTTACGACTCCCCCGACGCTCGACGCCAGCCCCAGCGCCGCCACCGTGTCCACTGCGACGACGAGACCCGATAACACCGCCCCCGTGGTGACCGCGCCGACCCCGTTGACCGTCGAGACGATCCCGTCCAGGACCCGCAGCGTCTGCCCCTGCCCGGGACTGGCGATATCCACCAGGTCCGCGATCTCCGCCACCGTGCGGCTTCTGCCGCCCGCACCCAGCATGGCACCCAACCGATCGAACGCGAACGCGGCGCCCAGATCGTGATGCTCGATGACGCCCTTCCACAGGTCGTCCTCGACGAAGACGCCGGCGCCCGTCCCGTGCCCCAGGACGTTCCCGACCAGGTCGAACTGGTTCACGTAGTTCGTCAGCACAGATCCACCCCGCTTGCGCTCCGCCTGGACCCACTCCTTCGCCTGCGCAGACAACGCATCCCACGGATCCGGACCGTTGAAGCTGGTCGACGGCCAATGCTTCTCCGCAGCGACATACAGTGCGAGGAACCCGCCGAGGGAGTGCCCCACCGTCTCGATCCGCGCCCCCGCATGCCCCTCCGCCGCGAGCCGCTGCTCCACCCGCTCAGCGAACTTCACCGCCTCCCGAACCTGAGTACCCTCCCCCGTCCGCCGCCCCACCACCGAGACCAAGTCCGCGACGACATCGGCGCGATCGTCGGGGTTCGTGCCCGCGAACGCGACGAAGACCTGCGAATAGTCCGGAACCCCGTCGACCACAGGGACCACCGCCATGCCCTGGAAACCGGTGCCCGGGTCGGTCCCGGTGTCGTACACCTGGAACTTCTGGTTGGTCATCTTGCCGCTGGTGTAGAACGAGTCGCCCTTCTTTCTGGGCGGATCCAGCTTCAGCGCGTCCACAACGTACGCCTCGTTCGCGATAGCGGCGTAGTCCTGGGCGCTCGTCATTCGATCACCTCCGATGAACCGTCGCTGAAGACCACAGTCACGGGGATCGGTCTCGAAGTTGGCGCTATGTCAGGCAAAGGATCGCCGCCCAGAACATGGATACCGATGATCTCCTGATACTCCTTGCCGGCAATCGTGACGACAACGTTGGCACACCAGTACGCACCGAGGCCCGGCTTACCGCCCTCCTGCGTGAAGCTGATCTTCTCCACACCGCCCTGCTGCTCGAGGAAAGCAATCGCGGCCTTCCTCTGGTTGGCGAGATTTGTCTCCGTGTTCACTTCTTTTCCTCCCCATGCGCACCCGCTCAGCCCGAGAACCAGGGCAGCCGCACTTATGAGGAGGGGCAGTGGTATGCGAGCCCTCATCACGAGCCGGTGCCGCATGCCAAGACACCTTTCATTCGGAGGCCGCCACGCCGACGCCGGCCACTTGAGGCAGACTAACACCATCCGTTTGCAATCACACCCAATAGAATTTCTATTGCAAGCATTTCGCCGCACAAACGCAACGGCCGAGCCACGGACGAATCCGTGGCTCGGCGGTTCGAGCGGTGTGATGGGGCGGAGACTAGGCGAACGCCTCCGGCGGCGGGCAGGCGCAGAAGAGGTTGCGGTCGCCGTAGGCCTGGTCGATGCGGCGCACCGGCGGCCAGTACTTGTTGCGGACGAGCGTGGGGACCGGGTAGACGGCCTGCTCGCGCGTGTAGGCGTGGTCCCAGTTGGAGGTCGCGATCGACTCCGCGGTGTGCGGTGCGTTCCGCAGCGGGTTGTCGTCGGCCGGCCAGTCACCCGCGGCGACCGCGTCGGCCTCGGCCTTGATCGCGACCATCGCGGTGACGAAGCGGTCGAGCTCGGCGAGGTCCTCGCTCTCGGTCGGCTCCACCATCAGCGTGCCCGCGACCGGGAACGACATGGTCGGCGCATGGAAGCCGAAGTCGATGAGGCGCTTGGCCACATCGTCCACGGTGACGCCGGTGCGCTCGGTGAGCGGCCGGACGTCGAGGATGCACTCGTGCGCGACCAGCCCGTTGTCGCCCGCGTACAGCACCGGGAAGTGCTCGCGCAGCTTCGCGGCGACGTAGTTGGCAGCCAGCACCGCGGCGCCGGTGGCGTCCGCCAGGCCCTGAGCGCCCATCATCCGGACGTACGCCCACGAGATCGGGAGGATGCTCGGGCTGCCGTACGGGGCCGCGGAGACCGGGGCGCCGCCGTGCTCGATCCGGCCGTCAGGACCGTCCGCGCCGACGAGCACGTGCGTGGCGTCCTGCGCGAGCGGGTGGCCGGGCAGGAACGGCGCGAGGTGCGCCTTCGCCGCCACCGGGCCCACGCCGGGGCCGCCGCCGCCGTGCGGGATGCAGAAGGTCTTGTGCAGGTTGAGGTGGCTGACGTCGCCGCCGAAGTCGCCGAACCGGGCGTAGCCGAGCAGCGCGTTCAGGTTGGCGCCGTCGACGTAGACCTGTCCCCCGGCCTCGTGCACCGCGGAGGTGATCGCGACGACTTCGTGCTCGTAGACGCCGTGCGTCGACGGGTACGTGATCATCAGCGCGGCGAGAGTGTCGGCGTTGGCCGCGATCTTCGCGCGCAGGTCGCCGAGGTCGACGTTCCCGAGTTCGTCCGTCGCGACCACGACGACGCTCATGCCGGCGAGCACGGCGGAGGCCGCGTTGGTGCCGTGCGCCGACTGCGGGATGAGGCAGACGGTGCGCTGGAGGTCGCCGCGCGAGCGGTGGTAGCCGCGGATCGCGAGGAGGCCGGCGAGCTCGCCCTGGCTGCCCGCGTTCGGCTGCAGCGACACGGTGTCGTAGCCGGTGACGTCGGCGAGCCAGCCCTCGAGCTGGTCGATGAGCTCGAGTGACCCGGCCACGTCCGCCGCGGGGGCGAACGGGTGCAGCGCGGCGAACTCGGGCCAGGTGACGGCCTCCATCTCGGTGGCCGCGTTGAGCTTCATCGTGCACGACCCCAGCGGGATCATGCCGCGGTCGAGCGCGTAGTCGCGGTCCTGGAGCTGACGGAGGTAGCGCATCATCGCCGTCTCCGAGTGGTGCGTGGAGAACACCGGGTGCGTGAGGAAGTCCGACGTGCGCGCGAGGGCTCCATCGAATGACGGCTCGGACCCGAACGCGAGCGCGGGCTCGCCGTCCACCGACCCGCCGAGCACCTCGATCAGGTCGCCGACCGGGAAGATGCCGTCGCGCAGATCGGCGGCGGTCTCTTCGTCGAGGCTCAGCGACACCAGGCCGGCGTCGATGGCGTGCAGCAGGAGGCCGCGCTCGTGGGCGCGCTCGACGACCGTGGCCGCGTCGTCCACCTCGACCACGAGGGTGTCGAAGAACGAGCGGGAGCGGACATCCACCCCGGAAGCGCGCAGCGCGTCGGCGAGCGCGACGGCCGAGAGGTGCACGTGGCGGCCGATCGCGCGCAGGCCGGCCGGGCCGTGGTAGACCGCGTACATCGCGGCCATGACAGCCAGCAGCACCTGGGCGGTGCAGATATTGGAGGTCGCCTTCTCCCGGCGGATGTGCTGCTCGCGGGTCTGCAGGGTGAGCCGGTAGGCGGGCTTGCCGATCGCGTCCTGCGAGACGCCGACCAGGCGGCCGGGGAGCTGGCGCTCCAGGCCCTTCCGGACCGCCATGTAGCCGGCGTGCGGGCCGCCGAAGCCCATCGGGACGCCGAAGCGCTGGCTGGTGCCGACCGCGACGTCGGCGCCGAGCTCGCCCGGCGAGGTGAGCTGGGTGAGGGCGAGAAGATCGGCGGCGGCCACGACGACGGCGCCCGCGGCCTTCGCGGCGGCGATGACGGCGGACGGGTCCCACACCCGCCCGGAGGCGCCGGGGTACTGCACGAACAGGCCGAACGCCTCCTGCAGCTCCGCGGCGTCGGCGGGCGTGGAGGCCAGGTCGAGCACGACCAGCTCGATGCCGACCGCCTCGGCGCGGTTGCGCAGCAGCGCCAGGGTCTGCGGGAAGGTGTCGGCGTCCACGACGAACGTCGCGCCGGCGGCTTTGGAAGCGCGGCGCGCCAGCAGCATGCCTTCGACGACGGCGGTGCCCTCGTCGAGCATGGAGGCGTTCGCGGTATCCAGGCCGGTCAGATCGGAGACCATCGTCTGGAAGTTGATCAGCGCCTCCAGGCGGCCCTGGGAGATCTCCGGCTGGTACGGCGTGTACGCGGTGTACCAGCCCGGGTTCTCCAGCACGTTGCGCTTGATCACCGCCGGGGTGATCGTGCCGTAGTAGCCGAGGCCGATCAGGCTGCGGTTCACGGTGTTGCGCGCGGCGAGCGCCCGCAGCTCGCGGAGCGCCGCGCGCTCGCTGATCGGGGCGGGCAGCGCGGAGACGCGCCCGGGCGCGATGCGGATGGAGTCCGGCACTGCGGCGGAGACGAGGGCCTCCACCGATTCGTACCCGAGGGCGGACAGCATGGATCGCTGCGCGTCCCCGTCGGTGCCGATGTGACGCGTCTGGAACTGGTCGCTCATGTCTAGCGGTTGCCTTACTCGCCCGTGAGGGCCTTGTACTCGTCGTAGGAGAGGAGGCCGTCGGGGAGGGCGGTGAAGGTCACCTTGATGAGCCAGCCCTCGCCGAACGGGTCGCTGTTGACCAGCTCGGGCGCGTCGACCACGGCCTGGTTGGCCTCGGCGACGGTGCCGTTCACGGGCGCGAAGAGCTCGCCGACCGACTTGGTCGACTCGATCTCGCCGACCACCCGGCCGGCAGCGACATCGCTGCCCTCCGCGGGGAGCTCGACGAACACGACGTCGCCCAGCTTCTCGGCCGCGTAGCTCGTGATGCCGACCGTCGCGGTGTCGCCCTCGACGAGGAGCCACTCGTGCTCGGCGGTGTACTTCAGGTCCTGCTCTGCGGCCATGGTCAGTGCTTCTTTCTGCTGTAGAAGGGGAGGGCGGTGACGGTGAAGGGGAGGCTGCTGCCGCGCACGTCGACGTGCAGCTCGGTGCCCGGCCGGGCGAACCTCGGTGCGACGTAGGCCATCGCGATCGGGACTCCGATGGTCGGCGAGAGTGCGCCCGAGGTCACGACCCCGACCTCCTCTTCGCCGCCGTCGACGGCCGGGGCGATGACCGGGTAGCCGGCGCGGGCGGCGCGCTTGCCCTGGCCCATCAGGCCGACCAGCACGCGTGCCTCGGCGTCGGGGCCCTCCTCGCTGGCGGCGCGCCCGACGAAGTCGGTGTCCTTGGCGAGGTTGACGATCCGGCCGAGACCGGCCTGGGCCGGCATGGTGTCGCGGCCCAGCTCGTGGCCGTAGAGCGGCATGC
Organism: Streptomyces sp. L7; assembly: GCF_050990935.1. Taxonomy (GTDB): domain Bacteria; phylum Actinomycetota; class Actinomycetes; order Actinomycetales; family Microbacteriaceae; genus Leifsonia. Next base: position 272,393 of record NZ_CP194644.1, on the reverse strand, counting down.
CGGCCTCCAGGCGCAGCGTGTCGCGGCTGGCCAGACCCGCGGGGACGAGGCCCTGCGCGGCTCCGGCCTCGAGGAGGGCGTCCCAGAGGGCGCGCGCGTTGTCCGGCGCGGTGTAGAGCTCGAACCCGTCCTCGCCGGTGTAGCCGGTGCGGGCGACGAGCACCGGGTGGGTCTCGAACTCGGCCGGGATGCTCCAGTAGTACTTGAGGTCGGTGACCCGCTGGGCGAAGTCGTCGCCCTCGAGGTGGAAGCCGGGGGTCGCCAGCACGACGCTCAGCGCCGCGGGTCCCTGCACGGCGATGAGCGCGATGTCGTCGCTCTCGTCGTAGACCTCCACGTCGAACGGCGCGGTGCGGTCGCGCAGCTCCTCGGCCACGGCCTCCCGGTTGGAGGCGTTGGCGACCACCATGTAGCGGTCGTCGCCGGTCCGGTAGACGACGAGGTCGTCCAGGATGCCGCCGGCGCGGGAGAGCAGCATGCTGTATTTCGCCTGGTCGAGAGCGAGCGACGACAGCTTGCCGGCGAGGGCGTAGTCGAGCGCCTGCCCGGCCTCCGGGCCGATGAGCACGATCTCGCCCATGTGCGACAGGTCGAAGAGACCGGCCGCGGTGCGGACCGCGTGGTGCTCGGCGAGGTCGCTGGAGTAGCGCACCGGCATCTGCCAGCCGGCGAAGTCGGTGAAGGACGCGCCCGCGGCGGTGTGGGCGTCGTGAAGCGGGGAGGTGCGCTCCGTCGCGGCGGTCGCTGCGGGGTGAGTCCCTGCGTCGTCGGTGTGGCTGTCGTGCGAGCTCATGAGTTCTCCGTTCGCCGGCCGTCGCCGGAGGGATGAACGGTAGCGCGCTGCGCGCTCCGTGTGAAGAACTCCCCCTCTGTCATCCGGCCTGAGAGTTTCACCGCGACCGCTGCTGCGGGCGACGGCTTTCACCGTGGGCGAGGGCAAGTGCTGCCCTGCTTTTCAGAGTGGCCAGTCCGATGCGGTACGCGTACCTGAGAGATTGTCGGGGAGGATTGCTCCTTCGGTGCCGCCCGCTCGCGCGCGCGACTCTCCCGCATCGGCCTGAATGGCCCGGTATTCAGTTGACTCGGCCAGCATAACGGGTCCGCGCGGCGGGTGCGCGCGGACCCGAGTGTTGCCCGCCCGTTTGGTGTTCTGGTCATGTTGACACTAAGATGGTGCGCAACTTAGGGTCACTGTGACCTTTAGTCGGACGGGAGGCCCGCGATGGCCGAGCACGAACGCGCGAGTGCGATGCTCGCCGTGTCGACGGTCATCTTCGCGCTCCGCTCCGACGAGCTCACCGGAGGGCGAGCCCAGGTCTGGCTGCCGCTGGTGCGCCGCATCCGGGCCCCGTTCGAAGGGCGCTGGGCGCTTCCCGGGGGCCCGCTCCGGGTCGGCGAAGACCTGGCGTACGCCGCCGCCCGCACCCTCGCCGACACCACCGGCCTCGCCCCGCGCTACCTGGAGCAGCTCTACACGTTCGGCGACGCCGTCCGCTCCCCCGGCGACGAACGCGTCGTCTCCATCGTCTACTGGGCGCTCGTTGGCAGCGCGGAGGCCGAAGCGGCGACGGCCGGAGAGAACGTCGGCTGGTTCTCGGCCGACGACCTTCCCGAGCTGGCCTTCGACCACAACGTCATCGTCGAGTACGCCCTCTGGCGGCTGCGCACGAAGATGGAGTACTCGCGCATCGCCCACGCCTTCCTGGGCGAGCGCTTCACCCTCGCCCAGCTCCGCGAGGTGCACGAGGCGGTCCTCGGCCGCCCGCTCGACCCGGCGAACTTCCGGCGGACCATCGAGTCCTCCGGCGCCGTCGTCGCCACCGGCGACTACCTCACCGGCACGCGGCACCGGCCACCGCGGCTCTACCGCTACAACGACTCGATCGACCTCGCCGACGCGGGGCCGCTCCCCCGGCAGCAGCCTCCTTTCGGCGCCCGCCGCCAACGTCCCACCCCGGAAACACGTCCCACCCCGGAAAGCGAGCAGTCATGACCATCGCATCGGTCGACACCACCATCCAGCTCATCTCGAGCGGCAGCCTCGACGGCGCCACCTGCGCCCCCGAGCTGGTCGACGGGCCCTGGCTGTTCGACTCCGCCCCGCCCTCGTACGGCCCGGGCGCTTCGCAGGACGACCCGATCCCCGCCTTCGCCCCGAAGCAGGGCGAGCTGCCCGAGGAATACCGCACCGCGTCGAAGGAGGAGCTCGCCGGGCGCATCCGCGCCGCCAAGGCGACCCTCGGCGACCGCGTCGCAGTGATGGGCCACTTCTACCAGCGCGACGAGGTCGTGCAGTTCGCGGACTTCGTCGGCGACTCCTTCCAGCTCGCCAACTTCGCCAAGGCGCGCCCGGAGGCCGAGACGATCGTCTTCTGCGGCGTCCACTTCATGGCGGAGACCGCGGACATCGTGTCCCGGCCCGAGCAGAGCGTCATCCTCCCGAACCTCGCCGCCGGCTGCTCGATGGCCGACATGGCCGACCTCGACTCGGTGCAGGAGTGCTGGGAGGCCCTGGAGGACCTGTACGGCACCGAGCCGGACGCCGATGGACGCGTGCCGGTCATCCCGGTGACGTACATGAACTCGTCGGCGGCGCTCAAGGCGTTCTGCGGCGAGCACGGCGGCATCGTCTGCACGTCGTCCAACGCGGCGACCGTGCTGAAGTGGGCGTTCGAGCGCGGGCAGCGCGTGCTGTTCTTCCCGGACCAGCACCTCGGCCGCAACACCGCCAAGGCGATGGGCGTCCCGGTCGAGCGGATGCCGCTCTGGAACCCGCGCAAGCCGCTCGGCGGCAACGACGAGACGTCGCTGAGCGAGGCGCAGGTCATCCTGTGGCACGGCTTCTGCTCGGTGCACAAGCGCTTCACGGTCGGCCAGATCGAGCACGCGCGCGCCGAGTTCCCCGGCGTCCGGGTGATCGTGCACCCCGAGTGCCCGATGGAGGTCGTGGACGCCGCCGACGAATACGGCTCGACCGACTACATCGTCAAGGCGATCCAGGCGGCGCCCGCGGGCTCCACCTTCGCCATCGGCACCGAGATCAACCTCGTGCAGCGGCTGGCGGCGGAGTACCCGCAGCACACGATCTTCTGCCTCGACTCGGTGGTCTGCCCGTGCTCGACCATGTACCGCATCCACCCGGGCTACCTCGCCTGGGTACTGGAGGGCCTGGTGCGCGGCGAGGTCGTGAACCAGGTGCGCGTGGCCGACGAGGTCGCCGCGCCCGCCCGGGTGGCGCTCGAGCGCATGCTCGCCGCCCGGCCGGACACGACGATGGCGGCCTGACATGGCCCGCGTCGTCGTCGTCGGGAGCGGGATCGCCGGGCTCGTCGCCGCGCTGCGTGCGGCCGAGCGCCACGACGTGACGATCGTGACCAAGGGCGGCATCGCCGACGGCAGCACCCGGTACGCGCAGGGCGGGATCGCCGCAGCGGTGTTCTCCGACGACAGCGTGGCCGACCACGTCGCGGACACGCTGCGTGCGGGCGCGGGACTGAACGTCGTGGAGGCCGTGGAGGCGCTCTGCGGCGACGGGCCGGCGCGGGTGCGTGAGCTGATCGCGCTCGGCGTCGCGTTCGACCGCGACGCGACGGGACTCGCCCGCGGGCTGGAGGCGGCCCACTCGAGCGCGCGCGTGCTGCACGCGGGCGGCGACGCGACCGGCGCGGAGATCGAGCGGGCGCTCGACGCGGCTGTGCGCGCCGCCGGCATCCGCGTGGTGACCGGGGCGTTCCTCCGCGATGTGCTCGTGACGGACGGCGCGGCCTCCGGGGTCGCACTGCGGCTGGCGGACGGCACCGAGGCCGAGCTCGACGCCGACGCTGTCGTGCTGGCGACCGGAGGCTGGGGGCAGCTCTACGCGCACACGACCAACCCGGAGATCGCCACCGGCGACGGGGTGGCGGCCGCGTACCGGGCCGGCGCGCTGCTCGCCGACCTCGAGTTCACGCAGTTCCACCCGACGGCACTGCGGCTGCTGTCCGCGGACGGCGGCTCGCGCACCTTCCTGGTGTCGGAGGCGGTGCGCGGCGAGGGCGCGGTGCTCCGCAACGCGCGCGGCGAGCGGTTCATGCTGGACGTCCACCCGGACGCGGAGCTCGCGCCGCGCGACGTCGTCGCGCGCGGGATCGCCGTCGAGATGGCGGCTCAGGGCGGCCTCCCCGTCGTGCTCGACGCCACCGCGCTCGGCGCGGAGTTCCTCGCACACCGCTTCCCCACCATCGACGCCGCCTGCCGGGCCGCCGGGATCGATTGGTCCCGCGAACCGGTTCCGGTCACGCCCGCCGCGCACTACGCGATGGGCGGCGTGGTCACCGACATCCTCGGGCGCACGAGCGTCCCCGGCCTGTTCGCGGTCGGGGAGGTCGCCTGCACGGGCGCGCAGGGCGCCAACAGGCTGGCCTCGAACTCGCTGCTGGAGGGGCTGGTGTTCGCCCACCGCGCGGCGGAGACGATCGGCGAGCCGTGGGCCGAACTGCCCGACTGGGTCGCCGAGCCCGGCCCCGCAGCGTCGGCCGCGATCGAACTCCCGGAGGGCGCCGAGCCGTTCGACCGCGCGCGGCTCCAGTCCATCCTCTGGGCCGGCGCCGGCCTCCACCGCGACCGCGCCGGCCTCGAACGCGCCGCCCGCGAGCTCGCCGCCTTCCGGATGCCCGAGCCCGGCGAGGACGCGAACCTCCTTCAGCTCGGCCGCCTGGTCGTCGCCTCCGCCCTGTCGCGCGAGGAGTCGCGCGGCGCCCACTTCCGCTCCGACTTCCCGCTGCCGGCGACGGGTACGCCCCGCCACACCGTGCTCGCACCGCTGTCCGTTCCTACCGAGGTGACCGTTCCATGCTGACCCGCCAGACCATCCACGACGTCGTCCGAGCCGCTCTCGCCGAGGACGCGCCGTGGGGCGACCTGACCAGCGAGCTGCTCATTCCCGAAACGGCATATGCCACCGCGCGGCTTTCCGCGCGCGAGCCCGGCACGTTCTCCGGGGGCGCCGTCTTCGCCGCCGCGATGACGCTGACGGACCCCGCCATCGAGGTGGGACTGGCCGTTGCGGACGGCGACGCGTTCGAGGCGGGCGACACCCTCGCGACCGTGAGCGGCCCCGCCCGCTCGGTGCTGCAGGGCGAGCGCGTGGCCCTGAACTTCGTGCAGCGGATGTCCGGCATCGCGACGCTCACCGCATCGTTCGTCGCGGAGGTCGCCCACACCTCCGCCCGCATCGTGGACACCCGCAAGACCACGCCCGGCCTCCGCGCGTTCGAGCGGCACGCGGTGCGCAGCGGCGGCGGCCACAACCACCGCTACTCGCTGTCCGACGCGGTGATGGCCAAGGACAACCACCTCGCGATCCTCACCGCCCAATCCGGACTGTCGGTGACCGACGCCCTCCGCCGGGTGCGCTCCGAGCTGTCGCACACCACGCACCTGGAGGTCGAGGTGGACCGCATCGACCAGATCGAACCGGTGCTCGCCGCCGGGGTGGACACGATCATGCTCGACAACTTCACACTGGACGACCTGCGCGAGGGCGTCGCGATCGTCGGCGGCCGCGCGATCGTGGAGGCCAGCGGCAACGTCAGCCTCGCCACCGTGCGCGACATCGCCGAGACCGGCGTCGATGTGATCTCCTCGGGCGCGCTCACGCACAGCGTCCGCTCGCTCGACCTCGGCCTGGACGTGGTGCTGGAGAACGCATGACCGGGCTGTACCTCGACGCCGCCGCGACTTCCGCGGTGCGCCGCGAGGTCCTGGAGGCGATGTGGCCGTACCTCACCGGCGACTTCGGCAACCCGTCGAGCCACCACGCGGTCGGCGAGTCGGCGGCGCGCGCCCTGGCCGCCGCGCGCGCGACGGTCGCGGAGTGGCTGGGCTGCCGGGCGTCGGAGGTCGTGTTCACCTCGGGAGGCACCGAGGCCGACAACCTCGCGGTCAAGGGGATCGCGCTGGGCGCGCCCCGCGGCCGGCACCTGGTGACGACGCCGATCGAGCACGAGGCGGTGCTGGCCTCCGTCGACTACCTGGTGCGGGTGCACGGGTTCGAGGCGACGTTCGTTCCGGTCGGTCGCGACGGCCTGGTGTCCCCCGCCGACTTCGCCGCGGCGCTCCGGCCGGACACGACGCTCGCGAGCGTGATGCTCGCCAACAACGAAGTGGGCACCGTCCAGCCGGTCGCGGAGCTGGCGGCGTCGGCGCATGCGCTAGGCGTCCCCTTCCACACCGACGCGGTGCAGGCGGCGGGCTGGCTGCCGCTCGATGTCCGCGCGCTCGGGGTGGACGCGCTCAGCGTCTCCGGGCACAAGCTCGGCGCCCCCAAGGGGATCGGCGCGCTGTTCGTGCGCGGCCGGCTCCCGCTCGAGCCGGTGCTGCACGGCGGCGGCCAGGAGCGCGGGCGCCGATCCGGGACCGAGAACGTCGCAGGGGCGGTCGCGCTGGCGACGGCGGCCCGGCTGGCCATGCGCGACCGGGAGGCGAACGCCGCCCACGCGACGACCGCGCGCGACGCGTTCACGGCCGCGGTGCTGGCGCAGACACCCGGAGCGGAGCTGACCGGTCACCCCTCGTCGCGCCTGCCGGGGACGGCCTCCTTCGTCTTCCCCGGGACGAACGGCGAGACCGTGCTGCTGGAGCTGGAGCGGCGCGGGATCGTCTCCTCCAGCGGATCGGCCTGCGCCGCCGGCAGCGAGGACGCCTCGCACGTGCTCCTCGCGCTCGGCTACGACGAGGACATCGCCCGCACCGCGGTGCGCTTCTCCTGGAGCCCCGACATCACCGAAGCCGACCTCGTCGCCGTCGCCCCTGCCGTCGCCGACGCCGTCCGCGAAGTCCGCGGCCTCGCCTCCTGACCCCCTCCCGCCCGCCCGCCCAGCCGTCTCTTCCTCACTTTCTCCCGCAACACGCCGAGTGGAGGCGGGAGAAAGTGAGGAAGAGATGGCTGCGGTATTCCGGGTTACGCGGAGAGTGAACGGGGCGGTGAGTTCATCTGATCGAAACCCACGGTGTCGGGGGTCGCGGATAGTGTGGACCGGTGACTGAGAAGACCTCACCTGCGCCTCGCGCCGACGCCATCGACACCGAAGCGACCCGTCAGGCCGAGGGCGGGTCGCACAACGGCCAGCCGCGCATCGCGGCGCGCGATCAGCGCGTGATCTGGCTCCTGCTCTCCGCCACGTTCGTCGTGATCCTCAACGAGACGATCATGAGTGTCGCCATCCCCAAGCTGATGGACGACCTCCACATCGACGCACTCGCCGCGCAGTGGCTCTCGACCGCCTTCATGCTCACGATGGCGGTGGTCATCCCGATCACCGGCTTCCTGTTGCAGCGGTTCACCACCCGGCAGGCCTTCATCGCGGCGATGTCGCTGTTCTCGCTCGGCACGCTGGTCGCCGCCGTCGCGCCCGGGTTCAGCATCCTCGTCGTCGCCCGGGTGATCCAGGCATGCGGCACCGCCATCATGCTGCCGCTGCTGATGACCACCCTCATGACGCTGGTGCCGCCGGCGCTGCGCGGCCGCACGATGGGGAACGTCTCCATCGTCATCTCGGTCGCGCCCGCGATCGGCCCGACCATCTCGGGCGTCATCCTCAACTTCCTGGCGTGGCGCTGGATCTTCCTGATCGTGCTGCCGATCGCGCTCGTCATGCTGCTGATCGGCGCGAAATTCGTCGAGAACGTCACCGAGACCCGCAAGAGCCGGGTGGATGTGCTCTCGGTCATCCTGTCGGCGCTCGGCTTCGGCGGACTGGTCTACGGGCTGACGCTGAGCAGCGAGACCGGGCCGGCCGCCGCCGGCAACGGGCCGATGCTGTGGGGCTCGCTCGCCGTCGGCGTCGTCGCGCTCGCCGCGTTCATCACCCGGCAACTGCTCCTCCAGCGCACGGACCGCGCGCTGCTCGACCTCCGCACCTTCCGCAGCCCGATCTTCACGGCCGCGATCGTGCTGATGGCGATCACGACGGCGTCGCTGTTCGGCGTCATCATCGTGCTCCCGCTCTACCTTCAGCACGTGCTGCACCTCGACGTGCTCGGCACCGGCCTGCTCCTGCTGCCCGGCGGCCTGGTCATGGGGCTCGCCGCGCCGTTCGTCGGCCGTCTCTACGACCGGATCGGGCCGCGCCCGCTGGTGATCCCCGGAGCGATCCTGGTCAGCCTGGTGATGTGGGGGCTGACGATGGTGACCGAGACCACCCCGATCTACCTGGTGCTCGTCGCGCACATCACGATGAGCCTCGGCCTGGCGCTGATGTTCACGCCGCTCTTCACGGCCGGCCTCGGCGCGGTGCCTCCGCACCTGTACTCGCACGGCAGCGCGATCCTCGGCACCATCCAGCAGGTCGGCGGCGCGGCGGGCACGGCGCTGCTGGTCGCCGTGCTGTCGGCGCAGACCGCGACCCTCGCAGCGGGCGGAGCCTCGCTCGACGCGGCCACCGCGGGCGGGATCCGTGCGGCGTTCTTCGCGGCGGCGATCATCTCGCTGTTCGGGGTCGTCGGCTCGTTCTTCGTCGGCAAGCCGGCGGACGCGCCGTCCGAGGCGGCCTTCGCGCACTGAGCGGCCGCGCACGCCTCTGCGCTCGTCCGCTCTGGCACGCCCGGCCCGCCGGTGGCACGATGAATCCCGCGAGGTGCGAGGAGGACACATGACCATCATCCAGACCGTCGAACCCGGCGAGGCGACCGGCGACATCGCCGAGATCTACGCGAAGGACGAGCGCGACCTCGGCTACGTGGCCGAGTACACCCGCGTGATGGCGTCCAATCCCGAGGCGTACCGTGCTTGGGAGCAGCTCGTCCGGGCGATCATCGCCCAGCTCGGCGTACGGCGTTTCGAGCTCGTCACCCTCGCCGCCGCCGAGGGCACGCGCTCCCAGCACTGCCGCCTCGCGCACGGCCGCAAGACCCTCGCGGTCATGGACGCCGCCGACGTGGAGGCCGTCGCCCGCGACTTCCACGACGCCGGACTGAGCGAGGCCGAGGTCGCGATGATGGACTACGCGAAGCGGGTCAGCGAGGACTCCGCGTCCATGACCGATGCCGACTCCCTGCGGCTGCGTGAGCTCGGCTTCACGGACCGCGAGATCGTCGACATCACACTGGCCGCCGCGGCTCGCAACTACTTCAGCCGCGCCATCCAGGCGCTGGCCGTGTCGGTCGAAATCCCGCCCGGACTCGGCGACAGCCTCCGCGACGCGTTGCTGGCTCCGCTATGAGCGCCGAGGAGCTGAGGCCGGTCGAGGCGATGAGGCCGGTCGAGGAGATCGGGCCGATCGTTCGGGAGATCGTGCAGGACGTCACGCTCGCCAACCCGCGCCCGGTCGGCCGTATCCAGACGCGCCGCATCACGATGCAGCCGGACGTCGCCGGCGGCCTCCACCTCCACAACGGCCCGGTGGTGGGCTCGATCGAGCGCGGCTCGGCGTTCTACCAGGTCGAGGGCGGTGCGGTGGTCACTCTGGAGGCCGGCGACACCTTCTACGAGGAGGAGGGCGCCCGCATCGCCCGGTTCGACGCCGGACCCGAAGGGGTCGTCTTCCTCGCCCACTTCCCGGTCGGCACCCACGAGGAGCCGACCCTCACGATGCTGTAGGAGGTCTCGACATGGTCTACCGCGTCAAGCGCGTCTACGACCCGCCCGCCGTGGAGGACGGCCTCCGCGTGCTGGTCGACCGGCTCTGGCCGCGCGGCCTCACCAAGGAGAAGGCGAAGGTGGACCTCTGGCTCAAGGACGTCGCGCCGTCCACCGAGCTGCGGCGCTGGTTCCACCATGAGGCGCCCCTGTTCGACGAGTTCGTCGTGCGCTACGACGCCGAGCTCGACGCGAACCCGGCGGTGGCGCAGCTCCGCGAGCTGGGCGACACGCATCCCGTCGTCACGCTGCTCGTCGGCGCGCGCGACCCGGAACTGAATCAGGGGGTGGTGCTCGAGAAGTACCTCGAGCACCACCCCCGGTGACGGCAACCACAGCCGTCGACGCCGGCCACGCCCGGTTCAGACGGCCGGCGCCAGCTCCTCCACGGTCTCCTCGATCTGCTCCTGCGACGGCTCGTCCACCAGGAACCAGGTGTAGGCCGGGATGGTCAGGAAGGTCGGGAACTCCTCCGCGAGCGACACCTCCGCCAGCAGTTCGGCCGCATCGTCGAAGCGGTCCGCGACTCCCGCGGTGCGCGCGTCCGCGCTGAGCCGGATGCACTCCTCGGCCAGGATCCCGGCGACGAGCGCACGGTCGACCGGCGTTCCCTCGGCGGTGACGACCCGGTTCTCGATCCACTGCCGCAGCAGCGAGCGGGAGATCTCCGCGGTCGCGGCGTCCTCCATCAGCCCGTCGATCGCGACGGCTCCCGTGCCGCGCAGCCAGGCCTCGATGTAGCGGAGGGCGACCGAGACGTTCGAGCGCACTCCCGCGTCGGTGACCGTGCGACCGGCCGACGTGACGTCGAGGAGTTCGGCCGCCGTGACGTGCACGTCCTCGCGCAGCCGCTCGACCTGGTTCGGCCGGTCGCCGAGCACCGCGTCGAACTCGGCGAGCGCCGTCGGGATGAGGTCGGGATGCGCGACCCAGGTCCCGTCGAAGCCGTCGCCGGCCTCCCGGCGCTTGTCGTCGGCGACCTGCGCGAGGGCGCGCTCGGTCGCCTCGGCGTCGCGGCGGTTCGGGATGAAGGCGCTCATGCCGCCGATCGCGTGGGCGCCGCGCTTGTGGCACGTGGCGACCAGCAGCTCGGTGTACGCCCGCATGAACGGGACCGTCATCGTGATGCCGCTGCGGTCGCCGAACGCGAAGCGCTTGCCGCGGCCGAGGAAGGTCTTGATGATCGAGAAGATGTAGTCCCAGCGGCCGGCGTTGAGGCCGGCGCAGTGGTCGCGCAGTTCGTAGAGGATCTCCTCCATCTCGAACGCGGCCGGGATGGTCTCGATCAGGACCGTCGCCCGCACCGTGCCGACCGGCATCCCGATCCGCTGCTGGGCGAAGACGAAGATGTCGTTCCAGAGCCGCGCCTCCAGGTGCGACTCCAGCTTGGGCAGGTAGAAGTACGGTCCGCGGCAGGACGCGACCAGCTCCTCGGCGTTGTGCCAGAAGTACAGCCCGAAGTCGGTGAGGGAGGCGCTGGCCGGGGTGGTGCGCCCGGCCCGGTCGGTGAAGGCGAGGTGCTTCTCGACCAGGTGCCAGCCGCGCGGGCGCATCACGATGGTGGGCGTGTGCTCGTGCGGGGTGGTGACCCGGTAATCCTTGCCCTCGGGGCTGGTGAAGGCGAGCTGCCCGCGGACGGCGTCGAACAGTGTGCGCTGGCCGCCGACGACATTCGCCCAGGTGGGACTGGTGGCGTCCTCCTGGTCGGCGAGCCAGACGCGGGCTCCCGAGTTGAGGGCGTTGATCGCCATCTTCGGGTCGGTCGGGCCGGTGATCTCCACACGGCGGTCCTCCAGGCCGGGGCCGGCGCCGGCGACGCGCCAGTGCGGGTCGTCGCGGATCACCTCGGTGGTGCTGAGGAAGCGCGGGTCGCGGCCGTTGCCTGCCTCCTCGCGACGACGTCGGCGCTCCTGCAGGAGTTCCTGGCGGCGGGCGGCGAAGGCCTGGTGCAGGTGGTCGACGAAGGCGAGCGCCTCCGGGGTCAGGATGTCGTCGGTCCCGTCGACGCGGGGCCCGGTGATCTCGATCATGGTCGTATCTCCTTCTCGTCTCCCCCGCCATCCGTTCCTCACTTTCTCCCGCCTCGCACTGCGTGTCGGCGCGAGAAAGTGAGGAAGCGATGGCTGGGGACGGGGGTGGGTGGGGTTAGAACTGGTGTTGTTCGGTGGAGTCGACTAGGGCGAGGGTGGCGCTTTCGGGGTTGAGCGCGGTCGCGATGCGGTCGAAGTAGCCGGTGCCGACCTCCCGCTGGTGGCGGGTGGCGGTGTATCCGGAGCTCTCGGAGGCGAATTCGGCCTCCTGGAGGTCCACGTACGCGCTCATCTGCCGGTCGGCGTAGTCCTTGGCGAGCGTGAACATGGAGTAGTTGAGGGCGTGGAAGCCCGCGAGGGTGATGAACTGGAACGCGTAGCCCATCGCCGCCAGCTCGCGCTGGAACCGGGCGATCGTCTCGTCGTCCAGGTGCTTGCGCCAGTTGAACGACGGCGAGCAGTTGTAGGCGAGCTTCTTGCCGGGGAACTCGGCGTGCACCGCCTCGGCGAAGCGGCGCGCAAGCTCCAGGTCCGGCTCGGCGGACTCCACCCAGAGCAGGTCGGCGTACGGCGCGTAGGCGAGGCCGCGGGCGATGACCGGCTCGATGCCGCCTGTCACCTCGTAGAAGCCTTCCGCCGTGCGCGTGCCGGTGAGGAACGGCCGGTCGCGCTCGTCGTGGTCGCTGGTCAGCAGCGTTGCCGCGAGCGAGTCTGTGCGGGCGATCACGATGGTGGGGACGCCCGCGACGTCTGCCGCGAGCCGCGCGGCGTTGAGGGTGCGGATGTGCTGTCCGGTCGGGACGAGCACCTTGCCGCCCATGTGGCCGCACTTCTTCTCGCTGGCGAGCTGGTCCTCCCAGTGCACGCCCGCGGCGCCGGCCTGGATCATGCTGTGCATGAGCTCGTACGCGTTGAGCGGGCCGCCGAAGCCGGCCTCCGCGTCGGCGACGATCGGCGCCATCCAGTCGGCCACCGGGCCGTCGGGGCCCTCGACCTGGCCGGCGCGCAGCAGCGCGTTGTTGATCCGGCGGACGACCGCGGGAACCGAGTTGGCCGGGTACAGGCTCTGGTCGGGGTAGGTCTGGCCGGACAGGTTGGCGTCGGCGGCGACCTGCCAGCCGGAGAGATAGATCGCCTCCAGGCCCGCGCGGACCTGCTGGACGGCCTGGTTGCCGGTGAGGGCGCCGAGCGCGGCGACCCACTGCGCGTCCGGGCCGCTGCCCTCGCGCTGGATGAGCTCCCAGAGCTTCTCGGCGCCGCGTCGGGCGAGTGTCTGCTCCTCGCGCACCGGGCCGCGGAGCGCCACGACGTCCTCGGCCGTGTAGTCGCGGCGGATGCCGGACCAGCGCGGGTCGGCGTCCCACTCGAGGCGGAGCTCGGCGGCGGTCTGCGTCGTGTCCCCGGGACGGGCTGCGGTGTTCATCGTGACCTCCATCGGTCGGATCGGATGACACGATCGTGGCCCGGCCGCAACACGTCCGGAGAGGATCCGTCGACAGAAATTCGCGGGTTCTTCTGTTTGCCAGAACTTCGCCGGAGTGTCAGCATGGCCTGCATGACCGACACCGCTGTCCGGATCGACGACGAGCCGATCGGAGCCGACGCGCTCACCCTCGGCCGGCGCGTGCGCGCATTCCGCCTCGAGAAGGCGATGACGCTGGAGGCCCTCGCCGCCGCGATCGACCGCGCGCCGTCCCAGGTGTCCGCGATCGAGAACGGCAACCGCGAGCCGCGCCTCGCCCAGCTCCGCGCCATCGCCGCCGCCCTCGGCGTGACCGTGGACGACCTCCTGGCCCCCGACGCCCCCGACGAGCGCGCAGCCCTGGAGATCGCGGTCGAGCGGGCGCAGCGCGGGCCGGTGTTCGGCGCGCTCGGGATCGACCCGGTGCGGGTGTCCAAGGCGGTCCCCGACGCGACGCTGCGGGCGATCCTGGCCCTGCACCAGGAGGTCGCGCGTCTCCACAAGGAGCGCGCGGCGACCCCGGAGGAGGCCCGCCGCGCCAACGCCGAGCTGCGTGCGACGATGCGCGCCCGCGACAACTACTTCGCCGACCTGGAGGCCATCGCCGCCGACCTCCTGACCGCGGTCGGCCACTCCGGAGGCCCGGTCTCGCACCAGACCGTTGCGGATATGGCCGACCGCCTCGGCTTCTCGCTGCACTACGTGGGCGACCTCCCGCACTCGACCCGGTCGGTGACCGACAAGCGCAACGGCCGCATCTACCTGCCGACCGAGCAGTCGGCCTCCCGCGACTCCCGCTCCCCCATCCTTCAGGCGTTCGCCTCCCAGCTCCTCGGTCACGACGAGCCCGGAAATTACGCCGACTTTCTGCGACAGCGGGTGGAGACCAACTACCTGACCGCGGCGCTGCTGCTGCCGGAGAAGGACGCCGTCGCGTTCCTCGCCGAGGCCAAGAACTTCCGCCGCATCTCGATGGAGGACCTCCGCGACGCCTTCGCGGTGTCGTACGAGACCGCCTGCCACCGGTTCACCAACCTGGCGACCGCGCGGCTCGGCATCCCGGTGCACTTCATGAAGGTGCACGAGTCGGGCACCATCATCAAGGCCTACGAGAACGACTCGGTCGCCTTCCCCTCAGACGCGCTCGGCGCGATCGAGGGCACGCCGGTCTGCCGGAGCTGGACCGCCCGGACGGTCTTCGACGTCGCCGACCGGTTCAGCCCGTACTACCAGTACACCGACACCCCGCGCGGGACGTTCTGGTGCACCTCCCGCATCGAGAAGGCCAAGGAGGGCGACTACTCGGTCAGCGTCGGCGTGCCGTTCGCGCACGTGAAATGGTTCCGCGGCCGCGAGACCACGCACCGGGCCGTGTCGCGCTGCCCCGACGAATCGTGCTGCCGCCGCCCGTCCGGCGCGCTCGCGGACCGCTGGGAGGGGATGGCGTGGCCGGCGGCCCGCACGCCCACGTCGCTGCTCGCGGCGCTGCCGACAGGGACGTTCCCCGGAGTGGACTCGACGGAGGTCTACGACTTCCTCGAGCGCCACGCGCCGACGGACTCCTGATGCGAATGCCGAAGGGCTGGGTCAAACGTCCTTGATCGTCCAGGACACCACGGTCGCCGCGTGGCTCGTGTCGGACATCGTGCAGACGACGACGATCCCTCCGGAGCCGGCGACGGGTTGTGCCGGGTGGACGCCGACCATCATGCGCGGCGCGCCGTCACCGAAGTCCTGGAAGGTGTCTCTGGACGCCAGGAACGGCTCGATGCTCGAACCCGGGTTCTTGGACACGTACTCGTCCTGCGCGACGGCCGCGCAGGCCTTCCATGCGGTCTGTTCGGCTGTCTCCGCCTCCCCGCTGGGCTCTACGGTGGGTGCGGCGGCCGGTGTCGTCGTGGGGGCCGCGACGTTCGTCGTCGCGGCGTTCGTGGGCGGCGCATCCGACGCGCATCCGCCCAGAGCGACCGACAGGAACACCGCGATAACGGCGGCCGCGACGGCCTGCCGATTTCCCCCAAGGTCATGGTTGGACCGTAGCAGAGGTCCGAGTCAGTCCAGCACGACCTCGCGCACCGCCACACCGTACGGGTCGAGCGCCAGGTCGCCCGACGCGTCGCCCGCGAGCGTCCGAAGCTCCCCCGCCACGACCGGCCGCACCGTGACCGGTGTCGCGTGCTGCGACACGAACACCGCGAAGCGCCGCCCGTCGTCGTGCACCAGCGTGTCCACGAAGACCCGCGGGTCGTCGAGGCGCACGTCGCGCTCCACATCGGCCACCGAGGCCAGCGCGTCGTACAACCGCCAGGTGTCCTCGGGGTTGCTGCGCGCCCGCGCGGACGCGAAGTACTCCAGCGGATAAGTCGACAGCACCGCGCGGCCCGCGCCGTGCTCCTTCACCACGATCGCCGGGCGGCCGTGCGAGTCGACAGCGATGACGGTTCCGGAGGTCGCCCGCACCGGCAGGAACGTCCGACCGTTCTCGTTGCCGGCCACGGGGAACGTCAGCACCGTCCCGGCGGTCAGCGGCCCGAAGTCCATCACGAACCGGATCGTCGCCGTCTCGTCGGTCACCGGCTCGGCCAGACCGTACGCGCTCTGCAGGCGCACGCCGAAGAGCGCTTCGGTGTTCGTCCACCACGGCCCGCGCTGCACGCCGCTGTCGCCGTGCGAGTACGACGCGTACACGGTCGCTCCGTCGCGGGCCAGCTCCTCCAACTGCAGCCAGGAGGTCGCGCACAGCTGTTTGATCGACGGCAGCAGGTACAGGCCGTAGCCGACCGGGATGCCGCCGTCCTCCCGCTCGCGGACCACGGCGACCGGGATGTGCGCCTCGTGCGCCGCGAGGTACGCCTGCTCGCCGGTCGCCACGATGTGCGCCCGCTCGGCCTCGTTCGTGAACGGGTAGTCCGCCTCCAGGTGCGACGGCACGACGATCGCGGCGTCCACCGGCGTGCGGTTCGCGTTCGGGAGGTCGATGGCCGCGAGGTCGGCGGCGAACCGGGCCAGCTCGCGCAGCGGCGGCTTGGGCGCACCGTGACGGTCGGTGATGCCGAAGTGCATCTCGAACGGGTGGTGCGAGTAGGGCCGCTGGTCGGCGAGGTCGTCGTAGTCGCTGTTGTTCCACGCGATCCAGCCGGTCGCTCCGGCGAGCAGAGTCGTGTAGAGGAGCTGCCGGTAGTAGGAGGCCGCGCCCTCGTCGGAGACGAAGTCGCTGGTGAGGCCGAACTCCTCCATGATGACCGGGAGGCCGACAGCGGAGAGCTCCGCGATGTACGCCGCCTTGAGGTGCTGCCGGGTCTGGTCGGTCTCCATCCGGTAGACGTGCGGCCCGACGAAGTCGGTGAACCGCGCGAGGTCGCGCACCGAGAAGCCGTTGTCGTGACCGGTCGTCTCGATGCCCCAGGCCCCGTCGCCGACCGCGACCGGCTGCGTGCCGCCGCCGGCGCGGACGGCGTCGACCAGCAGGGAGGCCCAGGCGTCCACGATCGGCCGCGGCGCCTCCCCGCCGTAGATCGGCATCTCGTTGGTCAGCAGCCAGCCGGCCACTGCGGGATGCGCGGCGAACCGCGCCGTGAGCTCCCGCACGTACCAGGCCTGCCGCCCGACGAACCAGACGTCGCTGTAGAGGTCGCGCCCCTCCCGCCACGCCGGGTCCCAGTTCTCGCCCGACATGTGGCCGACCAGGAAGGTCGGCACCGTCGTCATCCCGGTCTCCGTGTGGGCATCCAGGAAGTCGGCGAAGTTCGCCAGACACTGCTCGTCGAGTGTGTCCGGGGTGGGATGGAAGTCCGGCCAGTAGAAGAACGACCGGGTCATGGTGAGGCCGTGATCGGCGAGCACTCGCAGTTCCTGACGGATGATCGCGGGGTCGTAGCGCTTCCACATGAGCGGGCCGCCGGTGCGCGACCAGAAGTTCGCTCCGAGCCAGACCACAGGGGTTCCGTCGACGGCGAGGAGGGGAGACGGGCGGTCCATGATTCCTTTCGGGGGCAGGTGTTCAGGTGCTGTCGCGGGTCACTTGACGGCGCCGGCGGTCAGGCCGGCCACGAAGCTCCGCTGCAGGATGAGGAACGCGACCACGATCGGGATCGACACGACGAGGGAGGCCGCCATGATCTGGTTCCAGTACACATTCGTCTGAGTCGAGTAGAGCTGCAGGCCGACCGCGAGCGTCCGGTTCTCGTCCGTCGTCATGACCGAGGCGAACAGCACTTCGCCCCAGCTCGTCATGAACGAGTAGATCGCGACCGCGATCAGGCCGGGCTTGGCAGCAGGCAGCACGACGTGCCAGAGCGCGCCCATCGGACCGGAGCCGTCGACCATCGCCGCCTCGTCCAGGTCCCGCGGGATGCCGTCGAAGTAGCCGGCGAGCATCCAGATGGCGAACGGCAGCGCGAACGTCAGGTAGGTGATCACCAGTCCCCAGCGGGTGCCGACGAGCTGGATGCCGACGGCTTGGTTGATGTTCACGAAGATGAGGAACAGCGGCAGCAGGAACAGCACGCCCGGGAACATCTGCGTGGACAGCACGGTCGTGGTGAAGATGCTGCGGCCCTTGAACCGGTACCGCGACACCGCGTAGGCGGCGAAGACGGCGATGATCAGGCTCAGGATGGTCGCGGCGCTGGCGACGATGACGCTGTTGACGAAGTACGACGCCAGCGGCACCGTCGACCACATGTCGATGAACGGCTGGAAGGTGATGTTCGTCGGCCACCAGGTGAAGGCGCCCTGCACGTCCGCCAGCGGCTTCACCGACGAGGTGATCATCACGTAGAGCGGCACCGCAGTGAACAGGGTCAGGAAGACCACGACGACCCAGCGGAAGACTTTGGACGAGACGGTCTCACGCATTGCGGTTCCTCCGGTTGAGCACGATCAGGTAGATGCCGGACACGATGAGCAGGAAGATCAGCAGCAGCACGCTCATCGCGGCTCCCGAGCCGAAGTTCCAGGTCAGGAACGACGCGTTGTAGATGTGGAACGAGATCAGGTCGCCCGCCGCGGGCTGCGCGTTGCCGAACAGCACATAGGGCGTGTTGAAGTCGTTGAACGTCCACAGGAACATCACCAGCAGCAGCACGGCGTTGACCGGCCGCAGCATCGGGAGGGTGATCGACCGCCACTGCCGGAACGGCTTCGCGCCGTCCACCGCCGACGCCTCGTAGACCTCGCCCGGGATGGACTGGAGGCCGGCCATCAGCATCAGGAAGGCGAACGGCCACAGCCGCCAGATCGCGACGATGACGATCGACCAGAACGCGTTGTCGCCGATCAGCCAGAACGGCTTCTGGCCCGGGAGGCCGAGGTTGTCGAACAGGAAGTGGTTGACCGCCCCGGTGTCCTTCTGGAGCATGAACTTCCACGTGATGATGCCCGCGTAGAGCGGCAACGCGTAGGGCACGAGGAAGAGGGTGCGGAAGAATCCGCGCCCGCGGAACCGGCCCTGCAGAGCGACGGCCGCGGCCATCCCGAGCGCCCAGGAGAGCCCGACCACGAGGATCGTGAAGCTGCAGGTGATGAGGAACGAGGTCAGCAGGCCGGCGCCGATGGACGTGTTGAAGTCCAGCGCGACCTGGTAGTTCTTGAGGCCGACGAACGGCGCCTCGCTCCAGTTGGCGATGAAGAACTTGGTGAGCTGCAGGAAGCTGATCCAGATGCCGGTGGCCATCGGGATGACGTGGATGAGCAACTCGAAGATGATGGCCGGCGCCAGCAGCACCAGCGGAAGCCACCAGCCCTTGGGCCGCTTGCGGCGGGTCTTGGCCGGTGCCGGCGCCTCGGCGGGGCTGGTCCGGACGGATGTCGTCGTCGACATGGAACTCCTTCGGTGGGTGCGGCGGCCGGGCGGGGGCGAATCCCGCCCGGCCGTCGCGGTGGGGCTAGGAACCTAGCCGCCGATCGACTGCTTCACCTGGTCCTGAGCCGTGCTCAGAGCCGACTTGATGTCGGAGTCGGAGACAGTGCCTCCGGTGGCGATCTTGGCGAACATGTCGTTCATGGCCTTGCCGACGGTGTTCTCGAACTGGTCCTCGGCCGGCACCAGCGGCAGCGGCTTGGACATCGTGTTGTAGATCTTCTGGAACGTGGCGGCCTCGTCCGCGTTGTCGGTGAAGTTCGGCTTGGCGCCGTTCAGCACCGGCAGCGTCGAGTAGGGCTTGCCGAGGGTGGACTGCACCGACGAGCTGGTCATGTACTTGACGAACTCGAGGGCGGCGTCCTTGTTCTTGGTGTTCTTGAAGATCGACAGGTTGATACCGGCGACGTGGCTGGCGATCTGCTTGCCGCCGTCCGGAGCCGGGAACGGCACGACGCCGTACTGGTCGGACTTCATCCCGTTGGCGACGATCGAGCTGTCCGCGTTGTTCTGGCTGAGGATCATCGCGACCTTGCCGGTGGCGAAGTCGTTCACCGCCTGCACGCCGTTGTCGTACTGGGCGTTGGAGGTGTTGACGACCTTGTCGGTCTGCATCAGATCGAGGTAGCGCTTGATGCCGTCGATGTTCGCCTGGCTGGTGAACGTCGGGTTGCCCTTGCCGTCGAACCAGGAGCCGCCGTTCTGCGCCGAGTTGATGAACGCGAAGTGCGCGTTCTCGGTGTAGCTGCCGGCCGCGAGCGAGAAGCCGTACTGCGTGCCGTTCGTCAGCTTCTTGGCGTCGGCGACGAGCTCCTCCCAGTTGGTGGGCGGCTGCACGCCGGCGTCGGTGAACATCTTCTTGTTGTAGTACAGGCCGTAGGCGAGACCGTAGAGCGGGACGCTCGTCACTGTCTTGCCCGGGGCGCCGCCGGTCTGCAGGGCGGTCTTCACGAACTTGTCGCTGCCTCCGATCGCCTTCATCTCGCTGTCGCCGAACGGCAGGAACGCGCCGGTCGCCTGCAGGGAGGCGGCCCAGGTGTTGCCGATGTTCAGGACGTCCGGGCCCTGGCCGGAGGTGACGGCGGTCTGGATGCGCGTCTGCAGGTCGTTCCAGCCGATCACCTCGAGCTTGACCTTCACCCCGGTCTGCTTGGTGAAGTCGTCGAGCACCGGCGTCAGGACCTGCTTGTCGTTGTCGAGGCTGGTGCCCTGGTTGCTCGCCCAGTACGTGATGGTCGACCCACTGGCCGACGATGTCGAACCACTGCTGCTGCAGCCCGCCGCCACGAGCGAGATCGTGGCCGCCAGCGCCGCGGCGGCGATGACGCGTTTCCTCATTGTGACTCCTTCGTCTCTTGATGGGCGCCGCCGCTCCCGTCCCCAGGGAGCGCGCCGTGCGCCAGGGCGACTATAACTGAACCGGTTCAGTGACCTCAAGCGTTGACACCCCTGGTTTTGGGGGTATATCGGATACGTTTTCGAGGGCCCTGGTCAGGCCGCGAATCCGCTCGGCACGCGTGCTCAGGCGGAGACGCGGACGCTGGTCGATCGCACGACCAGCTCCGACGCGCGCGCGGTCCGCGTCGCCGTCGCGACCCCGGCGAGCTCGTCCAGCAGCATCCGGGTGGCGCGTCTGCCCTGCTCCTCCGGGAACCGTGCCAGCGCGGTCAGCGGACGCGAGCCGATCCGGCAGATCAGGGAGTCGTCCCAGCTGACGAGAGCCACATCGTCGCGTCCGGCCCGGCTGAGGGCGGCCTGCGCGCCGAGCGCGAGGAGGTCGTTGGAGGTGACCAGCGCGGACAGCGACCGGTCGCCCGCGTGCGCCGAGGCGATGCGCTCGCCGGCCTCCATCGAGTAGTCGGACGGCTCGGACGACGCATGCATCCCGAGCTCGGCCGCGAACCGCGCGATCGCATCGGCGCGCTCCTGCTCGTGCTCGAACTCGGCCGGCCCCTGGATATGGAGGATGCGGCGGTGCCCGAGCCCGTGCAGGTGGTCGACCAGGATGTGCGCGTCGCCCCACGCGTCGTAGAGCAGCACGCGCCCCGGCGCGACGCTCTCGTTGTTGCCGTGCAGCACGAACGCCAGCCCGAGCTGGTCGAGGAGCGCCGGCCGCGGATCGCCCACGGTGATGTCGAAGAGCATGACGCCGTCGACGCGCTGCTCGGCGCTCCAGCGGCGGTAGGCGGCGAGGTCCTGGCCGTTGGAGGGGCCGATCATGCGCAGCAGCAGCGACTGACCGCTCTCGGCGAGTTCGGCCTCCACACCGGCCAGCAGGCTCATGTAGTAGGGCTCCGTGCCGAGCAGCCCGGGATCGCGGCGCAGCACGATGCCGATCGCGTCGGACCGGGCGCGGGACAGCGCGCGGGCGCTGGAGCTGGGATGCCAGCCGAGCTCGTCGGCGAGGTCGAGAACGCGCCGCCGCGTCTCCTCGCTCACGCCGGGCTGGCCGTTGAGCGCATACGACACCGACGCTTTGGACAGTCCCAGCCGGTCGGCGAGGCCGCCGATCGTCACCCGGGTCGCTGACACCACGTCGTGCTCCTTCCGCGCCGACCGCTCCGCGCGGCCGATCGGGGAAAGAGTACATCGAACTGAAGCGGTTCAGACCGCGTGTCGGGCGGGCGGAGCCGCGCATCCGCGTCGGACGGTCTGCCCGGAGTCGGGTCGGATTCGCGACGGACATCCCGCGCGCAACCCGGCAGAATGGGCGGCACCAGCACCTCACCGGCACCGACAGCGCCGACGACCGCACCAGGAGGGCATCGCCGTGGCCTCAACCGTGTTCGAACGACAGGCACCACCGGCTGCCGTGGTGAGCCACGCGCTCGCCCCGGCCCGGCAGGCCGTGTTCTGGATCGAGGACGCCCCCGGCGACCGCTACCCGCGTTTCCGGGGCGACATCGAGTGCGACCTGGCCGTCGTCGGCGGCGGCTACACGGGCCTCTGGACCGCACTCCTCGCCAAGCGCGAGAACCCCTCCGCGCGCGTGGTGCTGCTGGAGGGGCGCCGGATCGGCTGGGCGGCCTCCGGGCGCAACGGCGGCTTCTGCGAGGCGAGTCTCACGCACGGCGACGAGAACGGCCGCGCCCGCTTCGGCCGGGAGTTCGACGAGCTGCAGCGGCTCGGGTCGGCGAACCTCGACGAGATCGAGGCGACCGTCGGCGAGCTGGGGCTGGACGCCGACTTCGAGCGCAACGGCGCGATCGACCTCGCGACCGAGCCGCACCAGGTCGAGTGGCTGCGGGAGGGCGCCGAAGGCGAGCACGCACGCTTCCTCGACCGGGAGGCGGTGCAGGCCGAGGTGCACTCCCCCACCTATCTCGGCGGCCTCCTCCGCACCCGCGACTCGGCGCTCGTCCACCCCGCCAAGCTGGCCCGCGCGCTCGCCCGGGCCTGCGAGGCGGCCGGGGTCGAGCTGTTCGAGCGCTCGCCGGTGGAGGGCATCGCTGATGGCACCACGCTCTCCACGCCGGGGGGCGTCGTGCGGTCGAAGCGCACGGCCCTCGCCCCGAACGTCTTCCCGAGTCTGCTCACGCGCAACCGGTTGGCGACGGTGCCGGTCTACGACTACGTGCTGATGACCGAGCCGCTGAGCGTGGAGCAGCTCGCGTCGATCGGATGGTCGGGCCGCCAGGGCCTCGGCGACTCGGCCAACCAGTTCCACTACTACCGGCTCACGCGCGACGACCGGATCCTGTTCGGCGGCTACGACGCCGTCTACCACTACGGCGGGCGCGTCCGCGAGCGGTACGAGGACCGGCCGGAGACCTTCCGGAAGCTGGCCGCGCACTTCTTCACGACCTTCCCGCAACTCGAAGGCCTCACCTTCACGCACCGCTGGGCCGGCGCGATCGACACCTGCAGCCGGTTCTGCGCGTTCTTCGGCACGGCCAGGCGCGGCACGGTCGCCTACGCGACCGGCTACACCGGGCTCGGCGTCGCGGCGACGCACTTCGGCGCCCAGGTCATGCTCGACCTGCTGGCGGGCCGGGAGACCCAGCGCACGCGCCTGGAGATGGTCCGCAGCCGCCCGCTGCCGTTCCCGCCCGAACCGGCGGCCTCCCTCGGCATCAACCTGACCCGCTGGTCCCTCGACCGGGCGGACCACCACGAGGGCCGCCGCAACCTGTTCCTCCGCACGCTCGACGCCGTCGGGCTGGGCTTCGACTCCTGACCGGCCCGCAGAACGTGCGCGAATAGCCACCGCGACCTTCGTGACGAATCGCGACTTCGGCCTTCGTGCCGAATGTCGCGAATGCGGCGGCGAAAGGCGACATTCGGGCCGAATGTGCGGGAGCGCCGGCCCGGCGCGTCAGCGTCGGATGCGGCGCGCGAGGACCGCCGCGTGCAGCGCGCCGATCGTCTCGCCGTCGTCCAGGTCCAGCCCCAGCAGGTCCTCGATGAGCGCGATCCGCTGGTAGAACACCGACCGGGAGAGGTGACTCGCCGCGGCGGCGCGCGTGCGGTTGCCCGGGTGGCTCAGGTAGGCGCGCAGCACCTCGATCAGGTCGCCGTCGTTGGCGAGGTCATGCTCGATGAGCGGGCGCAGCATCCGCTCGGCGTACTCCTGCAGCCGCGGGTCGTCGCCGAACGCGGTGACCAGGCGGAGCAGCGGTCGGCTCTCGGCGCGCTGCACGACGGCGTGCCTCCCTCGGCCGCCACCACCGCGCCCGGTCAGCTCCACGGCCTCCTCGACCGAGGACAGCAGCCCGGGGATGCCGTGCGCGTCCGAGCCGACGCCGACCACCGCGGCGTCCCCTGCCGCAAGCGCGTCGGCGACCGCGTCCGCGCCCGGCCGCCCCAAGCGCGACGACACGGCCACGACGAGGAGCCCTGGCGATGCGGGATGCGGCGCCGCGATGGCCTCCGACCCCGCCGTGCGCGCGGCCTCCAGGGCTGCGGCAGCCGCCTTGGCCTCCACCCGCCCCGACCGGGTGCGCACCGCCACACCGGCCAGCACGCGTTCGCCGACCGGGAACCCGGACGCCTCGAACCGCGCGGCCATGCCGCCGTCGCCCGCGAAGCGCCGCCCGAGCAGCGCCCCGAGCAGGGCGTCGTGGCTGCGCCGCGTCCACTCCTCCTCGTCGCGGTCGGCCAGGCGGCTGAGCGCCAGCGCGACGGCAGCCTGCTCCAGCACGCTCGACCGCCCGGCGGGATGCGGCTCGCCGGGGAGCGCGACCAGGTGGCCCCAACGCATCCCGCGGGCCTCCACCGGCGTGAGCGTCCAGCCCGGCTCCCCGTCCCCTTGTGCGCGGCGCGCGAGCGCTGCTCCCAACGCTCCAGCTCGGCCTCGCCGTCGCCGACGTTCTCGGCGACGAGCACCTGATGGCCGGTGTCCTCCAGCACCACCGGGCAGCCCAGCACGCGCGCCGCCTGCGCCACGATGAAGTCGGCCGGACTGCCGCGGAGGCTCAGCCCGGTGAACAGCTCGCGGATCTCGTCCCTGGCCCGGAGCGCGACGGTCTGGTCGTCGATGATCCTGGCGTGCACCGCCTCGGTGACCGCGACGAAGCGCGCCTCGCGGTGCAGGACCACGAACGGGAGTCCCGCAGCCCGGAACTCCTCCAGCAGGGCCGCCGGCGCCTCCGGCGTGCGGGGGCCCAGCTCGAGGACGAGGCCCGCGATCTCCGCGTCCGCCAGGTCGCGGCCGAGCGCCCGCAGCGCGCGGGCGTCGCGCGGCCAGCCGAGGCCCGTCGCCAGCAGCAGCTCGCCGCCGGAGACCAGCCGCGCCACGTCCGCCGTCTCGGCGACATGCACCCAGCGCACGAGGGTGTCGAGCGCGCCCTCCCCGGCGAGGACCTCCGGCAGTGCGTCGGCCATCGGATCCATCCGCAGCACCTCGCGGACGGTCGGCAGAAGCATCCGCTCCGGCGCCGGACGAACTGTCTCGTCTTGTCCGAACGCCCGACGATCTGGCCTCATCGTTGGCTCCTCCGCTCTGTGATCATGGGGATTGCAAGCCTACTTCGCCGCCGGGCATTCCGTCCGGCGCAGCATCTCCAGGAGGATCCCGTGGCCCTCATCCGCCACTTCGTGAACGGCGAGGAGTCCGGCGACCCGGCCCGCCTCGGCCCCGTCTTCGACCCCGCCACCGGCGTCCGGCAGCACGACGTCGTACTCGCCAGCGCCGCCGAGACCGCGGCCGCGATCGCGGCGGCGAAGGCCGCACTCCCGGGCTGGCGCGCCACGAGCCTCACCAAGCGCGCCGACGTGATGTTCCGGCTCCGCCACCTCCTCACCGAGCGTCGCTCCGACCTCGCCGCGATCGTGACGAGCGAGCACGGCAAGGTGCTCTCCGACGCCGCGGGCGAGATCGGCCGCGGGCTCGAGAACGTCGAGTTCGCGTCCGGTCTGATCGACAAGCTCAAGGGCGAGTACAGCGAGCAGGTCTCCACCGGCGTCGACGTCCACAGCGTCAAGCAGCCGGTCGGTGTCGTCGCCTGCATCACGCCGTTCAACTTCCCGGTCATGGTGCCGCTGTGGATGGTCGCCAGCGCGATCGCCTGCGGCAACACCGTCGTCCTGAAGCCCTCCGAGAAGGACCCGTCGGCCTCGGTCTTCCTCGCCAAGCTGTTCGCCGAGGCCGGCCTGCCTGCGGGCGTGCTCAACGTCGTCCACGGGGACAAGGAGGCCGTCGACACCCTGCTCGACTCCCCCGACGTCGCCGCCGTCTCCTTCGTCGGCTCCACGCCGATCGCCCGTTCGATCTACCAGCGCGCCGCCGCCAACGGCAAGCGCGTGCAGGCGCTCGGCGGGGCGAAGAACCACATGGTGGTCCTCGAGGACGCGGACATCGAGGCCGCGGCCGACGCCGCCGTCTCGGCCGCCTACGGCTCGGCCGGCGAGCGCTGCATGGCGGTCAGCGTGCTGGTCGCGGTCGGCGAGGCGGGCGACCGGCTCGTCCCGGCCATCCAGCGCCGGCTCGGCTCGCTCACGATCGGCCCCGGCACCGACCCGGCCAGCGACATGGGCCCGCTCATCACGCGCGAGCACCGCGACAAGGTCGCCTCCTACGTGGCGAAGGCCGCCGCGGAGGGTGCAACCGTCGTCGTGGACGGCACGGCGCAGGAGTTCGACAACGACGGCTTCTTCGTGGGGGTCAGCCTGGTCGACCACGTCACGCCGGGCACCGCGGTCTACGACGACGAGATCTTCGGACCGGTGCTCTCGGTCGTCCGCGTCGACACGTTCGAGGAGGCGGTCGCGCTCATCAACGCCAACCCGTACGGCAACGGCGTCGCGCTGTTCACGCGCGACGGCGGCGCCGCCCGGCAGTTCGAGTTCGACGTCGAGGTCGGCATGGTCGGCATCAACGTCCCGATCCCGGTGCCGATCGGCGCCTACTCGTTCGGCGGCTGGAAGAACTCCCTGTTCGGGGATTCGCACATCTACGGCCCCGAGTCGTTCCACTTCTATACGCGCAGCAAGGTCGTCACGACGCGCTGGCCCGACCCGGTGCACTCGAAGATCGAGCTCGCGTTCCCCGGCAACTCCTGAGCCGAAAGAAGCCAACGCAATGACCGACACCATCGACACCACCGTCCGCACGGGCTTCACCGACCGCCGCGGGGTCTCGCACTCTTTCGGGGACGCCGACGAAGAGACCCAGGTCCGCAGCGACGACCGCAGCCACGTCTTCCACTCCTGGAGCGCGCAGGCGCAGATCGCCCCGCTGCCGATCGCCGCGGGCGAGGGCTGCACGTTCTGGGACTACCAGGGCAACGCGTACCTCGACTTCAGCTCGCAGCTCGTCAACCTCAACCTCGGCCACCAGCATCCCGACCTCGTCGCCGCCATCCAGCAGCAGGCCGGACGCCTCGCGACCATCCAGCCCTCGATGGCGAACGATGTGCGCGGCGAGCTGGCCCGCCGGATCGCCCGCGTCGCGCCCGGGACGCTGAACCGGGTGTTCTTCACCAACGGCGGCGCCGACGCCAACGAGTACGCCGTCCGGATGGCCCGCCGGGTGACGGGACGGAGCAAGGTGCTGTCCATGTACCGCTCCTACCACGGCGGCACGGCGACAGCGATCTCGCTGACCGGCGACCCGCGCCGCTGGGCGAACGAGCCGAGCGACCCGTCCGTCGCGCACTTCTTCGGCCCGTACCTGTACCGTTCGGCGTTCCACGCCACCACACCGGAGGAGGAGACGCAGCGCGCGCTGGAGCACCTGGAGAGCGTCATCGTCCTGGAGGGCGCCGCGACCGTCGCCGCGATCATCATCGAGACGATCGTCGGGACGAACGGCGTGCTGATGCCACCGCCCGGCTACCTCGCCGGCGTGCGCGCGCTGTGCGACAGGTACGGCATCGTCTACATCGCCGACGAGGTGATGGTCGGCTTCGGCCGCGTCGGCGAGTGGTTCGCCGTCGACGCGTTCGACGTGGTGCCGGACCTGATCACCTTCGCGAAGGGGGTCAACTCAGGCTACGTACCGCTCGGCGGCGTGGTCATCTCGGACCCGATCGCGAACTTCTTCGACGACGTGTCGTTCCAGGGCGGCCTGACCTACTCGGGTCACCCGCTGGCCTGCGCGGCTGGGGTGGCGACGTTCGACGTGTTCGAGCGGGACGGCATCCTCGAGCG
Organism: Streptomyces sp. L7; assembly: GCF_050990935.1. Lineage (GTDB taxonomy): Bacteria > Actinomycetota > Actinomycetes > Actinomycetales > Microbacteriaceae > Leifsonia. Next base: position 244,836 of record NZ_CP194644.1, on the reverse strand, counting down.
CGTGCGCGACCTCGGCGAGCGCGTCGTGGAGCCCGAGATCACCGCGTGGCTCGACCGGCACCCGTCGCTCGGCGAGGTCCGCGGCCGCGGCCTGTTCTGGGCGCTGGAGCTGGTGCGCGACCGAGAGACGCGTGAGCCGCTGGTGCCTTTCAACGCGGCCGGCGCGGACGCGGCCCCGATGGGCGAGGTCGCCGCGGCGTGCAAGGCGGCGGGCGTCTGGCCGTTCACGCACTTCAACCGCATCCACATCGCACCGCCGCTGGTGATCCAGGAGGACGAACTGCGCCGGGGCCTCGCCGCGATCGACGCCGCGCTCACGGTCGCCGACCGCTACGCCGCCTGATCCGCTGCGCCGCCTGATCCGCTGCGCCGCCTGACACGCTGCTCCGCGACACGAGGGGACGCGACACGCCGCTACGCCTACGGGATAGCGGCGTGTCGCGTCCCCTCTTGCCGCCTGCGCGGGATGGGGCCGGACCGTCGGCCCTTCCGCGGGATATCGTGGCAGCATGAGTGAACCTGGGGACGGCCGCGTCGCGGTCTACATCGACTTCGACAACATCGTCATCTCGCGTTACGACCAGGTCCACGGCCGCGGTTCGTTCATGCGCGACCGGCAGAAGTCCGGCACGCAGCCGAAGCCGGCCTTCGTCGCGAAGCTCGCGGAGGCGCGCGTCGACCTCGGCGCGGTCATCGACTTCGCGTCCTCCTTCGGCACGCTGGTGCTCACCCGCGCGTACGCCGACTGGTCCGCCGCCGTGAACGCCGAGTACCGCGGGCAGCTCGTCGGCCGCGCCGTCGACCTGGTTCAGCTCTTCCCCGCCGCGGCCTACGCGAAGAACGGCGCGGACATCCGCCTGGCGGTCGACGCCGTGGAGGACCTGTTCCGGCTTCCCGAGCTCACCCACGTCGTCATCGTGGCGGGCGACTCCGACTACATTCCCCTGGCCCAGCGGATCAAGCGCCTCGGCCGGTACGTGATCGGCATCGGTGTCGCGGGCTCGACAGCACGTTCGCTCGCAGCCGCGTGCGACGAGTTCGTCAGCTACGACGACCTCCCGGGCATCGCCCGCGACGAGGCCGCGGAGACCGACGCCGCCGTCGCTGAGACGGCCGGCGGCGATACCGGAACGACCCCGGAGGCCTCGCCCGCAGGCAGCTCCCGCGGCCGTTCGGCCCGCGCCGCCTCCACCTCCATCGCCGCCGAGGCCGAGGCCGAGGCCGAGGCCGAGGCCGTCGCTGGCGGCGACGTCGCCGCCGTCGACCAGCCGGCGGAGCCCGCCAAGCGTCCCGCCCGCAAGCGCAAGGCCGCGACCCCCGAGGAGGAGCCCGAGGAGGAGACCGCCGAAGACCCCCAGGTCGTCGCCACCCGTCTCCTCGCCCGCGCGATGCAGCTCGGCCACGAGAAGGACGACAGCGAGTGGCTGCACTCCTCGTCGGTGAAGGGCCAGATGAAACGCATGGATCCGTCGTTCAGCGAGAAGGCCCTCGGCTACCGATCGTTCAGCGACTTCATCAAGTCCCGCAACTACCTGGTGGAGCTCGACGACAGCTCCACCGCGCAGGTGCTCCGGCTCGCCCCCGCCCGGTCGCGGCGGGTCCGGCACAGCGGTAAGGCGTCCGACACAGTTTCGGCGTCATGAGCCCCGGCGACGCGGGCCGGCCGGGCGATGCGGGCCGCGGCGCCGGCCGTGCGAGCAACGCCGACCGCCCCGGCGTCGTGACCGCCGTCGCCATCCTCTGCTGGCTGGTGGGAACAGTCGAGCTGATCCTCAGCGTGCTGCTCATCATCCTCGCGGCGATCCGTGGTGTCCTCCCCGCCGGCCAGACCGGGGAGATCCTGGTCTCCACGATCGGCTACCTGATCGTCGCGATCGCCTACATCGCGGTCGGGTTCGGCGTCTTCCGCGGGGCCGATCTCGCGCGCGTGATCGTGCTCCTCGCGAGCGTGGTGCACCTCGGCGTCGGCCTGTACACGGCACTCACCACGCAGCCGGTCGCCGGGATCCTCTCGATGGGACTCGCGGTCGCGATCGCGCTGCCGCTGTGGGTCGGCCGCGGCGCGACCTGGTTCGGCCACGGCCGCACGGGCACACCTGCGGCCTGATCGCGCACGCTTACCGAGCCTCCGCCCAGACTGACCGAGTTGACTGGGCGGCATGGCACGAGTGTGGTTGGCAGAGCAGTGGGGTTCCCCCGACACCTGGACGTTCGCGGAGCGGAGGCTCCCCGTCCGGGACCGGGCGAGGTGACCATCCGGGTGCGCGCCGCGGGCGTCAATCCGGCGGACTACAAGCACGTCGCCGGGCCCCGTCCGGGTCTCGACCTCCCGGTCCCGATCGGCTACGAGGTGGCGGGCGAGCTGGTGGAGCTCGGCCCGGGCACCGAGTTGGCCTCGGGCGGCGGCGCACCCGGTGACGCGGTCGTGGCGTTCCGCATCCAGGGCGGGTACGCGACCGAGGTCACGGTCCCGGCGGCCGACGTCTTCGCCAAGCCGGCGGCGCTCTCCGACGAGGAGGCCGCCAACCTGCTGCTGGCCGGTGCCACGGCGGCGCAGATGATCGACGTCACGCACGTGGGCGCCGGGGACACCGTCCTGGTGCACGGCGCGTCCGGAGCGGTCGGCGTGAGCGTGCTGCAGCAGGCCGCCGAGCTCGGCGTGCACGTCATCGGCACCGCCGGCGAGGGCAGCTTCGCCCGGGTGCGGCGGTTCGGCGGCACTCCCGTCGCCTACGGCCCCGGGCTCGCCGACCGCGTCCGGGAGGCCGCGCAGGGCCCGATCGCCGCCGCGCTCGACACTGTCGGCACCGACGAGGCGGTGGACGTCTCCCTCGAGCTGGTGGAGGACCGGGACCGCATCGTCACGATCGTCGCTTCCGGGCGCGCTGAGACGGACGGCTTCCACGCGATCTTCGGCGCGCAGCCCGAGAGCGCCGCCTTCCGCGACGCCGTGCGGCCGAAACTGCTGGCGCTCGCGGCGGAGGGGCGGCTGCAGGTGCCGATCGCGCGCACGTATCCGCTCGCAGAGGCTCCGGAGGCGCTGCGGTTCCTCGCCGAGGGACACCCGGGAGGGAAGATCGCGCTGCTGCCGTGACACGCGAGCCTCGGTCGCAGGCTCCGACCCTCGGTCGCAGGCTCCCGCTCCACAACTCAGTGGTGGAACGCCACCCGGTCCGGCCCCGGCATCGGCGCCTTCAGCTCGTCGAGCTCCTGGACGCCCGTGCGGATCGCGTCCACCAGCCCGCCCGCGAGGTCGCGACTGAGCCCGTTGCGGACCACCGCGCGCTGCACGGTCACGTCGGTGAGCGCCTGCGGCATCGGGTAGGCGGGCACCAGCCAGCCGCGCGTCCGCAGCCGCATCGACAGGTCGTAGAGCGTCCAGGGCGCGTCATGGTCGGCCTTCACCTGCCACGCCGCGACCGGGATGTCGCTGCCGTCCGTCCAGATGTCGAAGCGTCCCAGCGCCCGCACCTCGTCGGCCAGGTACCGCGCGACGTCCCGTGAGGCCCTCTGCACGCGTTTGTAGCCGTCGAACCCGAGGCGCAGGAACTGGTAGTACTGCAGCAGCACCTGGGCGCCCGGGCGGGAGAAGTTGATCCCGAACGTCGGCATCTCACCGCCCAGGTAGCTCACCTTGAAGATCAGCTCCTCCGGCAGCAGGTCGGCCTCCCGCCAGACCACCCAGCCGATCCCGGGATACACCAGCCCGTACTTGTGCCCGGACGTGTTGATGGAGGCGACCCGCTCCAGCCGGAAGTCCCAGATGATGTCGGGCTGGATGAACGGCGCGACCATCGCCCCGGACGCGCCGTCGACGTGGATGGGGATGTCCAGGCCGGTCTTCTTCTGGATCGCGTCGAGCGCGTCGCTGATGGCCTGCACCGGCTCGTACATCCCGGTGTAGGTGACGCCCATGATCGCGACGACGCCGATCGTGTTCTCGTCCACGTACCGGTCGAGCCCGTCGCTGTCCAGCGTCTTGTGGTCCAGCGAGATGGGCACGAACCGCGGCTCGACCTCGAAGTAGTTGCAGAACTTCTCCCAGCACACCTGCACGGCGGCGCTCATCACGAGGTTGGGCTTCTCGGTGGACTGCCCGGCCGCGCGCCGCCGCTGCTGCCAGCGCCGCTTGAGCGCGAGGCCGCCCAGCATGCACGCCTCCGACGACCCGATGGTGGAGGTCCCGATCGACCGCGAGGGGTCCGGCGCGTTCCACAGCCCGGCGAGCATCCGCCAGCACCGCGTCTCGATGGCGGCGGTCTGCGGGTACTCGTCCTTGTCGACGATGTTCTTGTCGACCGCCTCCGAGTACAGCCGCCCGGCCTGATCCTCCATCCAGGTGCCGACGAAAGTGGCGAGGTTGAGCCGCGCGTTCCCGTCGAGCATCGCCTCGTCGTGCACCACCTGAAAGGCGGTGTCGGGCAGCGACTCCCCGTCCGGGAGCGTGAACCGCGCGAACTCGGTCGCCTCCCCGGGCCGGGAAAAGACGGGATTCAGACCGACGGGCTCCAGGGGGACTCGTAACCGTGGCGCATGGGGCGAGCCTATGCCAGACGAGAGGGATGACGCAGGGTCGGGATGACGCAGGGTCGGGATGACGCAGGGCCGGGATGACGCGGGGCCGGCGGCTGATAGTTTCGCCGAAAGGAGACGCGGGGTCTCTCAGATCGGGGGTGGCGCCATGTCAGCCGGGACCGCGAGACGCTTCGCCGCTGCGGCCGCTGTGCTCGCCCCGACCGCCGTCGCCCTCTGCTTCCGCATCGCCTGGAGCTCCGACCTCCCGGAGACGATCGGAACGCACTGGTCGTCGGGTGGCCCCGCCGACCGCGCAACGCCGACCCACGACTTCTTCGCCGCGACGTTCGCCACCTCCGCGATCGCCGCACTCCTCGGCGCGACCGCGGCCCTGCTCACTCGCCTTCACCCGCTCGCCCGGCGCCTCGTCCTCCTCGCGACAGGCAGCGTCTCGGCGATCGCCGCGACGCAGTGGCTGGTGTCGACCGGGCTGACCATCCACGCCGGCGACCCCTACCAGGCCGTCCTCGGTGCGTGGATCCTCATCCCCTTCGGCGCCTTCGCCTACGGCGTCCCCCACTGCTGCTGGCCCCGCCGCCCCGCCCGGCGCGCACCTCCGCCTGACGCTCACGGCCCGGCCGCAAGCGCTCAACACCGGTCGCCTATTCGACCTGCAGCTGCGTGCGCGCGGGCGACGGGCAGATCAGGAACGCGTGACCGTGGTCGCGTTCGATGACGTGCTGGTCGATCCGGCTGCCGCACAGCGGGCACGTCGCGGCTTCCGTCCTCGGTTCCTCCTGGCCGTAGGGGCCGAGCGGAGGCGGACCGAGGACCGGGAGCAGCTTGGCGTCCAGCCATTCGGCCGCTCGCTCGGCGCGAGTGCCGAGCCGGCCCTCCACCTTGTCCATGCTTCGATGGTAGGCCGGTCGAGGGCGTACGTGACTGCCTCGCAGCGGGTGCCCAGCAGCCCTACAGCGCTAGACGGGCCCCCCGCCCTCCACGCTGTCCTCCGGCATGATCACCATGCCGCCGGTTCGCTGGCTCGTCTGCAGGAGCGCCTCCATCCAGCGCTCGTTGAGCGCGGGCGGACGGGAGCCGTTGAAGACGAACGCCAGGGGGATCTCGCGGCTGATCCAGAGGCTCATCCGGCCGCCGCCCTGCTCGACCGGGACCTCCCAGTTCAGCAGGAAGCTCTCGTGGCGGCGCAGCTTGGTGACCAGTGCGATCTTGACGTGCGAGAGCGTCCTGTCGTCGAACTCGTACTCGCGGCCCGCGCCGTAGACCAGTTTGCCCATCTCAGTCGGCCTGCTTCTTGGCGCGCGACGCGCGGTAGCTGCCCGCGGGGACTTCCTGGCGGATCTCCGCGCGCAGCGCGTCGTCCAGCATCAAGCCGCTGTTGCCGTTCGCCTTCTCGGTGAGGATGGCCAGCCACTCCCGGTTGAGTTCGGGGAGGGTGGGGTGGGTGAACGCGAACTGGAGGCTGATCGACGGGTCCAGCCAGATCGAGCGGAGCGTCGGCTCGGCGGCGCCTGTGCGGTCCGCCCAGATGAGCAGGAAGCCCTCCCGCCGGCGCAGCTTCGTGGCGATCACCGCCTGCAGGTGAGCGAGCACCCGGTCATCGAAGGTGAAGCCGTCGGCCCCGTCGTAGATCAGTGTTCCCATGGGTGTCCTCTCCGGCGTGTCCCGCCGATCTCACTTTCGCCGTCCGCCCGCGCGTCGTCAAGGTGTCGGCCCGGCGCGGCGTACCGTCTGGTCATGGACGCTCTCACGCGAACCATCAAAGCGGCGCTCCTCTACGAGGACGGCCACACCCTGGACAGTGTCGTGGTCGTGCCCCTGATCGGGGGTGTCCACCGGGCGAGATCCGAGTCGCCACTCTCTTCGCCGGCGCCCTCGCCTACGACGTCTACGAGCTGGACGACGACGAGGAGTTCTCGTCCATGCCCGCCTACCCCTACCGTTCGACGATCCCGCTGACCACGGCCGACCTCGACGGCTGACGGGCAGCCGATGCGGGAGGCCGCCCCGGGCGCGGGAGGCCATGCCCGCGCCGCGTAGGGTGGTCGGGTGACCGACGCACCGCCCGACAACACGCGCACGGGCTGGGCGGTGGCCTCCCTCAGCCTCGGCACCCTGCTCAACCCGCTGAACTCGTCGATGATCGCGGTGGCGCTCGTGCCGTTGCAGCGCGACTTCCAGGTGAGCGTCACGACGGTGACCTGGGTGATCACGTCCTTCTACCTGGCCTCCGCCGCCGGGCAGCCGCTGATGGGGCGGTTCGCCGACCGGTTCGGCCCGCGGCGGCTGTTCCTGTTCGGGATGCTCGTGGTCGTGCTGGCGTGCGCACTCACTCCCTTCTCGTCGTCGTTAGCCGCCGTCTGCGCCGGCCGGGTCGCGCTCGCGGTCGGGACCGCGACGGCCTTCCCGTCGGCGATCGCGATGCTCCGGACGGTCTCGGCGCACACACGCGTGGGGACGCCGCGGCTGCTCGGCCGCATCCAGATCGCCAACACCTCGGGGGCCGCGATCGGCCCCGTGCTGGGCGGCGCTCTGATCACGTTCCTCGGCTGGCAGGCGATCTTCTGGATCAACGTGCCGCTCGCCGTACTGGCCTTCCTCGGCGTGCGGTTCTTCGCCCCCGGGATGCAGCGCGCGAGCGCGTACCGCTGCGCCGGGTCGTGGCGGAGTCCGACGTTCCCGGCATCCTGCTCTTCATCGCGACGCTGACCGCGCTGCTGGTGTTCCTGCTCGACCTCCGGCCGCAGCCGCTCTGGTGGCTGCTGCCGCTGGTGCCGATCGCCGGCGCGCTCTTCGTCCGGCGCGAGCTGCGCACGGCGCACCCGTTCCTCGACCTGCGGCTGCTCGGCGCGAACCACCGGCTGCTGATGGTCTACCTGTGCTTCGCGGTGTTCAACACGGTCTACTACTCGGCGTTCTTCGGCCTCCCCCAGTACCTGCAGGAGCACGGCGGCTACTCGGCGGGCGCGACCGGGCTGCTGATGTTCCCGCTGGCGGCGGTGACGATCGCGGTCACCCCTCTGGCCGCGCGAGCGATCGAGGGCGTCGGGCTTCGGCCCACGCTGCTCACCGGGGCCGCGGCGCTGATCGGAGGGGCGGTGCTGCTCGGGTTCGCCGCCGCGACGACTGCACCGTGGGTGGTGCTGCTGATCACGGCGGCGCTCGGCATCCCGTACTGCGTGGTGAGCATCGGGATGAACCAGGCGCTTTACGCCGCCGCCCGACCGCAGGACGCGGGCGTGGCGGCGGGCATCTTCCAGACCTCGCGCTACGTGGGCGCGATCGTGGCGACGACGGTGCTCGGGCTGCTGTTCAGCACGGGGACCACCCCGGCGAGCTGGCTGGCGGCGGTCGGGGTGGCGAGCGCCCTGGCGGTGGTGCACCTGTGCCTGCTGGTGTTCGTGCGGCGGCGGTCCCAGCCGGGCGGGGCGCCAGGGGGTGCCACGGAGGCCGCGCCCTCCTAGACTCCGCCCATGAGCGGGAGGGCCACTGAACGGGAGCGCTCTGGGCGGCGGGAGCGCTCTGGGTCGCGGGAGCGCCCTGGGCCTCGGGAGCGCCCTGGGCCTCGGGAGCGCCCGGTGACCGGGAGCGCAGCATGAGCGGCTGGCTGCCCACAGGAGAGCTCGTTCCCCAGCTCGTCGCGCTGCTGCTCGCGTTCGTGCTGTCGGCGGTGATCGGCGTGGAGCGCGAACGCCAGTTCAAGAGCGCCGGGCTGCGCACTCACATCCTGGTGGGACTCGGGTCCGCGCTGTTCACGCTGGTGTCGGCCTTCGGCTTCACTGCGTTCGGCCTCCCCGCGACCGACCCGTCGCGGATCGCCGCGCAGATCGTGACCGGCATCGGGTTCGTCGGCGCCGGCGTGATCTTCGTGAACCGCGGCAACGTGGTCGGACTCACCACGGCGGCGTCCATCTGGATGACGGCGGCCGTCGGCATGGCGTGCGGCGCCGGGCTCCCCTGCTCGCGCTCGCCGGGACGGCCCTCCACCTCCTCGCGGTCGGCTCGCTTCCGACCGCCGAACGGCTGATCCGGCAGCGCGGGGAGAGCCGTCTCGTGGTGCGCGTCGACCCGTCCGGCGCGCCGCTCGGCGTCGTGATGGACCGGCTGACCGCGGACGGCATGCAGATGCGCGTGGACGACCTCCGTCGCCTCCCCGACCGGGACCTCGAGCTCGCCGTGCACATCCGCGGGACGCAGAAGGAGGCCGACCTCCTCCTCACCGAACTCGGCCGGATCGACGGGGTGGTGAGTGTGAAGGCCGGGCGCGTGAAGGGTTAGTCCGCCTGCTCGCCCGGCTGCTCGCCGTGCGCCGCCCCGACCCGCACGCAGCATCCGCCGGCCAGCGGCTCCAGCCACGCCTCCCGCCCGTCGCTCGCCCCGGCGCTCAGCGCGGACACGAACGCGGCGTTGGCGGAACAGATCACGTCGGTGTGGCGGCTCGACAGCCGGTGGAACGGACAGTTGGCGAGCACGTAGCCGCCCGCGCCGTCGTCCCTGGGGTCGTAGCCGAGCCCGTCGAGGCTGTCGGCCACCGGGCGCGAGGCGTCGCTGCGCGCCGTGCCGTGCTCGGCGGCGACGGCCAGCAGGCATTCACGGACGGGGCGGCCGGTGCTGTCCGAGCGTTCGACAGCGCCGGCGAGCAGTTCTCCGGCGAGGTCGTAGCGTCGCGGCGGCACGGAGGCGACGATCTCCTCGTGCGCGAGCGAGTAGAACTTCGCGGGCCGCCCGGAACCGGGGCCGCGCTTCTCGCCGCGGTGCCGGAACTCGGCGATCAGCACACCGGCGTCCACGAGCTTCTCCAGGTGGAATGCCGCCGTCGCGCGCGTCAGCCCGGTGCGCTCGGCCAGCTCGTCGCGGCCGAGGGGACTCCCCTCCGCGGTCAGGATGCGGACCAGTTCGCGGCGCGCGGGCTCCGCGAGCGCCGCTACGGCCGCCACGTCGTCGTCGGTCATGCGGCCCATCCTATCTCTAAAAAAGCAATTGTTGACAAAAGAATTGCGCCGACGTACTCTCGCCCCAGGAGCGACCCAGGGCCGCCCCGGAAGCACCCAGGCACGATGGAGGCACGATGACGCTGACCACAGAATCCCACGAGGACGAGGCTGCCCTCCGCTCGGTCGCCGACATCCTCCCCGAGCCGCTGGCCGGGCCGTGGCGCGGCGCCATCGACCGCCCGCGCGCGGAGGCCGCGATCGCCGAGCTCCTGCACGCCCTCGGCCGCGACACGACCGACCCGCAGCTCGCCGACACACCCCGCCGCGTCGCCGCCGCCTTCGCCGAACTGCTCGACGCCCCCGCACTGCGGCCGACGACGTTCCCCAACGACGAGGGCTACGACGACCTCGTGCTGGTGCGCGACATCCCGTTCACCTCGCTCTGCGCGCATCACCTGCTGCCCTTCCGCGGCGTCGCGCACGTCGGCTACCTCCCCGGCGACCGGCTGCTGGGGCTCTCCAAGCTGGCGCGCGCCGTCGAGCACTTCTCCCGCGACCTGCAGTTGCAGGAGCGGCTGACCGTGCAGATCGCCGACTACCTGGACGACGAACTGGAGCCGCGCGGCGTCGGCGTCGTCCTGGAGGCCGAGCATCTGTGCATGGCGGTCCGCGGCGTCCGCGCGCCGGGCGCGACGACCCGCACCTCCCGCTTCACCGGTGAGCTCGCCGGGATCGGCCCTCGGCGCTTCCTGGAGGGACGGGCCGAAGGATGACCGCGACCGACGACCTCCGCCGCGCAGGGGTGAGCATCTGGCTGGACGATCTCTCCCGCGGCGACCTCGTCTCAGGCAGGCTCGCGGAACTGATCCGCGAGCGCGACGTGACCGGCGTCACGACGAACCCGACCATCTTCGCGAAGGCGGTGGAGGACGAGCCTGACGCCTACGCCGGGCGGCTCGCCGAGCTGCGCGCGTCCGGCGCCGAACCACGGCAGGCCGCGCTCACACTGATCGGGGGCGACGTGCGGGAGGCGTGCGACGTCCTCCGCCCGGTGTTCGACGCCTCCGGCGGCGCGGACGGGTTCGTATCGATCGAGGTCACCCCGGAGGCCGCCCACGACACGGAAGCGACGCTTGCCGAGGTCCGGGAGTTGCGCGGACTCGTGGACCGTCCGAACGTCCTCGTCAAGATCCCCTCCACGGACGCGGGAGTGCGCGCACTGGAGGAGGCGACGGCTGAGGGCGCCTCCATCAACATGACGCTGCTGTTCGGGCTGGAGCGCTACGACCAGGTGATGGCCGCCTACCGCGCCGGCCTCGCCCGGGCTTCTGCCGCGGGGATCGCATTGGACGGCATCCGATCGGTCGCGTCGTTCTTCGTCTCGCGGGTGGACGTGGAGGTCGACAAGCGCCTGACCGCGATCGGCGGGCCGGCGGCGGACGGGCTCCGTGGCCTCGCCGCGGTCGCCAACGCGCGCTTGGCCTACTCCGCGTTCGAGGAGTCGCTGGCGCGGCCGGAGTGGCAGGCGCTCGCGGCAAGGGGCGCCCATCCGCAGCGGCCGCTGTGGGCATCCACCGGGGTGAAGGACCCGACGATGCGCGACACCCGCTACCTCGAAGAGCTGGTCGCCCCGGGGGTCGTGGACACGATCCCGGCGAAGACGCTGGAAGCCCTGTACGACCACGGCGTCGTCCGTCCGGACACGATCCGCGGCGGCTACGCCGAGTCGCGGGCGATCCTGGATGACCTGGAGGGGGCAGGCGTGCGCCTCGCGGACGTCACCGCGGAGCTCGAACGGGCCGGGGTCGACGCGTTCGGCGCCTCCTGGGCGCGTCTGGTCGCGGCGGTCGCGGGGTGAGTCGGCCTGAGCGGAACCGAGACAGGCGAGGCCTGCGGCATCCGTGGTGACGGAGCGTCCCGTGGAAGGTGGCGGGGCGCTCCGCCGTGAGGGCTAGCCCTCCTCGTCGGGTGCAGCGGCCTCCTCGGCCTCCTCGTGCTGCGCCTTCGGATAGTTCCCACTCCTCTGGTGGGTGCTGCGCACGAGGGGCGACTTGCCCTCCCGCTCGGAGCCCACGTAGGCTCCGACGACCTCGGTGTCGGGGCCGAGGTGCCCCTCACCTTCGGTGTACTGACCGTGAACGACGCGTTCTTCGGCTGTCTCGGGCTCGGCCTGGGTGTACCGGCCTTCGACCACGTCGCGGTCCTTCGCTTCGATCATGACGATCGCCTCCTTGGTTGCGACAGCGCAATTATCCCGCGATCGCAACCCCAGCGGTAGTGGTCGGGCAGCACTCGGAGGGTGTTCGCACGTGCGGCTCAGGACACGCACGGACGCGTCCGGGCGCCCACTGATGCGCGAGCGACTGGATGCACGGTAGAACTGGAGGGTGGACCACGAAGAACAGCACGCGGACGACGTCGACGCCGCCCTCCAGGCGGCCGACGTGATGATGCGGGTCGCCGCCCGCTCGGTCTCCGAAGTCGAGGACATCGTCACGTCGCCACAGCTCCGCGTGCTCGTGATGGTCGCCACCCGTGGACCGCAGACCCTCGGCGGCGTGGCCGCCGAGCTCGGCGTGCACGCCTCCAACGCCACCCGCACCTGCGAGAAGCTCGTGCGGCTGGGACTGGTCGAGCGGACGGAGGATCCGGACGACCGCCGCTTCGTCCGTGTGACCCTCACGTCGGAGGGCCGAGCGCTCGTCGAGCGCGTGATCGGCCATCGGCGTTCGGCGCTCGCCGAGGTGCTCGCGGAGATGGAGCCGGGCGAGCGGAACGCGGCGGCGGCGTCGTTCCGGGCGTTCGCGAACGCGGCGGGCGACCTCCCGAACGCGGACGGCCGGTTCACGCTGCTGCTCCCCGGGGCCGCGGCCGGCATCTAGCGGATCGCTCCGCCGGCCGATCACCCTGTTACCCGATCACTCCGGCGGGTCGGCGTCGCAGCGCGGGCACGGGCCGTCGCCGTCGCGCATCGCCCCGCACTCGGGGCAGACGGAGGCGAGCCAGCAGGCGGAGTCGCCGCCGACCTCCCACAGCTCCCAGGCGTCCACGTCGAAGGCGGACGCAGGCTCGGATCCGCCCGACTCCGTCTCCGCCTCGGCCGGAACCGTCGCGGCCGGAGCACTCCCGCGCGGCCCCAGCGGCTCCCCGATCCCGAAGTAGTGCCGGAAGCTGTACACGATCGGCTGCCACGCGAGTGGGTCGATGTGGTCGCCGTCCGCGACGATCCGATGGTCGGCGTGCACGCGCACGACCTCCGCCTCGGCGATCGCGTACTCCCCCGTGACCCCCGGCGTGATGCGGCGCACCTCCGCTTCGAGCTGGAGCAGGCACTCGGCGACACGCGGCGGGCCGACCAGGTCGGACGCCTGCGGCGTGAGGCCGGCGGCGGCGAACTTGTCGGCGCGGTGCGTGTAGCGTCCCGCCTTCGCCGCAGGGACCTCCGGGCGTCCGGTGAGGTCGGCGATGCGCTCCACCGCGGACCAGAGCGGCGGCGACGGGAAGCTCACGGTCACCTGCGGCCGCTCCTCGAGGTTCGCGAGCGTCTGCCCCTCGGTCTCGAGACCGAGTGCGAGCATCCGGCCGAGCGCCCAATACGACGATGCGGGCGCGAGGTTCGGGGTGCCGTCGTCGTTCAGCGAGGCGAGCAGGATGACCGGGGTGCCCGCGTAGAGGATGGGCGGGCTCACGACGCGGTGCGTGCGGGGCGGGTCAGCGCGCGTCATCCGGCACCCCCGCCGCGAGCTCGGCGAAGACGTCCGCGGCGTCGTCGAACCGGGAGAGCCCGGCGCTCTGCCCCATCCACAGCGACAGCAGCTCGGGCTGCCCCGCGGTCGACGCGGCACGACGGAACACGCCGGTGAGGATGTTCTGCAGCGGGAACGTCGCCCCGGCCCCACTGCTCTCGATCGCCCGGACGGCGAGGTTCGGGAGGCCGCGCGCGAGCCGGCCGCTCATTGCCCGGGTCAGCACCGTGTCGCCGGCGAGCGCCGCACGGATCCGCTCGCGGTGGATGGCGGGAGCCGCGGACTGCGCCGTCGCCAGGAAGACCGTCCCGGCCTGGACGCCGGACGCCCCCAGCGCGAACGCCGCCGCGACGCCGCGCCGGTCGGCGATGCCGCCGGCCGCGATCACGGGCACACTCACCGCGTCCACCACCTGCGGGATCAGCGAGAGGCCGCCGACGAGGCTGCGCTCGGGCTCCAGCAGGAACGACGGCCGGTGCCCGGCGGCCTCGGCGCCGGACGCGACGATCGCGTCGACGCCTCCGGCCTCCAGCGCGCGCGCCTCGGCGACCGTCGTCGCCGCGCCCATCACGAGGATGCCGCGCGTGTGGGCCTCCTCGACCACGGCGGGCGACGGGACGCCGAAGACGAAGCTCAGCGCGGCGGGGCGGGCGTCGAGCGCGGCCTCCAGCTGTTCGTCGAAGTCGGGCAGCGGCGCGACCGGCCACTCGGGAGGCCGCACGCCGGCCTGCGCGAAGAGCTCGGCCATCCCGCCGACGGCCCGGTCGAACTCCGCGCGGTCGAGCGCGGCGTGTTCGCCGGCCTCCCGGTGCGGCAGCCACAGGTTGAGCGCCACGGGACGGTCGGTGGCCTTCTGCAGTTCGGCGGCGACCGAGCGGATGCGCGCGCCGTCGTAGCCGTACAGCCCGTACGAGCCGAGGCCTCCCGCCTCGCTCACGGCCGCCGTCAGGGCGACGGACGACAGGCCGCCGAACGGGCCGAGGACGATCGGCGTGTCGATCCCCAGTGTGGTGCTCAGACTCATCCGCAGGACTCCAGCCTCAGAAGCGATGACGCCGCGAAATACAATTGCGTAATCGCAACTGTCGGCGTAACACTGATTATATCGGCGCACGATCCTCACCGGATGGGACCGCGGAGCGCCGGGACGCGCGCGTGCGCGCCCAGTGGATTTTCGTGCGGAGGTGCGGAAATGAGCGATGACACGATCCCCGTCCTGGTACGCGGATGGGGCCTCAAACGACGCGGAGGACTGTGGGGCGAATGCCTCGCCGAGTTCCTCGGGACGTTCGTCCTGATCGCGTTCGGCGACGGAGTGGTGGCGATGGCGGTCGCCGCACTCCCCGGGTCGGGCCGCACCGAGGGCCCGACGACCTTCTTCCTCGGCACAGGAGACTGGCTCCTGATCACCTGGGGCTGGGCGATGGCCGTCGTCTTCGGCGTCTACGTCGCCGGCGGCGTGAGCGGCGCGCACCTCAACCCCGCGGTGACGCTGGCCTTCGCGGTGCGGCGCGGCTTCGCGTGGGTCAAAGTGATCCCCTACATGGTGTCGCAACTCCTGGGCGCGTTCGTCGGCGCCGCGCTCGTGCTCGGGGTCTACGCGGCCGCGATCGGCGCGTTCGACACGGCGAGCAAGGGACCGAAGGTGAACGGCCACACGCTGGCCTCGTTCTCGATCTTCGCGACCTTCCCCGCCCCCTACTACAACGGCAACATGTGGGGACCGTTGTTCGACCAGGTCGTCGGGACGATGTTCCTGATCCTGCTGATCGCCGCCGTGATCGACCTGCGCAACACCGCGGTCCAGTCGAACCTCGGCCCGCTGATCGTCGGCTTCGCGGTCGCGGCCATCGGGATGTCGTACGGCGCTAACGCAGGCTACGCCATCAACCCGGCCCGTGACCTCGGGCCGCGGCTGCTCGCGTGGATCGCCGGGTGGGGGAACCTGGCGGTGCCCGGCAACGGTCCGTGGTTCAGCGGCTACATGTGGGTGCCGATCCTCGGGCCGCTGATCGGCGGGGTGATCGGCGTGCTCGTGTACGACCTGTTCATCGGGGACATCCTGCACGCGCGGCTGGCGAAGGCCGGGGGCCCCGGGGCCGGCCGGGTGCCGGACCCCGCCGTCGCGGAGGCGGCCGCCGAGGCCGCGGAGGCGGCTGCCGTGCGACCGCCGGGACCGGACACCCCGGAAACGGACGCGGCCGTCGGTTCGAGGATGCGGCGGGGGCGCGACACCCGCTAGCGTTCGAGGCGTGGATGTGGACGTTCCGACCGCCGCCGGGCCCGGCCGGCTGGTCGTCGCGCCCGCGGAGCGTCCCCGCGCGCTGCTCTGGCTCGGCCACGGAGCGGGCGGCGGCATCGGCGCCGCCGACCTGACCGCGCTCGCGTCCGAACTGCCGGCCCTCGGCGTCACTGTCGCGCGCTACGAGCAGCCGTGGCGGGTCGCCGGGAAGAAGGTCGCCTCCCGTCCGGCCGCGCTCGACGCCGCCTGGCTGGAGACCGCCCCTGTGGTCGCGGAGCTCGCCGGGGGCCTCCCCGTGATCGTCGGCGGTCGCAGTGCCGGGGCGCGGGTCGCCTGCCGCACGGCCGATACGACCGGCGCCGCCGCGGTCGTGTGCCTGGCCTTCCCGCTCCATCCGCCCGGCCGTCCCGAGGCCTCGCGTCTGGATGAGCTGCTCACCCCGTCGGTCCCCGTACTGGTGCTGCAGGGCGACCGCGACACGTTCGGCGGCGCGGAGTCGCTGCGCGCCGAGCTGGCGGCCGCGCCCGGCGACCATGCGAACGTGCGGATCGCGCCCGTCGCGGGCGCCGACCACGGGATGAAGACGCTGAAGGCCTCCCCGCTCACCGCGCACGACGTGCGCGAGCTGGTGGTGTCCGCCACGGCGGGCTTCGTCGACGAGGTGGTGAGCTCCGCGGGGCGGTGAGCCCGCGCAGGAGTTCTGCTCCGAATCTCCTTCCCGACGGCATTGGGAAGGAGATTCTGCCTGTGTCGTCGCCATTTCTCCTGCGTAAAGAAATCGCTATTCAGTGTTGCTATCTACCAGTACTCGGCGTTACTATCTAGTGGTAGTCAACAGCACTGAGTAGTTGGAAAGGGGTGTCACGTGGGCAAGCAGACGACCGAGATGCTCAAGGGCACGCTCGAGGGCATCGTCCTCGCCATCCTGTCGGGCCGGGCCGCGTACGGCTACGAGATCACCTCGTGGCTGCGCGACCAGGGCTTCGAAGACATCGCCGAAGGCACCGTCTACGCCCTGCTCGTCAGGGTGGAGCAGCGGGGCCTCGTGGATGTCGAGAAAGTCCCGTCGGAGAAGGGGCCGCCCCGCAAGGTGTACTCGCTCAACGCGGCGGGACGCGAATACCTGGACGAGTTCTGGAGGACGTGGAGCTTCCTCGCAGAACGACTGGAACAGCTCCGAGACGGAGGAAACTGAAATGGCGCCGAAGTGGATCGAGCTGGTCACCGGATCGCTCGAGCAGAAGAAGCAGTACCGGCAGATCAAGAGCCGGCTGGACGCCCTCCCGGAGCCGTACAACGGCGTCGCGAAGGCGCTCAACCGCTACCTCATGTACAACGGCGGGATCGTCGACGGCGACACCATCCTCACGATGATGACCGACTTCGTCGAGCTCTGGGAGCGCGCGGCGGCCGACGACACCCCGGTCCGCGACATCGTCGGGGACGACCCGGTCGAGTTCGCCGAGGCCTTCGCCGCGGCCTACGTCGGCACCCGCTGGATCGACAAGGAGCGCGCCCGCCTCACCGAGGCCGTCGACGCGGCCGAACGCGAGCAGGAGAAGGAGTCATGAGCACGACCACCACGACCGGCCCCGCCATCCAGGTGCGCGGCCTCGAGAAGTCCTACAAAGACCTGCACGTGCTCCGCGGCGTCGACTTCGACGTCCAGCGCGGCAGCATCTTCGCCCTCCTCGGCTCGAACGGGGCCGGGAAGACCACTGCGGTGAAGATCCTCTCCACTCTGCTGCAGGCCGACAAGGGAACCGCGACGGTGAACGGGTTCGACGTGGCCCGCAAGCCGGACGACGTGCGCGACTCGATCAGCCTCACGGGCCAGTTCGCGGCGGTGGACGAGATCCTGAGCGGCCGGGAGAACCTCATCCTGGTCGCCCGGCTCCGCCACCTCAAGAACCCGGGAGGGATCGCGGACGAACTGCTGGCGCGCTTCGCGCTCACCGACGCGGGCGGCCGCAAGGTCGGCACGTACTCGGGCGGCATGCGCCGCCGGCTGGACATCGCGATGAGCCTCATCGGCCAGCCGCCGGTGGTGTTCCTCGACGAGCCGACCACCGGCCTCGACCCGCAGGCCCGCATCGAGGTGTGGGAGACCGTCAAGCGCCTCGCCGGCCGCGGCACGACCGTGCTGCTCACCACGCAGTACCTGGACGAGGCCGAGCAGCTCGCCGACCGCATCGCGATCCTCCACGAGGGCCGCATCATCGCGAACGGCACGCTCGCCGAGCTCAAGCAGCTCCTCCCGCCGGCGAAGGTCGAGTACGTGGAGAAGCAGCCCAGCCTGGAGGACGTGTTCCTCGCCATCGTCGGGCCGTCTGCCTCCGCCGCCGCCCCGGCCTCCCCCTCCACCGGATCCGCGGCCGCCGACACGCAGCCGTCGAAGGAGTCCTGATGTCCACCGCGAACTTCGTCGCAGACACCACCGTCCTCACCGGGCGGTCCATGAAGCACATCACGCGCAGCCTGGACACGATCATCACGGTCACCATCGTGCCGATCGCCCTCATGCTGCTGTTCGTGTTCGTGCTCGGCGGGGCCATCAACACCGGCCCCGACTCGGGCTCGTACGTGAACTACCTGCTCCCCGGGATCATGCTGATCACGATCGCGTCCGGCATCTCGTACACCTCGTACCGGCTGTTCATGGACCTCCAGGGCGGCATCTTCGAGCGCTTCCAGTCCATGCCGATCGCCCGGTCGAGCGTGCTCTGGGCCCACGTGCTCACCTCGCTGGTCGCCAACATGATCTCGGTCGTCCTGGTGGTCCTGGTCGCACTGCTGATCGGCTTCCGCACCGGGGCGAGCGTTCTCGCCTGGCTCGGGATCGCCGGCATCCTCGTGCTGTTCACCCTGGCGCTGACCTGGGTGGCCGTCATCGCCGGACTGTCGGCGAAGAGCGTGGACGGCGCGGGCGCGTTCGCCTACCCGCTGATCTTCCTCCCGTTCATCAGCTCGGCGTTCGTCCCCACGAACACGATGCCGGCCCCGGTCGCCTGGTTCGCCGAGCACCAGCCGGTGACGCCGATCGTGGACACGATCCGGGCGCTGTTCGCGCAGCAGCCGGTCACCGGGGACATCTGGATCGCCCTCGCCTGGTGCGTCGGCATCCTGGTCGTCGCCTACGGTTTCGCCGCCGCGATCTACCGGCGGCGGATCAGCCGGGGGTGAGTCCTCCGCCGTCGCCCCCGGCCCGCACGGCCGCCGGCCCCCTTCGGGTCGGCGGCCGTCGTGCGTGTCGGCCCTCGCTCAGCCGAGCTCCCGCCGCATCACCCACCGCACCGAGCCGCCCGAGTGCGCGTCCGTCTCCCGCAGCCGCGTGAACCCGTGCTTCTCGAACAGCTCGACGGTCCCGACGTAGCCGCTGATCACATCCACCCGCTCGCCGCGCGTCTCGACCGGGTAGCCCTCCAGCAGCCGCGCCCCCGACGCCCGCGCGTGCTCCACCGCCCCGTCGAGGAGGTCGTGCATCAGCCCGCGCTTGCGGAACCCGCCGCGCACCACGAAGCAGACGATCGACCACGGGTCGAGCTCCTCGTCGAGGTGCGGGATGGTGCGCGAGTTCATCAGCCGCCGGTACGTGGACTTGGGCGCCACCGAGCACCAGCCCGCGACCTCCCGGTCGGCGTAGACCAGCACGCCCGGCCCCGGCTCGGTGGAGCACTCGTGGTGCATGTAGTCGATCCGTTCCGGCATCGGCAGGCGCGCATCCCGGTACGACATGCACACGCAGCCGCCGGCGCCGGCCGTGCGCGGCACCATGAACGTGGCGAAATCGTCCCAGCGGCCCGTCGCCGGGAGCACCTGGATGGCCATGCGGGCATGGTACCGTCCCGTGCCGACATCGCGGGCGTGTCCGGCCGGGCGCGCGCCGGACGCGGAGGGAGGATCGTGGGGTGCCGAGCGACCTCCTGATGCGCATCCACTCGCCCGAGTTCCAGGCCATGTCGGAGCGCGTCCTGCGCGCCACCGAACTGACCTCCCGGCTGAACGTCCTGCCGTTCGACGACGAGGCGGGCAAGGCGGCGCTGCTCTCGGAGATCCTGGGCGGCCCGCTGCCGGAGCGGGTGACGATCTACCCGCCGTTCTTCACCGACCACGGCCTGAACCTGGAGCTCTCGGAGCGGGTGTTCATCAACCAGAACTGCACCTTCCTGGATTACGCAGGCATCCGCCTGGCACCCCGCGTCCTGGTCGCGCCGCGGGTCACCTTCATCACGGTCGGCCACCCCGTCGACGTGGAGGACCGCCGGGTCTGGCTGACGGGAGGCCCGATCGACGTCGCCGAGAACGTGTGGATCGGCGCGGGGGCGACCATCCTCCCCGGCGTCAGCATCGGCCGGGACGCGGTGATCGCGGCGGGGGCGATCGTCGCGGAGGACGTGCCGGCGGGGACGCTGGTCGCGGGGCCGAAGGCGGCGGTGCTGCGGGAGTTCTGAGCGCCGCGCTTTTCGGGCGCCTGCCTATCCCCGCGGGCCTTCCGGCGGCGTAGGGTGCGGCACCATGAACAGCATCCCTTCCTCCCCCGGCGGCACGGCCCGCCGCCCCGACCGCGCCGAACTCGCCGACTTCGCCGACCGCCTCCGCGGCCAGCTCGGCGGCCTCCCCGGCTTCGGCCAGTACCCCGGCACGATCGCCGCCCTCGACGCCGGCCACCTCGCCCGCACCCTCGGCACGGGCGCCGACCTCACCCTCGCCTCGGCGGTCGCGACCGGCGACGTCCTGTTCGCGCCGGACCTGAACCCGGCGTTCTTCTACTCATGGGACGTGCACCCCGGCCAACCGGCGGACTGGTTCCGCGTCTCGGTGCGTTTCACGCCCGCCGACTTCGGGATCACCGCGACGCGGTCGTACGACCTCGCCTGGGCGGTGGCGCCCTTCTTCCTCGACCTGGGGGCGGTGCTGACGGTGGAAGCGTCCGCGAACGCAGGGGTCGTGGCGCAGACGTGGACGCTGGACGCGCCGCAGGCCCGCTCACTGCACGTCGGGGTGGGGCCGATCGCGCCCGACGAGACCGTGCACGTCGACCTGGTGCGCGGAAGCACGAACGGGAGCTGGATCTGGCTGCACACGGTGATCGGGAATCCGCCGCTGACGACGGAGCCGTAGCGGGCGGGCGCCCGGAGGCGCCCGGGGAAAGGAGACGCTGCGAGAATTTCCTTCCGAACGGTGTTCGGAAGGAAATCTGAGCCGTCTCCTGCTCAGATTTCCTGCGGGAGTTGGCAGTGGCGGTCAGCTGCCGTACTCGGCGGACCAGAGCTCCTCGGCTTCGAGGGTCAGATCGATCGTCTGACGCAGGAGACCCCCATCGATGTCGACCTCAACAGGGTGTACCTGTCGTACTCTCCCAGCGGGGCGATCGCCGCCAGCTGCCACACGGCTGCGACGGGATCGTCCGACAGTTCGGTGCCGGCATCCGACTGCGGCTCCGCGACGCGGGCGATCACGCGTCGGACAACCGCTTCGGCCTCGGCCCGTAGTGGTGCGAGCGCCTCGGACCACTCCAGATCCGGCAGCATCGCCAGCTCGGCCCGAGGATACGGGTCGTCGTCGACCCAGCGCTCGACCGTGAACCGCCGGGTCCCCACGCCGACGATGAGCAGGTCCTGGGTGCCCGCGGCGGCGCTCACAAGACGCGCCATGGTCCCGACCGAGGAGCGCTGGTCGCCGCCCCCGGCTTCGGGTCCGCGCTCGATGAGGACGACGCCGAACTCGAACCCCGGCTCATCCTCGTCGAGCAATCGCCCGACCATCGTGAGATACCGCGGCTCGAACACCCGCAGCGGGATGGCCACGGAGGGGAACAGCACGGATCCGAGCGGGAACATCGGTGAGGCGGCCATACTCCAGTGAAGCACCGCGGGCATAGAGTGAACAGGTGCCCCGACCGCGCCCCGAGATCCCAGGAACGGGACAGGAGTCTGTGTGGGACTACCCGAGGCCGCCGCGCATCGAGCGCGTCACCGCGCCTGTCACGATCCGTCTGGGCGGGCAGCTCATCGTCGAAACCCGAGACGTCGTCCGCGTGCTCGAGACCAGCCATCCGCCGGTGTACTACCTCCCGATCGCGGACTTCGCGACCGGCGCGCTGGTCGACGCCGACGGTTCGTCGTTCTGCGAATTCAAGGGCACCGCACGATATCTCGACGTGCGCGGCGGAGGCGAGGTGCGATCCGCTTGCGCGTGGAACTACCCGCATCCGTCGCCCGGGTTCGAGCCGCTCCGAGACCGCGTCGCCGTCTACGCGCAGCAGATGGACGAGTGCACGGTCGACGGCGAGGTCGTCACGCCGCAGCCCGGAGGCTTCTACGGCGGCTGGATCACGAGTGCGGTCGTCGGGCCCTTCAAGGGGTCGCCCGGGTCACAGGGCTGGTGAACGCCGGGGATACCTACAGGTTGAACCGGAACCACCACGTAACGTTGGCGAAAAGCACAAGAGAGACGCTCCGTGAACCGGGCGAGGAGGGTCGTTCTGCGCGCCGCGCAGGGCCGGAGAACTTCTCAATCACTTGACGTCGCGCACCGACGGGTTAGATTCTTGAGGGTACGCATGAGCTCTGGCGAGGACAACCACATGAAATTCACGATCAACCTGCGACGAGGTGCAACCATCGCTGGAGCGATCTCCCTCCTCGCCGTCCTGGTTGGGTGCAGCGCCGCGGCGCCCACCCCGAGACCGACCCCGAAACATACAGCGGCTCCGGTGGCTGCCGCCCCGACCCCGGTCGCGGTCTCCATCGCCCTCCCAGCGCAGCCACCTGCCCCGGCGGTCTCCCCGGCATGCGCCGGAAATCAGCCCGGAGTCAAGCACATCATCGTCAGCATCAGCGCGCAGCACCTGTATGCGTGTGATGGGCAAGCCCTGTACACGGACGGGCCTGTCACTACCGGCGCATCGGCAATCGCGAACGTGGACGACTCGACTCCGATCGGCAACTTCCATATCCGGGACAAGGCTCAGAACACGGTGCTCTCCGGAGGCGACGTGAACGGCGCTTGGAACGACCCGGTCCAGTATTGGATGCCCTTCACCGCCGGAGGCTGCGGCTTCCACGACGCGTCATGGCAGACATTCCCCCTCGGCAGCCCGCTCTACACGACCCAGGGCTCCCATTGTTGCGTCCACGTCGCGCTCGACGTGGTCTCAACGGTGTTCTATTGGGCACCCGTCGGCACCCCCGTCACCGTCGAAAACTAAGAGCTGCAACTCCCGAAGCGGCCGTCGGCGCCCGGAGTCGTCGTTGCGCATGCGCGTCGCCGATGACCGCGCAAGCCGTTCCGACACGCTGTGCGGCATGGCGCTCATCGGGATCCCGCGGGGCCGGTCTCTCCGCTGGTTCAGCCCGGACCACATTCACTCGCCGGCGCCCCGCCCCAAGCAAGGCCCGACGGCGTTCAGTCCCGCGGTGACTTTCGCCGCGCCGCTCGCCTCTCGCGCCCAATCAGCTGCACATTGAACCGGAACTCGACCACGTTACGTTGCAGAGAGAGATAACGCCGTTGGTCAGGCCACGCTGGATCCGGCCAGCACGTCTCCAAGCGTCCGGCGCGGCCCATCGATGGGACCCACCACGGGAGCTTCGGGGCGCGGAACCCCAGTGTCCATCGCGAGCGCCGTCCGATTCTGTCGGGCGAATGCAGGGCTCAGGGGAGCCGCAGCCACGGAGAGCAGGCGCAGGAGGGGCCGTGGCACGTGCCGAGCGGGGCCACGCCAACCTCGGGCGTCTTGCAGCGCACGCGCCAGGTCGTTCATCGTGATCGGCTCACCGGCGACCTCGATCACGCGCCCCCGGACGGTCGGGTCAGTGGCGGCGCGAGTGACGACGGCGGCGACGTCGAGGACCGACACGAAGGGGATCGGCTGAACACCACGGCCGAACACCAGCGGGCGGCCGGAGGCGCCGGCCGTCGTGGACAGGATCCCAAGCCAGGTCTCCAAGTAGGCGGGCGGCCGCACGATCACCCACGGCGCTTCGCTCTCGCGGAGGTACTCTTCGGCAGCGAACTTCGCTCGGAAGAGGTCGATGGGATGGTCAGGGGAGGCGCCGGACGCCGAGACGAGGACGACCCCGGCGTCAGCTGCTGCCGCCGCCTCCACGAGATGGGCGTTGCCGCGGTCGTCGACCTCGGCGGGTCCGGCCCCACGGCCGCCGAGGAAGCCGTGCACTGCGGAGACCACCATTTCGGCGTCAGCGACCGCCTCGTCGAGTCCGTCGCGTCTTCGCACGTCGCCACTGACCACCTCGACTCGGTCGTCGAAGAGTGCCCTCGCGCGGGCCGTGTCGCGCGTCAGCACCCGCACCTTCACGCCCTTGCCGACCAGCTCGGCGACGACATGCCGTCCCAGCAAGCCACTGCCTCCCGCGACGACGATCATCTCGGGCCGTCCGCATGCACTTGTGCTCGAACCGCGTCATCGACGGTCGTTCCCGTCTGATCCACGGGTTCCAGGTAGAAACGGGCTGAGGCGGCGCGCTCGCCCTGCAGCCCGAAGATGATGACCCCGCGCATGAGATGCGGGGTGCCATCGACTCGCGTACCGCTCATCTCCCATTCCGACCACACGTCCGAGCCCGCGACCGTATGGCCTAGAACCACGGACCGGACATCGGGAACGAATTCGAAGATCTGCTGCCAGTTGCTCCGGACCTGCTCGGTTCCTTCGAACGAACGGCCTGGGTGTGCTGGCGTCTCGTTCTGGTATTCGGCGGCGAAGCAGTCCACGAGCGCATCGAGGTCGTGGTCGTTCGTGGCCCGCTGCAGTCGGGCGAGAAACGGATGTGTGTCGGCGGACATGGTGCCCCCTATTTCATTACACTACTCTGTATCTATTAGTTCGAGTATGGAGCGTGCGATGGCGGGAGTCAAGCGGCAGTATGACGGGACCGCCCGGCGCGCTCGGGCCGAGAAAATGCGGGAGTCGCTGATCGAGACCGCTCGCGCGATGCTCGTTGCCGACGGATACGCCGCACTGACGATCCCGAAGGTCGCCCGGGCATGCGAGGTCTCGGTGGAGTCGGTCTACAAGCGGTTCGCGGGCAAGCCGGCCCTCGTCCGCGCTGTCGTCGAGGAGGCGCTACGGGGCATCGGACCGATCGCGGCCGAAACCCGCTCGGACGCGCTCAGCGCTGCTGACCTCCCAGGCCTACTGCATGGTTGGGGCCGGCTCTCGGCCGAGGTCGGCCCCCGGGTCGCCCCCATCCTGCTCCTCCTGGATGCGGCCGCCGGACACGACCCCGAACTGGCAGACCTGGCTCGCGAGCTGGAGGAGGATCGGCGGGCGCGGATGACGGAGAACGCCCTGCGCCTCGCCGACGCCGGGCACCTTCCCCCGGCCTTCCCGTGAGGCGCGTCGCGGACATCCTGCTTACCTATAGTTCCCCCCAGCTCTACGACCTCATCGTGATCCGGAACGGCTGGACTCTCGATCAGTACGCCGACTTCATCTCCACCGGCATCGCGGCCCACCTCAGCGCCCGAGCGGATCGGACCGACACCGGGCCTGCCGACACAGCATTCAGCGGGCCGGGAACCCAACGGTAGCGCGACCATGAACTGAGGCCCGCCGTCGACTTTTCAGGGGCCAGGGCGCGCGATTATCCGATTGATGCCCTGACCTTCCATATCGTTACAGCAGGTCGATGCGCCGTGCTGATCTGCCATGACACGGGCTACGTGTGTGAACGAAGCATCAGCTCAACTTGAGCCAGCGGCCGGACGAGCGCGTTGCGCAGCGCCTCATCTGCGTCGTACACGGCACGGATCTGATCGAACGTGGTACCCGCTCGGAAGTCATCATCGCCCAGGTGCGGGGCATTCTGGAAGTACCTCGCATAGCCCGAGAAGCGGTAGTGGTTCGTCGCAGCCAAGAACCGCGCGCAGGCCAGGTGATCATCGACCACGAGGCCCCGGCCGACCACCAGGGCTACTTGCTCATCCCCAGGACAGGCTCGGCTTCTCGCACACCTCGAAAAGAAGAAGGCCCCTCCCATTTGAGCTCCTTCGAGAGGCTTGGGAGGGGGTCGATTGGCTCTAGTCCATCCGACGCAGCCAGGATTCGCCAGCCACACTGTGCTGCGTGGACAGGAGAAACCTTGGTCAGCTACACGTTGAAACGGAACTCCACCACATCCCCGTCCTGCATCACATACTCTTTCCCCTCCATGCGCGCCTTCCCGCGCGCCCGCGCCTCCGCGACGCTGCCGGCGTCGACGAGGTCGTCGAAGGAGATGACTTCGGCCTTGATGAAGCCCTTCTCGAAGTCGGTGTGGATGACGCCGGCCGCCTGGGGGGCCTTCCAGCCCTTGTGGATGGTCCAGGCGCGGGATTCTTTCGGGCCGGCCGTCAGGTAGGTCTGCAGGCCGAGGGTGTCGAAGCCGATGCGGGCGAGCTGGTCGAGGCCGCTCTCCGTCTGGCCGGTGGACGCCAGCAGCTCTGCGGCGTCGGCGGCGTCGAGGTCGATCAGCTCCGACTCCAGCTTGGCGTCCAGGAAGACCGCCTGCGCGGGGGCGACCAGCGCCGCCAACTCGGCGCGGCGGCCGTCATCCGTCAGCACGTCCTCGTCCACGTTGAACACGTAGATGAACGGCTTCGCGGTGAGCAGGCCGAGCTCGCGGATGGGCTCCAGGTCGATCGTGGAGGCCGACAGCGGCTTGCCGTCGTTCAGGAACGCGATGGCCTCGCGGGCCGTCTCCAGGACGACCGGCTCCAGCTTGCGGCCCTTGACCTCCTTCTCGTAGCGCTGCTCCGCCTTCTCGAGGGTCTGCAGGTCGGCGAGGATGAGCTCGGTGTTGATGGTCTCCATGTCGCCTGCCGCGTCGACCTTGCCGGCGACGTGCACCACGTCGGGGTCGGAGAAGCCGCGGACGACCTGCGCGATGGCGTCGGCCTCGCGGATGTTCGCGAGGAACTTGTTGCCGAGGCCCTCGCCCTCACTCGCGCCCTTCACGATTCCGGCGATGTCGAGGAACGAGACCGGGGCGGGGAGGATGCGCTCGCTGCCGAACAGCTCGGCCAGCTTGTCGAGGCGCGGGTCCGGGAGGTTCACGACGCCGACGTTCGGCTCGATGGTCGCGAACGGGTAGTTCGCCGCGAGGGCGTCGTTCTTGGTCAGCGCGTTGAAGAGGGTCGACTTGCCGACGTTCGGGAGTCCGACGATACCGATAGTGAGAGCCACGGTCGTCCATTCTACGGGCGACAGCGGCACGGCTCAGCCGCCCGGTGTCAGCCCAGCGTCGCCCGGTAGCACCGGGTGACGTACGGCAGCCCGATCCGCTCCGCCCCCGCCAGGTCCGGATGCTCGTTGTGGAGCCGGCGCAGCGACCCGATGACCGCGGCCTGCGCAGCGGGGTCCTTCGTGATGAAGTAGCTGCGCGAGCGCGCCAGATCCAGGAGGCCGTCGAGCGTGAGCGCCTGCACCCAGTGGACGTCGTGCCGCTCCAGTTCGCCGAACGGCGCTCCCACCGCCGGTTCCTCCTCCTCGCCGAAGGTCGCCTCCCCCGTGCCCATCAGCTCGCCCAGCTCGCGCACCCAGTCGACGCTCTCGTCCCGGTCGTTCCAGACCAGCCCGATTCGGCCGCCCGGTCGCAGCACGCGCGCGACCTCCGGGACGGCCTGCTCGCGGTCCACCCAGTGCCAGGCTTGCGCGGCGACCACCAGACCGGCGCTGGAGTCGGGGACGGGGACGCTCTCGCCCGTCCCGATCCGGGCGTCCGCCTCCGGGACACGCGAGGTCAGCACGCCGAGCATCTGCGGCGACGGGTCGACCGCGATCACGTCGAAACCGCTCCCGACCAGGGCCTGCGTCAGCTTGCCGGTGCCGGCGCCGAGGTCGACGACCGGGCCGGTGACGCCCTCCGTGAGCCAGGCGACCGCGTCCGCCGGATACTCCGGCCGCGCCGCGTCGTACAGCTCCGCCGCCCGGTCGAACGCGCGCGCGTGCGCCTCCCGCTCCCGTCGCTCCCGCATACCGGCGACCCTACCCCGCACCCGAAACCGCCGAGTACGCAGACAATCGACGTACTCGGCGGTTTTCGGTCGATTTCGCGCGTACTCGGCGGTGCGCGGCGGGCGACGTCGGTGGGGCGTGCGAGCATTCGGGCGTGCCACTGGACTTCACCGCCATCGACTTCGAGACCGCGAACTCCTCGGCGGCATCCGCCTGCTCGGTCGGGCTCGTGAAGGTGCGCGACGGCCGCGTGGTCGACCGCGCGAGCTGGTTCATCCGGCCGCCGCTCGGGCACGACGTCTTCCAGGAGTGGAACGTCCGCATCCACGGCATCCGGCCGGAGGACGTCGCCGACGCCGCAGGCTGGGTCGACCAGCTCGCCGACCTGGTGGAGTTCGCGGAGGACGACCACCTGGTCGCCCACAACGCCGGCTTCGACATGGGCGTCATCCGCGCCGCGTGCGCCGCCACCCTCGTCGCCTGCCCCGAGTACCGCTACCTGTGCAGCCTCCAGGTCGCCCGCCGCACCTACCACCTGGAGTCGTACCGCCTCCCGGTCGCGGCGATGGCGGCCGGGTTCGAGGATTTCAACCACCACGACGCCCTCGCCGACGCGGAGGCCTGCGCGGCGATCGTCGTGCACGCCGCGCGCCGCCACGACGCCGCGACGATCGACGACCTCGCGGCTCTCACCGGCACCCGCGTGGGCCGCATCGGCATGGCCGTCGCGGCCTAGCGCCCGCCCCACGCCGTTCTGCGCCCCGGCGCTCCGTCTCTGCGCTCCGCCGCTGCGCTCCGCACTCCCGCGCGCCCGCGCGTCCCTCGGCTCGCGCGCGTCCGCACAAAGTAATCAGGCATAAACACCTCAGTAATGAAAGCATTGCAACTTCACGCGTCACGTTCTAATGTCCAGACATAGCAACAAGACGCGAAGGAGCGATCATGACCGCATCCCCTCACCCGGAGGCCGCCGAGACGGCCGCCGGCACCACCGCCTCCGCAGGCTCGACCCCTCCCCACCCCGACGACCCCCGCGCGCGCCGCTTCCTGCGGCGGATCGCCGTGCTCGCAACCTTCGGCGGCCTCCTTTTCGGCTACGACACCGGTGTCATCAGCGGCGCCCTGCCGTTCATGCAGTTCGACCAGCGTCCGCTCACCCCGCTCGAGGAGGGCACGATCGTGTCGTCGCTCCTCTTCGGCGCGGCGCTCGGGTCCTTCCTCGGCGGCCGGATCGCCGACCGGCGCGGACGTCGCGGCCTCATCGGCGCGCTCGCGGTCGTGTTCTTCATCGCGGCGGTCGCGTGCGCGTTCGCCCCGACGATCGGCGTCATGATCGCCGCCCGCTTCGTGCTCGGCCTCGCAGTCGGCGGCGCGTCGGTCGTGGTGCCGATGTACCTGGCAGAGCTCTCCCCCGCCGCCCGCCGCGGTCGCATCGTCACGCAGAACGAGCTGATGATCGTCTCCGGCCAGCTCGCCGCGTTCGTCGTGAACGCGGTGCTCGCCTCCGTCGTCCCCGAGCAGGCTGCCGTGTGGCGCTGGATGCTCGTCGTCGCGTCGCTGCCGGCCGTGGTGCTGTTCTTCGGGATGCTCGTCGTGCCGGAGAGCCCGCGCTGGCTCATCCTGCACGGCCGCTTCGCGGAGGGACTCGCCGTCCTGCGCCGCATCCGCACGGAGCAGCAGGCCGAGCGGGAGGCCGAGGACATCCGCCGCCACGAGGAGCGCGCCGTCCGCACGCCGCTGCTGAAGGAGCTCGGCGTGCCGTGGATCCGCCGGGTCTTCGTGATCGGCCTCGGAATCGCGATGGTGCAGCAGCTCACCGGGGTGAACTCGATCATGTACTACGGCGTCCAGATCCTCCAGAAGTCCGGCTTCGACCAGCAGGGCGCGCTCGTCGGCCAGATCGCCAACGGCGTCATCTCGGTGCTCGCCACGTTCGTCGGCATCGCCCTGCTCGGCAAGGTGGGCCGGCGACCCCTCCTGATCATCGGCCTGATCGGGACGACGACCTCCCTGCTGCTGGTCGGCGGCGCCTCCGCGCTGCTCGCCGACACACCCGCTCTGCCGTTCGTGGTGCTGTCGCTGACGGTGACCTTCCTCGCCTTCCAGCAGGGCGCCGTGTCCCCGGTGACCTGGCTGATGCTCGCGGAGATCTTCCCTGCACGCATCCGCGGCGCCGCGTTCGGTCTCGCCGCGCTCATCCTGTGGCTGACGAACTTCCTGGTCGGGTTCCTCTTCCCCCAGCTCGTGGACGGGTTCGGGATCTCGCCCACCTTCTTCCTCTTCGCGGTCGTGGGCGTCGGCGCTGTCGTGTTCGTGGCACGCTGCCTGCCCGAAACCCGCGGACGCAGCCTGGAGACGCTGGAGGCCGAGCTGCGCGAGCGGTTCACCCGCTGAGCCACCACACGGCGGCACGCCGAGGGCGGGTCGGGAGCGATTTCCCGCCCCGCCCTCCGTCGTTCGCGGCGGTTGTCGGCGGCCCCTGCGACACTGAGCGCATGGACTTCCCCGCACTGCTCCTCGGCCTCCTGCTCGGTCTCCTCGTCGGCGCGGCGGGAGCCGGATACGCCGTCGCACGGCTGCTCCGGAGCCGCGAAGCCGCGGCGCCCACGGTGGAGGACCCGGCGATCGTCGCCGCCCGCCACGAGAAGGAGCTCCTCGAGGTGCGCGCGGAGGAGGCGGCCGCCCAGGCCGGGCTCCGCGCGGAGCTCGCCGCCGCCGACACCCGCGTCGACGCGCTGCAGGAGCAACTGCGCGGGATGCACGAGAAGCTGCGCGAGACCGAGGAGCGGCACCGTGCCGAAGCCCTCGCGCAGACCGAGCGCGAGCGCGCCGAGAGCAAGGTGCTGCAGGCGCTGGCGCCGGTGCGCGAGAGCCTCAGCGACATGCAGCGCAAAGTGATCGAGCTCGAGACCCAGCGCAATCAGCAGCACGGCCAGCTCGCCCAGCAACTCCGGTCGGCGGCCGAGTCGGAGGAGCGGCTGCGGAGCACCGCCGAGTCGCTGGCGTCCGCGCTCCGCTCCAACAGCACGCGCGGCGTCTGGGGCGAGACCCAGCTGCGCAGCGTCGTGGAGGCCGCGGGGCTCATCGAACGGGTGGACTTCGACGTGCAGTCCAGCATCCATTCGGAGTCGGGCGCCGGCCGACCCGACATGATCATCCGTCTCCCCGGCGGCAAGAACATCGCCCTCGACGCCAAGGTGCCGTTCAACGCCTACCTCGAGGCCAGCCAGATCCCCGCGACCGCGACCGGTGCCGAGGGCGCGCAGCGCGAAGCTCTCCTCAAGCAGCACGTGAAGGCCGTCCGCGACCACATCACCACGCTGGGCAGCAAGGCCTACTGGACGGGGCTGGAGTCCTCCCCCGAACTCGTCATCGCGTTCATCCCGAGCGAGTCGCTGGTGTCGTCGGCGATGGAGGCCGACCCGTCGATCATGGAGTTCGCCTTCGGCAAGCGCGTGGCGCTGGCGTCGCCCGTGACGCTGTGGTCGGTCCTGAAGACGGTCGCGTTCAGCTGGCAGCAGGACGTGCTGACCCAGGAGGCCAAACAGCTCTTCGACCTCAGCCGCACCCTCTACAGCCGACTCGGCACCACCGCCGGCCACATCGAGAAGCTCGGCCGGTCGATCGAGCGCACGGTCAAGGACTACAACGGCTTCGTCGGCTCCTTCGAGCGCCAGGTGTTCCCGGCCGCGCGGAAGCTCGGCGCGCTGGACGAGTCCAAGGTGATCGGCGTCCTGGAGGGCATCGAGGAGGCGCCGCGCGAGCTCACGGCGTTCGAGCTGGTCGACGAGCTGGACGCCCAGGCCGAGGCCCGCCTCCGAGTCGAGGTGCCGGCCGCCGAGGAGGTCCGCGACATGCACGGCATCGACAAGCTCGCCATCGAGGAGCAGGCCCGCGCCGCCGACCGCGACACGGACTCCGGCGCCGCCTGACGCCGCCCCCGCACGCCGCGCGACCACGTCACGACGCGGCACCAACGTCGCCAACGCGCATTAGCACATTCGGCACGAATGTCGCGAATACGGCGCGCAAACACCACATTCGGCACGAATTTCCTCACGCGGCCAAGCCACGATTCCGCACGAATGTCACGAATGCGGCGCGCAAACGCTACATTCGGCACGAATGTCGTGACGCGAGCAGGCCACGATTCGGCACGAATGTCGCCGATGGGGCGCGCGGTTAGAGCTCGTCGGCCGACAGCCACTTCTCCGCGAGGTGGTCGGCGACCACGCGGCGGATGGTTCCCGACTTCGAGCGCAGCACGATCGACTCCGTGCGGATGATCGGGCCCTTGCGGCGCACGCCCTCCACCAGGCCGCCGTCGGTGACGCCGGTCGCAACGAAGAAGGTGTTGTCGCCCTTCACCAGGTCGTCGGCGCCGTAGATCCGGTCCATGTCCAGGCCCGCCGCGATCCCGCCCGCGCGCTCGGCGTCGTCCTTCGGCGCCAGCCGGCCCTGCATGAAGCCGCCGATCGCCTTGATCGCGCACGCGGTCGTGATGCCCTCCGGGCTGCCGCCGATGCCGACGCACAGGTCGATGCGCGACTCGTAGCGGGCCGCGTTGATGCCGCCGGCCACATCGCCGTCGAGCATGAGCCGGGTCCCGGCGCCCGCGGCGCGGATCTCCTCGATGAGGCCCTCGTGCCGCGGCCGGTCGAGCACGGCCACGCGGATCTCGCCCACCGGCTTGCCCTTGGCCTTCGCCAGCTCGCGGATGTTGTCCCCGATCGGCTGCGACAGGTCCACGACCCCGCGGCCCTCCGGTCCGGTGACGATCTTGTCCATGTAGAACACGCTCGAGGCGTCCAGCATCGTGCCACGGTCGGACACTGCGATCACGGACAGCGCGTTCTGGCGGCCGGCGGCGGTCAGCGAGGTGCCGTCGATCGGGTCGACCGCGATGTCGCAGGCAGGCCCGCGTCCGTTGCCGACGTGCTCGCCGTTGAACAGCATCGGGGCGTTGTCCTTCTCGCCCTCGCCGATCACGATGAGCCCGTCGAAGTTGACCGTCCCGAGGAACTTGCGCATCGCGTCGACGGCCGCGCCGTCCGCCGCGTTCTTGTCGCCGCGGCCGATCCACGGCGTGGCCCGGATCGCCGCCGCCTCGGTCGCCCGCACCAGCTCCATCGCCAGGTTCCGGTCGGGGTGAAGGAAGAGGGACGCGGTATCGGTGCTGGTCATGATGGGTCCTCCCGGACGAATCGAATCGAGCCGCCGGACGACGGCGAAGCCAGTGTATCGAGGGGAGGTCGCCCACATCGAGGGGAGGTCGCCGGAGGCACCGGACCCGCGTCGGTATGATGAGTCCCGTTCGACACCCCGATTCCCAAGGAGCCGCAATGCCCATCGCCACGCCGGACCAGTACGCAGAGATGCTCGACAAGGCGAAGGCGGGCGGCTTCGCATATCCCGCGTTCAACGTGTCGTCCTCGCAGACGATCAACTCCGTGCTCCAGGGCCTCACCGAAGCGGGCAGCGACGGCATCATCCAGGTCACCACCGGTGGCGCCGACTACTTCGCCGGCCAGACCGTCAAGGCCCGCGCCACGGGCGCCCTCGCGTTCGCCAAGTTCGCCACCGAGGTCGCCAAGAACTACCCGATCACCGTCGCGCTGCACACCGATCACTGCCCGAAGGGCGCCCTCGACGACTTCGTGCTGCCGCTCATCGCCGCGTCCGAGGAGGAGGTCCGCGCGGGGCGCAACCCGATCTTCCAGTCCCACATGTGGGACGGCTCGGCGGTCCCCCTGAACGAGAACCTCGAGATCGCGCAGGAGATGATCAAGCGCACCAAGGCCATCAACGCCATCCTCGAGGTCGAGATCGGCGTCGTCGGCGGCGAGGAGGACGGCGTGCGCCACGAGGGCTCCAACGAGGCCCTCTACACGACCCTCGCCGACGCCGAGAAGGCCGTCGAGGCCCTGGGCTTCGGCGAGAACGGCCGCTACATGGCCGCACTCACCTTCGGCAACGTGCACGGCGTCTACAAGCCGGGCAACGTCAAGCTGCGCCCGGAGCTCCTCAAGGAGATCCAGGACGGCCTGGCCGCCAAGTACGGCCACGGCCCGAAGCCGCTCGACCTCGTCTTCCACGGCGGCTCCGGCTCGACCGATGAGGAGATCGCCGAGGCGGTCCGCAACGGCGTCGTGAAGATGAACATCGACACCGACACCCAGTACGCGTTCACCCGCTCGATCGCCGGCTACATGTTCGAGAACTACGACGGCGTGCTCAAGGTCGACGGCGAGGTGGGCAACAAGAAGGCCTACGACCCGCGCGCCTGGGGCAAGGTCGCCGAGACCGCGATGGCCGCCCGCGTCGTGGAGGCCACGCAGCAGCTCGGCAGCGCCGGTCACTCCGGCAAGTAGGCACCACACGTAGGCTGGGGGGATGAGCGAGCACGACCCGGAGAAGGCGCCGGACGAACGTCCGCGCCCGAAATACGGCGAGCTCGCCCCTCCCGGCTGGGTGTGGAAGCCCCCGCAGGACGCCGACCGGCTGGACACCACGCACCACAGCCCGGCGGCGTCGGAGGTCGAGGAGCCTCCCGCCGCGCCGCAGCAGCCCGGGTATTGGGGCGGCCAGCGCGAGGGCGGCCCGCACGAGGGCGGCCAGTACGGCGCCCCGCAGGGACGCGACGGCTACGGCCGCCCGTACCCGTCCAGACCCCAGCTCCGCGCCGACGCGCCGCGCTGGAACGTCACGACGACGATCGTGCTGCTCGTCGTCGGCTTCTTCGGGATGTCGTACACGATCGGCACCCTGCAGGGTCTGCCCGCGATGCTGCAGCTCATGCACTCCTCGCTCAACCTCGGCAAGTACACCCAAGATCCGTCCGTCGCCCCGCTGATCACCGCGGGCACGATCGCGATGGCCGGCATCTGGGCGGTCTCGCTCGGGCTCTCGGTGTGGCTGCTCGTGCAGAAGCGGCTGGCGTTCTATGTCCCGCTGATCGCCGGGATCGTGGCGTTCATCACGCTCTTCGTCGTCCTGGGCCTGATCTTCTCGACGGACCCGGTGCTGCTCGACTACTACAACGGGATCGCGCCCGCGACGCCGGGCCCGAGCACCCCGGGCCCGAGCACCCCGGCGCCGAGCTCGCCGCATCCGACGAGCCCGGCCGCCACTCCCGGGGCGTCGACCTCCGCTTAGGCTGCGAGCGACTCCGCGAGGCCTGCGGCGAGCGGCGTCGTCGGCCGGCCGATCAGTTCGCTGAGCGTCCCGGGCGCGTCCGCGAGCGCGCCGTCGCGGATGTTGCCGTCGAGCGCGACCACGAAGCCCGCGGTCCCCTCGTCCAGGCCCGCCTCGCGCAGCGCCGCGCCGTGCTCCTCCGGCGTCACCGAGCGGTACGCGACCGGGCGGCCGAGCAGCTCGCCGATGGCTGCCGCGAGGTCGTCGAACGTCCACGCGACATCCCCCGCGAGCTCGTAGACCGCACCGTCGTGGCCGTCGGTCGTGAGCACGACAGCCGCGGCCTCCGCGTAGTCCTTGCGCGAGGCGCTGGCGACGCGGCCGGGCGCTGCACTGCCGACCAGCTCTCCCGTCGCGGCCGCGATGTCGACCTGCCCCGCGTAGTTCTCGGTGTACCAGTTGTTGCGCAGCACCGTCACCGGGAGGCCGGATGCCGCGAGCAGCCGTTCGGTCTCCGCGTGCTCCGGCGCGAGCACCAGGTCGGTGGCGTCGGCATGAGGGGCGCTCGTGTACACCAGGCGGCCGACGCCCGCGCGCACGGCGGCGTCGATGGCGTTGCGGTGCTGCGGGATGCGCTGGCCGACCTCCGAGCCCGAGACGAGCAGGAGGGCGTCGGCTCCGGCGAACGCCGCGTCCAGGGTCTCCGGCTTCTCGAAGTCGATCACTGCGGTCTGCGCGCCCAGGGCGGCCACCGGGGCGAGGCGCTCGGCGCTGCGCCCGAGGGCGCGGATGTCCGCGGCGGGCACCCCGCGGTCGAGGAGGGCGGCTACGGTGAGGCGTCCGAGGTGTCCGGTGGCTCCGGTGACGACGATGGTCATGGGTGTGTTTCCTTTCGGTCGGTCGTGGTCCGCAACAGACGTCCCGCCCGGAAACTTCCCTGTCGGAGGTACCCACTTTTCGGTAAGTTACTGACGTGGACACCAGATTCGAGTCGTTCGAGGGCCTCGGTTTCACCGACGGCGTGCTCCCCTCGGAGTGCCCGTCGCGCATCGTGCTCAACCACGTCACCAGCACCTGGGGCGTGCTCGTGCTGGTCGCGCTCGCCCGCAGCGATCTGCGTTGGGGCGAACTGCGCCGCACAGTGCAGGGCATCAGCGAGAAGATGCTCGCCCAGACCCTGCGCACGCTCGAGAAGGACGGCTTCGTCCTTCGCACCGCCCAGCCCACGGTCCCGCCGCGCGTCGACTACAGCCTCACCACCCGCGGCCGGGAGGTCACCGGCCACCTGCTGCCGCTGATGGGCTGGATCGCCGACAACGCCGACGACATCCTGTCCGGCGAACCGCCGGCCCCGCCCGCGCCGCTCGGCTTCGAGACCGGGAGCGGCTCGGTCAGCGGCGACTACCGCGAGGGCAACGAGGACTCCCTCTACGCGTCGGCCTGGTCGGCGTTCGTCGCCGACGGCGTGGGAGGTCATGCCGCCGGCGAGATCGCGTCGGCGACCGTCGCGATCCGGCTCGCGTCGATGCTGGACGCGACGGAGGGCCGCATCCCCGGCGAGGAGCGGCTCCGCGAGCTGGTCGCGATCGCGAACTCCGACCTGGCCCTCCGCGTCCGCATGGACCCGGCGCTGTCCGGGATGGCGACGACGCTGGTGGGGTCTTCTCCGACGGCGAGCGCATCACCGTCGCGCACACCGGCGACTCCCGCGCCTATCGCCTGCGGGACGGCGGCCTCGCCCAGATCACCGAGGACGATTCCCTCGTGCGCGAGCTGCTCGCCACCGGTGCGATCCGCGAAGGCGACATCGCCTCGCACCCGCTGCGGTCGGTGGTCACCCATGTGCTCGGCGGCGACGCGGGGGACGCGGCCGCGCTGCACGTCATGTCCGAGCCGGCGCGCCGCGGCGACCGCTGGCTGCTGACGAGCGACGGGCTGACCGACTACGTGCCGATCCTCGACGTCGCCGAGACCCTCGCGGCGGCGGCTACGCCTCAGGAGGCCGCGGACGCGCTGATCGCCCTCGCGCTGATGCACCAGGCGCGCGACAACGTCTCCGTGGTCGTCGCGGACGTGGTGGAACTCCCGGAGACGCCCGTCTACCGTCCGGCCTTCGGCGGCTCGGCCGCCTCCGACCCCGCGTCGTCGCGCGCGTTCTAGCGAACGGATCGGGTGAGCGTCAGCTCCCCGACCGCCCGCCCAGCGCCCGAGCGTCCTGCTTGCCGCTGATGTCCTTGCGGAGCTCCTTCGGCAGCGAGAACATCAGGTCCTCCTCCGCCGTCTTGACCTCCTGCACCTCGGCGTAGCCTGCGCCGGAGAGCTCCGCGAGCACCTCCTGCACCAGCACCTCCGGCACCGACGCGCCGCTGGTCACACCGACCGTCGCAACGCCGTCGAGCCACTCCTGGCGGATCTCGCTGGCGTAGTCCACCCGGTAGGCGGCGGTCGCGCCGTACTCCAGCGCGACCTCCACGAGGCGCACCGAGTTGGACGAGTTGGCCGAGCCGACCACGATCACGAGGTCGGCGTCCTCCGCCACCTTCTTGATCGCGACCTGACGGTTCTGCGTCGCGTAGCAGATGTCGTCGCTGGGCGGGTCCTGGAGGTTCGGGAAGCGCTCGCGGAGCCGGCGCACGGTCTCCATCGTCTCGTCCACGGACAGCGTGGTCTGCGACAGCCACACCACCTTGTCCGGGTCCTTCACCTGGATGCGGTCGACATCGTCCGGGCCGTTCACGAGTGTCACGTGCTCGGGAGCCTCGCCGGCTGTGCCCTCGACCTCCTCGTGCCCTTCGTGGCCGATCAGCAGGATCTCGAAGTCGTCGCGGGCGAAGCGCACGGCCTCGCGGTGCACCTTGGTGACCAGCGGGCAGGTGGCGTCGATGGCGAGGAGGCCGCGGTCGGCCGCGGCGTTCACGACCGCGGGCGAGACGCCGTGGGCAGAGAAGACGACGTGCGCGCCCGTCGGCACTTCGTCGACCTCGTCCACGAAGATCGCGCCCTGCTGCTCCAGCTCGGACACCACGTGCACGTTGTGGACGATCTGCTTGCGCACGTAGACCGGCGCGCCGTAGTGCTCCAGCGCCTTCTCGACAGCGATCACGGCACGGTCGACGCCGGCGCAGTAGCCGCGCGGGGCCGCCAGCAGCACACGCTTGTGTCCCTGGACCGGGATATCCTGAAGCCGCCCGCGCTCGCCGGCGTCCCGCTTGACGGGGATCCGGGGCATGGGGAGGCTGATGGTCGCATCGCTCACCCCTCGATCGTACGCGGTGGGCGCTGATCAACGGATGGGAGGCCGGGTGGCACAGGTCGCGAGCGGCGCGTCGGGCACGTCAGGCGCGGCGAGCACGCCCACGATGAACCCGGGACCGCCGACCCTCGACGCCCCGTGGCCGGTGGCGATGCTCGCCGACCGCATCCGCGGCTGGATCGACCGCCTGGGCACCGCCTGGGTGGAGGGCGAGATCACCCAGTGGGGCGTCTCCGGCGGCAACGTCTACGGCAAGCTGAAGGACCTCCGCGAGGACGCGACGATCAGCTTCAGCATCTGGTCGTCGGTGAAGGCGCGCATCCCCGCCGACCTCAAGCAGGGCGACCGGGTGATCGCGGCGGTGAAGCCCAACTACTGGGTCAAGGGCGGCAGCCTCACCATGCAGGTGAGCGACATGCGGCACGTCGGCCTCGGCGACCTCCTGGAGCGGCTGGAGCGGCTGCGCGCCCAGCTCACGGCGGAGGGCCTGTTCGCGGCCGAGCGCAAGAAACGACTGCCGTTCCTCCCGCACACCATCGGCCTGGTGACAGGCAAGGACTCCGACGCGGAGAAGGACGTGCTCCGCAATGCCCAGCTCCGTTGGCCGCAGGTGCGGTTCCGGGTCGTGCACGCAGCGGTGCAGGGCGACCGCACGGTCCCGGAGGTCGTCTCGGCCATCCGCGCGCTCGACGCCGACCCCGAGGTGGAGGTCATCATCGTGGCGCGCGGCGGCGGCGACTTCCAGAACCTGCTGGGCTTCAGCGACGAGCGCGTGGTGCGCGCCGCAGCGGAGGCCGCGACCCCGATCGTGAGCGCCATCGGCCACGAGGCCGACCGGCCGCTGCTGGACGACGTGGCAGACCTCCGCGCGTCGACGCCGACGGACGCCGCCAAGCGCGTCGTCCCGGACGTCGCGGAGGAGCTGGCGCGCGTGCAGCAGGCCCGCACTCGCATCGGCACCCGGCTCACGCACATGATCACCCACGAGATCGACCGGATCGGCCACCTCCGCACGCGGCCGGCGTTGGCCTCCTCGACCTGGATCGTTGACTCCCGGGCGCAGGAACTCACCCGCTACGTCGCCCGCGGCGTAGAGCTGGTGGAACGCCGCGTCGACCGCGAGAGCACGCGCATCGCGGAGCTGCGCGGCCAGCTCCGCGCGCTCTCGCCGCAGGCGACGCTCGACCGGGGGTACGCGATCGTGCAGAACGACGCGGGGCACGTGGTGACGGCGCCGGCGGAGGCGCCGGCAGGCAGCGCGGTGCGGGTGACGGTGGCGGGAGGCGCGTTCGCGGCGACCGCAGGGGGCCGGCTCCCCTCGCCCGCCGTCTCCGATCCAGCGGCCGCCCAGCGAGACAAATAGAATGGACACCATGCCCACCTCGGAGATCAGCGCGCTCAGCTACGAGGAGGCGCGCGACGAGCTCGTCCGCGTCGTCACCGAGCTCGAGCAGGGCTCCGCCACGCTGGAGGAGTCCATCGCGCTGTGGGAGCGCGGCGAGGCGCTCGCCCGCCACTGCGAGGAATGGCTGATCGGCGCGAAGGCCCGGCTCGACGCCGCCCGCGCCGGCGCCGGGGCGGGCGCACGGAGCGTGTCAGAAACCGAATGAGCCCCAAGTCCCGCACCAGCGCTGCGAAGCCGCCTGCCGTCGTCGCCGAGCTCGGCCGCCCGGAGACGCCGGAGGAGACGGCCGCGCGCAAGGCGCAGAACTCCGCGAACCACCGCAACCGGCAGACCGTCAACAACCTCGTCTACTCGCTGATCGCGACGGTCGCGCTGGTCGCCGTCATCGTCCTGATCGTCCCGCGCGGCAATCCGACCTCCTCGGCGCCCGCCGTCGACTACGCCGCCGTCGCTCAGCAGGCGCAGGGCAGCGAGCCCGACCGGCTCGTCGTGCCCGGGCTCCCTTCGGGCTGGTCCTCCAACAGCGCCGAGCTGCGCACGAAGACCGCCGACGGTGTGGACGCCTGGTACATCGGGCTGCTGACGCCGAAAGGCCAGTACATCGGCATCACCCAAGGTTTCAACGCCAACGACAGCTGGGTCGCCGACCAGGTGAACCGCACCCGCATCGCCGGCACCCGGGAGATCGACGGCGCGAAGTGGGACGTCTACGACAACCGCGCCTCCTCCGATGCCGGCAACGTGAGGTACGCCCTCGTGACGAGCGCCGGAAAGAGCACCGTGGTCGTGTTCGGCACAGCCGACGACGCCGAGTTCACCACCGTCGCCTCATCCCTCACCGACCAGCTCCACTCCCTCGGCTCACCCACCCCAGGAGGAAAGTAAATGCCCACGACACGTCCCGGCCGCGTATGGAACGAACTGCTGGCAGGCAACGAGCGCTTCGTCACCGGAGCACCCCAGCACCCCCGTCAGGACGTCGAGCGGCGGGAGACCGTGGCGCAGGGCCAGCACCCCGTCGCGGCGATCTTCGGCTGCGCCGACTCGCGCCTCGCGGCCGAGATCATCTTCGACCTCGGTCTGGGCGACGCCTTCGTGGTCCGCAACGCCGGCCAGGTCGCCTCCGACTCCGCGATCGCCTCGCTGGAGTACGCGGTCGCCGTGCTGAACGTGCCGCTCATCCTTGTGCTCGGCCACGACGCCTGCGGCGCGGTCGCCTCCGCCATCGCCTCCCAGGCCGACGGCGCGGACCCGCTGCCGCCGCACATCGCGCAGCTCATCGCGCCGATCGTGCCCGCGGTCCACCGGGTCTCCGGCACCACGCCCGGCCAGGCCGTCGTGCCCGCCGACGTCGACGCGGCCGAGGTCGGCCGCCTGCACCTGCGCGACACCGTCGCAGAGATTCTCGCGCGATCGGAGATCATCAGCGACGCCGTCGCCGCCAATCTCCTCGCCATCGTCGGAGCGAACTACGTGCTCCAGGAAGGTCGGGTCGTCCCCGACGCCGTCGTCGGTCTGGCCGAACCGGCCGCCGACCCAACACCCGCGCGCTGACGCGTCCGGGCCCAGAAAGGAAGAACACACCGTGGTGGACACGCAGGCGGGCACCGAGTACCGCATCGAGCACGACACGATGGGCGAGGTGCGGGTCCCCGCAGCCGCCCTGTACGGCGCGCAGACGCAGCGCGCGGTCGAGAACTTCCCGATCTCGGGATCGGTTCTCGAGCCGGCTCAGATCGCCGCGCTCGCCCGCATCAAGAAGTCGGCGGCGCTCGCCAACGCGCGGCTCGGCGTCCTCGACGCGGACGTGGCCGAGGCCATCGCCGCCGCCGCGGACGAGGTGGTCTCCGGCGCGCACAACGGGGACTTCCCGATCGACGTCTACCAGACGGGCTCCGGCACCTCCTCGAACATGAACATGAACGAGGTGCTGGCGACGCTCGCCTCCCGCCGACTCGGCCGCCCGGTGCACCCGAACGACCACGTCAACGCGTCGCAGTCGTCCAACGACGTCTTCCCGACCTCGGTGCACATCGCCGTCACCGGCGCGCTC
Source organism: Streptomyces sp. L7 (assembly GCF_050990935.1). Classification (GTDB taxonomy): domain Bacteria; phylum Actinomycetota; class Actinomycetes; order Actinomycetales; family Microbacteriaceae; genus Leifsonia. The sequence continues at coordinate 203,577 of NZ_CP194644.1, read as the reverse complement.
ATCGACGATCTGATCCCGGCGCTCGACCACCTCGCAGTCGCGCTGGAGGAGAAGGCCGAGCTGTGGGCGACCGCGGTCAAGTCCGGCCGCACGCACCTCATGGACGCCACCCCGGTCACGCTCGGCCAGGAGTTCGGCGGCTATGCCGCGCAGATCCGCTACGGCATCGAGCGCGTCCAGGCCGCGCTGACCCGCGTGGCGGAGGTCCCGCTCGGGGGCACGGCCGTCGGCACCGGCATCAACACCCCGATCGGCTTCCCGCAGCTCGTGATCGAGCTGCTTACCGCCGAGACCGAGCTGCCGATCACCGAGGCGCGCAACCACTTCGAGGCCCAGGCCAACCGCGACGGCCTGGTGGAGGCCTCCGGCGCGCTCCGCACGATCGCCGTCAGCCTGACCAAGATCTGCAACGACCTGCGCTGGATGGGCTCCGGCCCGAACACCGGCCTCGGCGAGTTGCACATCCCCGATCTGCAGCCGGGCTCCTCGATCATGCCGGGCAAGGTCAACCCGGTCATCCCGGAGGCCGTGCTCATGGTCGCCGCCCGGGTCGTCGGCAACGACGCCACCATCGCCTGGAGCGGCGCGTCCGGCCTGTTCGAGCTGAACGTCGCCATCCCGGTCATGGGCACGGCGCTGCTGGAGTCGATCCGCCTGCTCACCCAGGCCAGCCGGGTGCTCGCGGACAAGACCATCACGGGACTGGAGGCCAACCTCGACCGCGCCCGCGCGTTCGCGGAGTCGAGCCCGTCGATCGTGACCCCGCTCAACCGGGTGATCGGCTACGAGGCCGCCGCCAAGGTCGCCAAGCATGCCGTCGCCCAGGGCATGACCGTGCGGGAGGCCGTGATCGACCTCGGCTTCGTCGAGCGCGGCGAGATCACCGAGGAGCAGCTCGACTCGGCCCTCGACGTGCTGAGCATGACCCACCCCGGCTGATCCGGACGAGTCCGCTCGCGAACCGTTCGATCGAGGCGCCCCTCCCGCACCGGCGGAAGGGGCGCCTCGCCGTCTCGCGCAGTGGTCAGCCCAGTAGCACGAATCCCCAGAACGTCCCCAACAGCACCGGCCCGAAGGGCAGCTCCGCCGGGAGCCGCCCACCGCCACCTCCGGGCGCTCCTCCATGGCCCCGCCCCCGCAAGGCCGCAGACGCCACCACCGCGCCGGCCACGAACGACACGACCACCCAGCACCCGACGAGCGCAACGACCTCCCCGAGCGGCGGCCCGCGCTCTGCCGCCACGGCCCCGAGCGCCCCGGCCAGCACCGCCGCGAGCTTCACATCGCCCATGCCGAGCCCACCGCCGGACGCCAGCACCGCGAACCCGACGAGTGCGCCGGCACCGCACGCGAGCACCGCGCCAACCACGAGCCAGCCCCCGGAGCCGAACGAGCTCCACACGGCCCCCACGGCCACGAACGCCGCCCCTGGCAGCACCAGAGCGTCCGGCAGCCGCAGCTCGCGCAGGTCGTACTGGACCAGCGCCGGCGTGACGGCCGCGAGATAGAGCGCTCCGATCGCGGCCGGCCCGAGGTGACCTGCCCCCAGCAGGGCGACACTCAGGCCGGCCGCGACAACGATCCGGATCGTCTTCTCCACCATGCCCTCACGCTAGGTGTCGCGACATGGCCTTCTCACGATTCCACAGAGAATACGAGAATCCCGAAATTCTCCCCAGCAGGCCCGGTTCTTTCGCCTGCCGGCTCACCTTCTGCCGCCTCACCCGGCGCCGGCCTCCACTCAGGCCAGCTCGTTGCCCTCCAGCATCTCCGTGACCAGCGCCGCGATGGCCGACCGCTCCGAACGGGTCAGCGTGATGTGCGCGAACAGCGGGTGGCCCTTCAGCGTCTCGATGACCGACGCGACGCCGTCGTGCCGGCCGACCCGCAGGTTGTCGCGCTGGGCGACGTCGTGGGTCAGCACCACGCGCGAGTTCTGCCCGACGCGGCTGAGCACCGTCAGGAGCACGTTCCGTTCCAGGGACTGCGCCTCGTCCACGATCACGAACGCGTCGTGCAGCGAGCGGCCGCGGATGTGCGTGAGCGGCAGCACCTCGAGGATGCCGCGGTCCAGCACCTCGTCCAGCACGTTCTGCGACACTAGCGCGCCCAGCGTGTCGAACACCGCCTGGCCCCAGGGATTCATCTTCTCTCCCTGGTCGCCCGGCAGGTAGCCCAGCTCCTGGCCGCCCACTGCGTAGAGCGGCCGGAACACCATGATCTTCTTGTGCTGCTGCCGCTCCAGCACGGCCTCCAGCCCCGCGCAGAGCGCGAGCGCCGACTTGCCGGTGCCGGCCCGTCCGCCGAGCGACAGGATCCCCACCTCGGGGTCGAGCAGGAGGTCGATCGCCAGCCGCTGCTCCGCCGAGCGGCCGTGCAGCCCGAAGACGTCGCGGTCGCCGCGCACCAGTTTCACCTCACCGTCGGCGACCACACGCGCGAGCGCCGAGCCGCGGTCCGAGTGCACGATGAGGCCCGTGTTGACCGGGAGTCCGTCCACGAGCGGCGTGCGCATCCACTCCTCCTCGTAGAGCGAGCTCATCTTTTCGCTGCCGAGCGAGATCTCCGCCAGCCCCGTCCACCCGCTGTCCACGACCTGCTCGTGCCGGTACTCCTCCGCCGCCAGACCGATCGAAGACGCCTTGACGCGCATCGGGAGGTCCTTGGAGACGACGGTGACCGAGAGCCCGTCGTTCGCGAGGTTCATCGCCACGGCGAGGATGCGCGAGTCGTTGTCGCCGAGCTGCATGCCGCTCGGCAGCACCGACATGTTGGAGTGGTTCAGCTCCACGCGGAGCGAGCCGCCGTCCCCCACCGGGATCGGGAAGTCGAGCCGTTCGTGCTGGACCCGCAGGTCGTCCAGATTGCGCAGCGCCTGCCGCGCGAAGTACCCGATCTCGGGATCGTTGCGTTTCCCCTCCAGCTCGCTCACGACGACGACAGGGATGACGACAGCATGTTCGGCGAACCGGAAGATCGCCTTGGGGTCGGACAGCAGCACCGAGGTGTCGAGCACATACGTGCGCTCGCTCTGCCGGATGGTGCTGGATGCCGACTCGAACTGCCGGGTTCCTGATTCAGCCACGACCACTCCCACCCCGCCGCTCCGCTTGCGCTGGAGCCGGCGGATCATTGGCGAGCCGGCCATTGGGTCTCGAAACGAACTTATGTGGCCGTCTCGATCGGGCGCCGTGCCCGATGAGTCGAACGTACGCCGGACGGCCGACACCGGACGCTCAGACCGGGGCGTGTCGTGTTTCGTTCAGCCGATCTTCACCCCCAGTTATGGGAGGCGCGGATCAGGCGACCGAGGCGTACGAGGTGAGGGCGGCGCGCAGCATCTCCAGGGTCTCCCCGGTGGTGCCGGCGTGCACGCTGAGCCGCACGCTCGTGGTCCGCACCTTGGCCGACACGCCATGGTTGAAGAGGGAGGCCGCCAGCACGGTGAGCCGCTCGGGCTGCGGCTCCAGCACGACGATCCCCGCCCGCTCGGCGGCGTTGCGGGAGGAGGTCACCGGCACCGCGAACTCGTCGGCGAGGTCGATGACGCGTTCGACGAGGTCGGAGATCGCAGCGGAGATCTCCGCGACGCCGACCGCGGCGACCTCCTCCAGCGCCGCGGCCAAGCGCGCCTCGGCGACCAGATCGGGGTTCGACACAGTGAAGGCCGCCACGCCCTTCGCCGGCTCGAGCACCTCGTCCCAGCGCTCGCCTGCGCCGGTGCCGACCCAGCCGCTGAACACGGGCGTCAGGTGCTCGATCGCGCGCTCGCTGAGGGCGAGGAAGCCGGTCCCCCAGCCCGCTCTGGTCCACTTCTGGCCGCCGGAGACGACGACGTCGGCGACCTCGTAGGGGGCGTCGACCACGCCGAAGCCCTGGATGGCGTCCACGATGAGGAGGCGGTCCCCGATCACTTGGCGGATGCCGTCGATGTCCGCGAGGTAGCCGGTGCGGGAGTCGACCAGGCTCACCATCACCGCGCTCGTGGAGTCGGTGAGTTGGTCCTTTATCTCGGCGGGCGTCACCCGGCCGTGGTCGGTCTCCAGCCACACCGGCGTCACGACGCGCATAGCCTGCGCCGCGCGCACGGCGGCGTACGTCACGCTCGGGAATTCGGCGGCCGAGAGCAGCACGTCGCCGCCGGTGAGGCCGAACGCGGCGTGCATGAGCCCACTCGAGGCGTTCGGCTGGAACGCGATCTGCCCCGCCGGGAAGCCGGTCAGCGCGGAGATCGCCTCACCGACGCGGTCGGTCTCGGCGTTCATCCGCTCGACGGTGCCGAAGCGCGCCTTGGCGAGCGCCTCGTACTGTCCCAGCGTCTCGGCGCGCACCGCTGCGGACAGCGGCCCGACGCGCCCGTAGTCCAGATACCCCGGCTCCTCACCGAACCCCGCCGCGAACTCTTCGATCGTCGTCATCGTGACCTCCGGGGACAATCCTGCCGTCGCACGCGCCGAGTACGCGAATTCTCTGCGTACTCGGGCGTTTTCAGCCGATTTCGCGCGTACTCGACCGGTCGGCGGGTCGGCGGCGGCGCGGGGTCAGGAGCCGTAGCGGCGGTGGCGGCGGGAGAAGTCGCGCATGGCGCGGAGGAAGTCGACCTCGCGGAGGTCGGGGCCGAGCGCCTCCACGAAGTAGAACTCGCTGTGCGCGCTCTGCCAGAGCATGAAGTCGCTCAGCCGCTGCTCGCCGGAGGTGCGGATGACGAGGTCGGGGTCGGGCTGGCCTCCCGTGTAGAGGTGCTCGCCGATGAGGTCGGGGGTGAGGAGGTCGGCCAGCGTCTCCAGGCTGCCGCCCTCCGCCGAGTGCGCGGCGACGATGCTGCGCATGGCGTCCGTGATCTCCTTGCGGCCGCCGTAGCCGACCGCGAGGTTGATGTGCAGGCCCTTCTTGTCGGCGGTGCGCTTCTCGGCGTCGGCCAGCGCGGTCACGAGCGACTCCGGGAGGCCGGCCGTCGAGCCGACGTGCTTGACCCGCCAGTCGCGGTAGCGGGAGAGGTCGTCGGCGAGCTCGGCGATGATCTCGATCAGGTCGGAGAGCTCGGAGTCCGGCCGGTTGGTCAGGTTGTCCGACGAGAGCAGGTAGAGCGTCACCACCTCGATCCCGAGGTCGTCGCACCACTCCAGGAACTCGCGCATCTTCGCGGCGCCCGCCCGGTGTCCGTGCGCGACGGTCGTCATCCCGACCTGGCGCGCCCACCGCCGGTTGCCGTCGATGATCATCGCGACGTGTCGTGGCAGAGACTCCGGGCCGAGACCGGCGATGTCCCTGCGCAGCCGCTTCTGGTACAGGCCGTAGAGCAACCCGTTGGCCGTCTCGGAACTGCGTCTGCTCACGCCCTTACGTTAGCGCCCCCCGACCCGCCCGGTTCCCAGCATCCGACCACCGGTCTCCCCTACTCTTGCTCCATGACGCCGCGAAACGCCCCCGAACCCGAGGACGTCGCCGAGCTCCTCGCCGAGCCGGTCGCCGACCTGCAGCCTGCCGACGCCGCGGTCAAGGCGGACGAGTCTCGCGGCCCGCAGCTGCCGAACATTCCGCTGCTGGACGCCTCCCCGGCCCAGCCGGCCGAGCTCAAGCCGACCTGGCGCGGATGGATCCATGCCGGGACGTTCCCGGCGACCATCGCCGGCGGCATCGTGCTGATCTCCCTCGCGCACGGCGCCCCGGCCAAGTGGGCCTCGGCCGTATTCATGGTGACCTCGATGCTGCTGTTCGGCAACTCGGCGCTCTACCACCGCTTCAACTGGCGTCCCCGCACGAAGGTCGTGCTCAAGCGCATCGACCACGCCAACATCTTCCTGCTCATCGCCGGCACGTACACCCCGCTCGCCGTGCTCGCGCTGCCGCCGCAGAAGGGCATCCTGCTGCTCTGCATCGTGTGGGGTGGCGCGCTGCTCGGCATCGGCTTCCGGGTGTTTTGGATCAACGCGCCGCGCTGGCTGTACGTGCCCATCTACCTGCTGCTCGGCTGGGCGGCGATGATGTACATCGTCGACCTGTTGAACGCGAACGTGGCGATGATGGTGCTGGTCTGCGTGGGCGGCGTGTTCTACACGATCGGCGCGGTCATCTACGGCATCAAGAAGCCGAACCCCTTCCCCGGGGTGTTCGGGTTCCATGAGATCTTCCACACCCTGACAGTGCTGGCGTTCCTCTGCCATTGGACTGCGACGCTGCTGATCGCGATGCACCCCGCCTACAACGGCTGACGCCGGGCGCCCATAACGACTGACGCCGTCCGAGCCCGATGCTCAGCCCCGGGATTCGCCGTCCGCGTCGTCCTGCTGCTCCGCCTTCTCGGCGTCCAGCTTCTGCGCGATCTCGTCGCGGTACCGCACCCGGCGGATGCGCCGCGTCATGTCGAGGATCAGCAGCACCGCCGCGACCGCGATCAGGAACGTGACGGTGAACCCGACGACGCCCGGCGTCACCGCGTCGTCGCTCGGGCCGGAGGTCGGCGACGGCGTCGGGGTCGCAGCCAGCCAGACGCCCGCCTTCAGCAGCAGGTCCCCCATCACACGGCCTCCACGGACACGGCGGACAGGTCGTTCTGGCGCATGGCGGACTTCGCTTTCGGATCACGGGGTTCAGGAGCCGCGAAGCGCGATTCACAGCTTCGTCTCCTAGTCTTGACACAGCCTACCGTCGCCCCGACGGCGGGCCTGAACGAAGCCCCTGAGAGGCGGACGGCGATTACATGGCACGCGTGACCGAGGCGCCGTCCGAGACCCTCGAATCCCGCTACGGCCGCACCCCGAAGCGCCGACGCCGCGACCGCTGGCTGCTGATCGGCGGGGCGCTCGGCGTCCTCGCTGTGGTGACCGCCTGGGTGTTTTGGGCCGGCTGGGACAACAACCAGGCCGACCTGGAGGCCACCGACACCGCCTACGTGATCCCCGACGCCCACCATGTGCGGATCACCTTCACCATCAACGCGCAACCCGGCACCGGAGTCACCTGCGCGCTGCAGGCGCTCAACGACGATTACGCGATCGTGGGCTGGCGCATCGTCAGCTATCCCGGCTCCGGCTCCCGCGTGACGACGCACACCGAGACGATCCGGACCATCCAGCAGAGCAACACGGGTTTGATTAACACCTGCTGGCTGACCTAACATTCTCTGGATACGCCCCGGCCGAGGCCGGGGCGTCTACTTTACCCACCGGTTCCGGCCGGCCATCAGCCGAAGCGGCGCATGCCGTGCAGGCGCGAAGGAGTTCATCATGTCCCAGGAGTCTCAGGTCACCTTTCTGACCCAGGACGCGTACGACCGTCTCTCGGCCGAACTCGAGGAGCTCAGCGTCAACGGCCGTAACGAGATCGCGAAGCGCATCGAGGCGGCCCGCGAGGAGGGCGATCTCAAGGAGAACGGCGGCTACCACGCCGCCAAGGACGAGCAGGGCAAGATCGAGGCGCGCATCGTGCAGCTCACCAACCTGCTGCGCAGCGCCACGGTCGGCGAGGCGCCGGAGAGCCACGGCGTCGTGGAGCCCGGCACTGTGATCACCGCGACCATCGCGGGCGATGAGAGCGTCTTCCTGATCGGCAACCGCGAGATCGCGGCCGGCACCGAGCTGCAGGTCTACAGCGAGCAGAGCCCGCTCGGCGCGGCGATCCTCGGCCTCAAGGTCGGGGACACGACCGAGTACACCGCCCCCAACGGCCGCCAGATCCCCGTCGAGATCTCCAAGGTCGAGACCTACACGGGCCAGTAACCCGCGAGTACGCCAGAATTCCACCGAGAACCGTCGAGTGCGCAGACAATCTGCGGACTCGGCGGTTTTCTCATTCCTCTTCGAGGACGGGGTCGTAGCCGGCGGAGCGGAGCACCTTGATGACCTGCTGGCGGTGCTCGGTGCCGCGCGTCTCCACCGAGACGACGAGCTCGACCTGGCTGAGCTGGAGACCGTTGCCGTGCCGCGTGTGCAGCACCTCCACCACGTTGGCGTTGACCCCGGCGAGGATCTCGGCGATGCGGGCGAGCTGCCCCGGCCGGTCGGGGAGCATGATCGAGAGCCGCAGGTAACGGTCGGAGGCCGCCAGACCGTGGGCGATGACGCGCTGCATGAGCAGAGGGTCGATATTGCCGCCGGAGAGGATCGCGACGACCGGTCCTGCTGCGTCAGGCGCCGGGATGAGTCCCGCGAGGATCGCCGCCACGCCGACCGCGCCGGCCGGCTCGACCACGAGCTTCGCGCGCTCCAGCAGCACCAGCAGCGCGCGGGCGATGTCGTCCTCGGTGACCGTGACCACGGCGTCCACGGCGTCCCGGATGATCTCGAAGTTGAGCGCGCCCGGCCTGCTGACCGCGATGCCGTCGGCGATGGTCGCGACGAGCCCGATCTCCGTCGGCTCACCCGCGGCGAGCGACGCCGGGTAGGCGGCCGCGTTGGCCGCCTGCACGCCGATCACCCGCACGGTGCGTCCCTCGCGCGCGGCGCGCTGCTTGACCGCGCTCGCGACGCCGGAGATGAGTCCGCCGCCGCCGATCGGCACGACGATCGTCTGGACATCGGGGACGTCGTCGAGGATCTCGAGGCCGAGGGTGCCCTGCCCGGCGATCACGTCCCGGTGGTCGAACGGCGGGATGAGCACCGCGCCGGTCTCGGCGGCGAAGTCGGCGGCAGCGCGGAGCGTCTCGTCCACGATGCTGCCGCTGAGCACGACATCCGCGCCGTACGCGCGCGTCGCCTGGAACTTGGGGATGGCCACGCCCACCGGCATGAAGATCGTCGCGTGGATGCCGAGCTCGCGCGCGGCGAAGGCGACGCCCTGCGCGTGGTTGCCCGCGGAGGCGGCGACGACGCCGCGCGCCCGCTCCTCGGCGTTCAGCTTGGAGAGCCGGTTGTAGGCGCCGCGGATCTTGTACGACCCGGTGCGCTGCAGGTTCTCGCACTTGAGGATGACCGGGGCGCCGAGCACATCGGTGAGGTACCGCGAGGTCTCGAGCGGCGTGGGCTGGGCGACCCGGGCCACGATCGCGCGCGCGGCCTCGATCTCGTCCAGGCCGGGGCCGGCGAACGGGGTGCGCGTCGGATCGGTCGCGGTATCCACTCGCATAGCCTACTCGTGGTCGTATACCGCTGAATGTATGCGACCTACGTCCGCGGCGCCCGCCGGGGCCGCGGCACGGTCTCCCAGATCGCGCCCTCCGGAGCGGTGGTGGCTTCCGGCGGCCGCGATCGCCAGACGTCCGATGACACGTAGTGCACCATCACGTTGAGCACCGCGACGAACGGGACGGCGAACAGCGCCCCCGGGATCCCCGCCAGGAGCGAGCCCGCCGCGACCGCGAGTACGACCGCGAGCGGATGCACCTTCACCGCGGTGCCCATGATCAGCGGCTGGAGGACGTGCCCCTCGATCTGCTGCACGAGCAGCACGACGGCGAGCATGATGAGCGCGAAGACCCAGCCCTTGAAGACGAGCGCGACGAAGACGGCGAGCGCGCCCGTGAGCACCGCGCCGACGATCGGGATGAACGACCCGAGGAACACCAGCACGGCGATCGGCAGCACCAGCGGAAGGCCGAGGAAGAACGCGCCGAGGCCGATCCCCAGCGCGTCGATGGAGGCCACGAGCACCTGCACCTTCGCGAAGTTGCGGAGTGTCAGCCAGCCCGCCTGTCCCGCGCCGTCGACGGCTGCGCGCGCGTTCTTCGGGAAGATCCGCACGATCCAGCCCCAGATGCTGCGGCCGTCGATGAGGATGAACAGCACGCTGAACACGGTCAGCAGCGCGCCGGTGAGCACGTGGCCCAGCGTGGAGCCGATGGAGAGCGCGCCGGAGATGTAGACCTGGCTGTCCTGCTGGAGCGACGACCAGAGCGACTGGAAGGCGCCGTCGATCTGCGCCGCGGTGAGGCCGAGCGGCCCGGTCGTCAGCCAGCTCCGGAACTGGCCGAACGCCGCCACCGACTGCGTCTGGAGGTCGCGGCTCTCCCGGGTGACCTGCCAGATCGCCAGGTAGAACAGGCCGCCGACCACCACGATCAGTGTCAGCAGCGTGGCGACGATCGCCAGCCAGCGCGGCCAGCGGTGGCGGCCCAGGAAGTCTTTGAACGGCACCAGCAGCGCGGCGAGGAGCACTGCGACCAGCACCGGGATGACGATCAGGCGGAGCTGGACGATCAGGAACACCACGACCGCGATGACGGCGCCGATGACGAGCAGCCGCCACGACCAGGCCCCGGCCAGGCGCACGCCGCGCGGCAGCGACGCCTCGATCGGGACGGCCTCCCCCACCATCGACTCCGCGCGCGCCTTGATATCGTGGCGGCGCCTCAGGAAGCGCGCCCTGGCCGGCGGGACGGACGGGCTCTGGGGAGCGTCGCTCTCTGCCATGCCCGCCAGTCTAGGGGCGCGTTCCCGCGTTTCCTGAAGGATCGCTCAGGAACGCCGTCAGGGCTCGAACACGAACGGCGGATGCTCGATGGAGGTCGAGAACCACTGCCAGCCGGGCCCGGAGGACGTCTGCTGGATGGAGGCGTAGGTCACCTGTCCCGGCGGGACGTTGCTGAGGCCCACCGAGACCGAGACGTTGCCGTTCACGGTCTTCACGCCCGCGCCGGTCACGGTGCCCGCGCCCGCGTAGCCTCCGACGGTGAGCGACACGGGGCCGCTGGTGGCGATGAGGAACTCGATGACGTAGCTCGCGACCGCCGTCGCTCCGTACGCTCCCGGATCGAAGTGGACCGAGACTCCCGGACCGCCGGACGGGACCTGCCGGAAGCTGAACGACGCGTACGGTGTCCCGGTCGTGTCGGTCTGCAGGATGTCCGACGCGATCAGCGTCAGGTTGGTGCGGCCTTTGCCGACCGTGTGCGTCGGGCTGATGGTGTCGATGGGGAAGAAGAAGGGCGGCCAGTGCAGGATGTCGCCCGGTCGGATCCGAGTGAGCACGTCGCTCGGCGAGAGGGTCTTCACGAAGGTTGAGGGGTCGATGGCGTCTGAGTATTCGGCGTCCGCCCCCGGGACGATGCCAGACATGAGGATTACTCTACTGACGCCGCCCCGCGTGCGCGACCGTGCCTCCACGGATCCTGACGGGCACGCAACACGCCCGTACAACCGCGTTTCAGGGCGTTTGCTGCCCTTCGGCGGAGGTGAGGTCAGGTCAGGCTGCGGGAGTGACGGTGAGGGGGTGTGCGAGAGGGCGACGTGGATGCGGTCGCCGGGCGCCGGGAGGTCGCGGGCGCCGTGCTGCACGGCGAGCTCCGACCCGTCGGCGAGCCGCACCCGGGTGCGTCGCAGCGCGCCCAGGAAGCTGGTCGTCAGCACCTCGGCGGGGATGCCGTCGCCGGCCAGCAGGAGGTCCTCCGGCCGCACGAAGGCCGTGACCGGGCCGTCCGGCGCGGGCGACGCCAGCGGCGGGGTCGTCCCGAGAACGTGCAGCACGCCGCCGGCGACCGTGCCGGGAACGCGGTTGGTCAGCCCCACGAACTCCGCGACGAACGCGGTCGCCGGCCGGTGGTACAGCTCCTCCGGCGTCCCGATCTGCTCGATGGCGCCCGCCCGCATCACGGCGACCCGGTCGGCCACGGCCAACGCCTCCTCCTGATCGTGCGTCACGAAGAAGGTCGTGATCCCGAGCTCGGTCTGGATGCGGCGGATCTCCTCGCGGAGCTGCACGCGCACCTTCGCGTCGAGCGCCGAGAGCGGCTCGTCCAGCAGGAGGACGCGCGGCTCGGTCACCAGCGCCCGGGCGAGCGCCACGCGCTGCTGCTGCCCGCCGGAGAGCTGGTGGGCGTAGCGCTCGGCGTGGTGGTCGAGCCCGACCAGGTCGAGCGCCTCGGCCGCGCGGCGCCGACGCTCGCCGGAGCCGACCTTGCGCATCCGCAGCCCGAACTCCACGTTCTGGCCGGAGGTGAGGTGCGGGAACAGCGAGTACGACTGGAAGACCATCCCGAGGTCGCGGCGGTTCGTCGGCTCGTCGGTGACATCCCGGCCGTCGATGAGCACGCGGCCGGAGTCGACGCGCTCCAGCCCGGCGAGCGCACGCAGCGCGGTGGTCTTGCCGCAGCCGGACGGCCCGAGCAGGGCGATGAACTCCCCGGGCTCGCCGCCAGCGAGAACCCGGCGAGGCCGGCCCCGCCGCCGAAGTCGCGCACGACGCCGTCGAGCTCGACGGTGGAGCCGACACGGGATCCGACACGGGAGCCGGCGACGGTGGATTCGAGGACGGTCATAGGGTGCCTTTCACGGAACGCCGCGAGCGGCGGCGGGCGCCGACGACACGGTCGACGACGACGAGGAGGACGAACGCGAACACCAGCGCCAGCAGCGCGAAGATGACCGCGACGAACGGGTCGGACTGGGAGACCAGCAGCAGCGCGGTCTGCAGGTTCACCCGGCTCAGCAGGGAGGCGATCGTGAACTCGCCGAGCACGACCGCGATGGAGAGCGCGGAGGCCGCGAGGATGCCGCGCCGCAGGTTCGGCGTGAGCACCCGCCAGAAGACGGTGCCCCAGCCCGCGCCGAGCGATCTGGCCGCCTCGCTCAGCGTGACCATGTCGACGGCGGAGACATTGCTCTGGATGGCGCGGTACGCGTACGGGAGCACAGTGATGCCGTACGCGAACGCCAGCGTCCAGGTGCCCGATCCGACGATCGAGGTCACGACCGCGTAGGTCGGCGCCAGCCCCACCACCATCACGATCGCGGGGATCATGATCGGGAGCAGGCAGACGGCCTCCAGCAGGCGCCGCAGCGTCGGGAAGCGCAGCTCGACGAGCACGATCGTCGGCAGCAGCACCAGCAGCACGATCGCCACCGTCACGGCGGCGAGCACGAGCGAGTTGCCGAGCCCTTGATAGACGCGGTCGCAGCGGGTGGTCTCCCCGCCGAAGACCGCGATCCAGCGGTCGAAGCTGTACACCCCGGGCTTCGCGGTGCGCAGCGTGAACTCCAGCATCGAGAACAGCGGGATGAGGAAGAACGCACCGAGGACCACCCAGATCACGGTGCGGGCGACCGGGCCCGGCCCGAGCCGCAGCGGAGCGCCGCCGCTCACCGCTGCCACCGCGCAGTCCGGCGCACGAGCGCCGAGTAGGCGAGCATCACGACGACCATCACCAGGAGCATCCCGAGCGCCATCGAGCCGGCCAGGTTCGCGCGGCCGAGCACGGTCTCCGAGATGAGGGCCTGACGGATCTGCAGCGAGACGATGTTGTTGGCCTGGCCGACGAGCGCCGCCGCGGTCGCGTAGGACGAGAAGGCGTTGGCGAAGAGCAGCAGCAGGCTGCCGAGGAACGACGGCAGCAGGATGGGGCCGCCGACCCGTGTCCAGTAGGTCCAGCGCGTGCCGCCGAGCGTGGCGGTCGCCTCCAGCCACTGCGGGCGCAGCCCCTCCAGCGCGGGCAGGAAGGTGATGACCATGAGCGGGATCTGGAAGTAGAGGTACGGGAGGATCAGGCCGGGCACCGTGTAGAGCCACACGCCGTTCGCGTAGATGTTCAGGTGGAAGGCGTTGCGCAGCAGCACGGTCACGAGGCCCTGGGCGCCGATGGTCGCGATGAACGCGAACGCGAGCATCACACCGCCGAACTGGGCGAGCACGCTGCTGGCGGAGTCGACGAGCGAACGCGTGACGCCGCCCGGTCGGGAGGCCAGCATCGCGAAGCAGAGCGCGGCTCCAGCGATCGCGCCGACCACGGCAGTCACCGCGGACAGCCAGAACGCGCCGAAGAACGAGCCGGCGATGGCGGGTTCGGCGAGCCCGGTCAGGTTGGACCAGGTGAAGCGGCCCTCGCCGTCCACGAACCCGCTCCCCACCGCGACGAGGGTGGGCACGGCGAGGAAGACCACGACGTAGAGGGCGAACGGGGTGAGGCCGAGCGCGGCGGCGAGACCGCGACGCCGGCGGACCCGCCCGGGAGCGGCCGCCGACGGCGGCTGCCGCCGGGAACCGCTCGAGGCGATCCCGGCGGCAGTGTCGACCGCGGGTGCGGCGATGGTCTCGGTCATCAGCCGACCGCGTTGGCCCACTTGGCGTTGAGGAGGGCGCCGGCGTCGGTGGCCTGCTTGTCCGTCATCACGGCCACCTTGTCGAGCTTGCCCGGGAACTCCTTGGCGTCCAGGGTCCCGGCCTTCTCCATCGCGTCCACGCGGGCCGGGTAGGCGCCGCCCTTCAGCCAGGCGTTCTGCGCGGCGTCGCTATAGAGGTACTCCTCCCAGAGGCGTGCGGCCGCCGGGTGCGGGGCGTCCTTGTTGATGGCCTGGTTGTAGTAGCCGACGTACGCGGTGCCCGGAAGGACGGTGTACTTCCAGTTCACGCCGCCCGACTTGATGGTGTCGGAGGTCGCGTAGCCCTTCTGGTTGAACGACCAGTCGAGCAGGACCGGGGTCTCGCCGGAGGCGATGGTGTTCGGCTTGCCGTCGGCGGCGTTCCAGTTGCCAGCGGCCTTCAGCTTCGTGAACCAGTCGATGCCCGGGGTCAGGTCGTCCAGCGTGCCGCCGTTCTGCAGGTCGGCGTAGGCGACCGCGCCGGCCGCGGCGGCCGCCTGGGTCGGGTTGCCGTTGAGCGCGACGGCGCCCTTGAACTCGGGCTTCAGCAGATCGGAGAACGACTTCGGCGCGGACTTGATCTTGTTCGCGTCGTAGCCGACGGACATGACACCGTAGTAGCCGACCTTCCAGAGGCCGTTCTTGTCCTTCTGCGCGGCCGGGATGTCGTTGAAGCCGGTCGGCTTGTACGGGGCGAAGTACTGCGTGTTCGCCAGCGCCACCGACGAGCCGATGTCGAAGGTGTCCGGAGCGGTGTCCTGGCCCTTCAGCTTCTTGGCGGCGTCGATCTCCTCCTGGCTGGAGGCGCTGTCCTGGCTCGGGTTGATCGTGATGCCGTACTTCTTGGTGAAGCCGTCGAAGATCTCCTGGTAATTGGCCCAGTCGCCGGGCGTCGCGATGATGTTGAGGCTGCCCTCCTTCTTCGCGGCCGCCACCAGGGCGGACATGCCGCCCGCGGAGGCGACGTCGGTGGCCGAGGCGGCCGAGGTGCCGGCGGCGGTGCTGCCGGCATCGGTGCTGCTGGCGTCGGCGCCGCCGGAGCAGGCGGCGAGCGAGAGAGCCACGACGGTCGCCGCGGCGGTGAGTCCGGCGATGCGGGCGCGCGTGTTGATCACGGAATGTCCTCCAGGTCGGGTTGACGGCCGGGCTGTGCGACCCGGCTCCGTCGACACGCTAGGGAGGCCGGGATACGCGTGGGCCAGCGGGACGTGACCAGCGGGTGAACGAGGGGTGTCGGACCTTGCCGCTAAGGTCGACCCGTGGTCGAACAGCTCTCCCCGCCCTCGCGCGCCGCATCGCGCTCGCCGCCCAGGGCTTCGGGCGCCCGCGCCCGGCGGCGGTCGGTACGCGGCAGCTCAACGGGCTGATGGACAGGATCAACCTGCTGCAGATCGACTCGGTCAACGTGTTCGAGCGCAGCCACTACCTCCCCGCGTTCGCGCGGCTGGGAGCGTACGACCGCACCCTGCTCGACCGGCTGACCTTCGACGCGCGGGGACCGCACACCGAGTACTGGGCGCACGAGGCCGCGTTCGTGCGCAAGGAGGACTGGTCGCTGTTCGGCTGGCGCATGCGCCAGTACCGGGAGCGCTACGCCACCGGCAACGCCTGGTTCGCCGCGCACGAGACCACGCTGTCCTGGCTGCGCAGCGAGCTCGCCGCCAAGGGTCCGCTCGCCGCCAGCGAGATCGAGCACGACGCGAACCGGCGCTCCGGGCCGTGGTGGGGCTGGTCGGAGGTCAAGCGCGCCCTGGAGCGGATGTTCCTGTTCGGCGAGGTCGCCATCGCCGGACGCACGCGCTTCCAGCGCCGCTACGGGCTGGTGGAGGACGTCCTCCCTGCGAGCGTGCTCGACCGTACGGTCGCCGACGCCGACGCCATCCGCGAACTGATGCGCCGCTCGGCCGTCGCCCACGGCGTCGGGACGCTCCGCGACTTCGCCGACTACTACCGGCTGAAAGGCCCGGCCGTGGCGGTGGCGATGGAGGAGCTGGCCGACGCGGGCGAGGTCATCCCGGTGGAGGTGAAGGGCTGGACCGGAGCAGGCGACCGGCCCGTGAAGGCCTGGATGCACCGTGACGCGCGCAGGCCGCGCGGCATCGAGGCGGCCGCGCTGCTGTCGCCCTTCGACCCGGTCGTCTGGTTCCGCGACCGGGCGCTGCGGATGTTCGGCTTCCACTACCGCATCGAGATCTACACGCCCGCCCCGCAGCGCGTGTACGGCTACTACTCGCTGCCCATCCTGCTGGACGACGAGCTCGTCGGCCGCATCGACCTGAAGAGCGACCGGCAGGCCGGTGTGCTGCGGGTGCAGTCCGCGTGGACGGAGGCCGGCGACGGCGGCCGGGTGGCCGAGCGTCTGGTCCCGCTGCTCGGCGAGACAGCGGCCTGGCAGGGCCTCGGCGCCGTGGAGGTCGCCGAGGGGGCGCGGGGCGACCTCGCCCCCATGCTCGCCGCAGAGCTCGCCCTGGCCGCGCCCACGGCCTCCTGAGTTCGTCCTCGCGGCGACGCCGCGTGCGGGGGTAATGTGCGGGGCATGAGTTCACCGCTCGAGTACCTGGACGCCGACGGGGCCGATGAGGCCGACTACGAACAGCCCATGCGCGAGCTCTTCGCCTATCGCGACGGCGAACGCTGGCTCGACGGCATCGTGACCGGGGTCAAACGCGGAGCGGACGGCCGCGCGCACGTGCAGTTCGACAACCGGATGTGGGTGACGACCGACGACGTGCGGGATTCCAGCCATTACATCGCGGTGCTGCTGAACCCCGACTCCTCGGTCTACGCGGAGGTCATCACCGGCTACCGGGACGGTGCCCCCGCCGATCTCATCCGCGACATCGACGTGGTCGACGGCGCGAACAACGCCGGCACCGAGTGGCGCCCCTCGACGAGCCCGCCGTCGGCACCCGCGTCCGTTACCGCTACACCGGCACCGCCGAACTGGAGGCCGCCGAGGCGTAGCCCCCCGAGCGCCCCACCCACCACATTCGTCACGAATGTCGCGAATGGCGCCGCCCAACCCC
Source organism: Streptomyces sp. L7 (assembly GCF_050990935.1). Lineage (GTDB taxonomy): Bacteria > Actinomycetota > Actinomycetes > Actinomycetales > Microbacteriaceae > Leifsonia. The sequence continues at coordinate 186,545 of NZ_CP194644.1, read as the reverse complement.
ACATTCGTCACGAATGTCGCGAAGCCTCCAACGCAACATTCGGGACGAATGTCGCGAATGGCGCCGCGAAAGTGCGCATTCGGTGCGAATGTCGCTAGAAGGTGGAGCCCATCTTCTCGAGGCGGTCGACGCGCTCGGGGATGGGCGGGTGCGTCGAGAACAGCCGGCTCATCAGGCTGGGCTTGAGCGGCTCGGCGATCCACAGGTGCGCCATGCTGCTGTTCTGGCGGCGCATCGGCCGGCCGTAGTCCTGCAGCTTGAGCAGCGCGCTCGCGAGCGCATCCGGGTGCCGTGTGGTCATCGCCCCGGTGGCGTCGGCGAGGTACTCGCGCTGGCGCGACACCGCGAGTTGCACGAGCGTCGCCACCAGCGGTGCGATGATCGCGGCGATGAGCCCGAACACCAGCACGATCGGGTTGCCGCCCCCGCCATTGTTGTTGTTCCGGTTGTTGCCGCCGAAGAAGGCCATCCGCACGAAGATGTCGGCGATAAGCCCGATGGCGACGGTGAGGCCGAAGACGATCATGGAGAGCCGGATGTCGTAGTTGCGCACATGCCCGAGCTCATGGGCCATCACACCCTCCAGCTCGGCGTCGTTCATGATGTCGAGCAGGCCTGTGGTCGCGGCGACCGACGCGTGCTGCGGGTCGCGCCCGGTGGCGAACGCGTTGGGCGCCGGGTCGTTGATGATGTAGACCGCCGGCATGGGCGTGCCCGTCGTGATCGAGAGGTTCTCGACCACGTTCCAGAGCCGCGGATTGTCGGCCTTGGTGATCGGCACCGCCCCGGACATGCTCAGCGCCTGGCTGGAGGCCATGAAGTACTGGAACACGGTGTAGACGATCGCGCCGATCCCGACCCAGGCCAGGATCGCCCAGCTGTTGTAGATGACGGAGAACAGCCATCCGAGCGCACCGATCAGAATCAGGAACAGCAGGATGATGAAGACGGTGTTGCGCTTGTTCCTGGCGATTGCCCTGTACATCGACGCCCTAGAACTGGACGCGCGGCGGCTCGGCGATCGCCGCCAGGTTGTCGACCTCGAAGAATTCGCGCTCGCTGAAGCCGAGCCGGCGCGCGAACAGGTTGTTCGGGAAGACCTTGATCTTGGTGTTGAACTCGCGCACGCCGCCGTTGTAGAACCGGCGCGAGGCCTGGATCTTGTCCTCGGTGTCGACCAGGTCGGCCTGCAGGCGCAGGAAGTTCTGGCTCGCCTGGAGCTGCGGGTAGGCCTCCGCCACGGCGAAGATGCTCTTCAGCGCGGTCTGCATGTGCCCCTCGGCCACGGACGCCTCACCCGGCGTCTGCGCCGTCAGCGTCTCGGCGCGGGCCTTGGTGACCGACTCGAAGACGCCGCGCTCGTGCGCGGCGTAGCCCTTGACCGTCTCGATCAGATTGGGGATGAGATCGGCACGACGCTTCAGCTGCACCGTGATGTCGCTCCACGCCTCGTCCACCCGCACCTTGAGCGTGACGAGCGAGTTGTACGTGGCCCAGAAGTAGATTCCGATGATCGCGACGAGCACGACGACGATGATGACCGGAATGAGCCATTCCATTGCGGGAACTCCTAAGCGTGAATGCGCCGATCGACTGCGCTGAACAGCATCCTAACCGGCACGGATGCGCCTCCCACGGGCTTCCCATCACACTCGAAGCAACCGCAATGCGGATGGACAGGGCCCCCGGTCCGGGGTGCACAATGGCACACGTGAGTGAGGTCGCCGAACGCCGCAGGAGGGGCCGGCCGCGCAAGGAGCGCGGGGCGGCCTCCGCCCGTTCGGCGATCGTGCGGGCGGCGGCCGAGGAGTTCACCGAACGCGGTTATGAGGCGGCCTCGCTGCGCGCCGTCGCGCGGCGCGCGGGGGTCGACTCCGCGCTCGTGCACCACTACTTCGAGGACAAGGCCGACCTGTTCGCCGCCACCCTGGAGGCCCCGCTGCGGCCCGACCGGGTGCTGGACGTGGTGCTCGGCGCCCCGCGGGACGCGGTCGGCGAGACGCTCGTGCGCTACCTCCTGACCCAGCTCGAGGACGAGCGCGCGGCCGGGCGCATGGTGCTCATCCTCCGCACCGTCCTGAGCAGCGGGCCGGGGACCCGGATGCTGCGGGAGTTCCTGACCAGGGAGGTGTTCGCCCGACTGGCGGCGCTCAGCCACGGCGACGACGCCGAACTGCGCGCCGACCTGGCCGCCTCCCAGATCGTCGGCGTGCTGATGACCCGCTACGCCCTCAAGCTGGAGCCGATCGCGAGCGCCGGTCCGGACGAGCTCGCCCGGCGGGTGGGGCCGGTGATCCAGTGGCATCTGTTCGGGGATATTGACGGCGGTCGGGGTCCGGGCGAATAATTCATCACATGATGAATTCATCGCCGCCGGCCGGGCGCGACCTCGTGGACGACGCCGCCGTCGTCATCGACGGCCTGCGGGTGAAGCGGGGACGGACGATGGTGCTCGACGGGCTCGACCTCCACATCCCGCGCGGCCAGGTCGTCGGCCTGCTCGGGCCGAGCGGCTGCGGCAAGACGACACTCATGCGCTCCATCGTCGGCGTCCAGCGCGTCGCGGCCGGGCGTGTGGAGGTGCTCGGCCAACCGGCGGGGTCGCTCGCCCTGCGGCACCGCGTCGGCTACGTGACGCAGGCGGCGAGCGTCTACGACGATCTGACGGTGAAGCAGAACCTGACGTACTTCCGGAGCGTGCTCGGCGCAGGCAAGGCGGACGTCGACCGCGCCATCGAGGCGACCGACCTCGGCGCGAACGCCGGGCGGCTCGTCTCCACGCTCTCGGGAGGCGAGCGAAGCCGGGTCTCCCTCGCCGCGGCGCTGCTCGGCTCGCCCGACCTCCTGGTGCTGGACGAGCCGACCGTCGGCCTCGACCCGCTGCTGCGCGTGGAGCTGTGGACGCTGTTCCACCGGTTGGCTGACGGAGGCACCAGTCTCCTGATCTCCAGCCACGTCATGGACGAGGCGACCCGCTGCGACCGGCTGCTGCTGATGCGGGAGGGCGCCATCCTCGCCGACACCACCCCGGAGGAGCTGCTGGCCGAGACCGGCGCGCCGGATGCGGAGGGCGCGTTCCTGACGCTGCTGCGGCGGCACCATCCCCGGCACGCGCTGGGCGAGGGCGCGGAGGACGACACCGCCGACGTTTCCCACGACGAGGACGGGGAGGCCTCCCGATGAACCCCACCCGCACCCTCGCCACCGCCGGGCGCGTGCTCACGCAGATCCGGCACGACCCGCGCACGATCGGCCTGCTGGTGATCGTGCCGAGCCTCCTGATCGGCCTCGTGGCGTGGATCTTCACGGACACGCCCGTGTTCGCCACGATCGGCCCGGCCATCGTCGCGCTGTTCCCGTTCATCGTCATGTTCCTCGTGACGAGCATCACGACGCTGCGGGAACGCCGCACCGGCACCCTCGAACGGCTGCTGTCGATGCCGCTCGGCCGGGGAGACTTCATCCTCGGCTACACCCTGGCCTTCGGGCTGCTCGCGATCATCCAGTCCCTCGTCGCGGTCGGCTACGCCGTCTGGGTGTGCGGTCTGGAGATCAAGGGCGACCCCTGGCTCATGGTGGCGGTGGCCGTCACCGACGCCGTGCTCGGCAGCACGCTCGGCCTGTTCGCCAGCGCGTTCGCGCGCACCGAGTTCCAGGTCGTGCAGTTCATGCCGCTGATCGTGTTCCCGCAGATCCTGCTCGGCGGGATCTTCATCCCCCGCGATCAGCTTCCGGACGGCCTGCGCCAGATCAGCGACTGGCTGCCGCTCTCGCATGCGGTGGACGCGCTCAACGCCGTCTCCACGGACACGCACGACGCCGCATACATCGGCGGCCAGCTCCTCATCATCGGCGCGTTCGCCGTCGGCGCCGTCGTCGTCGGCGCCCTCACCCTCCAGCGCCGCACCCCTGAGCGACCGCCGAGTACGCGAAAAGTCAGCCGAAGACCGCCGAGTACGCAGATGATTCGCGTACGCGGCGGTTGCCTACGGGCCGAGGACTCGGCGGAGGTAGGCGTTCTCGAAGCGGCGGCCGGGGTCGAGGCGGTCGCGTGCGGCGAGGAACTCGTCGAAGCGCGGGTACGCGGCGCGCAGCGAGCCGGCGTCGCGGTAGTGCAGCTTGCCCCAGTGCGGCCGGCCGTCGTGGGCGTTCATGATCTCCTCGACCGCGGTGAAGTACTCGGTCGGGTCCTCCCGGTAGTAGCGGTGCACCGCGATGTAGCCGCTGTCGCGCCCGTATGCCGTCGACAGCCAGTTGTCGTCGGCCGCCGCCGAGCGCACCTCGATCGGGAAGGAGATGCGCCAGCCCTTCCGCTCGATGAGCGCCTTCACCTCGGCGAGCGCGCCCGGAACCGCCTCCCGTGGGAGCGCGTACTCCATCTCCCGGAACCGCACCGTGCGGTTGGTCACGAAGACGCGCGCCGAGTGGTCGGTGAAGTCGCGGTTGCCGGTGAGCTTCTGGGCGAGCCGGCTGAACGGCGGGATGATGCCCGGCAGCACGGTCCCGACCGCGCAGACCCCGCGGTAGACGCCGTTGGCGAGGAGCTCGTCGTCCATCCAGCGGCCGGGCGCCGACAGCGGGGCGCGCGGCTCGGTGAGCGGCAGCCTGGTGTTCGTCTTGGTCAGGCCGGTCTCGGTGTGCGGGAACCAGTAGAACTCGAAGTGGTCCTCCCGGGCGGAGCGCTCCAGGTAGCTGTCGAGCACCTGCTGCAGGGGCTCGGGACGCTCGACCGCCTTCAGCAGATAGGCCGGAACGCACTGGAGGGTGACGTCGACGATCACCCCGAGCGCGCCGAGCCCGAGGCGCACGGCGGGCAGCAGGTCGGCGTTCTGCTCCTCGCTGACGGTGAGGAGCTCGCCGGAACCGGTGACGAGCGTGACCGCGACGATCTGGGTCGCCAGTCCGCCGAAGGAGCCGCCCGTGCCGTGCGTCCCCGTGGAGGTCGCGCCCGCGATGGTCTGCCGGTCGATGTCGCCCATGTTCTCCAGGGCCAGCCCGTAGGGCCGCAGCAGCCGCGGGAGCTGGTGGAGGTGCGTCCCCGCGGCCAGGCGCACCCGGCCGCGTTCGAGATCGACGTCGAGGACGCCGCTGACATCCTCCAGGTCGAGCAGTACGCCTGGGGCCGCCGCGATCCCGGTGAAGCTGTGCCCGGCGCCGACGGCCTTGACGCGCATCCCCTGCTTCGCCGCCGCCGCGACCGCCCGCTGCACGGCCTCCGCGTCGCGCGGCCGCTCGACGCGTTGCGGGCGGATGGACTCGGTGCGGCCCCAGTTTCGCCACACTCCCCCGCTGGCGGTCACAGGAACACCTTCCCCTCGCCGCGGTAGCTCGGCACGGAGCCGGTGACCGCCGGCCGCCCGTCCACGGTGTCGACGAAGTGGAAGTCGTTCACGTGCTCGCTGAGCTCGCCCGACTTGGTGTGCCGCAGCCAGACCCGGTCGCCGACGCGGAGGATGCCCGCGGCGGCTCCGGTGACCGGGGTCTGCACCTCGCCGGCCATCTCACGCTCGACCATCGACAGCCCGGTCGGCCACTCGATCTTCGGGAGCCGGTCGGGTCCGGGAGGGCCGGAGGCGATCCAGCCGCCGCCGAGGAGGGTCGCCGTGCGCTCGTCGGGCCGCCGCACCACCGACAGCGCGAAAGACGCCGCGGGCGCGGGCCGGAAGCCCCGGTAGCTGTCGAATAGGTGGCCGCCGAACAGGCCGCTGCCTGCCGCGATCTCGGTCACCGAGGGGTCGGAGGCCGTGAACTCCAGCGAGCCGGTGCCGCCGCCGTTCACGAACTCCAGGTCGGCGAGCGCGCGCACGGCCGCCACAGCCTCCCCGCGGCGGGCGAGCAGTTCCTCGCGCGAGTTCTTCTGCATCCAGCGCAGCGTCGCACCCCACGCCGGGCGGCCGGGCGGGTTGTCGCCCTGTCCGGCGATCTGGGCCTCGTACCCCATCATCCCGACCAGCGCGAAGCCGGGACGCCGTACGATCGCCTCCGCCACTTCCCGGACCCTGTCGACGCTGTGCAGCGGCGAGCGGTAGACGCCGATGTGGCCGAGCACCGGGGCGTCCCACGAGGAGTCCAGTTCCAGGCAGAGCCGGATCGTCTCCCGCTGCGCCGGCGGCACGACCGCGTCGATGAGGTCGAGGTGCGCGACCGAGTCGACCATGAGCGTGACCCGGGAGGCCAGCTCGGGCGAGGCCGCCAGCCGGGCGATCGCGGCGCGGTCGACGCTCGGGTAGCCGACGACGACGTCCTCGATCGGCGCGTGGTCGGCGTCGCCTTCCGCCAGCCACAGCGCCTCGGGCAGCGTGTAGGCGAGCACGCCGGCGTACCCGGGGAGGGCGAGGACGGCGTCCAGCACCGCACGCACGCGCACCGATTTGGAGGCCACCCTGATCGGCTTGCCCGCGGCGCGGCGGAGCATGTCGTGCGTGTTGTGCCGCAGCGCGGGCAGGTGCAGCACGCCGAACGCCGGATCGAAGCGCGCGGTCGCCGCGCTCAGCGCGGGCCAGAACACGTCGGGCGTGGTCCAGGTGCGTTCGGCGGCGGCCGGCTTGGCTGTCAGGTCCAGGAGCTCCATCAGCGCACCGCCTTCACCCGCGCGACCGCGAGGGCTCCCGCGAACGCGAACACCCCGGAGAGCACGAACAGGCCCACGAACCCGCCGAGCGCCGCGACGATCGCGGCGCCGAACAGCGGCGCCATCGCCTGTGGCACGGCCGTCGCGATGTTCATGATGCCGAGGTCCTTGCCGCGGTTCTCCGGATCGGGCAGCACCTGGGTCGCGAGCGCCTGGTCCACCGAGAGGAAGCAGCCGTAGCCGAGGCCGAGCAGACCCGCCGCGACCATCGCCACCGGCAGCACCGGCACGAACGCCAGCAGCAGCGCGGCGACGCCCTGCAGCGCGGACGACACGAACACGAACGCCTTGCGCCTCCCGAGTCGGTCGGAAAGCCGGCCGAGCGCGAGCGAGGCGATGATGACGAACACCATGTAGATGAGGATCAGCACCAGCAGGTCGTCGTCGGCATGCGCGTCGTGCAGCCCGAACTCCAGGAAGTACAGCAGCAGCGACGTCCCGAAGGCGTTGCCGAAGTTCACCAGCACACGGCTGAGGAGCGTCCAGCCGAAGTCCGGGTGCTCGCGCGGGCTGATCCAGAGCCCCTCGATCACGCCGCGGAACGTCATCGGCTCGCGCTGGTGCGGGGGCAGCACCGCGTCGGGGAGGAACAGGAACGGCAGTACGAGGAGCACCAGCAGCACGGCCATCGCGGCGTAGCCGACCAGCGCGCCGACGAACACGTAGGTGACGAGCGAGACGCCGAGGATGATCCCGATGGCCTGCGGAGCGCTGATCCAGCCGGAGACGTAGCCGCGCTGGTCGACCGGCACCTGGTCGGAGATCGTCGCGGTCAGCGCCGCCGTGAGGACGCAGAAGCCGGTGAGCGCGAGCGACCAGAAGACGGCGATCCCGACCATCGTCGTCTGCAGGCCGAGCAGCACGAGCGACACCGCGAACAGCACGGCGCCGCCGGCGACCCAGGGACGGCGCCGGCCGAACCGGCTGGTGGTGCGGTCGGAGAGCGCACCGGTCAGCGGGTACGCGACGATCGCGCAGACGCCGGAGATACCGGAGATGATGCCGAAGGCGACGACGTTGTCGACCCAGTAGGTGGAGTGGAGCTGGGCCTGGACTTGGTCGGGCAGCAGCTTCTGGATGGGCGCGAGCTGCGCCATCCAGACGCCGAGCCAGGCGACCGCGAAGGCCGCGATCCAACGGCCGGGGACGCGGCGGGTGGGTTCGGCGAAGACGGCCGGCGTCGAGGTGTGGGTCATCGGGCACCTGCGTTCGGGTCGGGGGCGGAAGGGACGGGGGCGGAAGGGACGGGAACGGGACGGGGAGGGCCGGCGAGCGCAGCGAGCGCGTCCGCCGCGAAGTCCATGCTGCGCTCGGCCGCGGCGTCGTCGCGGGTCACCAGCCAGGCTATGGTGAGGCCGTCGGTGAGGGTCACCAGCAGCCGGGCGACCTCGGCGACGGGGAGGCTCCACGCGCTGCCGGTCAGCTCGGCGGCGCCGTGCGCGGCCCGTTCGGCGAGCTCGTAATAGCGGTCGTACTGGCGGCGGGCCAGCGGCGCGAAACCGGGCTCGCGGAGCGCCCACTGGGTCAGCTCGAACATCGCCTTCTCGCGGTCGGGGTCGGCCCGCACGCCGTCGAGGTAGTGCTGGAGGCCCGAGCGGATCGCGGCGCGCAGCTCCGGAGGGGCGGTCGCCGGGTCGAACGCCGGCTCGAGGTCGCTCTGCTCCCCCGCCACCACCGTGTTCACCAGCTCGGCCATCAGCTCGTCGCGGGACGCGAAGACGTAGTGGAAGCTGGCCAGCGGCATCCCGGCCTCGGCGACGATCCGCCGGGTGGTGGCAGCGGCGACGCCGTCCCGCGCGATCACCCGCAGGGCCGCCTGCACCAGGGAGGCGCGCCGTGCTGCCGGGGCGATGCGCGTCATCGAAGCTCCTCACGGTGCCGTCGCGCGTCGTCGCGCGAAGTGGGACAGTTGACCCACTTGTCAGTATGCCGTAAATCCGGCCGGGTGGTTTGACAGGAGGCATGTCCTGCCCCTCAAATGGGGTGGAATGCGGGTATTCATGTCGGACGCGTCTCCACCAGTCCGGCCCAGGGGGGCGACCGGGCTGGTCGTCGTCGTGCTGTCCGCATCCGTGCTCGCCGCGCTCGCGTTCGCCGCCGGGTCGATCGCGGGACTCGCACCGCCGGCGTCGGCCCAGACCATCGACACCGTCGCCACCACCGCCACCACCGTGTCCCGCAGCGTTCCGACTCGCACAGCACCCGCAGACGTCTCCGGTCCGTCGCTCGCCGGCGCGACCGTGCCCGCCGACAACTCCGCGCCCGCCGACACGCCCACCCCGACACCGACCCCGGGGCCGCCGACGCTCGACCCGCTGCCGAGCGGCCTGGTCACGAGCTTCCCGCTGACCGTCTCGGGAACCGCCGACCCCGGCGACACCATCGACGTCTCCGGCGGCTCGTCGACGAGCGCCGGCACCTCCTGCGCCGCGACCGCCGCGGCCGACGGAACCTTCCAGTGCGCCCTCCAGCGTCTCCCCGACGGGCCCGGCGTGCCTGTCCGCGCCGTCTCCCGCTCCAGCGGCCTCGCCGCAAGCGGGCGCGTCGACGTGCTCTCCCCGCCGACCATCGTCTCCGCCCCGGGCGCCGCCACCGGAGGCGGCATCCGCGGCACGGCCTACCCGGGCGCCTCGGTCACCGTGACCGCCGAGACCGGCGCCTCCTGCACCTTCCCCGCCGACAGCGCCGGCAACTGGGGTTGCGTCCTCCCGGGCCTCGGCGACGGCCGGCACACGGTCACCGCGACCCAGGTGGCGCCGTTCTCGACCACGCGATCGGCGCGGAGCGCGGCAGTGAGCGTCGTGGTCGACACCGCCGCGCCGCCTGCGCCGACCATCAGTTCGCCTGCGCCCGGCACGACGGTCGCGGCCGGCGGGGCGATCGCGTTCGCGGGCGCCGGCGAACAGGGCGCCGGCGTCACCGTCTACGCCAGCAACTCCCGGGGCACGACCGTGGCCTGCACCGCGACGGTGTCCGGCGGCGCCTGGTCGTGCGCCGCGACGCTCCCGGCGGGAGACTACGTGGCCTCCGCCCTGCAGCGCGATGCCGCGGGGAATGTGAGCGCGGGCAGCAACCCCGTCGCGGTCACCGTGGAAGCCGTCGCCGGCGCGACGTCGCCGCCGCAGACGCGCGGCACGCCGGTCCCGGCTCCTGCACCGGCGCCCGCTGTGCCGCCGACGACCACCGCCCCGCCGGCCGTGCCGGCAGCTCCGACGCACCCGGACACCAAGGGCTGGACCTCCACGCCGTTCACGACCGCCTCGGCCCCGGTCGTCACGCCGGCGTCGGTGCCCGGCTGGCTGCGCTCGGTCGGGCTGGCGGTCGCCGCGCTGCTGCTGCTCGTGCTCCCGGCGCGGCTGCTCGTCGTGTCGCTGGCCCGGCCGCGGGAGCCGCGGGTGGCGCGGGCCTCCGTCTTCGGCCGCAACCGCGCGGCCGCGGAGCTCGGCGAGGCGGATGCGCTGCTCGGTGGGCGGCCGGCATCGGGAATCGGCGCGCACGCGGCTCCGGGCGATGCGGCGGGCGGCACGCAGCCGGTCTGGCTCGCGCCGGTCGTGGGCGTGTCGGCGGCGGCGCTGGTGACCCTGTCCACCTCCGTCCACGACGCCTCGGCGTACGTCCGTCTGCTCATCGCCGTCTCGCTCGCGATCGCCGGGGTCAACGCGATCTGGGTCCTCTCCGCCCGCGGCATGACCCGGCACCTCGGGGTGGCGATGGCGCGTACGGTGGTACGGCCCGGCCTCCTCGTGGTCGTCGCGGCCACCGCGATCGGCTCACGACTGCTCGGGCTGGAGCCCGCCCTCCTGTTCGGCCTGGTGCTCGGTGCGGTGCTCCCCGACAGCCTCGGCCGCGTCGAACGCGGGCGGACCGCGGCCGTCCAGCTCTCGGCGGTCGCCGCCTGCGGTGTGCTGGCGTGGCTGGCCGTCGGCGTCCTCCCAACCCCATCCGGCGCCCCGTCTGCCTTCCTGATCGAGTTGGCGAACGCCATCGCCCTCGTCGCGGTCGGCTCGACAGCCATCGCGCTGCTGCCGTTCGGCCGCCTCGCGGGGCGCGCGGTCCTGCAGTGGTCGCGCCCGCTCTGGCTGGCGATGGCGCTCGTGGTCTACACGGTGCTGTTCGCGCTGCTGCTGCCCGTGGCGTCGCTGGCCCAGACCGGGGCTGGCGTCGTCGCCGTCGTCCTCGCCGCCGTGGCGTTCGCGGGGGTGGGGCTGTCGGTGTGGCTGTGGGAGCGCTTCGTGGAGCCCGCGCGCTGACGCGGGCATGGTCACTCCCGCTCAGACAGCGTCGACGTAGAACCAGTCGCCGCCCTCCCGGACGAACCGGGACACCTCGTGCAGGCTGCCGCGCTCGGCGCCCTTGTAGTACGCGGTGAACGCCACGACCCCGTCCGTGTCGAACGGGCCGCCCCGCTCCGTGGACTCGACGTCCAGCCGGTACCAGCGCAGGCCGTCGTCCAGGTCGAGCGTCCGCGGCCGCGTGGACGCGTGCCAGCTCCGCACCAGGTAGGCGACGTCCCCGAGCGCGAACGCGCTGAACCGCGAACGCATCAGCCGCTCGGCCGTCGGCGCCGCGGCTCCGGCGTGCAGCGGCCCGCAGCAGTTCGCGTAGGTCTCGCCGCTCCCGCAGGGGCATCGCGTGTCGGTCACCCGGCGAGCCTAGCCGACACGCTCCGGACATGAAGGACCCGGCTGGAGCCTTGCGTCGGGGGATCTCGGGCTCCAGCCGGGTCGGAGGACACCTCACCAGAAAGGGTGTCAGCAGACAGTGTGCACGGCCCGGGTGGGTGCATCCTTGGGGCGGCCTGAAGGACCTCTCAGCGCGGTCCGCATCCGGAACCGGCGCTCACGAATCGGGCGTGGCAGCGGCCTCCCCGCCGCGACGACGCAGAACCGGTTGCCGTCGGGATCGGCGAGCACCAGGTAGTCGGCGCCCTCCTCGTACTCCCAGTCGATATCGGTCGCGCCGAGCGCGCGCAGCCGCGCCGCCTCGGCCTCCTGGTCGTCGGCGTACAGGTCGAGGTGGTGCCGCGGCGACGGGTTCGCCTCGCTGCCGACGAGCTTGAGCGCGAGCTGCGGTCCGACCCCGCCGACGGGCACCAGGATCGCCCAGTCGACGTCCGGCTCCCGCAGCGGCCGATAGCCGAGCGCCGCCGACCAGAACGCGACGGCGCGCGGGAGGTCGCGCACACCCCACACGATGGAACCGATCCGGATCATGCTCCCCACCCTGCGCCGGCGCGGGGCGGCCGACAAGGGGCACGACGGCCCGGACACCGTATATTGTTGGACGCATGGAAGGCGTGCTCATCGGATTCATCTGGACCGTCATCATCGTCGGCGGCGCACTCGCGTTAGGCGCCATCGTCCAGATGGTGAAGTCGCCCTACCGCAACCGCTGACGTCGGACCCCCACCGGGACGGCTCGCCCCTGTAGCCCAATTGGCCCCCATAGCCCAATCGGTAGAGGCAGGCGACTTAAAATCGCCCGAGTGTGGGTTCGAGTCCCACTGGGGGCACTGGTGATTCATCGTCGGGCCTCGCCATGACGCACACCCTCGACGCTCCCGCCGCCGCCGAGCTGGAGGTGCGCCGGAGCCGTTTCGTCGCCCTCGTCACCCCGGTCGACGGCCGCGAGGAGGCGCTCGCGGTCGTCGCCCGGTTGCGCTCCGAGCACCCGGCGGCCTCGCACGTCTGCTGGGCTCTCCTCGCCGGCGGCCACTCGGGCATGTCGGACGACGGGGAGCCGTCCGGGACGGCGGGGCGCCCCATCCTGGAGGTGCTTCGGCACCACGACCTCGACGGCGTGCTCGGCGCCGTGGTCCGGTACTTCGGCGGCGTGAAGCTCGGCGCAGGCGGGCTGGTTCGCGCGTACACGGACGCGATCGCCGCGGCGGTGGCCGGGGCCGAGAAGGTCGAGCACGTCCCCGAGACCGAATTGCGGCTGGAGGCAGACTACGCCGACGCCGAGCGCGTCCGGCGCTGGGCGGAGGGCGAGGGGTACGCCGAGCCGGCGGCTCAGTACGGGGAGGCGGTGACGCTGACGTTGCGGGTGCCGGAGGCAGCGCGGGACTCGGTGGTCGCCGCGGTCGCCGACCTCAGCAACGGGCGCGTTCGCATCGTCGGCTGACGGGCGCGTCTCCGCGCAGGAGAACACGCCACAATCTCCTGCCGAAGGCCATTCGGAAGGGGTTTCGGCGGCGAGTCGGCCCGGATTTCCTGCGCGCAGGGACGCAGAAGGCCCGGTCCCGCAGGGACCGGGCCTTCTGGAACGGTTTACTTGGCGGAGACCGCGGCAGGCTCCTTCTCGGCAGCCTTCGACCGCGCAGCCTTCTTGGGCGCCTCCGCCGGAGCGGCCTCGACGGCCGGCTTCGGGCGGGAGGCGAACTCCTCGAACGCGGCGCGCGGGGCCCGGAGGGCCTCCAGGGACACGATGTCGCGGCCGAGCCAGAAGTTGTTCCACCAGCCCCACAGCACGCGCCACTTGCGCTCCCAGCTCGGCATCGCCAGACCGTGGTAGCCGCGGTGCGCGAACCAGCCGAGGACGCCCTTGATCGCGATCTTGCCGGACTGCAGCACGCCGATGCCGAGGCCGAGGCCCGCGACGGCGCCGAGGCTCTTGTGGTAGTACTGGCGCGGCAGCTCGCCGCGCAGGTCCGCGATGATGTTCTTCGCGAGCAGCTTGCCCTGGCGGACGGCGTGCTGGGCGTTCGGCACGCAGTAGCCGCCGACGCCCGCGCCGGTCAGGTCGGGGACGGCCGAGACGTCGCCGGCGCCCCAGGCGCCCTCGATGATCTCCTCGTCGGTGCCCACGCGCAGGTCGGCGCGGACACGGAGGCGGCCGCGCTCCTCGATCGGGAGGTCGGTGTGGCGGACCACGGTCGGGTTGGCCATGACGCCGGCCGTCCAGACGATGAGGTCGGTCTCGAAGCTCTCGCCGGTGGACAGCTCGATGCGGCCGTCGACGGCGCTGGTGAGCTGCGTCTCCAGGTGGATCTCCGCGCCGCGCTCGGCGAGGTTCTTGATGACCCAGTGGCTGGTCGGCAGGGAGACCTCCGGCATGATCCGGCCCATCGCCTCGATCAGGTGGAAGTGCGTGTCCTCGAACGACAGCTCGGGGTACTTCTTCAGCAGCGCGCTGGCGAACGAGCGCAGCTCGGCGAAGATCTCGATGCCCGCGAAGCCGCCGCCGACGACCGTGACGGTCAGGAGACGGTCGCGCTCCGGGCCGGGCGGGAGAGTCGACGCCTTGTCGAAGTTGGTGAGGAGGGTGTCGCGGATGTACACGGCCTCCTCGATCGTCTTGAGGCCGACGGCCTGATCGGCGACGCCCGGGATCGGGAACGTGCGCGACACGGCCCCTGCGGTGACCACGACGATGTCGTACTCGAACTCGTACGGCTCGCCTGCGGCCGGCGCGATGGTCGCCGTCTTGTTCGCGTGGTCGATGTAGGTGACCTTGCCGCTCACGATGTTGGTGGTCTTCAGGTGGCGGCGGTGCGAGACGACCGCGTGACGGGGCTCGATGGAGCCCACAGCCACCTCCGGGAGGAACGGCTGGTACGTCATGTACGGCAGCGGGTCGACCATGGTGACCTCGGCCTCGCCCGAGCGGAGCTGCTTCTCGAGCTTCCACGCGGTATAGAAACCGGCGTAGCCTCCGCCGACGATCAGGATTTTGGGCACAGTAATGCGTCTCCTCAACACGAAAGTATGGGTGTTAATCTACCCCCTGCTGCCCGTTCGCCTGAAATGCAGCCACGCACCGACCCCGCCGAGGGCGAGGAGTGTGACGAAACCGGAGATCAGACCGAACGGCAGCCAGAAGGCGGTGAGGACGCTCCATTGCGGCCAGAAGAACGATCTCCATGCTACAGGTCGTTCCGGGCTGAGCTTCGCCGGCGCGGGAGCCGCTTGCGCGTCGGGCGCCTGCGGGGCGGCCGTCGAGGGCGTCTCGGCCCGGCGGTGGATGTGGACCCATTCCGTCAGGTCGCCCATCGGGTTCGCCGTCACATGCGGGACGGTCGCGGTCACCGCGGCCGCCGCGTCGAGCAGCCCGTACCCGTAGACGGGACTCGGAACGGCTGTCACGCCGGCAGGCCGGCGCGCGGTGCGGATGATCCGGTTGATGACGTCCGGCGCCTTCAGCTCAGGATGCGCCGCCCGAACGAGCGCGACCGCCCCGGCGACCAGCGGCGCCGCCCCGCTGGTGCCCGCCCACTGCACGTAGCCTCCGCCCGGGTTCGCGCCGACCAGCTCCTCGCTCGGCGCGGACACGCCGATCGTGATGCCCTGCGAGGACGCGTCGAAGGAGGCCTGTCCGGCGCGGTCGACGCCGGCGACGGTGAGGACGCCGGGGATGGTGGCGGGCGCGCCGACCTCGGTCGTCCCGCTCCCCCGGTTTCCGGCCGCCGCGACGACGACGACATCATGCGAGAAGGCGTACTGGAACGCGTCGTCCCAGCTCGTCGGCCAGTCGAGCGTGTTCCGGGTGAGCGAGATGTTGATGACGGAGGCGCCGCTGTCGACCGCCCACCGCACCGCCTTCGCGATCTGGTCGTCGTTGTCGACGTTCCCCGTCGCCTTCCCGAGCGCCACGGAGACGCTGAGGATGCTCGCCTGCGGCGCCGCGCCCAGCACTCCCGTGCCGGGACCGGTGCCGCGCCCGGCGAGCAGGGAGGCCACCCAGGTCCCGTGATCGGCGGCGTCGCCGTCGCCCAGCGGCTTCTGGCCGTTCGCGGCGCCGACGCCGGACACGTCCGTGCCTCCGGTGACCGCGCCGGCCAGGTCCGGGACCGTCCCGTCGACGCCGGTGTCGATCACCGCGACCTTCACGCCGGCGCCCTGGGTCGTCTGCCAGGCCCGGGTGAAGCCGTACTCGGTGAGCCAGTACTCCAGGTCGCGCACCTGGTCCGCGTGCGCCACGGTCGCGGGTGCGATCCCGACGGCGGGGGCGACGACGAGCGCCGCGGCGAGCGCGGTCGCGCCCGCAGCCAGGGTGCGGCGGAGCCGGGTCAGCCGGCCTGGATGCGGCACTCGCACACCTCGGGCGACCACCCGCCCCGCGCGAGCGCCAGGTCGCCGATCGGGTTGACGCCGGGGCCGGCGGCGAGCGCGTGCGCGGCGAGGGCGTGCAGGCACTTGACGCGGGTCGGCATCCCGCCCGCGGAGACGCCCGCCAGCTCGGGGACGACGCCGACGGACTCGCGGTCGGCGAGGTACTGCTCGTGCGCGGCCCGGTACCGGTCGCGCATCTCCTCGTCCTCGGCCAGGAGGTCGTTGTACTCGTTCATCACCTGGGTGGCCTCCAGCTGCGACATCGCGGCGGTGGCGGCGGGGTGGGACAGGTAGTAGAAGGTCGGGAACGGCGTGCCGTCGTCCAGCCGCGGGGCGGTGGACACGACCGTGGGGCGGCCGCATACGCAGCGCGCGGCGATGCCGACGACGTTGCGCGCCGGGCGGCCGAGCTGTTCGCTCACGGCGGCGATGTCGGCGTCGGTGACGGGGTCGAACGGAGGTCTGGTCATGGCATGCCTGGGATCTGTGTTCACGTGCTCGGTTCGGGGCTCACTTGCTCGGTGCGGGGGTCGGAGTCGGGGTGGGCGCCGTCGTGCTGCCGAGCTGCGCCGGGGTGGCGTCGGTGAGCCCGGCGCCCATCAGCGAGCCGAACAGCGAGCCGACCCAGTCGGTGCGGGTCTTCTGGAGCTTGGAGCTCACCGGGGTGGTGTCGCCCTTCGCCGCGGGCGGACGGTCGTCCATGACGAGGTAGCTGGTCTCCCCCGGCATGACGTAGTACAGGCGGTCGCGGGCCTGGGCGCGGATGTAGCTCGGGTCGTTCCAGCGGGCGCGCTGCTCCTTGAGCGCGTCCACCTGCGCGGAGAGCTGCTGGACCGCCTTCTGCTGGTCGGCGATCTGCTGCCGCTGGGCGAGGTAGCCCTGCAGCGACGGCGCCAGGATGACGACGGCGAGCACCACAGCGCCCATCATCACGAGCGAGAACGCGGAGAAGTGCAGGCCGCGCAGCCAGCGCCCGGTCGCGCTCGGCTCCTCGAAGGAGGCGGCGACGCGCTGCGTGCGCGGCTTCGGCATGGCCCCTCCTGCGGTTGTCGGCGGACATGGACGACCGGGCGTCCCCGCTGTCAATCGTAGGCGATCCGCCCTGAGCGGCGGCCGCGCGGCCGGGGTGTCGGGGTGGTCAGTGCGCTGTCAGCATGACGACGATCCGCACGGCGCCGACCACGACCAGCCCGATGCCGCCGAGCGTGAAGACCAGCCCGATCGCCCGGGCGTCGCGCGGCCGGAACCGCTGCCGCGCATCCCGGTCGGCGAACAGCGCCGCGGCCCGCTCCGGCCGGCGCAGCAGGTAGGCGCCGAGCACGACGAACAGGGCGGCGAGCAGCAGGAACACGCCGAGCGGGACGAGCTCGGCCGGGACCCCCGCGGCGGTGCGCATGGGTGCGATTCTCGCAGAGTCGTCCGGCAACGATCGAGGGGCACGTCGTCGCCCCTATCCGCGTGGGATACGGGCGTCGACGTGCCCCTCGACGTGCTGGTGGACTCGCTCAGCCCTGGAAGCGCGGGAACGCGCTGCGGCCGGCGTAGACGGCGGCGTCGCCCAGCTCCTCCTCGATGCGGAGGAGCTGGTTGTACTTGGCGACGCGCTCGGAGCGGGCCGGGGCGCCGGTCTTGATCTGGCCGGCGTCGGTGGCGACGGCGAGGTCGGCGATCGTGGTGTCCTCGGTCTCACCGGAGCGGTGCGAGAGCACGGCGGTCATGCCGCTGCGCTGGGCGAGCGACACGGCGTCGAGCGTCTCGGTGAGCGTGCCGATCTGGTTGACCTTCACCAGGATGCTGTTGGCGGCCTTCGCCTTGATGCCCTGCGCGAGGCGCTTCGGGTTGGTCACGAACAGGTCGTCGCCGACGAGCTGCAGCTTGCCGCCGAGCTCGGCGTTGAGGAGGGTCCAGCCCTCCCAGTCGTCCTCAGCCAGCGGGTCCTCGATGGAGACCAGCGGGTAGTTCGCCGCGAGCTCCTGGTAGTAGGCGCTCATCTCGGCCGCGCTGCGGTCCTGGCCCTCGAAGCGGTAGACGCCGTTCTCGAAGAACTCGGTGGAGGCCACGTCGAGGCCGAGCGCGATCTGCGAGCCGACGGTGTAGCCGGCCTTCTCGATGGCTTCGGAGATGAGGTCGAGCGCGGCGCGGTTGTGCTCCAGCTCGGGGGCGAAGCCGCCCTCGTCGCCGAGTCCGGTGTTGAGGCCCTTGGACTTCAGCAGCGCCTTGAGCGAGTGGTAGGTCTCCACGCCCCACCGCAGACCCTCGGAGAAGGTCTCGGCGCCGATCGGGAGGATCATGAACTCCTGGATGTCGACGCCGGTGTCGGCGTGCGCGCCGCCGTTGATGATGTTCATCATCGGCACCGGGAGGACGTGCGCGTTCGGGCCGCCGACGTAGCGGAACAGCGGGAGGTCGGCCGAGTCGGCCGCTGCCTTGGCGACCGCGAGGCTGACGCCCAGGATGGCGTTGGCGCCGAGGCGCTTCTTGTTGTCGGTGCCGTCGAGCTCGATCATCGCCTCGTCCACCAGGCGCTGGTCGCTGGCCTCGAAGCCCTCGATCGCCGGTCCGATCTCGTCGAGGACCGCGTCGACGGCCTTCTCGACGCCCTTGCCGAGGTAGCGGTCCTTATCGCCGTCGCGAAGCTCGTAGGCCTCGAAGGCGCCGGTCGACGCACCGGACGGGACGGCGGCACGGCTGACCGTGCCGTCCTCGAGGAGCACCTCGACCTCGACGGTCGGGTTGCCGCGGGAGTCGAGAATCTCGCGAGCGCCTACAGCTTCGATCTGAGCCACAACAGTCTCCTTGATGGTTTTCGTGGGTGTGGGGTCAGTCTAGTGAAGCCGTGTAAACGCCCGGAACGGTGTGGCTCGATGCTTGCGGTGAATGGCGCGACTGCTCCCGGCGGGCGACGCGCGTAGCACGGCGCCGACGGCGTCGGCATCCGCGGCGGGGATGAACCCGACGGTCCGGAAACCGGAGAGGAAACCAGGCCGGAGACGGATTCGCGCACGCCTCCCGGCGGCGAGGGTGGAACTGCACGATGTGACGAATTCCACGATCCGACCTCGCTCAAGGAGCCATTCAGTGAACGAACCCACCCGTACGTCCCGCACCACCATCCCGTCGGCGAGGCGGAGGCCTTCGCGTCGCGCCGTGGCGACGACCGCCGCCTGGTCCCTGTCGGCGATCGCGCTCACCGTCGCCTCGCCCGCGCACGCCGCGAGCGTGTCGCCCACGCTCGAGCTCGTGGGAACGCCGGCCTCTGTCGCCTCGGGCTCGACGGTGACCGGAGCCCAGGTGATCGCACACGGCAATGACGGCGCGCCCATAACGGTGGAGCTCTCGCCCGGTTTCGCGTGGTCCGACGGCACGGATTCCCGTCTCCGCGCCATCGGCATCGGGCCGGGCGCCCACGCGATCCCGGCCTTCACAGCGACAGCCGGCGACCCGGGTACGCCGACCGGTGTGCGCGCGGAGAGCGCCGGCGTCCGCACCTGGGCGCCGATCGAGATCGGCGCGGGGCTCTACGAGCTCTCGGTGCTGGGCGCGATCGGCATCATCTGCCGCGGGCCGGACGAGTTCCGTGCGGACCTGGCCGTCATCGTCCCGGCCGGGGTGCGGCCCACGAAACTGGAGTACCGGTTCTATCCGACCTCGGAGGAGAGGATCGGCATGGCGATGCGCCTGGTCTCCGACGACATCCGAAAATACATCGATCAGAACTACGCGATCGTCCACGTCCAGGACCTCGGCGCCGGCCTGGAGCGCCTCTACCTGAGCTGCCGCGGCAACGCGAACACCCAGAACGTCGCAACCGCCTGGTACGCATGGCCGATCCGCGCGACCTGGCCGGACGGGACCGAGACGGTCGTCGAGTTCCCGGTCCTCCAGCAGCACCGCGGCAGCGATGGGCGGCCCGTGGCCGTCAACGCATGGGACTGGACGACGCGGGCGCTCCCCGGTTTCGACTCCGCCCTCTCGTCGCAGGCGGCCTGGGGGAATGTCGTGGCCGAGAACACGCCGGGGACGCTCGACGGCAACCACTTCCACGTCGACGCCCTCGCCTCGGGGCGGCCGGACACCGAGGGCAACGATCAGACGGCCGCGCTCTTCTACCAGTTCCGGCACGAGGACGGCACACCCGCGTCCGTCACTCCGACACCGCGGCACGTCGTGATCCCCAGCCACTCCGGCACGCTCAGCGTGCAGGGCATGCTCCTCGGCGGTCCCGAGCAGCTCGGGCGCGCGTTCGCCCTCGACAAGGCCGGCTACTGGAAACTCCTGATCTGGCCGCAGTCGAGCAGCTCGAGAGCCGGCCTCGACGTCTCCCCGGACGGTGTCGCCTGGGATCCCGAGTCCGACCCGGGTCACCAGGTCGGCTCGGTCTTCTGGAGGCTGCCGGCCGCGGCCGAACAGCCGGCTACGCCAGCGGCTTGAACTCCAGCGCGGCGGCGTCCGCGGTCTCCGGACCGACGAACGCGAACGACCGGTACCCGGCCGCCGCCGCGCGATCCAGCACGGCCTTGAGGTTCTTCGCCCGCCTGTCGAGCCGCACCCGGCGCCCGGAGGCGACCAGCTCGGACTTGATCGCCATCAGCCGGTCGAGCGGCACGCTCGGGTCGTGGACGAGCACAACGGTGTCTGCCGCGGAGTCCTCCGGCACCTCGATCAGGTCGACCACGCGCTCGAAGCCGATCGAGAACCCGCACGCCGGCACATCGGTGCCGAGGAACCGGCCGATCATCCCGTCGTAGCGGCCGCCGCCGCCGACCGAGCTGCCGGAGCCCGGGTGCGCGATCTCGAAGATGGTGCCGGTGTAGTAGCCCATCCCACGCACCAGAGTGGGGTCGAAGCGCAGCGCGACGCCCTCCGGGAGGGTGTCGAGCGCGTGCGCCAGCGTCTCCAGGCCGGCGATGGCGTCGGTGTCCATGCCCTCCGGCAGGATGCCGGCGATGGCCTCGACGGTCAGCTCGACGCCGCCGCCGGCGAGGTGCGGCTCCAGCCCGGCCAGGATGCCGCCGAGCACCGCGGCGGAGTCGGCGCCGCCCTCGCTCAGTTCGGCGACGACGCCCTCCGCGCCGATCTTGTCGAGCTTGTCGATCGAGATGAGCACCTGCGGCCAGCGCGACTCGGCGAAGCCGCAGTACTCCAGCAGGCCGTTCAGGATGCGGCGGTCGTTGATCCGGATGGTGCAGCCGGCCAGGCCCAGTGCCTCCAGCGCCGCGGCGGTCGCGGTGATGAGCTCGACCTCCGCGAGCTGCGAGCCCTCGCCGATGATGTCGATGTCGCACTGCACGAACTGGCGGTAGCGGCCCTTCTGCGGTCGCTCGGCCCGCCAGACCGGCGCGATCTGGATGCTGCGGAACACCGGAGGCAGCTCGGCCCGGTGCGTGGCGTAGAAACGGGCCAGCGGCACGGTGAGGTCGAAGCGGAGGCCCAGGTCGCAGAGCGCGAGGGTGTCGCCCGACTCGATCGCGGCGTGCAGGTCGTCGCCGCCGAGGCCGCGCTTGAGCACGCTGAAGGCGAGCTTCTCGTTGTCGCCGCCGAGGCCGGAGTGCAGGCGCGCGACGTCCTCGACCACCGGCGTCTCGATCTCGTCGAAGCCGTGCGCGGCGAAGCTCCGGCGGATCACGCCCAGCGCATGCTCGCGGCGGCCCTTCTCGGCGGGAAGGAAGTCGCGCATGCCACGGGGCGGGGTGATCGGGGAAGCCATGCGACGATTCTTCCAGAAGGAGGCCTCCCGATGCCGCCCCCGAAGCGAACCGCATCGCCGCCAGGGAGAACTCGTCTCGATGCCGCCCCCGAACGAACAGCATCGCCGCCCGAGGGGAAGTGCTTTCGATGCCGCCCCCGAAGGAACAGCATCGCCGCCCGGGGGGAAGTGCTTTCGATGCCGCCCGGGGGATCGCGCCGGGCAGAGGCCCGGTCGTAGACTGCTGGCGTTGCCACCCTGATGTCGTGCCGACCCCGCGCGATGCGGTGGTGTCCCAGTGAGGACCTGGCATGAGCCGCAGTCGTCCGACCACGTCGACTGCGTTGCCAGACACACGACAACGCGTCCGCCCCGGACCGGGATGAAAGCGCCGCCGGCCGGCGCCCGTCAGACCCGATCGGCGGCCCGGGTTCCCCGGCGGGCGCGCTGCCGGCCTCTGCGACGACCTGGCCGGACACGCCGTCTGCGCGGGCGACGAGGCGGCGTGTCCCGCCAGGTCGTACTGCGAGACCGTGCGGCGCCTGCCGAGCGGGACGACGAGCGCGCCCTAAACCGACGCTTCCTGCTCGCGGATCTCCCCCTGCAGCTCGCGCAGCGTCGACCGCAGCGCGCGCTCGGCGTCCAGCCCCTGCGCCTTCGCCGACGCGACGATGGCCAGCAGCAACGGCCCGAGCTCGTCCTCGCTCTCCACCTGTACGCCGCCCGACTCGCTCAGGTCGATCAGCCCGACC
Organism: Streptomyces sp. L7; assembly: GCF_050990935.1. GTDB lineage: Bacteria > Actinomycetota > Actinomycetes > Actinomycetales > Microbacteriaceae > Leifsonia. The sequence continues at coordinate 164,426 of NZ_CP194644.1, read as the reverse complement.
TTCTCCGCTCGGCCGAGGAGCTTGTCGGCGAGCGCGAGGGAGGGCATGGCCTGCGGGATGCCGTCCAGCACGCTGGTGCGACCCGGCTTCTCGACCTTCTTGAGGTCGTCCCAGAACCCGACCACGTCGTCCGCGGTCTCGGCGGTGCGGTCGCCGCCGAAGACGTGCGGGTGCCGGCCCACCATCTTGCGGGTCATCTGCTCGGCGACGTCCTGGATGTCGAAGTCCTCGCCCGGGGTGTGCGCAGCGATGTCGGCGTGGAACAGCACCTGGTAGAGCACGTCGCCGAGCTCCTCCAGCATTTCGTCGCGGTTGCCCGTCTCGATCGCCTCGATCAGCTCGTAGGTCTCCTCGATGAGGTACTGCACCAGCGACTCGTGCGTCTGGGCGGCATCCCACGGACAGCCGCCCGGAGCGCGGAGCTGCGCCATCACGGCGACGAGCTCGTCGAGTCTGGTGGGCGCCGCGTCGGTCATGGGATGCTCCTCCCGTCGGGGACACGTTCATCCTCTCACCGAAGGCGACCGGTAGACTGGAGCACTGGTGTGCCGGGAAGTCTGGTCGGCGAATTCGTTTCCGCGTTCCCTGGTTCCGCGCGTCGCCGCGAGATTGGCCACCGATGAGCATCATCCGTTCCGAGCGCACCGCCGCCGGACTCCTCCTGGGCGCCGCCGCGCTCGGCCTCCTGCTGGCGAACACCGCGCTCGGCCCCGCCCTGCTGGACCTCCAGCACGCGCACCTCGGCGGCGGCGTGGTGGACCTCAGCGTCGGGCACTGGATCAGCGACGGGCTGCTCGCGGTCTTCTTCTTCCTCGTGGCGGTGGAGTTGAAGCACGAGCTGGTGGCCGGCGAGCTGAACTCGTTCGCGAAGGCCGTCCATCCCGCGATCGCGGCGGCGTGCGGCGTCGCGGTTCCTGCGCTGATCTACCTGGCTCTGACGTCGGGATCGGGCTTGTCCGACGGCTGGCCGATCCCGACCGCGACCGACATCGCCTTCGCGCTCGGCGTGCTCGCGGTCTTCGGGCGCGGGCTGCCGAACCGGCTGCGCGTGTTCCTGCTGGCGCTGGCGGTGCTGGACGACCTGGTCGCCATCCTGATCATCGCCGTGTTCTTCACGACGAACCCGAACCTGCTGGAGCTCGGCGCCGCAGCGGTGGTCGTCGTCGCGTTCGGCCTGCTCAGCCGGGTGCTGCGCGGGAGGCTGCGCTGGCCCGTCGGGGTGCTGATGGCGCTGCTGGCGGTGCTGGCCTGGTGGCTCGTCTACGACTCCGGCGTGCACGCCACGATCGCGGGCGTGGCGCTCGGGCTGGTCATGGCGCGCGGACCTGGAGGCCGAACGGCGCACGCGCTGGAGCCGTGGTCGAACGGGCTGATCCTGCCGTTGTTCGCCTTCTCCGCGGCGCTCGTCGTCATCCCCGCGGTCTCCCCGTCGAGCTGTCGCCGGCGTTCTGGGGAATCCTCGTCGCGCTCCCGGTCGGCAAGCTCGTCGGCATCACGCTCGGCGGCTGGCTCGGCTCGTTCACGCGCCCGAAGCCGGAGCGCTCGCGCATCCCGGTGCTCAGCCTCGTGACCATCGGGGCGTTGGGCGGCATCGGCTTCACCGTGTCGTTGCTGATGAACGAGCTGGCCTTCGCCGGCTCGGCCACCGTGCGGGCCGAAGGCACTCTCGCGGTACTGCTCGGGTCCGCAGTGTCGATCGTGCTCGCGGGCATCCTCGTGACGACGCTGGCGCGGCGCAACCGGAGGCTGCACCCGCGCGCGATTCGCGCCGAATCGCGCGAGAGCGCGCCCCGCACGTCACATCCGTGACGAATCGCCGGCGGTGCCGTTCACTGCATTCGTGACGAATCGCGCGAATACGGGCGCAGATCGCGACATTCGGCGCGAATGGGCGGGGCCGCCCTCAGCGCAGCAGCGCCGGGAGCGCGATCCCCGCCACCAGCAACAGGAGCGTGACGACGCCGATCGCCATCCCCCCGGGGTGACCGAGGTTGAGCGTCACGCCCACCCCGAACCGCTTCGGGACGAAGAGAGCAGGGTCGGCGGAGTTGACGTAGATGAGGCCGCCCTTCCAGTGCCGGTCGTCGTCGCGCGGGTCGACCGTGTCCCGGGTCGGGGCCCGGTCGGCGGCCGCTGCGCCTCCGCCGACGGGCACGGCCTCCCGGGCCGCACGCGTCCCGCTCACCAGCCGCAGTGCGTAGACACCGATCACCACGAAGATCACCACCAGCAGAGCCACCGTGACGATTCCGATCCCTGCACTCGGCTCCTCAGACCCGTCGTGCAGCCAGCCGATCACCGACAGCGCGGCGATCGCGGCCGACACCACGAACGCCATCCAGCCGAGCAGCGACTGGGTCAGCTCGGCTTGCAGGGAGGCGATCCGCTCCGCGACCTCCGCCCCCTCTCCCCCGCCCCTCCGCCACGGGACGGCCCGGACGACGAACGCGATCCCCACCATCAGTGCGAGGATCCCCACAGCGATCAGGACCGGCCCGAACACGGAGAGCACCGTCTTCTCCGCGAACCGGTCGGGCCGCCCGCCAGATCCCCAGTGCACGGCGATCGAGGCCGGGAGGCTGTCGTACAGCGCGATGCCGACGGCGGCGGCCGCCATCAGCAGCACCAGGGCGGCCGCGTACCAGCCGAACGCGGGCCGCGGCCGGGCGCCGGAGTCCGGCGTGACGCTGCCGGAGATGCGGACCGGCACGTCGTCCAGCCAGCCGCCCTCGCGCTTCGCGGCCTGGATGCTCCGGCGCGACAGCAGATAACCGGCGACCGACCCGGCCAGAACGACGAGCGTCGCGACCAGCGCCGGCGCGGCCGGACCGACAGGGATGACCACCGCGGCCGCGACGAGCGCGACGACGTACGAGACCACCACGACGACGCGGAACCGCCGGACCGCCGTGACCACGACAGGGTCGGTCACACGGCTGCGCGGCACCAGCACGCCGAGCGGCAGCGTGGTGCGGCTCATGGCCGGGAGCATCAGGAGGAGGGCTGCGATCAGCGTCGTCACCGCGAAGGTGCTGAGCAGGACGGCGGTCATGGGGTGCTTCCTTTCCGGTCGCCGGCGGGAGGCCGCGCGGCGTTCTCGTGGCGGGCCCGGGCGAACGACGAGGCGATGGCGGCCGTGCGGGCCTCCAGGTCGGCCTGGTCGACACCGTGGGCGACGCCCTCGGCGATCAGGGCGCTGAGGCGTGCGTTCCAGTCCGCGAGGAACCGCTCGTCCGGCGGCCCGCTCCCGGCGTCGCGGGCGACGACCGAACCGGAGCGGCGGCTCGTGCGCACGATGCCCTCGTTCCGGAGCGCGTCGTACGCCTTGACCACCGTGGCCGCGTTGATCCCGAACCGCACGGCGAGCTGCCGCACGGAGACGAGCGCGTCGCCTTCCCGCAGCTCGCCGCGCGCGACCGCGTCGATGACGCGGTCGTGGAGCTGCTGATAGAGCGGCGTCTCCGCCGTCGGATCGAGCTCGATGCGCACGCGCGCCCTCCCGCCTGTCTGTATCGGTACCTATAGTACAGCCGACACAGCTCTCACCCCCACCCGGCCCCACCACGGGCCCGACCGTAACTCCGGAGATTCGCCTGGGGGCATGGAGGAGGTAGGGGGCAGGAGGGCAGGGCGGGCGGCTCAGGCGGCGGGTTCGGGGGCCGGCTCGGGGGCCGGGAAGAGGGCGCCGAGGAGGGCACCCACCCACTCGATCAGGGCGGCGTCGTCGAGGGTCTCGCCGTTCACGCGCGGCAGCGGGACCGTCGCAACCTTGGGCGCGGCATGGTATTTCGACCCCGGGTACATCCGCTGCAGGCGCACCTGCAGGGAGTCCGGGAGCTGCGCGGGCGCCAGCCGGAGGTTGGAGCCCATCGCGACGACCTCCCCCAGCCCGGCCTTCTGCGCGGCCCGGCGCAGCCGCGACACCGCGATCAGGTTCACCACCGGCTGCGGAGGCTCGCCGTAGCGGTCGGTCAGCTCCTCCAGCACCTGGTCGATCTGGCCGTCCTTCGCGGCGGGCGCGCTCGCGGTGGACAGCTTCTGGTAGGCCTCCAGGCGCAGGCGCTCGCTGTCGACGTACTCCTCGGGGATGTGCGCATCCACCGGGAGCTCCAGCCTCAGCTCGGTCTGGCCTTCGGCGACCTCGCCGCGGAACGTCGACACGGCCTCCCCGATCATCCGGAGGTACAGGTCGAAGCCCACGCCGGCGATGTGGCCGGACTGCTCGCCGCCCAGGAGGTTGCCCGCGCCGCGGATCTCCAGGTCCTTGAGCGCGACCTGCATGCCGCTGCCGAGGTCGTTGTTCGCCGCGATCGTGGACAGCCGGTCGTGGGCCGTCTCGCTGAGCGGCTTGTCCTCGTCCCAGAGGAAGTAGGCGTAGGCGCGCTCCCGCCCGCGGCCGACCCGCCCGCGGAGCTGGTGGAGCTGGCTCAGCCCGTACTTGTCCGCGCGGTCGATGATGATCGTGTTGGCGTTGGAGATGTCGAGGCCGGTCTCGATGATCGTCGTGGAGACGAGCACGTCGAACTTGCGCTCCCAGAAGTCCACGACGACCTGCTCCAGGGCGTGCTCGTTCATCCGGCCGTGCGCGACCGCGATGCGGGCCTCCGGCACCAGCTCGGCCAGCTTGGCCGCCGTCGCCGAGATGGAGCCGACGCGGTTGTGCACGAAGAACACCTGGCCCTCGCGCAGCAGCTCGCGCCGGATCGCCGCGGCGACCTGCCGCTCGGAGTACGGGCCCACGAACGTGAGGATCGGGTGCCGGTCCTCCGGCGGCGTGGCGAGCGTCGACATCTCGCGGATGCCGGTGACCGCCATCTCCAGCGTGCGCGGGATCGGCGTGGCGCTCATCGCCAGGATGTCCACATTGGTCTTCAGCTTCTTGAGCTGGTCCTTGTGCTCGACGCCGAAGCGCTGCTCCTCGTCGATGATCACCAGGCCCAGATCCTTGAACGTGATGCCGTCCGCGAGGATGCGGTGCGTGCCGATGACGACGTCCACGGTGCCGTCGGCGAGGCCGCGCAGTGTCTCCCGCGCCTCCTTATCGCTCTGGAACCGACTGAGCTGACGGAGGTGGATGGGGAACCCGGCGAAGCGCTCCTGGAAGGTCTCGGCGTGCTGCTTCACCAGCAGCGTGGTCGGCACGAGCATGGCGACCTGCTTGCCGTCCTGCACCGCCTTGAACGCCGCACGGATCGCGATCTCGGTCTTGCCGAAGCCGACGTCGCCCGAGATGAGCCGGTCCATCGGGATGGGGCGCTCCATGTCGGCCTTCACCTCGTCGATGGTCTGGAGCTGGTCGTGCGTCTCGGCGAACGGGAAGGCCTCCTCCAGCTCGCGCTGCCACGGAGTGTCCGGCCCGAAGGCGTGACCCTTGCTCGCCATGCGCGCCGAGTACAGCTTCACGAGTTCTACTGCGATGTCCCGCACCGCGCGCCGCGCCCGACCCTTGGCGGCCGACCAGTCGCTGCCGCCCATCTTGGAGAGCTGCGGGGCCTCTCCGCCGACGTAGCGGGTGAGGAGGTCGAGCTGGTCGGTCGGGACGAACAGCTTGTCGCCCGGGTAGCCGCGCTTGGAGGGCGCGTACTCCAGCACCAGGTACTCGCGCTTGGACTTCACCGCGTTGCGGCCGCCGCTGGAGACCTCCCGCTGGGTGAGCTCCACGAACTTGCCGATGCCGTGCGTCTCGTGAACCACGTAGTCGCCCGGTTTCAGCGCGAGCGGGTCGACCACGTTCTTGCGCCGGGTGGCGAGCTTCTTGACCTGCCGCGACTCGTAGCCGACCGAGCGGCCGTAGAACTCGCTCTCGCCGATCAGCGCGAGCTTCTCCTCCGGGAACTCGAAGCCGTGCTCGACGTTCGCGCGCAGCAGGTAGGCGACGCCGGGCTCCGGGTCCTCCGGGAAGGAGTCCACCGGGCGGGCGGGCAGCTCGGCCTCCGACAGCACCTGCGCGGCGCGCTCGACCAGGCCGGCGCCCTCGGCGACGATGGCGACCTGCCAGCCTTCGCGGAGCCGTTGGGCCACGTGCTCGACGGCTCCGGTGACGTTGCCGGCGAAGCTGGGCACGGCCTCGGCGTTGACGCGCACCTGGAGGTACTCCTCGACCTCGCGCTCCAGCACGGGCTCGCGCCCGTGTCCGGACTCGTCGCCGGCGTCGGACTGGAAGCCGGAGAACGTCCACCACGGATGGTCCAGGGCGGGCTGACCCGGCTTGCTGAACTTCACCGAGTCCTTGAGCTTCTGGAGGGTGAGGAAGTCGCCGGCCGCGAGGTCGATCGGTGCCGCGGCGCCGACGGTCGCGGCGCTCCAGGCGGCGGACAGGAACTCGCGGTTCGTCTCGGCGAGGCTCACCGCGCGCGAGGCGACGCGCTCGGGCGACAGCACCGCGACGGCCGCGCCGTCCGGGAGGTAGTGGGTGAGCGGCACGAGCCTGTCCACGAGCGCGGGGGCGAGCGACTCCATGCCCTCCACCGGGATGCCCTCCCCGATCTTGGCGAGCATCGCCGACAGGCTCGGGAACTCGTGCTCCATCTCGCGGGCGCGCTGCCGCACCGGCTCGCTCAACAGCAGCTCGCGGCTCGGCGGGAGCATCACCGCAGGGATCGGCTCGGGCAGCGAGCGCTGGTCCGCGACCGAGAAGGCGCGGATCTGATCGACCTCGTCGCCGAAGAAGTCGACGCGGTACGGGTGCTCCGCGGTCGGCGGGAAGATGTCGAGGATGCCGCCGCGCACGGCGAACTCGCCGCGACGGGTGACCATGTCGACACGCGCGTAGGCGAGGTCGACCAGTTGGAGGGAGAGTCCGCCCAGGTCGAAGCCGCGGCCTCCCGCGTTCAGCTCGACGGTGGCGTAGTCGGTGAGGTTGTCCGCGAGCGGTTGCAGTGCAGCGCGCACGGACGCGACCAGCACGAACGGGTGCGACGCCTCCCCTGCCTCCCGGGCGGCGGCCCAGTCGGCGAGCCGGCGGAGGGCGAGGAGGCGCTTGCCGACGATCTCGGGGCTCGGGCTGAGGCGCTCGTGCGGCAGCGTCTCCCACGCCGGGAACTCGACGATCTCCGCGTCGGGGAGCACGCACGGCAGCGCGGCACGCACCGACTCGGACTCGCGACCGGTCGCCGTGATGACGAGCACCGCCTGGGAGGAGCCGGCCGCGGCGCGTTTGCCGACGAGGCCGGCCAGGAGCGGCACCCGGAGGCCGTCGGTGAGCGAGAAATCGGCGTCACGACCCGCATAGGCCAGAGCGTCCGCGAACGTGGAGGCGCGCTGAAGCGCCGCGATCAAGCTCTGCAGTATCACTCGCCAAAGTCTACGCGGGGGTCCGACAGGTCTACGCGCGGCGTCCGACAGCCCGCTCGGGGGCCGGGACGAGCTCGCCGCGGTCGCCGAGGGTCGCCCAGCGAGCCGGCTCGACGGTCGCGGCGGCCGCGATCGCACCGTGGAAGGACCGGGCACTCAGCACGAGGCCGTCGCGCGACGGGCGCAGCGCATCCTCGGACCTGAGCACGTCGAGGGCGGCGAGGTCGTCCAGCCGCGCGATCCCCGCCTTCACGCAGGCCTCCTTGGCGGTCCACGCCAGGCGGAAGGCTCGCGCAGGCTCCGCCGCCGCAGCCACGAGCGAGCGCTCGGCCTGTGTCAGCGCGTCGGCGAGATTCACCTCGCTCTCCGCCTCGACGTCCACGCCGAGCCGGGACCCGGATGTCCCGGCCGCCACCCAGCCCGCGGCGTGCGACCAGCACACGTGGTGCCCGGCGACCGGGAGCGGGAGGCCGTGCTCGCCGCCGCAGATCTCGCAGCGCTGCCGCAGGTCCGCAGGGGCGGCCTGCCCGGCGCGGACGGCGCGGAGGACGTGCGCGGCGAGCAGGCGTGCAGCCGTGAAGTCGTCCCGGTCGGCCTCTGCGCGCAGCCTGCGCCGCCGGGACTCCGCGGCGCTGCCGAGCGGCGCAGGCGGCAGGACGGCCAGGACGTGCCGCGTCGACGCGACGACGACCGTGCACTGCTCCACCCGGTCAGGCTAGTCGCGTCAGATCCAGCCTGCGAGAGCCTCCATGAACCCGTCGTGGTCGTCGCGGTTGATGACGTGACCGCTGCCCTTGACCACACGCACGTCGAAGCCGGTGTCGCGCAGTCGCTCGGCGATCTGCGGCTTCACCAGATACGAGTTGTCGGCCAGCATGACCAGCGACGGCACGGCCATGTGCTCGGGAGCGCGCATGAGCGTCGGCGAGAGAACGGCGGGGATCGCCGCGCGGTCGAACGACTTGAACGTCTCGACCTCGATCGCGACGTCCGCGGGATCCCAGCGCGGGTTTCGCTTGGCGATGCGCGCGGCGGACTGGCGGGCGAGCGTCTTCAGGAAGGCGGGGGCCAGCATCCGCTGGAACCAGTTGGCGGCCGGGCACGAGAATGCGGGGTCGATGTAGACCGCGCGCTCGGGGTGCAGCCGGTCGACGGCGAGACTCACGGTGAGGCCGCCGAGCGAGTGGCCCATCACGAGCTCCGGCGCGTACGGGACGGTGTCGACGATGTCCTCCGCCATCAGCTCGGCGGTGTACTCCTCGGTGCGCGGGCTGTGGCCGTGCCCGCGGAGGTCGACGGCGACCACGTGGTAGCCGTGCTCGGCGAGCACCGGGCCGACCCGACGCCAATTGCGCGAGTCCGACATGACGCCGTGGACGAGGACCGCGTACCGGTCTCCTGCGCCCCACTCGCGCGTATACAACTTCATGGTCTGTGACGGTACCGTGTCGCCCTGGGCCGCTGCCCCATGTCAGCTACGCTCTGGCTGAACGTCCGGCGTGAGTCGCCGGAGAGGGGGACACAGATGAGTTTTCAGCCGCAGCCGGTCTACGGGCCTCCGGTCTACTACGGCGCGCCGGCCGCCCCACCGCGACGACGTACCCTCGGCGCCGTCTCGATGGGCATCGCGCTCGGCGTCTTCGTCCTGTCGGTGGTCGCCTCGACGTACATCGGTATGAGCGCGGGGCAGCTGACGCGCAGCGTGGCCGGCTCCTCCGCGGGCGGCTCGTCGCACCTGTCGTCCACGCAATTGGCCGCGTTCGGGCCGGTCGGGATCGTGATGGCGGCGCAGCTGATCTTCGGGACGGTGCTCGGCATCCTCGCGCTCGTGCTGGGGATCGTGGCGGTCGCGACCAAGCGCGGTCGCGCGTTCGGCGTCGTCGGCATCGCCGTCGCGACCGCAGCGCCCGTCGTGTCGTTCGTCGTCTACACCGCCACGATGGCTGCGTCGGTCCCCCACGCCTAGCGTCGAAGGGCGCGGGCGTTCAGCGCTCGGTGTGGAACCGGTTCTGCGCGGCGGTGAGGCCCCCGACCGCGATCTCCTCGACCGCGTCGGCCGCGTCGGAGACCAGGATCGGAAGGTTCTTGCGCTCCTCCGCGCTGAACCCGGCCAGCACATGGTCCGCCGCAGCGCGCGAGCCGGGAGGCCGGCCGACGCCGACGCGCACCCGGGTGAAGTCGCCGGTGCCGGTGGCGGCGATCACATCGCGGACACCGTTGTGCCCGCCGTGGCCTCCGCCGAACTTGAGCTTGAGGGTGTCGAAGGGGATGTCCAGCTCGTCCTGCACCACGATCAGGCGCGAGGGGTCGAGCGAGTAGAACCGCAGAAGCTGCGACACCGGGCCGCCGGACACGTTCATGAACGTGTTCGGCTTGGCCAGGATGAACCGCGGTCCGCCGGGGGCGAGACGCCCCTCGGCGACCGTGGCGTTCGTCTTGTGGGTCTTGAAGGTCAGACGGCCGCGCGTAGCGAGCTCGTCCAGCACCATCTGCCCCACGTTGTGACGCGTGGCCGCGTAGCCGGGCCCGGGGTTACCGAGCCCGACCACGAGCCAGGGGCCCTCTGAAGAGAGAGGACTGGCCATCGGAGGTGATTACTCCGCGGACTCTTCGGAGGCGGCCTCCTCAGCAGCCTCCTCGGCGCCCTCGGCGCCCTCTTCCTCCTCGCCCTCGGCGCGCACGGCGGCCGGGACGATGACGCTGAGGATCAGCAGGTCCTCGTCCTCGGCGAGCACGGCGCCCGTCGGGAGGGCGAAGTCCTTGGCGTGGTACTGCGTGCCCTCCTCGGCGTCGGTCACGTCGATGACGATGCGCTCCGGAATGTGGGTCGCCTCGACCTCGAGCTTGATGGTCGGGATGTCGAGCACCGCGATGGTGCCGGAGAACGGCTCGCCCTCGACGTGCACGGGGACCTCGACCTGGACCTTCTCACCGCGGCGGACGATGAGGAGGTCGAGGTGCTCGATGATCTGCAGCACCGGGTCCTTCTGGACGTCCTTCACCAGGGTGAGCTGGCTCGTGCCGTCGATGTCGAGCTCGAGCACCGCGTTGGCCTTGCGGAGCAGGAGGCCGACCTGGTGGGCCGGGACGGTGATGTGCACGGGCTCGGTGCCGTGGCCGTAGATGACCGCGGGGATCTTGCCCGCGGAGCGGATCTTGCGGGCAGCGCCCTTGCCGAAGCTGTCGCGGACCTCCGCGACGACCTTGTTGGACTCGTCAGCCATGATGTCTCCTTGCCGGCGGGGCCGGCTGTCGGGCGAGCCGGAGGGCTCGCAGTATGGGGGTGTTCGACTCGAGCGCATCGAGGTGCGCGAGGAAAGACTGCGTAGCCTGATCCACCGCGTCGATTACGGATGCCTGCGCATCCCTCGCCGAAGTTCAGTGGCCCAGTCTACCCGACGGCCGAGCGCACGTCGTCCACGATCGCGGTCACGAGGTCTTCGGGGGCCTCGGCGACGTCGAGGCGCGCGCCCTCCTCCCCGGGCTGCAGGGGCTCCAGCGTCGCGAGCTGGGAGTCGAGCAGGGACGCCGGCATGAAGTGGCCGGGCCGGATCATGCGTTCGGCCAGGAGGGCGCGGCCGCCGTCCAGCTCGGCGAAGAACGTGCCGGGCGCCTCCGACCGGATCAGGTCGCGGTAGGCGCGCTTCAGCGCAGAGCACGCGACGACCATCCCGGCCGGCCCGGCGTCCGCGAGCGTGCGCCCGACCGCGCGCAGCCAGGGCTCGCGGTCCGCGTCGGTGAGGGGGATGCCCTGCCTCATCTTCTCGACGTTCGCGGCGGGGTGGAGGTCGTCGCCGTCCACGAACCCCGCGCCGAGCGTCTCCGCGACGAGCGCGCCCACCGTCGACTTGCCCGACCCGGACACGCCCATCACCACGACCCTGACACCACTCACGTGCACTTCTCCCGTTCCCGTTCTCCCATTGTCCCGCAGCCATCGGTTCCTCACTTTCTCCCGCGACACGCCGGGTGGGAGCGGGAGAAAGTGAGGAAGCGATAGCTGCTGTCGGTCACCAGTCGTGCATGGAGCCGTCGAGGAGGCGGTTCACGGGGAGGTAGGCGGCCTCGTAGGGGAAGGACTGGGCGATGACGTCGTCGTAGTCGACGCCGATGCCGGGCTGGTCGCCGGGGGTGAGCATGCCGTCTTGGAACGTGTAGGTCGTCCGGAAGACCTCGTGGGTGGCCGGGCTGTGCTTCATGTATTCCTGGATGCCGAAGTTCGGGATGGCGATGCCGAGGTGGATGGCCGCGGCGAGACCGACCGGGGAGACGTCCGTCGGGCCGTGCACACCGGACTTGATCTGATACACCGACGCGTAGTCGAAGATCCGCCGCAGCCCGGTGATCCCACCGGCGTGCGTGACCGGGGAGCGCACGTAGTCGATCAGCTGCTCCTCGAACAGCTCCCGGTAGTCCCAGATCGTGTTGAACACTTCACCGATCGCCAGCGGCGTCGTGGTGTGCTCGCGCACACGACGCAGCACGGCCTGGTTCTCAGCCGGGGTGACGTCCTCCAGCCAGAACAGGTCGTACGGCTCCAGCGACTTGCCGAGCTTGGCAGCCTGGATGGGCGTGAGCCGGTGGTGCGCGTCGTGCAGCAGCGGCAGCTCCGGACCGAACTCGTTGCGCACCGCCTCGAACACGGTCGGCGCGTGCCGCAGGTAGGCGCGGGTGTCCCAGCTCTCCTCGACCGGCACGGCGCTGCGCCGTGCCGGCTCGTAGTCGTAACGGGCATCAGAGCCGGTCCCGGCTCCCGCGGCGGCGTTCCTGCTCGACGCGACGCCGTACACCGACGGCAGCCCCGGGATGCCGGTCTGCACGCGAACCGCGCGGTAGCCCTCCTCCAGGTGCTCGTTGATCGAGTCGAACAGCTCCGGCAGCTCCGCGCCCGAGGCGTGCCCGTACACCAGCAGGCCGTCGCGGCTGCGACCGCCGAGCAACTGGTACAGCGGGAGCCCGGCAACCTTCGCCTTGATGTCCCACAACGCCGTGTCCACAGCGGCGATGGAGGCCATCGTCACCGGGCCCCGCCGCCAATACGCGCCCCGATACAGGTACTGCCAGGTGTCCTCGATCCGGTGCGCGTCCCGGCCGATCAACAACGGGACGACATGCTCGCTCAGATACGCCGCGACAGCGAGCTCCCGCCCGTTCAACGTCGCGTCGCCCAAACCCGTGAACCCGTCCTCCGTGGTGATCCGCAACGTCACAAAGTTACGGCCCGGGCTGGAGACCAAGACCTCTACTGCGGTGATTCTCATACGTGTGCTCCTTGGTGCGTGGCTGGATCGCCCGCGGCGATGCGCTCGGCGAGCGGTTCGGTCAGATCGGTGAGGTCGGGGGCGAGCGCGGCCAGCACGGCGGCGGCGCGGTCGCGGGGGTGCGCGCGTTGCGCAGCGCGCCGACCAGTTCCGCGGCGCCGGCGTCGCGGACGTCCGGGCCGGTCAGGTGGCGGCTCCAGGCCGCGAGGACGCCGAGTTGGGCGGCGCCGGGCTCGCGTCCGGAGGCGAGCCGGGCCCGCAGCGGGTCCACGATGCGCGGGCCGAGCTTCTGGGAGCCGTCCGACGCGATCTGCGCCAGGCGGTGCTCGATGCGCGCGTTGCCGAAGCGCGAGCGCAGGGCGGCGAGCGCGTCGTCCACGGCGGCGGCGGCGAAGGGCAGCTCGGTGCGCTGCTCGCTCCAGAGCCGTTCCAGTTCGGCCGACAGGGCGGGGTCGGCGACGGCGTCGGCGACTGTGCGGTGGCCGGCCGCCAGGCCGTGGTAGGCGAGGAGGGAGTGCCCCGCGTTGAGGAGCCAGAGCTTGCGGCGCTCGTAGGGGGCGATGTCGTCCACGAACTGCGCACCCGCGGCCTCCCAGGCCGGGCGGCCCGCGGGGAAGTCACCGGCGAGCACCCACTCGGCGAACGGCTCGGCGACCACGGGCGCGGCGTCCTCCAAGCCCGTGAGGCGAAGGGCGGCCTCCCGGTCGGCGTCGGTGGTCGCGGGCGTGATGCGGTCGACCATCGAGGAGACGAAGGAGACCTCGCCGCGGATCCAGGCGTCCAGCTCCGAGCCCGGCTCGGCCAGGGCGAGCACGGCGTCGCGGATCACGGCGCCGTTGTCGGGGAGGTTGTCGCAGCTCACGACGGCGATGCCGCCCGAGCCCGCCTCGAACCGCGCCCGCAGGCCGTCGAACACGCGCGCCGGGGCCGTCGAGCCCGGACGGTAGCCGGCCTCCGTCACGGTCAGCGTCAGCACGCCCACCCGCGGGTCGGCGAGCACGCGCCGCCAAGCCTCGGCGTCGGCGCCGTCGTGGACGCTGCTGAGCGCCTCCACGACCGTTGCAGCGTCGCCGTCCGGGCCGCGCTCGATGAGGGTGTAGACCGCGTCCTGCGCGGCGAGCACGCGTGCGGCGTCGGGGCTTCGGCCGGTGAAGGCGGCGATGCCCCAACCCTCGCCGTTCGCGGCCTCGTTCGCCCGCTGCGTGTACCAGGCCTGGTGCGCGCGGTGGAACGCGCCCAGCCCGAGGTGCGCCACCCGCACGGGGTGGCGCACTTCACGGGCCGAAGCGACGGAGGGAGCGTCGGTCATGCCGGCACCGCTTCGCGGGTGCGCGCCTCCACGTCCCGGAGGTAGGCCAGATTCTCGCGGGTGCGCTCCTCGAGCGGAACCGTGGTGGAGAAGTCCTCGCAGGTCACCCACCCGTCATAGCCGAACTCGTGCAGCGCGCGGAAGTAGGCGTCCACATCTCCCGCGCCCGAGCGCAGCGGCGCCCAGTCGTGCCGCCAGCGCACCGTGCCGTCCGCCTCCGGCTCGCCCGGCCGCCACGCGACGTTCTTGATGTGAACGTGGGCGAGGTACGGGCCGAGGAGCTGGAGGGCGGAGAGCGTGCGTTCCTGGCCTTCGATCAGCAGGTTGCCGAGGTCGTGGATGACGCCGACCGCGTCCGGGTCGAGGCCGTCGAGCAGCCGGACCGCGGCGGAGGCCGACGGCGTGATGGTCTCGTGGTGCAGCTCCACCAGGGCCTTCACGCCGAGCGAGGCGGCGACGGAGGCCGCACGCTCCATGTCGGCGCGGGCGTGGGCGAACAGCTCGCGGTAGTCGCCGAGGTCCGAGCGCGGCATGGTGACGCGCACCTGGCGCGCGCCGAGCTCGGCGGTCGCCGCGAGCATCCGGTCGACGTTCGCGTGGTCCCCGCAGCCGGCGTAGCCGCCGATGCCGGAGAACTCCAGGCCGGCCTCCCGGGTCAGCCGGGCGATCTCGGGGAGGGACTCCTCCAGCCCGGTCAGCGGCCAGGTCGCGCGGTTGCCCGCCCAGAAGCCCGGCTCGTCGGCGGGCTGCTGGTCGACCACGCGCCACTCGATGCCGTCCCAGCCCTGGGCGGCGACGGTGCGCGCGGCCTCCTCGGGCGTCCAGTCCGGCGTGGAGGCGGTGAACACGGAGAACTTCATGCGTTCACCCCCGTCGAGACCGTGACATCGTCGAGCGAGCCGTCGAGCACGTCGTCCAGCCGGACGGGACGGCCCAGAGTCGCCGACAGGTACACCGCGCGGACGACCGCGAGGGAGAGGAACGCGTCCGCGACGGTCACGCCGGGGGTGCGGTGCTCGCGGATGGCGTCCACGATGTCCTCGTACTGGCGGAAGTGCCCGATCACGAACTGCTCGGGGCCGCGGTCGCTGCCGCGCAGGTCGCTCGCCGGCACCAGGTCCGCGGCGCGGTTGCCCTCCGTGTCGGCTGTCCCGAAGTACTCGAGCTGGTCGTCGTCGATGATCGCCGAGCCGCGGTCGCCGTGCACCTGCAGGCGCACCGACAGGCCGGGGTAGGCGGCCGTCGTCGCGTGCAGCACGGCGAGGGCGCCCGACTCGAAGCGGATGGTCGCCACGGCGATGTCCTCGACCTCCACACGCTCGTGGGCGAGGAGAGCGGTACGGGCGTCGATCTCGATCGGCCGGCCGAGGAACCAGACGAGCAGGTCGACGGTGTGGACGCCCTGGTTCATCACCGCTCCCCCGCCGTCGAGCTCCCATGTGCCGCGCCACTGACCGGAGTCGTAGTACTCCTGGCTGCGCCACCAGGCGACGGAGGCGAGCCCGCTGGTCAGGCGGCCGAACGCTCCGGAGTGGGCGGCGTCGGCGACGACCCGGGAGGCCGGGTCGAACCGGTGCTGGCTGATCACGGACACGACGAGGCCGTTCTGCTCGGCGCGGCGCGACAGTTCGAGGATCTCGCGGGCACGCGGCAGTGACACGTCGAGCGGTTTCTCGATGACGACGTGCTTGCCGGCGGCGAGGGCCTCCTCGGCGAGCACGACGTGGAGGCCGCTCGGCGTGCAGATGACGACGACGTCCAGCTCGGCTCCGGCGAGCGCGGCCGACAGCGATCCGAACCCGGGGACGCGGTCGGCCCCGTACTCGGAGACGAGCTGGTCGGCGAGCGCCGTCGCGGCCGCCGGGATCGCGTCCACCAGCGCCGACAGCGCCAGCCCGGGATGCCGGAGGATCGCGCGGGCGTGGTTGAGGCCGATGATGCCGCAGCCGACGATGGCGACGTGGAGGGGTGTGGGTTCCGTGCTCATGCGAGGGTGACTCCGATCTGGTCGGTGAGGCGGCGGAAGGCACGGCCGGCGACGCCGAACGCCGCCGGTCCCGAGAAGCCGCCGAGGGCGTTGACATCGGTGAGGTGGGGTTCGAGCGATGCGAAGCCGGTGTAGCCGTCGTCGCGCAGCGCGGTGAGGGTCTCCAGCAGTTGGCCGTCGCCCTCTCCCGCCGGCGTGACCTCGGAGGTCGCGGCTTTGGCGTCCTTCACCTGCAGGTACTCCAGGTGCGGGCGCAGCATGGCATAGCCGTCGGTGAAGGGGCCGGGGACGCCGACCTGGACGAAGTTGGCGCTGTCCCAGGCGAGTTTCAACGCGGGCGAGCCGACCGACTCCACGATGTCGAGGCAGCGCTCGGGGGTGTCGCCGTAGATGTCCTTCTCGTTCTCGTGCAGCAGCACGACCCCCGCGGACTCGGCGGCGTCGGCGAGGGCGCGCATGCGGGTCAGCACCGCGTCGCGGATATCCTCCACCGCCACGCCCTCGGCGCGATAGAACGAGAACAGCCGGATGTAGCGGGCGTCCAGGCGTTTCGCCGCCACGATCGCGCGCCCGAGCCGCTCCACCTCGTGCTCGACCGGCAACGCGACGTCGACCTTGCCGATCGGCGAGGCGATCGCCGAGACGCGCATCCCGCGCTCGGCGAGGATGCCGGCCAGCCGGTCGAGCTGTTCGGCGTCGAGGTCGACGATGTTGACGCCCCACGCGCTGCGCACTTCGATGTGGTTCGCGCCCAGCGCCTGCAGCACCGCGATCTGGACCGCAGGGTCGGGGTCGATCTCGTCGCCGAATCCGGACAGAGCCCAGGTGGGTTCGATTGAGTCAGTCACTCTCTCTCACTTCTCTTTTCGCTTCTCTTCTTCACTTAACCCCGCCGGCGGTCAGCCCGCCGACGAGGTAGCGCTGGAACACCAGGTAGAGGGCCACGACCGGCACGGCGCAGATCAGCGACGCCGCCATCATCTGCCCGTAGAGCGGCAGGGCTCCACCCTCCTGCGCCACGGTGAACACCTGGAGCGCGACGGCGGCCGTGCGCGTGTCCGGGTTCGTCATCACCGAGGCGAACAGCACGTCGTTCCAGCCGAGCAGGAAGGCGAAGATGCCGGCGACGACCACGCCCGGCCAGCTCAGCGGGAGCACGATCCGGGTCAGGATGCGCCATGACGACGCCCCGTCGATGCGCGCGGCTTCCTCGAGCTCGCGCGGCAGTCCGCGCAGGTAGGTCACCATGACCCAGGTCGAGAACGGCAGCGCGAACGTCAGGTAGGTGACGAACAACGCCCCTCTGGTGCCGATGATCGGGATGCCGAGCGCGCTGGACGCCGACGAGAACAGCACGAACACCGGCAGCAGCATGAGCGTTCCCGGGATCGACTGCAGGCCGAGCAAGCCGCGCAGGAACGTGAGCCGGCCGCGGAACGCGAAGCGCACCAGCACGTACGCCGTCGCCACCGAGAGGAAGGCGCACACGATCGCGACTCCTCCGGCGACGATGACGCTGTTCATCAGGCCGTTGCCGAGCGCGACCGTCGACCACACCTTGACGTAGTTGTCGATGTGGAACGAGCTCGGGAAGAATTCGCCGCTCGCGACGCCGATGTCGGAGTTCACCGACGACAGCAGCACGTACACGATGGGCAGCAGCGCGACGCAGAGCAGGATGGCGATGATGACCGCCTGCAGCGGACGCGGCAGCAGCCGGTAGACGTCTCCCGTGCCGCGGCGGCGCGCAGAGCGGACGGTGGGTGCGGTGGCGGTCATGCCGTCTTCTCCTTCCGGTCGTCGCCGGTGTCGAGCCGGACCGCGCGCAGGTAGACGAACAGCGGGATCGCGATCAGGATCAGCGAGAAGACCGCCATCGCCGCGCTCAGCCCGAAGCGGAAGCTCTGGAAGCTGGTCACGTAGGTCAGCACAGGGAGGACGTCGACCGCCTGCGGCGCGGGCACCCCGAACAGCACGAACGGCAGTGTGAAGCCGTTGATGTTGTGCAGCAGGGAGATGATCAGAGCGAGCGCGATCGGCCCGCGCAGGTGCGGCAGGATGACGTAGCGCAGCTTCGTCCACCAGCCGGCGCCGTCGATCGCGGCCGCTTCGTGGACCTCGTTCTCGATCGACTGGAGGCCGGCGAGCACCAGCAGGTAGAAGAACGGCCAGGACGACCAGATCTGCACCATCACGAGCGTCCAGTAGCTGAGCGGCCCGTTGAGCCACAGCCCGGTGTGGATGCCGAGGTCGCCGAGCACGGTGTCGACGATCCCGTGCGGCTGCAGCATCGTGTGCCAGAAGGTGCCGACAACGAAGCCGGGGAGCACGTACGGCACGAGGAACAGCGAGCGCACCAGCGCGCGCCCGCGGAACGCGTTCTGCGTCGCCAGGGCGGCGGCCACGCCGATCGGCAGCGTCACAACGGCCGCGATCACGGCGAACGAGACGCTGATCCAGATCGACTGGAGCAGCGAGGAGGAGGTCACCGCCTCGATGTAGTTCCCGAGGCCGATGAACGGGGCCGAGACCCAGTCGCGCAGCGTGTACATGTCGAGGTCGAGCGTCGAGATGACGATCGCGAACACGAACGGCACGATGATGACCAGCAGCATGAGGATGCCGCCGGGCAGCAGCAGCCAGAGCGGCCGGTTGCGCTGCTGAACGGTGCGTCGGCCTCGGCGGGGCGCCCCGCCCGTCCGCGGAGGGGTCGCCTCCGCAGACGGGCGGGCGGCCTGGGCCGGAGCCGCGGTGTCGGTGGACATGACGATCGACCCGCTACTTCTTGGCCTTGTCCAGCGAGCCCTGGGCCGTCGACTGCGCGGTCTTCAGAAGCTGCGAGAGCTCCGAGCTGCTGACCGACCCGTTCGACAGGTTCGGGATCGACTGCACCACCACGTTGGTCAGGGCGAGCTGGGTGTCGCCCCAGGCGCCGGTGAACGGCGTGGCCACGGACTTGCCGATCGCGTCGACGATCGGCGCGATGATCGGGGTCGCCTTCTGCAGGTCGGAGGCGGCCTGCGCGTTCGACGGCAGGTCGCCGAGAAGCTTGAACTCCTTGGTCTGCATGTCGGCGCGGGTCACCATGTTGATGTACGCGAAGGCCAGGTCCTGGTTCTTCGAGTACGAAGCGACCACGAGGTTGTCACCGGAGACGATGCTCGCCGCCGGCTTGCCGCCGGACGGGTTGGAGGTCTTGCCCGGCGTGACGGTCGGCATCAGCGCGTACGCGTACTTGCCGGCCACCGGGGACTGGTCGAGCGCCGACATCGAGCTGGCCGACACCATCGGCAGGTACGCGGCCTTGCCCGCGCCGAACGCGGCGACCGCCTGCGGGTTCTTCCAGCCCACCGCGGCCGGGTCAACGGCCTTGTCCTGCGTGAGCCAGCCGAAGTAGGTCTCGTACGCCTTCTCGGTGGTGGGGTCGTCGAGGCGCGCCTTGCCGGACTTCACGTCGAGGAGCGGGTTGCCGGCCTGGAGCGACATCGCCCAGATGAACTTCCACGGGTCGTAATTGTCCGCGTAGCCGACCGCGACACCGTAGGTGTCGCCGGTCGTGAGCTTCTTGGCCTGGCTGGCGAAGTCGTCCCAGGTGGTGGCCGGCTTGTCGATGCCGGCGGCCTTCAGCAGGTCCTTGTTGTAGGCCATCACGAACGGGCGCTGCGCGAGCGGCACCGCGATCTGGTTCTTGGCGTCCGGACCGGACATCCCGAGCGACGCGGGGACGAAGCGGTCGCGGCCGCCGACCTTGGTCCAGTCGGCGTCGGTGAGCTTGACGAACGCGCCGGTGGCGAAGGCGGTCGGCGTGAAGGTGGTGCCGAGGGCGTAGACGTCCGGGCCCTGCCCGGAGACCACCGAGGTCTGGATCTTGGTGAGCTCGTCGTTGGAGCTGGCGAAGGTGTCGAAGGCCAGGTTCGCCCCGGTCTCCTTCGTGAACTGGGCGCTGAGCTCCGAGAACCATTCCTTCTGCTGCTGCGGATAGAGCCCGCTGACGCCGGTGTAGACGGTGAGGGTGCGTCCCTTGCCGTCGACCGCCGTGGACGTGGGGTTCGATCCGCCGCCGGAGGACGAGCATCCGGTCAGAGCGAGGCCGATGGCGGCCAGGCCGGCGACCGCGCCGAGCGCGAAACGTGATCTCATTCGTGACTCTCCTTTGAGGACGGGATCTGGTGGATCGTGTCCCCCGGATACGGTGCAGCCGGGTGGACTGCCGCCGAGCCTAGGCAGTCCGGCAACACGGCTGCAACCGATTGCCAAAAATTGCCATGATGTGCTGTGATGGGCGCATGAGCCCTCAGCTTCGCGGGTATCCCGACGGCACGGACCGCCCGGCCACCCTCGCCGACGTGGCCGCCGCCAGCGGCGTCGCCACCTCGACCGCCTCCCGTGCCCTCGCCAACCCGGGACGCGTCAACGCGATCACCCGCGAGCGCATCGAGCGCGCCGCCCGAGAGCTGAACTACATCCCGAACTCGCAGGCGAGGGCGCTGACCAGCGGCCGGACGCGCTGCATCGCCGTGCTGGTCTCCGACGTCACGAACCCGTTCTACTTCGGCATCATCCGGGGCACGCAGCAGCAGCTCAAGGCTGCGGGCTACACGCAGCTCCTGGTCGACACCGAGGAGTCCGACGAGCTGGAGGACGGGATGCTGCACAAGCTGCGCCCGTCGTTCGACGGCGCGATCCTGGCCGCCTCCCGGCTGACCGACCGGCGGCTGACGGCCCTCGCGGCCGAGGTGCCGATCGTGGCGATCAACCGGCAGACGTGCGGGGTCGCCAACGTCTTCATCGACACCCCCAACGGCGTCGAGCAGGCGGTCGGGCACCTGGCGTCGCTCGGCCACCGCTCCATCGTCTACGCGTCGGGGCCAGAGACCTCCTGGTCGAACGAGCGCCGCTGGCGTGCGCTGGGCCGCGCCGCGGAGCGCTACGAGGTGGAGACCCTCCGGGTCGGCCCGTTCGCGCCGCGGCAGTACGCGGGGGCGGCGGCGGCCGACGCCGTGCTGCACGCGGGCGCGACGGCGTGCATCGCCTTCAACGACCTCCTGGCGATCGGGATGCTGGCCCGGTTCCGCGAGCGCGGCGTCGACGTTCCCGGCGATGTCTCGCTCGTCGGCTGCGACGACATCTTCGGCGCCGACTTCTGCAACCCGCCGCTGACCACACTGACCGCTCCGATCGAACAGGCCGGCCGCACCGCCGTCGCCATGCTGCTCGCCCGGCTGGACGAGAGCGCGGCGCCGGTCAGCCGGCAGGGCGCGACCCTCCCCACGCATCTGACGGTCCGGGCCTCCACAGGGCCCGCGCCCGCCACCCAGGACATCACGACGAAAGGACGCGGATGACCGCGCTCGCCCCGCACCCCGACCGCCTCTTCCCCGCCGACCCCGCCGAGCGCGACCTGGCCCGCCGGCTGCACGCGGCCGTCGCCCACGCGCCCATCTACTCCCCGCACGGCCATGTGCCGGCGGCGATGCTGGCCGACGATGAGCCCTTCCCGGACCCGGCCGCGCTGCTGATCACGCCGGACCACTACGTGACGCGGATGCTGCACGCGGTGGGCGTGCCGCTCGGCGACCTCGGCCTGGCCCGCGACGGCGTCCCCTCCCCGCCTCCGGCCGGTCGATCTGGCGGACGCTCTGCCAGCACTGGGACGTCTTCCTCGGCACCCCGGTGCGGTTCTGGTTCGAGTCGGAGTTCAGCGAGGTGTTCGGGCTGACCGAGCAGCCGTCGGCGGCGAACGCCGACGCGCTCTACGACCAGCTCTCCGCGACCCTCGCGTCGCCGGAGTTCCGGCCGCGCGCGCTGTTCGACCGGTTCCGGATCGCGGTGCTCGCGACAACCGACGACCCGGCCGACGACCTGGAGGCGCATGCGCGCCTGGCCGCCGACCCGGGCTTCACCGGCCGGGTCGTTCCGACCTTCCGCGCCGACCGGTACATGCACCCGGGCGAGACGGACTGGGCGGCCCGGCTCGACCGTCTGGCCGCCCGCGCCGACGTCGACACCGCGAGCTACGCGGGGCTGCTGGAGGCACTCCGCATCCGTCGCGCCGCGTTCGCCGCCGCGGGCGGCACCGCGACCGACACCGGCGTCATCGACACGGGCAGCGAGCCGCTGGACGAGGCGGAGGCCTCTCGCATCCACCGGGCCGCCCTCGACGGCGCGGTCACCGCCGCGGAGGCCGTCGCCTACCGCCGCAACCTGCTCTACCGGCTGGCGGAGATGGCGGCCGACGACGGACTCGTCATGCAGCTCCACCCCGGGGTGCACCGCAACCATCACCGGCCGACCTTCGACGCCTACGGCCCCGACACGGGGCACGACCTCCCCGCGGTCGGCTCGTTCACCGAGCCGCTCACTCCGATCCTGCGCGACTTCGGCACGAACCCGACGTTCCGGCTGGTGCTGTTCACGGTGGACGAGACCACCTTCTCGCGCGAGATCGCCCCGCTCGCCGGCTTCTACCCGTCGGTGTACGCAGGTGCGCCGTGGTGGTTCCTGGACACTCCGGCGGCGATCCTCCGCTACCGCCGGGCGATCACGGACAGCGCGGGCTTCACCAAGACCAGCGGCTTCATCGACGACACCCGGGCGTTCTGCTCGATCCCGGCGCGGCACGACATGTCGCGCCGGGTGGACGCGTCGTTCCTGGCGTCCCTCGTCGTCACGCACCAGCTCGCCGAGGAGGACGCGTTCGCCCTCGCGCACCGGCTGGTGGACGGGATCCCGCGGGCGACGTTCCGGCTGGGCTGAGGGACGACCCGACCTCACAGCGCCCTCCCCGCGCTGTGCGTCATACAACGAATCACAGCGTGGACGGACGGCTACGCTGGACACAAACCGTCTCAACGAAGGAGTCCTCCGTGCCCGAGAACCACGCAACGGCCAACATCGGAGTCGTCGGTCTGGCTGTGATGGGGTCGAACCTGGCCCGCAACCTCGCGTCGCGCGAGGGCAACACCGTCGCCGTCTTCAACCGGACCTACGCACGCACCGAGGAGCTGGTGGACGCCCACCTGGAGGCCGGCTTCGTCTCCTCCGAGCAGATCGACGACTTCGTCGCCTCGCTGTCCAAGCCGCGCACCGCGATCATCATGGTGCAGGCCGGCCGCGGCACCGACGCCGTGATCGACCAGCTCGTCGAGCGCTTCGAGCCGGGCGACATCATCGTCGACGGCGGCAACGCCAACTTCCACGACACCATCGAGCGCGAGAAGCGCATCGCGCCGACCGGAATCCACTTCGTCGGCGCCGGCATCTCCGGCGGCGAGGAGGGCGCCCTCAACGGCCCCTCGATCATGCCCGGCGGCTCGGAGGAGTCGTACAAGACGCTCGGCCCGATCCTGGCCTCCATCGCCGCGGTCGCCGAGGGCGAGCCGTGCGTGACCCACGTCGGCACCGACGGCGCCGGCCACTTCGTCAAGATGATCCACAACGGCATCGAGTACGCCGACATGCAGCTCATCGCCGAGGCGTACGACCTGCTGCGCACGGTCGGCGGCCTGGAGCCTGCGCAGATCGCGGACGTGTTCTCCGAGTGGAACAAGGGCTACCTCGAGTCGTACCTGATCGAGATCACCGCCGAGGTGCTGCGCCAGGTGGACGCCGAGACCGGCAAGCCGTTCGTGGACATCGTCCTCGACCAGGCCGGCTCGAAGGGCACGGGCGTCTGGACCGTGCAGAACGCGCTGGACCTCGGCATCCCGGTCGGCGGCATCGCGGAGGCCGTGTTCGCCCGCGCGGTGTCCTCCAAGCCCGCGCAGCGCGCCGCCGTGCAGGCGACCATCAGCTCCCGGCCCGAGGTGCAGAAGGCCGCCGATGTCGCGGCGTTCGCCGACGACGTCTCCAAGGCGCTGTACGCCTCCAAGGTCGTCGCGTACGCGCAAGGCTTCGACGCCATCATCGCCGGCGCCGAGAAGTACGGCTGGAACATCAACAAGGACAAGATCGCCAAGATCTGGCGCGGCGGCTGCATCATCCGCGCCCAGTTCCTCAACCGGATCGCCGACGCGTACGACGAGAACCCGGACATCGCCACCCTGCTGGAGGCCCCGTACTTCGCCGACGCCGTCCGCGAAGGCGAGGCCGCCTGGCGCCGCATCGTCGCCACCGCGGCGCTCTCCGGCGTTCCGGTGCCCGGCTTCGGCTCGGCGCTGTCGTACTACGACTCGCTCGCCTCCACCCACCTCCCCGCCGCGCTCGTCCAGGGCCAGCGCGACTTCTTCGGCGCGCACACCTACAAGCGCGTCGACAAGGAGGGCACCTTCCACACGCTGTGGTCCGGCGACCGCAGCGAGATCGAGTCCGAGGGCTCCTCGCACTAGCCCGCTCCGAGCGCGCTCGGGAAGTGCTCCGAATCATCACGATTCGGAGCACTTTCTGTACTCCGTGGCCGCCAGAGATGCAGACTCGTAGGCGTGACGTTCGAGGAACACCCGGAGCTGGCGGAGTACGACCCGTCGGACCGTCCGCTGCGCGGACGGAGGCGGACCATCGCGACGCGCGTGTTCGTGGTCGTGGCGCTCACTGCGCTGCTGCTGCCCGGGATCATGCTGACGATCAGCATCCAGACCGACACCGCGGACTACACGTGCGACGTCTACGCGCGGCACTACCAACCGGACGCGGTGGGTTCCTCCGCCCGCTTCGAGTTGTTCGCACCGGCGGGCCCGGGGTGGCAGTGCTACGCCCTGAACACCGAGGGCGACCCGACCTTCGTCGCCCCGCTCGGCCTCATCCCCTCCGCCCCGCACAGCCTCCCGTGACCCCGTGAACGCCGAAGGGCACGCGAGCGCCCCTGAAACCGTGTTTCAGGGGCGTTGACGTGTCCTTCGACGATGGGGTCAGGCTGCGCCGTCGAACATGGAGGTCACCGAGCCGTCGGTGAAGACCTCGCGGATCGCATTCGCGAGCAGCGGCGCGATCGACAGCACGGTGAGGCCCTCCCAGCGCTTGTGGGTCGGCAGCGGAAGCGTGTCGGTGACGACGACCGAGTCGATCGCCTCCGACTGCAGCAGCTCGACGGCGGGGTCGCTGAACACGGCGTGCGTCGCGGCCACGACGACGCCGATCGCGCCGGCGGCCTTCAGCGCCTCCGCGGCCTTCACGATGGTGCGGCCGGTGTCGATCAGGTCGTCCACCAGGAGACAGACGCGGCCGTTCACCTCGCCGACGATCTCGTGCACCGAGACCTGGTTGGGGACCAGCGGGTCGCGGCGCTTGTGGATGATCGCGAGCGGCACGCCGAGCTTGTCGCTCCAGATGTCGGCGACGCGCACACGGCCCATGTCGGGCGAGACGACGGTCAGCGTCGACGGGTCGAGCTCGCGCTGCATGTGATCCAGCAGCACCGGCATGGCGAAGAGGTGATCGACGGGGCCGTCGAAGAAGCCCTGGATCTGGGCGGCATGGAGGTCGACCGACATGATCCGGTCGGCGCCCGCGGCCTTGAACAGGTCGGCGACCAGTCGGGCCGAGATCGGCTCGCGGCCGCGGCCCTTCTTGTCCTGGCGTGCGTACGGGTAGAACGGGGCGACCACGGTGATGCGCTTGGCGGAGGCGCGCTTCAGCGCGTCCACCATGATGAGCTGCTCCATGAGCCACTCGTTGATCGGGGAGGTGTGCGACTGGATCACGAACGCGTCCGAACCGCGCACGCTCTCGTCGAACCGCGCGTAGATCTCGCCGTTCGCGAAGGTGCGGGAGTCCGTCGGCACCAGCTCGCTGCCGAGGTGCTCGGCGATCTGCTCGGCGAGTTCGGGATGCGCACGCCCCGAGATCAGAACGAGTCGTTTCTGGCCGGTGGCAGTGATCCCTGACACTTACTCTCCGCTCTCTTGCGCCGCCCCGCTCTGTTCGGCGGCGCGCGCGGCTTCGGTGCCCGGCCGCTTGTCGGCGACCCAGCCTTCGATGTTGCGCTGCGGCGCGACGGTGATGGCGAGCGCCCCAGCTGGAACGTCCTTCCGGACGACCGTTCCCGCCCCGGTGTACGCTCCGTCACCCATCCTAACGGGAGCGACGAGCACGGTGTTCGTGCTGATCCTCACATGCGAGCCGATGATCGTGCGGTGCTTGTTCACGCCGTCGTAGTTGGCGGTGATGACGCCCGCGCCGAGGTTGCCCTTCTCCCCCACCTCGGCGTCGCCGACATAGTTGAAGTGGGCGAGCTTGGTGCCCGCGCCGATGACCGCGTTCTTGGTCTCGGAGAAGGTGCCGATCTTGCCGTTCGCGCCGAGGACGGTGCCCGGACGGAGGTAGGAGAACGGGCCGACCGTCGCCCCGTCGCCGATCACGGCGAGGGTGGCGTCGGTGCGCTTGACGGTCGCGCCCGCACCGACCTCGGTGTCGACGAGCGTGGTGTCCGGGCCGACCTCGGCGCCGGTGCGGACGACGGTCGCGCCGCGGAGCTGCGTGCCGGGGAGGATCGTGACGTCCGGCTCGAGGACGACCTTCACGTCGATCCAGGTGGTCGCCGGGTCCTGCACGGTGACACCGGCGAGCTGCCAGGTGCGCACGACCAGCGCGTTCAGGCGGGCGGCCGCCTCGCTGAGCTGGGCGCGGTCGTTGATGCCCTCCACGAGCCACGACTCGGACACCGGGAGGGCGTCGACGTCGAAGCCGGCCTCCCGCAGCAGCCCGATGACGTCGGTGATGTACTTCTCGCCCTGGGCGTTGTCGGTGGTGATGTCGGCGAGCATGTCGCGCAGCGCCGCGGCGCCGAAGACGTAGATGCCGGCGTTGATCTCGCCGATGGCGCGCTCGGCCTCGGTGGCGTCCTTGTGCTCCACGATGCGGTCGAGGTGGCCCTCCGGGGTGCGCACGACGCGACCGTAGCCGGTGGCGTCCGCCGGGAACGACGAGAGGATGGTCGCCGCGGCCCCGCCCGCGCGGTGCGCCGCGACCAGCTCGCGGAGCGTGGCGGCGTCGAGCAGTGGGACATCGCCGTTGACCACCAGAACGTCGCCCGCGAAGCCCTCGGGGAGCGCCGCGACGGCCTGCTCGACCGCGCGGCCGGTGCCGGGGATCTCGTCCTGGTCGACGATGACCGCCTCCGGCAGGTCCGCCGCGATCACCTCGGCCAGCCGGTCGCGCTCGTGGCGCACGACCGCGACCACACGTGCGGCGTCGAGTTCGCGCGCGGTCGCCAGCACGTGGCCGACGATCGGGATACCGCCGAGCGGGTGCAGCAGCTTGGGGGTGGCGGACTTCATCCGCGTTCCCTGGCCGGCGGCGAGAACGACGATGGCGAGATTCTGATCGGTCATGATGCTCCCGGCAGGTTGGCGACAGAGGTCGGGTCGGAGACAGAGTCGGGTCGGAGACGTCGCTCCGCCTCCAGGACTCGAACCTAGACCTAACAGCTCCAAAGGCTGTCGTGCTGCCATTACACCAAGGCGGACCGCGCAACGCGCACACACAGTCTGCCAGACCGGCCGATGCTGCCGCCGAGTGGAGGGCGCAGCCCAATAGCATGGAGGGATGGCGGAGGCACAGGACCCGGGGGCGCGCACCGGCGCGCGCGACGAGGTCGACCGCATCGTCGGCGCCTGGCTGCGCGAGCGCCCCGACCTGGACTTCTCGCCGCTGCAGGTGCTCTCCCGCGTCGACCGGCTCTCTCGCCACCTCGACCGCGCCCGCCGGGGCGCGTTCGAGCGGTCCGACCTCGACTCGTGGGAGTTCGACGTGCTCTCGGCGCTGCGCCGCGCGGGGTCGCCGTTCCAGCTCAGCCCCAAGTCGCTGCTGCAGCAGACCCTGGTGTCGTCGGGCACGATGACCAACCGGATCGACCGCCTGGTCGCCCGCGGCCTGGTCGAGCGCCGCACCGACCCCAACGACGGCCGCGGGATCCTCGTGCAGATGACGACGCAGGGCCTGGCCCGCGTCGACGCGGCGATCACCCGCCTGGTGGACGCGGAGGCCGACCTCCTGGAGGCGCTCTCCCCGGTCGAGCAGGAGCGACTGGCCGGGCTGCTGCGCAAGCTCAGCCTCGGCTTCGACGCCGGGGCGTGACCGGCCGCGCATCCGCGCACCCTTCCGGCCCTCTCAGGTGACCGTTATCCCGCTCTCATAAACTCGTCGGCGATGAGACTTTCCCTGAAGCGCCTCCCCTCACGAGTCAAGCGCGCCGCCCGCTTCGAGATCCACGCCCATTGGCGACGGCAGCCGCTCGTCCTCGGCTCCGTCTTCTACGAGTCGTTCTCGGGCAACGGGATGCTCGACAACCCCGAGGCGCTGTTCCGCGAGCTCCTGGCCGCGCCCGACCTGAAGCACCTCACCCACATCTGGGCGCTGTCCGACCTGCACCAGTACCGTGCGGCGGTCGAGGAGTTCGCGGGAGACCCGCGCGTCAGCTTCGTGCGTTACGGCTCCGCGGCCTACTACCGCGCGCTCGCGACGAGCCAGTACCTGGTCAACAACGCGACCTTCCCCTACGACTTCTCCAAGCGGCCGGGGCAGGTCTACCTCAACACCTGGCACGGCACCCCGCTCAAGCGGATGGGCTACGCCATCGAGAACGGCGCCCTCGCGACCGCGAACATCGTCCGCAACTTCGTCCAGGCCGACTACCTTCTCGCCGCCAACGAGTTCATGACCGACCAGATGTACCGCGCCGGGTACAAGCTCGACGGCATCTACCGCGGCACCATCGTCGAGGAGGGCTACCCGCGCCTCGACCGGCAGTTCCTGGACGACGCGCAGCGCGACGACGTGCGCCGCCGGCTGATCGCGTCCGGCATCCCGCTCGGCGACCGCAAGATCATCCTCTACGCGCCGACCTGGAAGGGGCAGGTCTTCGGCCGCCCCGAGGACGACCTCGACGCGATGCTCGCCCACATCGCCCAGGTGGAGGAGCGCATCGACACCAGCCGGTACGCGGTGCTCGTGAAGACGCACCAGAGCGTGCACGCGCTGGCCGCCGACCGGCCCGAGCTGGCGCGGATGCTCGTGCCCAACGAGATGCCGACCAACCTCGTGCTCGGGGCCACCGACATCCTGGTGTCCGACTACTCCAGCATCTTCTTCGACTTCCTGCGCACCGGGCGGCCGATCCTGTTCTTCACGCCCGACCTCGCCGACTACGCCGGCACGCGCGGCCTCTACTTCGAGCCGGAGGAGTGGCCGGGCCCGGTGCTCATGTCGGCGCGGGAGCTCGGCGACGCCCTCGCGGCGGTGGCCGAGGACGGCGACCGCGTCCCGGCCGACTCGCGCGAGAAGTACCTCGCGATGCAGCGCCGGTTCACCCCGTACGACGACGGCTCCGCCGCCGGGCGCGTCGTCGACATCGTGTTCCGAGGCGTGCGCGAGGGCTACCGGCTGCGCAGCTCGCTGGACGACGACGGCCGCGAGAAGATCCTGCTGTATCTGGGCGGGATGCGCCCCAACGGGATCACCACCTCCGCGCTCAACCTGCTCAACAACCTCGACCACGAGCGCTACGACGTGTCGGCCTTCTTCGCCCAGAGTAACTCGCAGGCGGCGATCGGCAAGCAGCAGCAGATCCATCCGGCGGTCCGCCAGTTCCCGCGCGTCGGCGGAATGAACGGCGCGAAGCTGCGGCACCTGGCACGGCACCTCGACTTCCGGCGCGGCCGCACCGCGCAGCACGCCGAGACCGCCGCGCAGAACCAGCTCTGGGACGACGAGTGGTACCGCTGCTTCGGCGACAGCCGCTTCGACTACGTGGTCGACTTCTCGGGCTACGGGCCGTTCTGGGCCATCCTGCTGCTGCACTCGCCGGATGCGCAGCGCGCGATCTGGCTGCACAACGACCTGGCCTCCGACGCGCACCGCGAGGTGAACGGCGAGAAGCGGATGCTGCACTCCCTCACCCAGCTCTTCACCCTCTACGCGCAGTACGACCACCTGGTCTCGGTCTCCCCCACGCTGTCGGAGGTGAACCGGGCGTCGCTGGCGGAGTTCGCCCCGCCGGAGAAGTTCCTGTCCGCCCTCAACACCGTGGACGCCGAGCACATCCTGATCAACGCCAAGGACGACCTCCGCAGGGCGGCGTTCGACGAGGAGGCCGGCAGCGTCCCGGACTGGGCGGAGGCGCTGCTCGCGCCGGCCGACGGCGTCACCACGTTCGTCAACGTGGGGCGGCTGTCGCCGGAGAAGAACCAGGAGCGGCTCATCCGCGCCTTCGCGCAGGTGCACGCCGAGGACCCGAAGACCCGCCTGGTCATCGTCGGCGCCGGCCCGCTGCAGGAGCACCTGGAGACCGTCATCGCCGCGCTCGGCCTGCACGGCTCGGTGTACCTCACCGGGATGCAGCGCAACCCGCACGCGATCATGGCGAAGACGGACTGCTTCGTGCTGTCGAGCGACTACGAGGGCCAGCCGATGGTCATCCTGGAGGCGCTCGTCCTCGACCTCCCGATCGTGACGGTGGAGTTCGCGTCGGCGAAGAACGCCCTCCCCGCGGGGACCGGCCTGGTCGTCCCGCAGTCGGTCGACGGCGTCGCGGACGGGATGCGCGCGTTCCTGCGCGGCGAGGTCCCGACCCGCGCGTTCGACTGGGCGGCGTACAACCGGAAGGCCGTGGGCGAGTTCTACCGGGCGATCGGCGCGCAGCCGATCGTGCCGGCGGCCGCGGAGGTGGAGGAGGCCGCGCCGTCGGCGGTGCCGCTGGACGCGCCGGCTCCCGCGGCCGAGACGGCTCCCGAGACCGCTGCGACTCCCGACGCGACGGCGACCGAGGCTGATTCGGAGGCTGTCGCCTCCGAGGCCGCGGCCGAGTAGCCGCTCAGGCCCGCGCGACGATCCCCGCGGTGTCCACCCCCGACGGCAGTTCCCCGTAGAGCGACCCGCGATCCGGTCCGAGCCGCGCCGCGACGAATGCGTCGGCGACGGCGGCCGGCGCGTGCCGGATGAGCAGCGACGCCTGCAACGCCACCGCGAGCGCGGCGACCACCGTGCGCGCCGCCGACGGGTCCGCCTCCGCCACCGCGCGGCGCAGCCGGTCGTGGTGCGCGTCGTACGCGGCGTCGACCCCGCGAGCCGCCGCGAGCTCGGCGTCGAACGCCGCCACGCTCGCCGGCTCGCGGCCGAGGGCGCGCAAAACATCCAGCGCGATCACGTTGCCTGAGCCCTCCCAGATCGCCATCACCGGCTGCTCCCGATACCGCCGGGCCAGCGGGAACGCCTCCGTGTAGCCGTTGCCGCCCAGGCACTCCATCGCCTCGTAGGCGTGGCCGGGCCCGCGCTTGCAGACCCAGTACTTGCTCACCGCGGTGGCCAGTCGGCGGAACGCGACCTCGGCCTCCGGGGCGTCGTCGTCGTGCGCGCGGGCCAGGCGCAGCGCGACCGCCGTCGCCGCTTCCGACTCCAGTGCCAGGTCGGCGAGCACCGCCGTCATCGCGGGCTGCTCGACCAGGCGGCGGCCGAACGCCGCGCGGTGCCGGACGTGCCACGCCGCCTCCGCGACGGCCTGGCGCATCCCCGCCGCGCTGCCGAGCACACAGTCGAGCCGGGTGCGGTTCACCATCTCCAGGATGGTGCGGACGCCGCGGCCCTCTTCGCCCAGCAGATAGCCCACCGTGTCCGAGAACTCCACCTCGCTGGAGGCGTTGGACCGGTTGCCGAGCTTGTCCTTCAGCCTCTGGAGGAGGAAGACGTTGCGCGTGCCGTCCTCCAGCACCCGCGGCACGACGAAGCAGCTCAGACCGCCCGCGGTCTGGGCGAGCACCAGGAACGCGTCGGACATCGGCGCCGAGCAGAACCACTTGTGGCCGGTCAGCAGCCAGCGCCCGTCGCCGTCGGCGAGCGCACGCGTGGTGTTGGCGCGCACGTCCGAGCCGCCCTGCTTCTCGGTCATCGCCATCCCGAACAGCGCGGACGGCTTCCCCGCGCCGAGCCGGCCGTCGTACTCGCGCGACAGCAGCCGCGGCACCCACTCGGCCGCGAGGTCCGGGGAGGCGGCGAGCGCCGGGACGGCGGCGTGCGACATCGAGACCGGGCAGGCGTGTCCCGGCTCCACCTGCGCGAACAGCATGAAGGTCGCCGCGCGCGCGACGTTCGCCCCGGCGCGCGGCTCGGCCCAGGCGGAGGTGTGCGCGCCCGCGGCGACCGCCTGCCGGATCACCCGGTGGTAGCTCTCGTCGTAGTCGACCTCGTCGATGCGGTTGCCCCACCGGTCGAAGGTCCGCAACTGCGGTTCGCGCACGTTCGCCCGCTCGGCGTCGGCCTGGAATCCGGCCGACCCGACCAGCCGCCCCACGGCGCCGAGATCGGACAGCGCCCAGTCGGCGTCGTAGCGTTCGACGGCCTCCCGCAGCGGGAGGTTCGCGGCGAACTCGTCCAGGTCGACGCGCGGCGGGGCCTGGTTGAGCGCAGGATCGGCGTGCTGAGTCACAACGGTGTGCGTCGGCATGCGGCGAGTCTAATCTGGGGGCAGGCGGGGCGCGCCGCCCGCGATTACGCTGAACCGGGTGCGCATCCCCACCACCCTCGCGACCGACCACCTCGTCCTGCGCCCGTGGCGCGACGCCGGTTTCGCCTTCTTCGTTGGCAACGGAGGAGTCCGGAGCCGACACGCCGCCGGAAGGCAGCTAGCGGAGGACTCACGCGCGCTCCGGACCCGGATCTCCTCCGTTGCCGACGTGGCTCGAGCCGAGGCGCTGTGGGTAACGGAGGAGATGCGGGTCGGGCAGGCCGCGATGTCCTCCGTTGGCTGCGGTGGTGCGGCGTGTCGGGGTGGATCTCCTCCGTTGCCGACGCGGGGCGTCAGGCCTCGAGCTGCTCGCTGAGCTCGAGCCAGCGGGTCTCCTGGTCGGCGATCTCGCCCTCCAGGGTGCGCAGTTCCTCGGTGAGGCGGCCGAGGCCGACGTAGTCGCTCTGGTCGTGCCGGGCGATGGACTCGTGGTGCTCGGCGACCTGGGCAGACAGCTTCGTGAGGCGGCGGTCGATGGAGGCGAGCTCCTTCTCGGCCGCGCGCAGGGCTGCGCCGGCGAGAGCCGGGGCCGCAGCGGCCGAAGCGGCCGAAGGAACAGACGGAGACGGCGCGGCCGCGCTCCGCTCCCGGCGCAGCCGCAGGTACTCGTCCACGCCGCCCGGCAGGTGCCGGAACGCCCCGTCGAGCACCGCGTACTGCTGGTCGGTCACCCGCTCGACCAGGTACCGGTCGTGCGAGACCACCAGCAGCGTGCCCGGCCAGCCGTCGAGGAGGTCCTCCATCGCGGCGAGCATGTCGGTGTCGAGGTCGTTGGTCGGCTCGTCCAGGATGAGCACGTTCGGCTCGTCCAGCAGGATCAGCAGCAGTTGGAGGCGGCGCTTCTGCCCGCCGGAGAGGTCCTTGACCGGGGTGGAGAGCTGGGCGTTCGTGAAACCGAGGCGCTCCAGCATCTGGCCGGGCGAGACCTCCTTGCCGCCGGCCAGATACGTGGTGCGCTTGTCGGCGACGACGGCGCTCACTCGGAGGTCGAGCACGTCCTCCAGCTCGTCGAGCTGCTGGGTGAGGGTCGCGATCTTGACGGTCTTGCCGCGCTTGACCCGACCTGCGGTCGGCTGCACGGTGCCGGCGACGAGGCCGAGCAGGGTCGACTTGCCCGCGCCGTTGACGCCGAGGATGCCGGTGCGCTCGCCCGGGGCGATCCGCCATTCGATGTCGCGCAGCACGGTTTTCGGCGGGAACTCGACGGTGACGTCGATGAGGTCGACGACGTCCTTGCCGAGACGGGAGGTGGCGAGCTTGGTCAGCTCGACGGTGTCGCGCGGCGCCGGCTCGTCGGCGATGAGGGTCGCGGCGGCGTCCATCCGGAACTTCGGCTTGGAGGTGCGCGCGGGCGCGCCGCGGCGCAGCCAGGCCAGCTCCTTGCGCATCAGGTTCTGGCGTTTGGTCTCGGCGACCGCCGACATCCGGTCGCGCTCGACGCGTTGCAGGATGTAGGCCGCATAGCCGCCCTCGAACGGCTCCACGATCCCGTCGTGGACCTCCCAGGTCGCGGTCGACACCTCGTCCAGGAACCAGCGGTCGTGCGTCACGACCACGAGCGCGCCCGAACCGGACGGCCACCGCCGCTTCAGGTGGGCGGCGAGCCACGCGACGCCCTCGATGTCGAGGTGGTTGGTCGGCTCGTCCAGGAAGAGGATGTCGTGGTCGTGCACCAGGAGGGCGGCGAGCGCCACGCGCCGGCGCTGGCCGCCCGAGAGCTCGCCGATCGTCGCGTCCCACGGAACGTCGGAGACCAGGCCGGCCAGGACGTCCCGCACCTTCGGGTCGCCCGCCCAGGTGTGCTCGTCGCGGTCGCCGACGATGGCTCGGCCGACCGTGAGGGCGTCGGGCAGCTCGTCGCGCTGGTCGAGCATCCCGACCGTCACGTCACGGCGCCGGGTGACCCTCCCGGAGTCGGGCTCGAAACGCCCCGCGAGCAGGGAGAGGAGGGTGGACTTGCCGTCGCCGTTGCGGCCGACGACTCCGATGCGGTCGCCCTCGGAGACGCCGAGCGTCACCGAGTCGAAGACGACCCGCGTCGGGTATTCGAGGTGCAGCGACTCGGCGCCGAGGAGATGAGCCATACGGTCCTCCAGCCTACCGTCGCGAGCATGCGACATCCTGCGTGCGGACGCCGATCCCGGACGCAGCCCCCGGTGCCTCTCCCCCACCTTGGGGGAAACCGACCGGATACCCCGATGTGCGATGATCGACGGACCGGACCGCGCGTTCCCGACCCGCGCGGACGATGGGGGCTGACCGTGACCGACGAGCTGGCGATCGTACGCCCACTCTTCGGACGCGACCGGGCCCGCGAGACCATCCTCCTCGTCGCCCATCGTGCGGTCGACCGCGGCGGCGCCGTGCTCGTCACCGGCGAGGCGGGGCTGGGCAAGACCTCCCTGCTGGCCGACATCGCCGAGCGGCTGGACGGCTGGACCGTGCTGCGGGTGAGCGCCGACTCGTTCGAGTCGGACCTCGCATACGCGACCGTCGAAACCCTGGTGCGGGGGCTCACCGCGCTGCGCGGCGAGCGCGGCGGCAGCTCAGCCATCCGACCGCCCGCGCCCGAGGACGACGCCCTCACGGTCGGGAGGCTGCTCCTCGACGCGATCGACGGCCTCGCCGGGCCGGTGTGCCTCATCGTGGACGACGCGCAGTGGGTGGACGAACCCTCCGCGCGGGCGCTCCGGTTCGTGGTGCGGCGGCTGTCCGAGCGCGGCTTCCTGTTCACTGCGGCCTCCCGCCCGCAGCCGAACAGCGTGACCGCCCTGTTCGACGACCTCGCGGCGACCTCCGTCAACCACGCCCGCATCGACCTGACCCCGCTCGCCGTCTCCGACACCCAGGAGCTCGCCGAGCACCTCCTCGGACACGCGATCTCGCGCCGCACGGCGACCCGCCTCACCGAGGCGACGCAGGGCTCCCCGCTGCTGCTGAGCGTGCTGCTCGGGCAGCTCCGCGACACGTTCGAGCAGGCGCTGCATCCGGCCGGCTGGGACCTCCCTGGCACCGCGATCATGCCGCTCGCCACCGCCATCTCGGCCGCGCTGGAGGGCGCCGACCCATCCGTGCGCACCGCCGCCGAGTTCGTCGCGGTGCTGCGCGACCCGCTGCCCGCGCCCGTCGTCGGCAGCATCGCCGCCCGGCTCGGCGCCGCGCTCGACCTCCCCGGCGCGGTCACGCGCGGACTCGTCCTCGGCCGCGCCCGCGACGGCGTGCTGTGGGTGGAGCCGGCTCACGCGTTGCTCGCCGACGCGCTCGCCGCCGGGCTGAGCGTGGAGCGCCGGGTCGCCATCCACCGGGTCGCCGCCGAGGTGCTGGATGGCCACCGCGCCCTCCGCCACCGGGTGGAGGCCGCCGACACCGCCGACCCGCTGCTGGTCGACGAGCTGCTGACCGCCGCGCTGGCGGCCGCCGACCAGGGCCATGCCGAGCAGGCGATGAGTTATGCCCGCTCGGCGACGCACCTGGCCACCGAGGGTGAGCTGGAGCGCGCGCTGATCGAGCTGGGACTGCTCGCGATGCGGTTCCGGCTGCACGAGCAGATCCTGGAGCTGCGCCCCGCGATCGAAGCGCTGACGCCGTCGCCCGCGCGCGACGCGGTGCTGCTGGAGCTGCGCACCCTCTCCCGCGACGTGCCCGGCGCCCTGGAGCTGGCGCTGAAGCTGGAGGCCGCGCCGGCGACCACTCCGGACGAGCGTGCGATCCGCACGCACGTCGCCGAGGCGATCCCGAAGGTCCTGATGGCGATGGGCGACTTCGCCGGCGTCCTCGACCATCTCGAGACCGCCCGCGCACACATCGCGCAGTGCCCGCCCCCGGAGGAGGTCGCCGACCCGGCGCTGCGCTGGCTGGCGGAGCCCGACGAGCACCTGGTCCGGCTGCTCGGCTGGGCGCTCAACTCGGCCGCGCACTCACGCCGTCCCGACCTGTTCGCGCCGCTCACCTCCGAACTGGACGAGCTGCTGGCGCGCCACGAGTCGCCCGCCGCCGTCGACGCGCTCGTCGCGCGCTCCCGGGTGTTCATCCTCGGCGGCGACGTCGACCGCGCCCGCGCGGACCTGGCACGCGCGAATGAGCTCGTCCGCCGGTTCCCGTCGAGCTGGACCGCCGGCTTCGTCCGCACCATCTACGCGCACATCCTCTTCCTCGTCGGCGAGTGGGAGGAGTCGGTCACGCTGGCCGACACGGCCGTGGCGCTCGCCCTGGACGAGACCGACCTGTCCGGCTGGCCGATCGCCCTCTGGACCTCCGCCCTGGTGCGCGCCGGACGCGGCGAGGCCGACTCGGTGGGCGAACGCCTGCGCTCGGCCGCGCGCGCCGACCCGCGGTTCACCGGATCCTACGACGGGGACCTGCCGTTCCTGGCCCGGGCCGAGCTCGCCCGCGCGCTCGGCCGGCCCGAGGAGCAGCTTCGGGCTACTCTCGACGCCGAGGCCGCGGCGACGCGCGCCTCCACTCTCGGCTGGCTCACCTACCGCGTCGACGCGCTGGCGACGCTCGGCCGAGCGGACGAGGCGCGCGCCGCCTACGAGCGCTGCCTCGCGCCCGGGCTCTGGCGGCCGTACTACGGCTCACGCCGCTGGCTGGAGGGCCGCGTGCTGGAGGCCGAGGGCCGGACCGTGGAGGCGGTGGCCGCGTACCGGGAGGCGGCGCAGGAGGCCCGCTTCGCCTTCCCCGAGGCGGTCGCGGCGCTGGACGCCGGCCGGCTGTTGGCGGCGGACGGCGCCGACGACCGCGCCGACGCCGAGACCCTCCTCGAAGCCGCCGCCACGACCTTCCGCCGCCTCGGCGCCAGCAGCTACCTCGCCAGGGCCGCGCAACACCTCGACGCGGTCCGCTCGGTCGAGAGCGGCGCGGCCGACGGCGAGCGCGAGGTGGCTGCCGGCGCCGACCCGCTCGCGTCGCTCACGACGCGTGAGCGCCAGGTGGCTCACGCCCTGGCTGCGGGCATGACGAACAAGGAGATCGCGGAGCGGCTGTACGTCTCCGTCACGACCGTCAACTTCCACGTGCGCAACATCCTCGCGAAGCTCGGGATGCGCTCCCGCCGCGAGCTGCGCGCGCTCGCCCTCCCCGTCGACGGCCCGTCAGGAGCGATCGACCCGTCAAGAGTTGACGGTTTTGCGGTCCCCCACTATGAGGACACAGGCCCGCTCGGTAACGTAGTTCTCACCCGGGATGCCCGACCCGCACCCGCACGGAAACGACTCAGTCAAACGGATCGTCTCAACCCGACGTGCGATGCGGATCGGGCGTCCTCGGGCTCAGGCGCCCGTCCGAACGCGCGTCTGCGCGCCTCACCAGCGCCGAGTACACCTGGAGCGCCGGGATGTGGCCCGACATGGCCCGGCTCCCGGGGGTACTCGGCGGTCAGGCCGCTCGCGGCGACTCAGTCGCCGACGACGCGTGCGCCGTGCACCGGCCCGGTCGCCCGCACAGCGTGGATCCGGGAGGCGCTCAGCGCGATCTGCAGGTCGAGCGCGTTGTCGAGGTCCGCGACCAGGAATGCCACGGTCGGGCCCGAGCCCGACACGATCCCCGCGAGCGCGCCGTTCAGCTCGCCGAGCTCCAGCACCTCCGCGATGCTCGGGGCCAGGTGGATGGCCGGCGCCTGGAGGTCGTTCGTGAGCGCCTCGGCCAGCATCGCCGGGTCGCCCGCGCGCAGGGCCTGCAGGATCTCCGCGTCGACGCTCGGGCTGCGCTCGGCCGGCGCGATCTCGCCGATATGCCGCTGCCGGTGCCGGTCGAGTTCGCTGTAGACGGCCGGGGTGCTGAGCTCGCCCTCCGGCAGCGCGAGCACCCACTGGAACTGCCCGGTGGCGAGCGCCGGGCTGAGCCGGTCGCCGCGGCCGGTGCCGATGGCCGTGCCGCCGATCAGGGCGAAGGGGACGTCCGCGCCGAGGCGGGCGGCCAGCGCGAGCAGCTCCTCGCGGCCGAGCTCGGTGCCCCAGAGCGCGTCGCAGGCGACCAGGGTGGCCGCGGCGTCGGCCGAGCCGCCGCCCATGCCGCCCGCGATCGGGACGTGCTTCTCGATCTCCAGCCGGACGCCGCCGGTGTGGCCGGTCTTCTTAGCCAGCAGCTTGGCGGCCTTGATGGCCAGGTTCGTGCCGTCGGTGGCGAGGCCGCTCGTGTCGACACTGCCCGAGAAGCTCACCGAGAACTCGTCGTCGCGGTACGCGCGGACGTCCTCGTAGAGCGAGACGGCCTGGTAGGCGGTCGCGACGTCGTGGTAGCCGTCGTCGCGGACGGCGCCGACGCGCATGAACACGTTGATCTTGCCCGGCGCCCGCACATGCACGGCATCCACGTCCCACCCCGTACCAGCCTCGACCATGCCTCAAACCTACACACCGCGGGGCCGCTGCGAGGATCACGCGGATCAGGCGGAGGCGGCGAGTCTCACGAAGTCGTCGAGCTGGAGCTGCTCGCCCCGCTCGGACGGGCTGATGCCGGCGGCCTCCAGCGCGGTCGCGGCGGAGGTGGGGTCGCCGAAGACGACGGAGAGCGACTGCCGGAGGGTCTTCCTGCGCTGCTGGAAGGCCGCATCGACCAGCGCGAATGTGCGGCGGCGGAGGTCCTCGTCGCCCCGCGGCTCGGTCCGCCGATCGAACGCGACGAGCACCGAGTCCACGTTGGGCACCGGCCAGAAGACCTGCCTGCTGACGTTGCCCGCCGTGCGCCAGTCGCCGTACCAGGCGGCCTTCACACTCGGTGCGCCGTAGACCTTGGAGCCGGGGCCGGCCGCGATGCGGTGGCCGACCTCCGCCTGCACCATCACCACGCCGGAGCGGAGGGACGGGAAGGTCTCCAGGAAGTGCAGCAGCACGGGCACCGAGACGTTGTACGGCAGGTTCGCCACCAGCCGCACGGGCTGCTCGGGGAGCTCCCGCACGGTGAGCGCGTCCTGGTGGACGACGGTCAACCGCTCGGCCACGGAGGGCGCGAGCTGCTCGACCGTGACCGGAAGCTGCGCCGCGAGCCGGCGGTCGATCTCCACCGCGACGACGCGCGCGTCCGCCTCCAGGAGGCCGAGCGTGAGCGAGCCGAGGCCGGGGCCGACTTCGACCACGATGTCACCCGCCTCGACCTCCGCGACGCGGACGATGCGGCGCACCGTGTTCCCGTCGATCACGAAGTTCTGGCCGAGCTTCTTGGTGGGGGTCACGTCCAGCAGCTCCGCGAGGTCGCGGATCTCGGCCGGCCCGAGCAGGCGCAGCTCGCTCACGCGATGGTCCCGATCGGGCCCGACGGCGGCGGCCCGACGGGCTCGCTGTCCCAGCGGCCGTAGACGAGCTCGGTGTTGGAGTTGATCTGTGCCGCGAGAGTGGAGGCGTCGGTGCCCAGGTAGTCGGCCATCGCCCGCAGCGTGTGCGGGATGAGGTACGGCGCGTTCGGGCGGCCGCGGAACGGCGCGGGCGTGAGGAACGGCGCGTCGGTCTCCAGCATGATCAGGTGGCGCGGCGCGGCCACGAGCGCGGCCCGCAGGTTCGGCGCGTTCTTGAAGGTGACGTTGCCGGCGAACGACATGTACCAGCCGTTGTCGGCGCAGACCTCGGCCAGCTCCACGTCGCCGGAGAAGCAGTGGAAGACGGTCCGTTCGGGTGCGCCCACGCGCTTGAGCGTCGCGACGACAGCGGCGTGCGCGTCCCGGTCGTGGATCTGCAGGGCGATGCCGGTCTGCTTCGCGATCTCGATGTGCGCCTCGAAGGAGGCGAACTGCGCGTCGCGGCGCGGCCCGGCCTCGGTGCGGAAGAAGTCCAGCCCGGTCTCCCCGACGGCCCGCACCCGCGGGCGCCCGGCCAGCTCGGCGATGACCGCGAGGGCATCCTCCAGCTCGCCGCGCTCGGCGTACTCCGGAGCGTCGTTGGGGTGCAGGGCGACGGCGGCCAGCATGCGCGGCTCGATCGCGGCCATCTCCGCCGACCAGCGGGAGGTCTCCACATCGTTGCCGACCTGGACGACCCCGCGCACGCCCACGCTGGAGGCACGGTCGAGCTGCTCGCGGTAGTCGAGCGGCTCGTGACCGTCGGCGATCTCGAGGTGGGTGTGGTTGTCGTAGACCGGGACGACGAGCGCCTCCGGCAGCGGCGGGTACGCGAGGTCGCGACCGTCGGTGACGTGTCGCTGCCGGATGAACGCGGGGTCGGTCATGCCCCTGCACCACGTCCGCCTCGATGCGCGGGAACAGCGCCTCGAGCCCGTTCACCTCGGTGCCGGCGGGCAGGCGGCCCCAGTCGCCGGCCTTCCGCAGCGGCTGCGCGTCCAGCGGGCCGAGCTCCGCGGTCACGCCGAGCGCCGTCCACAGCTTCGCCGTCGCCTTCGGGACGACCGGCGACAGCAGCACGGCGAGCGCGCGCAGTCCCTCTGCCGCGGTGTAGAGCACGGTCTGGAGGCGCTCGCGCTTGGCGTCGTCCTTCGCCAGCGACCACGGCTCCTGGATGGTGATATAGCCGTTCAACTCGTCCACGATGGTCCACACCGCGGCGAGCGCGTCGTGGATCGCGAACCGGCTCATCGCGGCGTCGGCGTCGGCTGCGGCCGTCGCGACGACCTGCTGCACGTGGAGGTCGGCCTCCTCGTACACGGATGCCGGCGGCACGACGCCCTCGAAGTAGCGGGTG
Organism: Streptomyces sp. L7; assembly: GCF_050990935.1. Taxonomy (GTDB): domain Bacteria; phylum Actinomycetota; class Actinomycetes; order Actinomycetales; family Microbacteriaceae; genus Leifsonia. Next base: position 123,517 of record NZ_CP194644.1, on the reverse strand, counting down.
ACCATCGCGATCACGCGCGACGCCAGGTTGCCGAAACCGTTGGCCAGTTCGGCCTGGTAACGCGCGGCGAGGTCCTCCCAGCTGAACGAGCCGTCCTGCCCGAAGTTGATCGCGCGCAGGAAGTAGTAGCGGAACGCGTCGGAGCCGAACGTGTCGGTGATCTGCGTCGGCGCGATGCCGGTCAGCTTGGACTTGGACATCTTCTCGCCGCCGACCAGCAGCCAGCCGTGCCCGAAGACCCGGTGCGGCACCTCGAGCCCGGCGGCCATCAGCATGGCGGGCCAGATGACGGCGTGGAAGCGCAGGATGTCCTTGCCGACCAGGTGCGTCGCCGGCCAGCGGCGCTCGAAGTTCTCCTCGTCCTGCCCGTAGCCGACCGCTGTCACGTAGTTGAGCAGCGCGTCGAACCACACGTACACGACGTGCGACTCGTCCCACGGCACCTTGATGCCCCAGTCGAAGCTCGACCGCGAGATGGAGAGGTCGCTGAGCCCTTGGCGCACGAACGACACGACCTCGTTGCGTGCCGACTCCGGCTGCACGAAGTCCGGGCGCTCCTCGTAGAGCCCCAGCAGCCGGTCGGCGAAGTCGCTCATCCGGAAGAAGTAGTTCTTCTCCTGCAGCAGCTCCAGCGGCTTCGAGTGGATGGCGCACACCTTCTGGCCCTCGTACTCCCCCGTGCCGTCGACGATCTCGCTCTGCGGCTTGAACTCCTCGCAGCCGACGCAGTAGAGCGCCTCGTACTCGCCGGCGTAGATGAAGCCGTCGTCGTACAGCTTCTGCAGGAACTTCTGGACGTTCTCCTCGTGCCGCGCATCCGTGGTGCGGATGAAGTCGTCGTTGGCGATGTCGACGGTCTTCAGCAGCGGCAGCCACTCGTTCGTCACCAGCCGGTCGGCCCACTCCTTCGGGGTGGTGCCGTTGGCGGTCGCGGTGCGCAGGATCTTCTGGCCGTGCTCGTCGGTCCCGGTGAGCAGCCAGGTGTCGTCGCCGGCCTGGCGGTGCCAGCGCGCGAGCACATCCGCAGCGACCTCCGTGTAGGCGTGCCCGATGTGCGGGACGTCGTTGACGTAGAAGATCGGCGTGGTGATATAGAACGCGGAGCCGTCGGACATGGTGACTATCCTACGGGCGCGGGAGGGGGCGGGCGGGCGTGTTACCGGGGGTGCGGAGGCGCTCCACCCATTCGGAGCCCACGCACTGACCCTTGCCGCACTAACCTCGCCGCGCCTCCAGCGCCGCCTGGTACAGCTCGCGCCGCGAGAGCCCGGTCGCCTCCGCGACCTCCGCCGCCGCCTCCTTCAGCCGTGCGCCGTCGCCGACGAGCGCGAGGACCTGCTGCAGCGCGGTGGCCGGGTCGGCCTCCCGCGCCGGCGCTCCGGCGATCACCACGACGATCTCGCCGCGCACCCCGTCCGCCGCCCACACGGCCAGCTCCTGCAGTGTCCCGCGACGGGTCTCCTCGTGCAGCTTCGTCAGCTCCCGGCACACGACCGCGCGGCGCTCCGCCCCGAATACCGTCGCCAGGTCGGCGAGGGAGGCCGCGAGCCGGTTGGGCGACTCGAAGAACACCATCGTGCGCTGCTCGGCCGCGAGCGCCCGCGCGGCCGAGGTGCGCTCGCCGTGCTTGCGCGGCAGGAAGCCCTCGAACGTGAACCGGTCGGTCGGGAGGCCGGACACGGCGAGCGCCGACAGCACCGCGCTCGGTCCGGGCACCACCGTGACGCCCACGCCGGCGGCCGCGGCGGCCTCCACGAGCGGGAACCCCGGGTCGGAGACCGTGGGCATCCCGGCGTCGGAGAGGACCACCACGTCCTGGTCGCGAGCCAGCTCCACCAGCTCCGCGGCACGGTCGCGCTCGTTGTGCTCGTGCAGGGCGATCAGCCGCGGGCGGTTCTCCACGCCGAGGCCGGCGAGGAGGCGCTGCGTGACACGGGTGTCCTCCGCGGCGACGACGGTCGCCGAGGCCAGCAGCTCGACCAGGCGGGCGGAGGCATCGCCCAGATTTCCGATCGGCGTCGCGGCGAGGATGATCATAGGTCCAGTCTGTCAGGATGTCCTGGTGACCTCCCCTCACCCCTCGCGGGCGACACCGCCTCGGCCGACGTCGCAGCAGCCGACGGCCGCCAGGCCGCGCACGCCGCGCCCGCCCGCGCCGGCAGTCGGCTGGACGACTGGTGGGCGCGCGTGCTGTGCACGCCGCTGCGGCTGAAGCTCTGGTACTGGGGCGCGCCGATCGCGGTCACGCTGCTCGCCGCGATCCTGCGGCTGTGGGACCTCGGCACCCCGCACGTGCTCGTCTTCGACGAGACCTTCTACGTCAAGGACGCCTGGAGCCTCTTCCACCTCGGCTACGAGGGAGCTGGCCCGACAAGGCCGACCAGTCGTTCAACGCGGGCGACACGAATATCTTCGAGTCCTCCCCCTCGTTCGTCGCGCATCCACCGCTCGGCAAGTGGATCATCGCACTCGGGATGGCCGCGACCGGCGCCGGCAACTCGTTCGGCTGGAGGGTGTCGACCGCGGTCGTCGGCATCCTGGCCGTGCTCATCGTTTTCCTCCTCGCCCGCGCCCTGTTCTCCTCCACGATCATCGCCACGATCGCGGGCTTCCTGTTCGCCATCGACGGGCACGCGATCGTGATGAGCCGCGTGGCCCTGCTCGACAACATCGTCATGTTCTTCGCGCTGCTCGCGTTCGGCTGCGTCCTGCTCGACCGGCGTTGGCATGCGGACCGGCTCGCCGCGAAGCTCCTCATCGCGCGCAGAGCGGGCCGGGACCCCTCCTGGGGGCCGGTGCTCTGGTGGCGTCCGTGGCTGATCGCCGCAGGCATCCTGACCGGGCTCTGCGCGGGCGTGAAGTGGAGCGGGTTCTACTTCCTCGCGTTCTTCGCCGTCTACACCGTCGTGGTGGACATCGTCGCCCGGCGCCGGGAGGGCGTGGCCTTCCACATCAGCGGCGGCCTGCTCAAGCAGGCGCCCGCGACCTTCGTGCTGATGGTCCCGATCGCCCTCCTCTCCTACCTCGCCACCTGGACCGGCTGGCTGGTGACCCGCGGCGGCTACTACCGCAACTGGGCGCAGTCGCTGCACATGCAGTGGACGGGCGGTCTCTCCTGGGTGCCGCTGTGGTTCCAGAACCTCTGGCACTACCAGTCGGAGATGTACAACTACAGCATCAACCTGCACGTGCCGCACCCGTACCAGTCCAACCCGCTGACCTGGCTGTTCATGATCCGGCCGACGAGCATGTACTACACCGGAAACGCGTACGGCCAGGGCGGCTGCACCGCGCCGGGAGGCTGCTCGGCGGCGATCACGTCGCTCGGCAACCCGATCATCTGGTGGGCGGCCGCCGCTGCGGTGTTCTACCTGGTCTACCGGCTCGCCCGCTACCGCGAGTGGCAGGCCGGGCTCATCCTCACCGGCCTCGCCGCGGGATACCTGCCGTGGCTGCTCTACATCAACCGCACGATCTTCCAGTTCTACGCGATCGCGTTCGAGCCGTACCTGATCCTCGCGCTCGCGGCGGTCATCGCGCTCGTGCTCGGCAAACGCACGGACCCGGAGCGGCGGCGGCAACGCGGGATCGCCTGGACGACGGTGTTCCTCGGGCTCGCGACAGTGGTCTCGGCCTTCTTCTGGCCGATCTGGACGGCGCAGCAGGTGCCGTTCTGGTTCTGGCAGATCCACATGTGGCTGCCGAGCTGGGTCTGAGGCCGTTCGTCCGCCGATCCGGAATCGGCCCCTCCCGCTGTCGGCCCCGGGTGGTAGACCGGTGAGTATGGATGCCGAAGAGCCGCTGAACCTCGTCCCCCTTCCCGGAAGCGACCGGCCCGAACGCGCCGGCTTCCAGGCGCACGGAGCCCTCCCACCCGACACACCCGTCGAGGCGACGCTGATCCTGCGCCGCCGGGCGCCGCTCCCCGCCGACGCCTTCACGTCGCACCTGACCCCGCAGGAGCTCGGCGACCGCTACGGCGCGTCGCCCGAGGACCTCCGACTCGTGACGTCGACCCTCAAACGCCTCGGCGTGACCATCGATGAGGAGAACGCCGCCGAGCGCCGCGTGCGCGTGTCGGGTCCGGTCTCGGTCCTGGCGCGCGTGTTCGGCACCGACCTCGCGGAGGCCCGCCCGGCCGATGCTGCGGAGGACGCCCCGAGCTTCCGCCAGCGCACCGGCGGCCTGAGCATCCCGGCGGAGCTCGACGGCGTCGTGACCGCGGTGCTCGGCCTCGACGACCGGCCCCAGGCGCGCGCCCAGTTCCACATCACGCCGGCCGCCGCGGTGAGCACCAGCTACACGCCGCCCCAGCTCGGCACGGTCTACGACTTCCCCGCGGGCACCGACGGCAGTGGCCAGACCATCGCCATCATCGAGCTGGGCGGCGGCTACGTGCAGGCCGACCTCGACACCTACTTCGCCGGCCTCGGCATCCCCTCGCCGTCGGTGACCGCCGTCGGCGTGGACGGCGCCGCCAACGTGCCCGGCCAGGACCCGAACGGCGCCGACGGCGAGGTCATGCTCGACATCGAGGTGGCCGGCGCTCTCGCCCCCGGCGCGAAGCTGCTGGTGTACTTCGCGCCCAACACCGACGCCGGCTTCCTGGACGCCATCAGCACCGCCGCGCACGCGACCCCGACCCCGGCCGTGATCAGCGTCAGCTGGGGGCAGTCCGAGGACCAGTGGACGGCGCAGGCGCGCAACGCCTTCGACCAGGCCATCCAGGACGCCGCAGCTCTCGGCGTGACCACGACCGTGGCGGCCGGCGACGACGGCAGCACCGACCGCGTCGGCGACGGCAAGGCGCACGTCGACTTCCCGGCGTCCTCCCCGCACGCCCTCGCCTGCGGCGGCACCCGCCTGGAGGCCGACACGTCGACCGGAGCCGTCCAGTCCGAGACCGTCTGGAACAACGGCGCCGGCAACGGCGCGACCGGCGGCGGCGTCAGCGACGTCTTCGCGTTGCCGACCTGGCAGAAGAACGTCGGAGTGCCGTCCGGCCCCGGCGGGACTGACGCGGGCGGTGCCGCCAACGGCCCCGGCGGCCGCGGCGTCCCCGATGTGTCGGCGGTCGCCGACCCGCAGACCGGCTACCAGGTGCGGGTGGACGGGAAGGACATGGTGATCGGCGGCACGAGCGCCGTAGCGCCGCTGTGGGCCGCGCTGATCGCACGGCTGGCTCAGTCCGCCGGGTCCCGCTTCGGGCTGGTGCAGCCGAAACTGTACGACTCCATCCGGGCCGGGCAGGTCGCCGCCGGGTTCCGGGACATCACCTCCGGGAACAACGGGGCCTACACGGCGCAGTCGGGATGGGATGCGTGCACGGGGCTCGGCGTGCCCGACGGGACGCGGCTGAAGTCGGTGCTCTGACCGCGCACCGGAGCAGGCACGGCGTAAGGGCGACGCGGCGGCCGACCGGTGTCGGGAGCGGGTGTGCGTTGACGCAAGAATGGGACGGTGACCTCACCCGCCACTGCGCCCACCCCGTCACCCGCCCGATCCTCCCTCGCCTGGCTGTCCGGCGTGGCCGTCGCGGCCCTCGCCGCTGCCGCGGCCTGGGGCATCCACTGGCTGGCGCCGGCGGTGCCGTTGCTCACGGCGGCGGTCGTGCTGGGGATCGTCGTCGGTCAGATTCCCGCCGCGCGCGGCGCCCTCGCCGGGGTGCTGGCCCCCGGTCTCACGGTGAGCGCGAAGCGGCTGATGCGGATCGGCGTCGTGCTGCTCGGCCTCAAGCTCAGCCTCGGTGACATCGCCGGGCTCGGCTGGGTGGCCATCCTGACGACCGTCGGGATCGTGGTGTTCAGCTTCGCCGGCACCTTCCTGATCGGCCGGCTCTTCCGCCTCCCCGGCCACCAGCCGCTGCTGATCGCGACCGGCTTCTCGATCTGCGGCGCGTCCGCGATCGGCGCGATGAGCGGCGTGGTCAAGCCGAAGGACGAGGAGGCCGCCACCCCGGTCGCGCTGGTCACGCTCTGCGGGACGCTCGCGATCTTCGTGCTGCCGCTCTTCTGGCATCCGCTGGGCCTCTCGCCCGTGCAGTTCGGCCACTGGGTCGGCGGCGGCGTCCACGACGTCGGCCAGGTGGTCGCGACCGCGCAGATCGCGGGCCCGGCCGCGCTGACCGTGGCGATCGTCGTCAAGCTCACCCGCGTCCTCATGCTCGCCCCGACGGTCGCGATCGCGGCGATCGTCGAGCGCCGCCGCCGCGTGGAGGGCGACCCCAGCGTCAAGCGGCCGCCGATCGTCCCGCTCTTCGTCGCAGGCTTCATCGTCGCTGTGCTGATCCGCTCCTTCGTGCCGCTGCCGAGCGTCGTGACCGACGGCGCGGACACACTGCAGACGATCCTCCTCGCGATGGCCCTCTTCGGCCTCGGGACGGCCGTCCGGCTGCGCACGCTCGTCGGAACGGGCTGGCGAGCGCTCGCCACCGGACTGCTCTCCTGGGCGCTGATCGCCGCGCTCGCGCTCGGCGCGGTGTGGGTGTCGGCCGGCTGACGGCTAGTGCGCGAGCTTCAGGCCGATGACGCAGCCGACCAGACCGAGGATGAGCAGGAGCTTCACGATCGAGAAGCCGTCGCCGCCGAACACCATCGCGTAGAGCACGGTGAGCGCCGCGCCGATGCCGACCCAGACCGCGTAGGCCGTGCCGGTGGAGATCTCGCGCATCGCATACGCGAGGCCGCCCATCGACGCGAGGAGGCCGGCGACGAACACGACGGTCGGCCAGAGGCGCGTGAGCCCGGCCGACTTCCCGAGGGCCGTCGCCCAGACGGCTTCGAGCACGCCGGAGAGGATGAGGACGATCCACGACACGATGACGACTCCTTGGCCAGTCTTGTCGCGCGCCGGGTACTGAACCGTCGTCCGGGATCGCGGTCAGGCGATCGGAATCCAGCCTAGCGAGCGAGGCTGGGCACGCTCCGTGCACAGCCGGCGACGGATGACCGCGTGTTACGGACCCCGCCCGACGGGCCCTCGCGGCCTCGGGTAGCGTGGCCGCATGGCTGATCGCGAATATGGCTTCCGGACGCGTGCGATTCACGCGGGCAACATCCCCGACCCCGTGACCGGGGCCCGCGCACTGCCGATCTACCAGACCAGCGCGTTCGTGTTCGACGACACCGCGGACGCCGCCGCACGCTTCGCCCTGCAGAAGTACGGCAACATCTACTCGCGGCTGGAGAACCCCACGGTCGCCGCGTTCGAGGAGCGCGTCGCGAGCCTCGAGGGCGGCATCGGCGCTGTGGCGACCGCCAGCGGGCTGAGCGCGCAGTACATCACCTTCGCGTCGCTGGCCGGTGCCGGCGACCACATCGTGGCGTCCGCGAATCTCTACGGCGGCTCGATCACGCAGCTCGATGTGACCCTGCGCCGCTTCGGTGTGGACACGACCTTCGTGCAGAGCTCCGACCCGGCAGACTACGCGGCGGCGATCACCGACCGCACCAAGCTCGTGTTCGCGGAGACGATCGCCAACCCCTCCGGCGAGATCGCCGACATCGAGGGTCTGGCCGAGGTCGCCCACGCCGCCGGGGTCCCCCTGATCATCGACTCGACCATCGCGACGCCCTACCTGAACCGCCCGATCGAGTGGGGCGCCGACATCGTCATCCACTCGGCGACCAAGTTCCTCGGTGGCCACGGCACGACTCTCGGCGGCGTCGTCGTGGAGAGTGGTCGTTTCGACTGGCACACCGAGAAGTTCCCGCTGTTCGGCCAGCCGGTGCCGTCGTACGGCGGGTTGCAATGGTCGGGCAACTTCGGCGAGTACGCCTTCCTCACCCGTCTTCGCGCCAAGCAGCTCCGCGACATCGGCCCCTCGCTCGCGCCGCACTCGGCGTTCCTGCTGGCGCAGGGCGTCGAGACGCTGCCCTATCGGATCCAGGCGCACGTCGACAACGCCCGCTCGGTGGCCGAGTGGCTGGACGAGGACCCCCGGATCGAGAAGGTCTTCTGGGCCGGGCTGCCCGAGCACCCGCACCACCGACGCGCGCAGAAGTACCTTCCGAAGGGCCCTGGCAGCGTGTTCTCGTTCGTCGTGAAAGGCGGACGGGAGGTCGGTCAGCGTCTGATCGAGTCTCTGAACCTCGCCAGCCACCTGGCGAACATCGGCGACGCGAAGACGCTCGTCATCCACCCCGCCTCCACGACGCACGCGCAACTCACCGAGCAGCAGCTCCTCGACGCCGGCGTGCTCCCCGGCGTCGTACGCATCAGCGTCGGCATCGAGGACGTCGACGACATCATCTACGATCTGGACCAGGCGCTCAGCGCAGCGGTGAAGGAGGCGGCAGCATGACGACGGCGAACGCGACCACCACGACGACGCAGGTCCAGCTCGTCAACGGCCTGAGCTGCTCTCTCCCGGCCGACTCGCCGCTGGCCAAGCTCCTGAAGTCGCAGCGCACCTGGACCGGCCCGGACGCCAGGGAGCGTCTCCGCATCCTGCGCGCCGCGAAGTCGGTCGCGATCGTCGGCGCGTCGGCGAACCCGGCGCGGTCCAGCTACTTCGTCGGAACGTACCTGCAGCAGTCGAGCGACTTCCGCGTGTCCTTCGTCAACCCGAACGCCGACACCATCCTCGGCCAGAAGGCCTACCCGGATCTCGCCTCCCTTCCCGAGGTGCCTGACATCGTGGACGTGTTCCGCCGAGCGAGCGACATCCCGAGCGTGATCGACGAGGCCGTGGCCGTCGGCGCGCCGACCGTGTGGGTGCAGCTCGGCATCTGGAACCAGGAGGCCGCCGAGTACGGCGAGTCCCTCGGCCTCACTGTCGTGATGGATCGCTGCATCAAGATCGAGCACGCCCGCTTCCACGGCGGACTCCACCTGCTCGGCTTCGACACCGGCCAGATCACCGCCCGCAAGACACTGCGCTGACCCCACAGTGCGCTGAACTCACAGTGCGCTGAACTCACATTGCGCTGAGCTGACGCGGCACTGACCTGACGCTGCGCTGACCTATTTCTCGACCACCTCCAGCCCCCGCCTCTTCACCGCGGGCAGCGACTCCATCGCCCGCGTAAGCCGCTTGTCGGTCGTCACGAGCGGCGCGGTGAGCAGTTCGGACAGCGCGACGAACGTCGCGTCGAACCCGCCGAGGCTGCCCCGCAGATCCCACACGCGCTGCTCGACCGTCTCGAACGGCCAGGGCTCGATGGGGAGCTCCAAGAGCTCGGCGTAGGCCATCGATGCCTCGGCGTCGCTCAGGTCGCCCCGCCGCCGCAGCTTGCGCAGGACGTTGGCCGCCTCGGCGAACATCAGATCGGGGGCAGCCAGGTCGCGGCCGCGCAGACGCTCGGCCACGGCCCGACCGTTTTCACCGGGGTCGACGAGGAGATCGATGACGGCGCAGGTGTCGACGATCACCGTCTCGGGCACACCGAAGTCGTCCGGGAGCGGGCCGCGCGACGACGCCGAGGGATGCCCGGCGTGAGCCGCCGTGCGGCGCACGGCAGCCGCCACCGCGCTCACTCGCGGCTCCCGGCGATCATGTCGGCCACGGCCTCCCGGTCGAGCGGCGGGAAGTGCTCCGCGCGGCGACGGATGCTGTCGAGCACGTCGTCGACCGTGCGCTTGCCGGCGATACGGGTGAGTTCATGCACGAGGTACTCCTGGAGTGATCGGCCCGAACGCGCCGCACGCGCCGCGAGCTCGTCGCGCACCTCGTCCGGAACAGAACGGATCGTGATTGAAATGGGCATGCATGCAGTTTAGCAGCAGTCGCGGCATTATGCAGGTCTCTTTCTGTAGACGGATGCGATGTGTCCATCCTGGGTGGGCGCGGACGTGCGGAGTCGTCCCGGACGAAATCAGTGGAGAAGTCGCGGGAAGTCAGCGGCTGTGGAGGAATTCCGTCCGCACCCCGGCGCTCACGCCCGCGCCACGATGTGGAACACGTGCCAGTGCTTGGGCCCCTCGAACGACATCCCGCGCCGGTCGTCCTCGACCAGCCGGAGCACCTCCAGCCCGGTGAGCATGGCCTCCACCCCTGCGCGGTCGTGGAAGTTCATCCCCGGCCGCCCGAACCACTCGTCATGCGGCCCGAACAGCTCCCCCGCGAACAGGCCGCCGGGCTCGATCGCGTCACGGATGTCGGCCCAGAGATAGGGGAACCGAGCCGGGTCGCAGAACGGCAGCGCGAACCCGGCGTAGACGAACTCCGCACGCGGCAGCTCGCCGAGCGCCTCGAAGGCGGCGCAGCGCGTGGTGACACGGCCGGACGCAGCGGGATCCAGCCCGGAGCGCACCCGCTCGTCCACCGCAGGGTCGGAGTCCACGGCGAGCACCTGCCAGCCGCGCTCCGCGAGGTCGCGCGTCTCGACCCCGTCGCCGCAGCCGAGGTCCACGGCGGTCCCCGCCGGCCCGTCCCATGCCGCGAGAGCCGACTCGTACGTCGGCCGGACGCCGCGTCCGCCCTGCTTCTCGTAGAAGTGCGACCAGTCGAACGCCATGCCCCGAGCCTACGCGCGGCGCGGCGCGGAACGCCCGGTCCTGGCTGAAATCGGCGAGTGGAGTCCAGCCAGCGCTCTTCCCCGCGTCGCGGTGCCCGGTCCGGTCTCCCGCGCCGGACCGGCGCGAGCGTAGTGTGACCGGCATGGACATCGGCGTCGGAACGACCGTCTGGCTCGGGGACCGCCCGGGCGTCGTGGTGGAGGGACCGGACGAAGGCGGTCAGTTCCTCATCGAGTACACCTCCCTGGAAGGCGGACTGGACACCACCTGGTGTCCGCCGGGTGACGCCCGGGTGAAGGTTCGCGAAACCTGAGTTCCGCGCGCGAAACCTGCGCCGATGCGCACGTTCACGCGGGAATCCCGCACAATCGGCGACGTACACTGGAGAAGTGACAGCGTACGTCTCCGCCTTCGACCTGTTCTCGATCGGCATCGGTCCCTCGAGCTCGCACACCGTCGGACCCCTCCGAGCGGCGAAGGCGTTCGCCGACCGACTCGTCGCCGACGGGCTGGTGGACCACGTCGACCAGGTCACCTGCACCCTCTACGGCTCCCTCGGCTCGACCGGGATCGGGCACGGCACGCCGGACGCCGTCGTCGCCGGGCTCCGCGGCAACGAGCCGGAGAACTGCCGCCCGGACGACGTGCGCGGCGCGTGGTCCGGCATCGCCGACGGCGCGACTCTGCGCCTCGCGGGCGTGCGCGATATCCCGCTCAGCAAGGACGACATCGACTTCGAGCCGCGCACCCGCCTCCCCGGCCACCCCAACGCGCTCACTCTGCGCGCGTGGGGCAGCAGCGCCGACGGCACACGCCAGCCGCTCCCCCTGCTGGAGGAGACCTACTACTCCATCGGCGGCGGCTTCATCCGCCGCGACGGCGAGGAGGCCGACCTCGCCGCGCGCGCAGCGCACCCGCTGCCCTACGACTCGGCCGCAGAGCTGCTCGCGATCTGCGCGCGGCTCGACATCCCGATCTGCGAGGTCGCCCGGCGCAACGAGGCGGCCCTGCACGGCGAGGAGGCCACCGACGCGCGCCTCGACCTGATCTGGGAGGCGATGGCCGAGTGCGTCTCGCGCGGCCTGGCCGGGGACGGCACGCTCCCCGGCGGCCTCGGCGTCAAGCGTCGCGCCGCCGCGATGCGCGAGCACTTGGAGAGGGTCCAGGACGACCCGGGCCGAGCCACGTCGCTGGAGTGGCTGCACGCCTTCGCCCTGGCCGTGAACGAGGAGAACGCCTCGGGCGGCCGTGTCGTCACCGCGCCGACGAACGGCGCCGCGGGGATCGTGCCCGCGGTCGCCCACTACTACCTGCGCTTCGTGCCGGGCGCGACGCTCGACGGCATCCGCAAGTACCTCCTGACCGCGACCGCGATCGGCTCGCTGTTCAAGGCGAACGCCTCGATCTCGGGCGCCGAGGGCGGGTGCCAGGCGGAGGTCGGATCGGCGTGCGCGATGGCCGCGGGCGCGCTCTGCGCGGTGCTGGGCGGCACGCCGACGCAGGTCGAGAACGCGGCCGAGATCGCGATGGAGCATCACCTCGGTCTCACCTGCGACCCGGTCGGGGGCCTCGTGCAGATCCCGTGCATCGAACGGAACGCGATCGCGTCTTCCACCGCCGTCTCCGCCGCCCGCCTGGCGCTGCACGGCGACGGCTCGCACCTGGTCTCGCTGGACACGGTGATCGAGACGATGCGCCAGACCGGCCTGGACATGTCGACCAAGTACAAGGAGACCAGCGAGGGCGGCCTGGCCGTCAACGTCATCGAATGCTGAGACCGGCCCAATCGCGCGCAGTACGCAGGGTTGCGCCTCCCGTGCGCGACGTCACCGAACGCGCAGCCCCCCGTTCAGCAGCCTCCACCCCCGCGTTACGCACGGTTGCGCCTCCCGTGCGCGACGTCACCGAACGCGCAGCCCCCCGTTCAGCAGCCTCCACCCCCGCGTTACGCACGGTTGCGCCTCCTGTAGGGCGACGTCACCGAAGGCGCAGCCCCCGTTCAGCAGCCTCCACCCCCGCGTTACGCACGGTTGCGCCTCCTGTAGGGCGACGTCACCGAAGGCGCAGCCCCCGTTCAGCAGCCTCCACCCCCGCGTTACGCACGGTTGCGCCTCCTGTAGGGCGACGTCACCGAAGGCGCAGCCCCCCGTTCAGCAGCCTCCACCCCCGCGTTACGCACGGTTGCGCCTCCTATAGGGCGACGTCACCGAAGGCGCAGCCCCCCGTTCAGCAGCCTCCACCCCCGCGTTACGCACGGTTGCGCCTCCTATAGGGCGACGTCACCGAAGGCGCAGCCCCCGTTCAGCAGCCTCCACCCCCGCGTTACGCACGGTTGCGCCTCCTATAGGGCGACGTCACCGAAGGCGCAGCCCCCCGTTCAGCAGCCTCCACCCCCGCGTTACGCACGGTTGCGCCTCCTATAGGGCGACGTCACCGAAGGCGCAGCCCCCCGTTCAGCAGCCTCCACCCCCGCGTTACGCACGGTTGCGCCTCCTATAGGGCGACGTCGGAGGCCCCCGTTAGCGTGGTGCGCATGACTCTCACGACCGCGCATTCCGACGAGCCGACCGTCCCCGACCCCGCGACCCTCGCCGATCTTCGCGGCGATGGCGACGACGCGGAGGCCGTGGGCCGGGGCGAGGTCCGGGCCGGCGCAGTCGGTGCCGCGCTCGCCGGGCCGCTGGTGTCGACGCAGTGGCTCTGCGACCACCTCGGGTCGGACGGACTCCTCGTGATCGACGCCACGGTCGTCGCGGTCAGCGGCGCCGACGGGCGTACGGAGTACGTGAGCGGGATCGGGCGGCACGGAGAGGGCCATGTGCCCGGTGCCGTCTTCGCCGATCTGCTCGAGCGCTTCAGCGACCCGGCGGCGCCGTTCCCGTTCACGCGTCCCGGCGCCGAGGCGTTCGCCGCGGCCGCGGCAGCGCTCGGCGTGGACGCCGACACCACCGTCGTCGTCTACGACGGCGCGGTCGGGCAGTGGGCCTCCCGGTTGTGGTGGCTGTTCCGCTCGTTCGGGCACGACCGCGTCGCGGTCCTCGACGGCGGCGTGACCAAGTGGCGGGAAGAGGGCCGGCCGGTCGAGCCGGGGCCGGTGACGCCCGCGCCGTCCACCGACTTCGTCTCCGCCGAGCAGCCGGGGTTCTGGAGCGACCGCGGCGAGGTGGAGGCCCTCCTCGCCGGCGACCGACCCGGCACGCTGGTCTGCGGCACCGCGCCGAAGGATTTCGCCGCCCGGCACATCCCGGGCAGCGTGAGCGCGCCGGCCGTGCGGCTCGTCGACCGCGGGAGCAACGCCTTCCTGCCGGCCGCGGAACTGCACGACCTCTTCGCAGACGTGCTCACCTCCCCCGACCCCATCGTCGCGTACTGCGGCGGCGGGATCGCGGCGGCGGCCGACGCCCTCGCCCTGGCACTGCTCGGGCGCGACGACGTGACCGTCTACGACGGGTCGCTGAACGAGTGGGCGTCCGATCCGGCGGCGCCGCTCGCGAGCGCCTGAGTCGCAGCGCGCCGCATTCCTGGGTCTTCACCGCAACCGCGCATACACTCCCGTATCGGGACGTAGGCTCGAACCATGACCCTGATGGATATCCCGTTCCACACCATCGATGGAGCTCCGACCAGCCTCGCCGCCTTTTCGGGCAAGGTCATCCTCGTCGTCAACGTCGCCTCTCGCTGCGGCCTCAGCCCGCAATACGAGAAGCTGGAGCGTCTGCAGGAGGCCTACGGCGACCGCGGCTTCACGGTGATCGGCTTCCCGAGCAACCAGTTCCTCCAGGAGCTCAGCTCCACCGAGGCGATCAAGGAGTACTGCTCGACGACGTGGGGCGTCACATTCCCGATGATGGAGAAGGTGCGTCTGAACGGCCGCAACGCGCACCCGCTCTACAGCGAGCTGACCACGCACCCGGACGGCGACGGCAAGGCTGGCAAGGTGAAGTGGAACTTCGAGAAGTTCGTCATCACGCCGGACGGCGCGGTGCACCGGTTCCGCCCGCAGCTGGAGCCGGACGACCCGCGGATCGTCGGACTCATCGAGGCGTCACTGCCGGCTGCGGTGTGAGGAGCGCCGGCCGACCCGGCGTCACGCCCGGCGGAACCAGCGGCCACCGACGCGCTCGGTGAGCCGCCAATCCCCGGCCTGCGCGAGCGCGGCGACCGCGGCGACCGCCGATTCGGCGACCCGGAGCGCGTCGTGGGCGCCGTCCGCGGTGAAGCGCACGGTGATCCGTGCCTCACGGCTGACGACATCGACGCTCGTCGCCTCGACGGTTGTCAGCTCGGCCACCGCGGCGGCGGCCGCGGGCTCGATCTCGGTCGGGGTCACGTCGGGCCTCAGGCGACCGACAGGGATGATCACACGAAACGAAGGCACGCGCCGAGCCTACGTCGGATATCAGAACCCCGGCGTACGCTGACCGGCGGGGAATCGGAAGGGGGTGCGCGGATGCACACCGAATCACCGGATACACGAGAGCTCTCCATCGTCCAGGACGACGGACTGCCCCTCGACGAGCTGGAGCGCTTCGACAGGATGCTGGACGAGCGACGCCACGTGGACGTCGCGGAAGCGCAGCGACTCGCGGAGGCGCTGGGATCGCTGCTGTCGTCACGGTCGGAGTCGACCGCCGACGACGAGCACGACCCGGAAGGCCCGACGCTGAGCTCGGAGTGGAGCAGGCTGCACGCCCTCCGCGCAGAGACCGCGGCGGACATCGCTGCCGTCGACGCGGCACGCGAGCGCATCCGGCTGGGACGATACGGCACCTGCGCGTCCTGCGGGCGCGCGATCGGCGTCCCGCGGCTGGAGGCCCGGCCGACGACCGAGCTGTGCATCGTCTGCGCGGTGGCCGCGGAGCGCTGAGCGACGCATCCTCACGCCATCGCTTCCTCACTTCCTCCCGCCGAGCCCCGGCGTGTCGCGGGAGGAAGTGAGGAAGCGATGGCTGCGGGCGGGCGCGGGGTGCGGGAGGCGCGGTAGACGGCCTCCGTGCGGCTGGCGGCGCCGACCTTGCGGAGGATGCTCGAGACGTGGACGCTCGCCGTCTTGGCCGAGATGAAAAGCACCTCGCCGATCTGCTTGTTGCTCAGGCCCTGCTCGATGAGGGCCAGGACCTGCTCCTCGCGTTCCGTGAGCGGGGCGCCGGGCCCGGGTGCGGCCGGACCTCCGGCCGCGCGGGCGCCGCGCGACGAGATGAGCGCCGCCGCCGCTTCGGCGAGGAGTCCGAAGCCCGAGCGCTCCGCTTCGTCGCGGGCGGCGACAGCCAGGCGTTCCGCCGCGGGACGGTCTGCCGCTGCGCGGGCGACCCGCGCGGCGCGCACGAGGGCGTACGGGTGCAGGTGCGCAGGGGCGAGCGGCGAGGCGGTCGCCTCGATGGCGGCCTCCCAGGCAACCCGGGCGCCGTCGAAGCGCTCGGCGGCGGACAGCCCCGATCCCACCTCGTCCATCGCTGCGGCCAGCGCGGTCGCGAGTTCGGCACGGATCACCGGCCCCCACGCGACAGCGGTCGGCCAGGCTTCGATGGCCACGAGCGCCGCGTCCAGGCGAGCTGCCTCCTCGGCGACGTCGACCGGGGTGTCGCGCTCGGCGCGCTCGTGGGCCGAGCGGAACGCCACGTCCGCCAGAGCGCGCGCCGCCGCCGCGAGCACGGGGAGGTCGTTGGCGGGCAACGGCCGGTGGGTGGACGCGCGCACCGGCGCGGTGTGCTCCCACGCGTCGAACGCATCGCCGCGGGCGATCGCCACCTCCGCAGCCAGCCGGGCGACCCCGAGCTCGGACTGGACCTCCAGGTCGCCGAGCGTGCGGAGGCCGCTGTGCCAGCGGCGCAGCAACGCCTCCGTCGTCTCCAGGTCGCCGCGCCACAGCGTGAGCCACAGCTTCATGCGCTGCAGGTGCGCGCGGAAGCTCGGCGGCGGATCGAGGGAGAGCGCGGGATCGAGCAGCGCCTCCGCACGGTCGAGCTGGCCGAGCGCGAGCAACGGCTCCACCGTGTTGGAGGACAGAATGACGCCGGTGGAGCGCTCGATGCCCCGCGCGCGGGCTTCGCGGACGCCCGCCTCGGCGAGGCGCACCGCCTCGGCGTAGCGGCCGAGGTTGTTCATCGCGTCGGACGCGTTGACCGCGTAGCGCAGCTCGGCGGTGGAGTCGTGCTCGGCGAGCCGGCCCGCTTCGTCCAGCTCCGCCAGTCCGCGCTCCACGAAGCCCTGGGAGACCAGGGAGCTGCCGAGGATGTTGTGCGCGACCGAGCGCAGCGCCGGCGACCCGTCGCCGGCCTCCTCGATCGCCTGCCTCGCGACGGTCACGGCGTCGTCGAACCGGGCCGCCAGCATGTACCGGGCGGCCAGCTCGGCCAGCAGTTGCAGGCGCAGGCCGTCGCCCTCCGGCAGGGCGCCGGGCGGGACCACGTCGAGCGCGCTCTGCAGCAGTTCCTGCACGCCGGTGCGGTTGAGGTTCTGGAGGTACTGCGCCTTGTCGCGGAGCAGTCGCGCGTGCCGGGCGGGAGGCAGGCCCTCGGCCGCCTCGAGCGCGACGTTGACGAGGGCGAGCGCGCGCTCGTTGTCGCCCGCGTTGCGCAGCGCCGACGCGGTGCGGGCCAATAGCTCGGTGCGGCCTCCGCTCCTCAGCCACTGTGCGCTCAGCTCGTCAGCGTCGGGCACGCTGTCCCACAGCTCCAGGGCGCGGTCGCCCATCGCCGCGGCCGTCGCATAGGCGTACGACATCCGCGCCTCGCTCAGTGCCTCCAGCGACGCGGTGAAGGCGCGCCGCACGTCGTGCGCCGCGAGCCAGTGCGTGGAGAGCTGAGTCGCCGAGCGCTGCGGGCTCGCCTCCAGTGCCTCGGCGAACCGCATGTGGAACCGGCTGCGCTCGCCCGGCAGCAGGTCGGCGTGGATGGCCTCGCGAACGAGCGCGTGCCGGAAGGTGTACTCGGTGGAGTCGGCGACCAGGACGTTGGCGACCACAGCCTCCCGAGCCGCCGCGTCGAGCTGGTCGGGTGTGCCGTCGAAGACCGCGCTGAGCAGCTCGTGGTCGACGCAGACCCCGCCGGCGGACACGAGGCGCAGCAGCCGCTGGGCCGGGTCGCTGAGCTTCTCGAACCGGGCGAGCAGCAGCTCGCGCAGGGTCTCGGGCAGGTCTTCGCCGGTCGCGAGCCCGTCGATGCCGATCAGCTCCTCGACGAAGAACGGGACGCCTTCGCTCATCTCGTAGACGCGGTCGACCGTCGCGGCGTCGGGCTCGCAGCCGAGCAGGCGGGCGATCAGCGCCTCCACCTGGCCTCGGCCGAGCCGGGCCAGCTCCCAGCGCGTGACGCGGCGGGTGCGCTCCAGTTCGGCGAGGTAGGCGCGCAGCGGGTGGCCGCGCGTGATCTCGTCGGTGCGGTAGCTCAGCACGACGAGGATGTGCCCGCGCTCGGCCATCCGGACGATGAAGCGGAGCAGTTCGAGCGTCGCGGTGTCGGCCCAGTGGAGGTCCTCCACCGCCAGGACGAGCGGACGGTCGAGCGAGAGCGTCTCGAACAGGACCGTGACGAGCTCGTAGAGCCGCTCGGCGCCGGTGCGCGCCGGCACCGCGGAGTCGTCGGCGAGTTCCGGCAGGAGCACGGAGAGCACGCCGGCGCCGTGGCCGGCGGCCTCCAGCACCGCGTCGAGCCCGCGCAGCTCGATCAGCCGGCGCAGGATGCCGGCGAACGGCGCGTACGGGGCGCCGTCGTTGCCGAGGTCGACGCACCGGCCGAGCACCACGGTGGCGGACTCCTCGGCCTCCGCCAGGAACTCGGCGAGCAACCGCGACTTGCCGATTCCGGCCTCGCCCCCGATCACCACGGCGCGAAGCCCGCCGTCGCGGCGAACCCCCTCGAGCTCGTCGCGCAGCGCCTCGAGATCGGACTCGCGCCCGATCATCGTGGGGCTGGACGCCGGTGATCGCATGGCCTCATCGTGCCACGGACCACCGACATCCGAACCCCCTGTCCGCCCTGCTTCGCCCAGGGCAGAACCGTGCTCATCGCCCGGCGTGGGCGAGCTCCCGCCGCTCGTCGCGCGCGGCCTCCTGGACCGTCTCGGGCGCGTGCTCCGGAGCCGTGACGGCCCCGGTCGCGCGTGGCGCAGCACCCGGCTCGGCCACGGCCTCCGGGACCGCCCGGGCGGCTCGCTGCGCCCGCCGCCCGGCCGTCCGCTCCGCCCGGCGCTCCGCGCGCTCCTCACGGAGGCGCCGCACCAGCTCCCGGTCGCGCTCGGCCCGCTCGACGTCCCCCGCGTACACCCGCGACGCCACGAACTCCTCGGACAGCATCATGATCCCCACACCCTTCGTCGCACTGCTTTCTTCGATGACCTCAGACTCGTCGCTAAGGCCCCCTCCCACATCGGGAAGATGCCCTATTCCGGCCGCAGGAGGACTCAGAAGGAGCCCGGAACGGCCTGGTCGCGGGACTCGACACCGCGCGAGGCCGGGGGCAAGCTGGCGGCATGGCAACGGTCAACGAGCTCCAACCGCCTTACCGCGTCGGCTACATCGTCGGCAGCATCTCCACCGGGTCCATCAACCGCAGGCTCTCGAAGGCGCTCCTGAGGCTGGCGCCGGAGGAGCTGGTCTTCACCGACATCGGGATCGCCGACCTGCCGCTCTACAGCCGCGACTACGACGGGGACTTCCCGCAGGTCGTCCGCGACTTCAAGGCCTCGATCGCCGCGCAGCAGGCGCTGCTGTTCATCACGCCCGAGTACAACCGCTCCATCCCCGGAGCGCTGAAGAACGCGATCGACTGGGCGAGCCGGCCGCACGGCGAGAACGTGATCGCGCGCAAGGCCACGGCCGTGATCGGGGCCTCCACCGGGCCGATCGGGACCGCAGTGGCGCAGCAGCAGCTCCGCAGCGTGCTGAGCTTCCTGCAGGCACCGCAGATGAACGCGCCGGAGGCCTACATCCAGCTCAAGCCCGGGCTGATCGAGGACGACGGGACGGTCACGAACGAGTCGACGGAGGCGTTCCTCCGCGGCTTCATGGTGTCGTTCTTCGAGTACATCGAGCGGGTGCTGACGGTCGTCCCGGCCCCGCGGTGACGGGCGTGCTCCTCTCGGACGCCGCGGCGTCGCGGAGCCTGGCCCTCCGCCCGCTGTCGCGCGACAGCGACGTGCTCACCGTGGAGGCCATCGCGGCGGACGGGGACCGTCGCTGGCGGCTCGTGGGGCCTTTGCTGCACGTCGAGGAGGCGGCGGAGCTCGGGGCGTGGCTGGCCGGGCTCCCCGGCGATCTGACGCTCGGAGCGGACGAGTGGACGACGCTGACCTTCGCGTCTGCGGCGCTCTCCCTCGCGGCCCGGCGCGTGCCGGGCGGGGTGGTGGAGTTCCGGGTCGCGGTGCTCGGGATGGCGGCGGCGGGTGGAGCGGTGCCGGAGACCGGCAGCGAGCAGGCGGACGCCGCACCGCCGCCCCGCTCCACGGATGTCGTGCTCGGCCTCAGCCTCCCGCCGGCCGCAGTGGAGCGGGCGGCCGTGGCACTCGTGTCCGAGACGGCCGCGCTCCGCGCGTGAGCATCGCAGCGGGGTCGCGACACGCCGCTCCGGCGTCGTGGTGACGGCGTGTTGCGACCCCTCTGCGCTGCCAGTCGCGCGTCAGCGGCAGGGTCAGCGGCCTCCCTCGCGCTTGCGGTGCCGCTGCGCGACGGCCTGCGGCCCGTACGGGTACACCTCCGTGCGCGGCGTGCTCGCCGTGTCCAGGCGCGTGCGCTGCTCGTCGGTCAGTTCGAGGTCCGCCGCCGCCAGGTTGTCGTCGAGCTGCTCGATCGTGCGGGCGCCGAGGATCACGCTGGACACCGCGGGACGGTCGACCAGCCAGGCGAGCGCCACCTGCGACATGCTCGCGCCGGTCTCCTCTGCGACGGTCTGCACCGCGTCGATGATCTCCCAGGTGCGCGGGTCGGCGTTGCGGGCGTCGAAGGCCTCCATCCCGCGCTTCGGATTCTCGCCCAGCCGGGTCGCTCCCGTCGGCGCCTCGTCACGGCGGTACTTGCCGCTCAGCCAGCCGCCGGCCAGCGGCGACCACGGCAGCAGGCCGATCCCGGAGTCCAGCGCGGCCGGCACGATCTCGTGCTCGATACCGCGGACCAGGAGGCTGTACTGCGGCTGAAGGGTGACCGGCGCCACGAAACCGTAGCCGTCCGCGACCGCGACGGCCTTGGTGAGCTGCCAGCCGAGGTAGTTCGAGAAGCCGTAGTAGCCGATCTTGCCCGCCGTCACCGCGTCGTCGAGGAAGCGCAGCGTCTCTTCAAGCGGCGTGAGGTAGTCCCAGGCGTGCATCTGGTAGAGGTCGATGTGGTCGACATCGAGCCGGCGCAGGGAGTCGTCGAGCGCCTTTCGGAGGTGTGTGCGGGACAGGCCGAGGTCGTTGGAGCCCTCCCCCATCGGGAAGCGGGCCTTGGTCGCGATGACGAGCCGGTCGCGGGCGCCGTGGTTGCGGGAGAGCCACCGCCCGATGATCGACTCCGACGCCCCCGCGCTGTACACGTCGGCCGTGTCGATCAGGGTGCCGCCGGCGTCGATGTACCGATCCAGGATGGCGTGCGAGGTCGGCTCGTCGGCCTCCGCGCCGAAGGTCATGGTGCCGAGGGCGAAGGCGGACACGATGGTTCCGCTGTTTCCGAGGGTCCTGAGGTCCATGCCTTCGACGCTAGCCTCGCCCGGCGGAATCGCCTACCGTTTGCCAACGTGAAGCTGCTGATGCTGTCCGACACCCACATCCCGCTCCGGGCGAAAGCCCTGTCTCCGCAGGTGCTGGCCGACGTGGAGGCCGCCGACCTCGTCCTGCACGCGGGCGACTGGGTCGACGAGGCGACGCTCGACCTGCTGGAGGAGCGATCGCGGCGGCTGATCGGCGTGTGGGGCAACAACGACGGGCCGGGGCTGCGGCGCCGGCTGCCGGAGGTCGCGCGGTTCGAGCTGGGCGGGCTGCGGTTCGCCATGGTCCACGAGACCGGCCCGGCGAAGGGACGCGAGGAGCGGTGCGAGCGCGATTTCCCGGACACGGACGTGCTGGTCTTCGGGCACTCGCACATCCCGTGGGACACGGTCTCGCCCGGCGGCCTGCGCCTCCTGAACCCGGGCTCCCCCACGGACCGCCGCCGCCAGCCCGCGTGCACCTACCTCACCGCCACCGTCGCCGGCGCCCGTCTCACCGACGTGCGTCTCGTCCCCCTCCCGCCGCGCTAGCAAACCGCCGAGTACGCGAATCCTCTGCGTAGTCGACGGTTTTCGGCTGATCTCGCGCGTACTCGGCGGGTGCCTGCGAGGTGGTGGGTGCCGGCGGGGTGGGTGCGTGTCCGGGGTGGCGCGTGTCCGGGGTCAGGGGAGGCGGAGGAGGCCGTCGGTGACGAGGGCGCGGACGGTGGGGAGCAGGTCGGCGCGGAGGGCGTCCTCGTCCACCTCCAGAAGCTGCGCCAGCGCGCCCACGATCGCGGCGACGCTCAGCTCACCGTCGCACGCGCCGACCAGTGCCGCCAGGCCGGTGTCCGCCCCGACCACGCGCCCGAAGCCGCCGCCCTGGCGCAGCAGGATGGCGGTGGGCGAGTCCGCGCCGGGCCACAGGTGACGCTCCTCGGTCACGTCGCCCGCGACGGTGAGGCACAGCGCGCCGAAGGCGTCATCGCCCAGGGACGACTGCGCGTCGTGCGCCGCCAGGCACTCACCGAGGTGGACGCCGAGGCCGGCCTGGTTCGCGCCCAGTGCCCCGTGGAGGCGTTCGAACCGACGCAGGGTGGGCACGCCCTCCGCCCGCCGCAGCAGCACGTAGCCGAAGCCGACCTCCCGGACGCTGCGCGCCTCGAAGTCGTCCAGCCAGGCGCCCAGCAGCGTGTCGAACGTCGGCGTGCCCGCTCGGGTGCCGCCGTCGCGGATCCAGGTCTCGGCGTACTGGGCGGCGTCCTCCGTGTCGCGTTCGATCACCCACGCGTCGAGCGGCTGCGCGGAGTCGTCCACCCAGCCGCGGACCCGCTCCAGAGCGTCCGCGGTGTCGTGGTACTCCCAGTTGCCCAGGAGCTGCGCGACGCCGCCGGGGTTCAGGTGCGCGCCGCAGCCGGCCACGAACGCCGCGACCAGGCTGTCGCCGACCATCCCGCCGTCGCGGTACTCGTAGGCCGGCACGCCCTCGGTCCGCGGCGTGATGACGAACGGCGGGTTCGAGACGATGTGATCGAAGGCCTCCCCCGACACCGGCTCGAACATGCTCCCCAACCGGAACTCGATGCCCTCGACGCCGTTCAACTCCGCGTTCAGCGCGGCGAGCCGCAGCGCGCGCTCGGAGATGTCGGTCGCGACGACGCGGTCGGCGTGCCGGGAGGCGTGCAGCGCCTGGATGCCGCACCCGGTTCCGAGATCGAGCGCGGAGCGCACGGGACGCTGCAGCATGAGACCGCTCAGCGTCATGGAGGCGCCCCCGACGCCGAGCACGTGGTCCTCGGGGAGGGCGCGGCCGAGCGCGAGCTCGCCGAGATCGGAGACGATCCACCACTCGGCAGGCCCCAGCACGTCCACGAAGGCGTACGGGCGCAGGTCGACGGCGGGGGCGATCGCGTCGGGATCGATCGCGTCGGGATCGACCGCGTCGGGATCGACCGCGTCGGGATCGACCGCGTCGGGATCGACCGCGTCGGGATCGACCGCGTCGGGGGCAGCGCCTCGGATCAGTCCCAGCTCCTCCGCGCCGTCGAGCCCGAGGGCGGGGAAGGCCGCGGCCGCGGCCTCCCGGCCGACCGGCCGCCCGAGGACGAACAGCGCCGCCAGCGTCGCCAGCGTCCCGCCGCCGGTCCGCGCGAGCGCCCGTTCGGCAGGGACCCGCTGACCGCGGTGCAGCGCCTCTGCGGCCTCCTCACCCCAGAGCGCGGTCAGGCCGTCGACGGTGAAACCGGCGGTGGCGAGGTCGGAGCGGAGGGCGGCGGTGGAGGTCACGCAGCAATTCAATCAGGAGCACAATGGGCGGCGTGAGCCAGGAACAGACGACGATCCGCCGGCACGCGATCGTGACAGGGATGGTGCAGGGCGTCGGCTACCGCTGGAGCGCCCGCGAGGAGGCCCGCCGGCTCGGCCTGGCCGGCTGGGCGCGCAACCGTTCCGACGGCAGCGTGGAGGTCGAGGTGGAGGGCGAGGCGGCGAGCGTCGACCGGATGCTCGACTGGCTGCGGGCCGGGCCTCCCGGGAGCGCCGTGGACGACGTGCGGGTGTCGGAGGCGGCGCCGGACGGCGACGACGCGTTCCGCATCCGGCAGACGGACTGAGGCGGCAGGCCCTGACGCCCGCAGGCCCTGACGCCCGCAAGCCCTGACGCCCGCAAGCCCTGACTTCTGGGCCGTGCCCGGGCACAATAGGCACATGACGCGCGCGACTCTGCTGACCATCACCGTGCCCACCGGGGAGCCCTCGACCGGCGACCCCGGCTTCGCCCTCGCCGACTTCGACGCCGCGCAGGTGCGGATCACCGACCTGGGCATCACCCGCGGCGACGGCGTGTTCGAGACCATCGCCGTCATCGACGGCCACCCGCAGGCGCTCGGCCCTCACCTCATGCGACTCGCGCACTCCGCAGAGCTCCTCGATCTCCCTGCTCCCGCCGAGCACGTCTGGCACGAGGCCGTCCTTGCCGGCGTCGCCGACTACCGGGCGCGCAACGGCGACGGCGGCGAGCTGTTCGCCAAGCTGATCTACACCCGCGGCGTGGAGGGCACGGGCACGCCGAGCGGCTGGATCTTCGTCGACGAGGGAGAGGACTTCACCCAGCAGCGCCTCGGCATCAGGGTGGTCGCGCTCGACCGCGGCCTGCGGCACGACGTGGCCGAGACCTCCCCGTGGCTGCTCGCGGGCGCGAAGAGCCTCTCCTACGCCGTCAACCGCGCGGCCCAGCGGGAGGCCGTCCGCCGTGGCGCGGACGACGTGATCTTCATCAGCTCCGACGGCTACGCGCTGGAAGGGCCGACCTCCAACGTCATCGTGCTCGCCGACGGCGTGGTCCGCACGCCGCAGACCGACCAGGGCATCCTCGCCGGCACGACGCAGGCCGCAGTGTTCGCGTTCTTCGAGGAGCGCGGCTACGCGACCGAGTACCGGCACATCACCGCCGACGAGCTGGAGGCGGCCGACGCGCTGTGGCTGGTCTCCAGCGTCCGGCAGGCCGCCCCGATCACGCACCTCGACGGCCGGGAGTACCCGGTGGACGCCGAGCTGACCGCCGATCTGAACGCCTACCTGCTGTCGCGCACGCACTAGGAGACCCTCCGCATCCACTGTTCACCCCCACGTGGACTGAGCGTTACACCCCGATTCGCGGTGCGCGGTCCTCGCCGCCTAGGCTGTACGCACCGTACCGGCGCCGACGCCGGAACCGCCGCTATGGGGAACAGAGGCGCAGTGAAGGAGGGCGAGGTGGACCAGGTCCCGAGGAGCATCGAAGTGCTGCGCCAGCAGGCGCGCGACGAGCTCACTGCCATCATCGAGCACCGCTGCCGCGCCGGCGAGGACCCCTGGCACTTCATCCCGGACCTGCCGAGCGTCGACGAGCAGGTGGTCATCTCGCTGCGTGCCGGAGCGATCGAGGACTTCGACCTCGCCGAGGAGCGGTCCCGGGCGCACCACCCGTCCGCCGGGCGCGACACCTACACCCGCTTCGAGTACGGCGTGCTACGCAGGATCGCGCTGGAGCACCCCGAGTTGAGCGAAGCGGTCTGGGGAATGCTCGACAAGGTCGAGCGCGCGTAGTAAACCAGGCGGCATGGGGATCGTGACCGCTGATATCGCCGTCTCGCTCGACGGGTTCGCCGCCGGGCCCAACCAGTCGCTGGAGAACCCGCTCGGCGAGCGCGGGGTGGAGCGGCTGCACACCTGGATGTTCGAGTACCGCGACGCGCACGCGGAGGAGATCGCCGCGATCACCGCAGCGGGCGCCTACGTGATGGGCCGCAACATGTTCGGCCCCGTGCGCGGCGACTGGCCGGCCGAGGGCGACAGGTTCGGCGACTGGCGCGGCTGGTGGGGGAGGATCCGCCGTACCACGCGCCGGTCTTCGTGCTCACGCACTACGAGCACGCGCCGATCCCGATGGAGGGCGGGACGACCTTCGAGTTCGTCACGGAGGGCATCCACGCGGCGACCGAGCTGGCGCGCGCGGCGGCCGGCGACGCCGATGTCGCGATCGCGGGCGGTGCGGAGACGCTGAACCAGGCGCTCTGGGCGGGCATCGTCGACGAGCTGCGGCTGCACGTGGCGCCGATCACCCTCGGCGCGGGCGAACGGGTCTTCGACCGGGTGCCGTCGCTGCAGCTCGAGCTGCTGCGGTCGCGGGTGACGCCGGAGGTCGCCCACCTGACGTACCGGGTGCTGCGCTGATGCGGCTCAGCCGAGCCCGGCGGGCGAGGTGACCGGGAGCGCGCAGACGAAGTCGCGGCAGAGATAGGCGGTCGGGAGGCCGTCGCGTGTGCTGCGGGCGGCGAACAACTCGAAGCCCGCGGCCTCCAGCGCCCGGCCTTGGGAGGCCTCCACCAGCGCGACCAGGTCGGCGGGATGCCGGCGGGATGCCGCGACCAGGCCCTCGGGGTCGTCGGCGCCCGCACCCGCCGGTGGCTCGCTCACGACGACGAGCTGCCGCGGCTCGCCCTCCAGCCGCGACATCAGCGCCAGCGCGGCGCCGAACGCGCTCGGCACGCTCGCCGCAGGCCCGGCGACGAGCCGCATCGCCTCCCGCGCGGCGCGCTCGTAACGGCGGCTCGCCGTCATCAGGAACAGCGTGTGCGCGGCGGAGGCCATCGCCGTGAGGCCGGACGGGTACGCGCCCTCCGACGGGTCGACGCGCACCGCGAGGCCGGTCGACTGCAGTAGCGGGTCGCCGCCGCCCGGCACGCCGAAAGGACACTCGCCGCCGTCAGCGGCCTCCAGGCACAGGTCCACCAGCTCCCGGGCGGCGGTGGCGGCCTCCGCGTCGCCGCTCGCGAGCGCCAGTTCCAGCAGGCCGCCGGCGAGGCCGCCGTAGTCCTCCAGCGTCGCCACGGCCTCCGACACGACCCCGTCGACCGACGCCCGGCCCAGGGTGCCGTCGGGCCGGCGGTGCGTCTCGATCACCGCGCGTGCGGCCTCCCCCGCCGCGACGATCCAGGCCGGCCGGTCCAGGACGCGGCCTGCCCGGGCGAGCGCACCGATCGCGAAGCCGTTCCAGCCGGTGAGCACCTTCTCGTCCAGCGCGGGAGGCGTCAGCTTCGCGCGCTCGGCCGGCGGCACCCGGTAGTAGCCGCCCTCCACGCGGGCGCCGTCGACCACGCTCTCCGAGTCCTGCGCCGAGGCGAACGCGCCTCCCGGACGGCGGAGCACGCCGAGCAGAAAGGCGGCCACGCCGTCGGCCGTGCGCTCGGCCCACTCCTCCCCGGTCTGCGCCCACGCCGTGGCGGACGCGTCAAGGAGCTGCGCGTTGTCGTAGAGCATCCGCTCGTAGTGCGGATCGCTCCAGTCGCGCCGGGTGGCGTAGCGGAAGAAGCCGCCGTCTACCGGGTCGCGCAGCGGGGAGTCCGCCATCCGCTGCAGGGTGCGGTGCGCGAGCTCGCGTCCGGCCGGCCGTTCGAGCAGAAAGCCGAGCACCGGAGCGACCGGGAACTTGGGCGCGCCGCCGAAGCCGCCGTACAGCGGGTCCTCGGTCTCGGCGAGCGCGCCGACCGCCGCGTCCAGGGCACGACCGCCGGGCAGCTCGGAGGCCGTCGTGGCCCGGGCGGCGGCCGCGGCGAGCGCCTCCCGCACCTTGCCGGCGTCGGCCTCCACCTCGGCGCGACGCTCCGTCCAGGCGTCGGCGACCGCGTCCAGGATCTGCGTGAACGACGGCCGGCCGGCCATCGCCACCGGTGGGAAGTAGGTGCCGGCGAAGAACGCCCGCCCCGACGAGGTCGCGAAGACGGTCAGCGGCCAGCCGAGCCCTTCGGTGAACGCGCTCGCCGCCGAGAGGTAGGCGGCGTCGACATCGGGATGCTCCTCCCGGTCGACCTTGATCGACACGAAGCGCTCGTTCATCAGCGCCGCGACGGCGGGGTCGCTGAAGCTCTCCCGCGCCA
The DNA here is from genome assembly GCF_050990935.1 of Streptomyces sp. L7. Taxonomy (GTDB): domain Bacteria; phylum Actinomycetota; class Actinomycetes; order Actinomycetales; family Microbacteriaceae; genus Leifsonia. The sequence goes on along the minus strand of NZ_CP194644.1, from coordinate 95,988 downwards.
TCACGTGGCACCAGTGACAGGTGGCGTAGCCGATGGAGACGATGACCGGCACGTCGCGGCGCCGCGCCTCGGCGAAAGCCTCCGGTCCCCACGGGAACCAGTCGACGGGGTTCTCCGCGTGGGCGCGCAGGTAGGGACTGATCGCGCCCGCCAGCCGGTTCGTCATGCGCTCACCCTACGACCGCATTGCTATCGTGGACGACATGGTTGCACACGCAAATACCCCGCTTCTCACCCTGAACAACGGCACCACCATTCCGCAGCTCGGCTTCGGCGTCTTCAAGGTGGACCCGGCCGAGACGACCCGCATCGTCACCGACGCGCTGGAGGTCGGCTACCGCCACATCGACACCGCCGCCATCTACGGCAACGAGGAGGGCGTGGGCGCCGCGATCGCCTCGTCCGGCATCGCGCGCGACGAGCTGTTCGTCACGACCAAGCTCTGGAACGACCGGCAGACCGACGCCGAGGCCGCCTTCGACGAGTCCCTCGCCAAGCTCGGCCTCGACTACGTGGACCTCTACCTCATCCACTGGCCGACCCCGCAGAAGGACACGTTCGTGGAGGCCTGGCGTTCGCTGGAGAAGATCTACGCCACGGGCCGCGCCAAGGCCATCGGCGTCTCCAACTTCCTCGTCCCGCACCTGGAGAAGCTGCTCGCGAACACCGAGATCGTGCCGGCCGTCAACCAGATCGAGCTGCACCCGGCGCACCAGCAGCCGGAGGTGACCGCGTTCTCCCGCGAGCACGGCATCCACATCGAGGCCTGGGGGCCGCTCGGGCAGGGCAAGTACCCGCTGTTCGAAGCGCCCGAGGTCGCCGGCCCCGCCGCGGCGCATGGCAAGACTCCCGCGCAGGTCGTCATCCGCTGGCACCTGCAGACCGGCAACATCGTGTTCCCCAAGTCGAACCGCCGCGAGCGCATGGCGGAGAACTTCGACGTCTTCGACTTCGAGCTGACCGCCCCCGAGGTCGCGGCGATCACGGCGATGGAGCGCGAGGGGCGCGTGAGCGCGCACCCGGACGAGGTGAACTGACCTGTCGCCGGCCGCGGGCGCGGGGCCGGTCCTCCGCGCCCGCCCCTTCCCGGCTAGGCTCGCACCGTGAGAATCACCACGATCACGGGGAAGGTCATCTACATCGTCGGGGTCTTCGGGCTGATCCTGGCGCTGAACTTCTTCGTGATCGACCGGATCGTCAATCCGGCGCTGGATGTGCTGATCGTCGCCATCCTCAACGTCGCCTACGTGATCGTCGGCACGCGCACCTTCCGCGGGGAGGGCGAGAATCGGCTGGACCCGCGGCCCTGGTGGAGGGCGACCGCGCGACCGGCGGCCGGATTCTGGCTGGGCGCCGTGCTCGCGATCCTCGCCTTCATCTCGTGCGTAGGCGCGCTGGCGAGCAAGCCGGAGAACTCGTTCGTGCCCGCGGTCGCCTGCATCAGCTACGCGCTGCTGGCCGCGTATTACCTCAACTCCTCCTACCGGCTGCGCACCCTCGACACGGCTCCCTGACCCCCTACGCGACCGGGGTCTGCGACTCGAAGCGGGCGACCAGCTCGCGCTTGAGCACCTTGCCGCTCGGACCGAGCGGAAGCACCTCCAGGATCTCCACCCGCCGCGGGTACTTGTACGCCGCGACCCGCTCCTGCACGAACACGACCAGTTCGTCGCCCGTCGCCTCGGAGCCCGGCATCAGCGTGACCGCCGCCATGATCTCCTGGCCGTGCGTGTCGTGCGCGACGCCGAACACCGCGACCAGGGCGACGGCGGGGTGCGTCGAGAGCGCCTCCTCCACCTCGCGCGGGTACACGTTGTAGCCGTTGCGCACGATCATGTCCTTCTTGCGGTCCACGATCGTGATGTAGTCGTCGTCGCTCTTCGTGCCGAGATCGCCGGATCGGAACCAGCCGTCCACCACGGCCTCCGCGTTCGCCTCCGGGAGGTTGAGGTAGCCCTTCATCAGGTTGTGGCCGCGGATCACGATCTCGCCGAGCTCGCCTCGCGGAAGCAGCCGGATCGCGTCGTCCACCTCCGGGTCCGCGATCTCGACGTCGACGCCCCAGATCGGCTGGCCGACGGTGCCGACCCGCGTCGGCCGGCCGCGGTGGTTGAAGGAGGCGACCGGCGACGTCTCGGTGAGGCCGTAGCCCTCGTGCACGTCGATGCCGTAGACCTCCTTCATCCGCTCGATGACCGCGACCGGGAGGGCCGCACCGCCGCTCAGGCCGTAGCGCAGGGGCGGGCGCTCCGGGTTGGTCTTGGCGGCCTCCAACAGCGCGATGTACATGGTCGGCACGCCGGTCATGATCGTGCACTCGTGCGCGTTGAGCAGTTGCAGCGCCGTCGCCCCGTCGAACTTCGGTACCAGCACCACCGCCGCGCCGGCGCGGAAGCCCATGTTCATGACGCAGGTCTGCCCGAAGGTGTGGAACAGCGGCAGGCAGCCGAGGACGCGGTCCGTCGGCTCGAAGTCGAACGTCCCGGCGAGCAGGACGTTGACCTGCTCGACCAGCGCGAAGTGGCAGCCCTCGGCTCCCTTCGGCTTTCCCGTCGTTCCGCTCGTGTACAGGATGGTGGCCGTGTCGATCGGGTCTCGCGGCAGGTAGGTGACGATCGGCTCTGCGGTGGCCGCCACCTCGTCCAGTCGCGGGAACGGGAGTTGCTCGAGCAGTTCGTCGGGGACGAGCACCGAGAGGAGGTCGACTCCGGCGAGCGCCGCACCCTTCGCCCCCTCGGCCAGCAGGGGCGCGGCGCAGATCAGCAGCTTCGACTCCGAGTCGCGCAGCACGTACTCGATCTCCGCGGCTTTGAGGAGGGAGTGGATGGGCACGACGACCGCCCCGAGGGCGAGTACGGCGTAGTACGCGCGCGGGAAATCGGGCACGTTCGGGATCATCAGGGCGACCCGGTCCCCTGGCCCGACGCCCAGGTCGCGCAGCGCTCCTGCGTAACGGCGGGTCTGGTCCCAGAGGTCGCGGTAGGCGATCTCCTGGCCGTTGAAGATCAACGCCACGTTGTCGGGCATGCGGTGCGCGGTCTCGGCCAGGATGCTGGCGACGGACATGGTGGCGTAGCCGTGAGGCATGGTGGGCTCCTTCGTCGACGGTGACGAACCCGGTCGGGTTGAGGGAAACCTACGTCACGGTGCGGGCTGCCACAATGCCCCGTTTGCGGCGGGCGGCCGGGACCGGCGCCTCACGCCCCCAGGATCGACCGCAGCGCCGTCGTGTAGTCCTCGAACGCCCGTCGCCCGGTCGTGGTCAGCGAGAGGGAGGTGACCGGGACGCGTCCGCGGTGCGTCTTCTCGACTTCCACGTAGCCGGCGTCCTCCAGCTTCCGCAGATGCGTGGCCAGGTTGCCAGCCGTGAGGTCGAGCAGTTCCTGCAGCCGCGGGAACGACATGCTGCCGCCCTCCGCGACAGTCGACAGCGTCGCCGTGATCTTGAGGCGGGCGGCGGCGTGGATGACCGGGTCCAGCTCGTCCACGCCGGTCACCGCCGCCGGGAGCCCGGGGCGCGCACCGTGCGGAGAGTGACGACGGCGCCCGCGCCGAAGATCACGCCGCCCGCCACGGCCATGAGCAGAAGGTCCGGACCGGCGAAGTCGCCCGCCAGCCCCTGCACGATCATCCCGATGCCGAGCAGCGCGAAGGCGACGGAGCATACTGACCAGGAGACGCCGTAGCCGGTGCCGGCGAACGGGGAGTCCGCGCGCACGCCACCGCCGCTGCGCGAGCCGGTCATGGCGGAGGCGACGATCGAGCCGGCGATCAGCACACCGAAGACGACGCCGGCGACGACCGGGTCGAACAGGCCGAGCTGCGCGAGGTAGAGGGCGACGAAGCCGACCAGCCAGGCCACCGACCAGACGGTGCACAGCCAGATGACGGGGAGGCGGTATTCGCGGCTGACCCGACGCTGCCGGCCGTCGACGAGGTCCCGCATCTCCCGCGCGTCGCCCGGCAGATTCTCGTTCACGCCAACTTTGTAACACAAAGTACTCTGCGCGCACAAGAGTCCTGCGAGACCGTGAGCGTGCGCCGGACGGATAGACTGGAGGGCTCATGTCCGCACCGGTCGCCCTCCCCCGCATCGTGTTCCCGCCCGAGCTGCCCGTCAGCCAGAAGCGGGACGACATCGCGCGCGCCATCCGCGACAACCAGGTCGTGATCGTGGCCGGCGAGACGGGCTCCGGCAAGACCACGCAGTTGCCGAAGATCTGCCTCGAGCTCGGCCGGGAGAGCATCGGCCACACCCAGCCTCGGCGGCTCGCCGCGCGCACGATAGCCGAGCGCATCGCGGAGGAGCTGGGCCAGAGCGTCGGCGACCTGGTCGGCTACCAGGTGCGCTTCACCGACCGGGTGTCCGCCGCGACCCGCATCAAGCTGATGACCGACGGCATCCTGCTCAACGAGATGCACCGCGACCGGCTGCTGCGCAAATACGACACGATCATCATCGACGAGGCGCACGAGCGCAGCCTCAACATCGACTTCCTGCTCGGCTACCTCCGCGAGCTGCTGCCGAAGCGTCCTGACCTGAAGGTGATCATCACCTCCGCCACCATCGACCCGGAGAGCTTCGCCGCGCACTTCGCGGCGGCGGACGGCACGCCCGCTCCGATCGTGGAGGTCTCCGGCCGCACCTACCCGGTCGAGCTGCGCTACCGGCCCCTGGTCGCCGAGGCGATGGAGGCCGACGAGGACGACCCGGATCCGGTCCCCGCCGCCGACCGCGACTACGTCCAGGGCATCAACGACGCCCTGGACGAGCTCGCCCGCGAGGCCCCGGGCGACGTGCTCGTCTTCCTCTCCGGCGAGAACGAGATCCGCGACGCCGCCGACGCGATCCGCGGCCGCAACCTCCCCGGAACCGAGGTGCTGCCGCTGTACGGGAGGCTGTCCTCCGCCGAGCAGCACTGCGTCTTCCAGCCGTCCACGATGCCGGGCGTCCGGCGGCGGGTGGTGCTCGCGACGAACGTGGCGGAGACCAGCCTCACCGTCCCCGGCATCAAGTACGTCGTGGATGCGGGAACCGCCCGCATCAGCCGCTACTCCACGCGCGCCAAGGTGCAGCGCCTCCCCATCGAGGCGATCTCGCAGGCGAGCGCCAACCAGCGCTCCGGCCGGTCGGGCCGCACCAGCGACGGCATCGCCATCCGGCTGTACTCGCAGGAGGACTTCGAGAAGCGGCCGGAGTTCACCGAACCGGAGATCCTGCGCACCAACCTCGCGGCCGTCATCCTGCAGATGATCTCGCTCGGGCTCGGCGACATCGCCGCGTTCCCGTTCCTGACGCCGCCGGACTCGCGGGGCATCAAGGACGGGCTGGATCTGCTGGCGGAGCTGGGTGCGACGCGCAACGGGACGCGCAGTGGCGGCATCGAGCTGACGAAGGTCGGCCGCCAGCTCGCCCGCCTCCCGATCGACCCGCGGTTCGCCCGCATGGTGGTGGAGTCGAAGCAGCACAACACCTCCCGGGAGGTCATGGCGATCGTCGCCGGCCTGACCATCCAGGACGTCCGCGAGCGCCCGGTCGAGAAGCGCGGCAGCGCCGACGAGAAGCACGCCCGCTTCATCGACCCGACCAGCGACTTCCTCACCCTGCTCAACCTCTGGAACTACCTGGAGGAGCAGCAGCGCGAACTGTCGTCCAGCGCGTTCCGGAGGCTGTGCAAGGCCGAATACCTCAACTTCCTCCGCGTGCGCGAGTGGCAGGACGTCTACCGTCAGCTCCGCCAGCTCGCCCGGCCACTGGAGCTCACCATCGGCGAGCCGAGCGTGAACCCGGACGGCATCCACCGCTCGCTGCTGGCCGGGCTGCTGTCGCACCTCGGGCTCAAGGACGCGAGAGAGTCGGGCAACAAGGGCTCGGCACGTGGCCAGCGGCAGTCGGAGTACCTCGGCGCGCGCCAGGCGCGGTTCGTGATCTTCCCCGGCTCGGCGCTCGCCAAGAAACAGCCGAACGCGATCATGTCCGCCGAGCTCGTGGAGACCTCCCGGCTGTTCGCGCGGATGAACGCCGCGATCGACCCGGCCTGGGCCGAGCCGATCGCCGGCGACCTGTGCAAGCGGCAGTACAGCGAGCCGCACTGGGAGAAGAGCCAGGGCGCGGTCGTCGCGTACGAGCGGGTCACCCTCTACGGCGTACCGATCATCCCGCGCCGCCGCGTGCAGTACGCCCGGATCGACGCCGAACTCTCGCGCGAACTGTTCATCCGGCACGCGCTCGTAGACGGCGAATGGGACTCGCGGCAGGCCTTCGACCGGGCCAACCGCAAACTGCTCGCCGAGCTGCGCGAGCTGGAGGAGCGCACCCGACGCCGCGACATCCTCAACGACGACGAGGCCGTGTTCGAGTTCTACGACGCGCGCATCCCCGCCGACGTGGTCTCCACCCGTTCGTTCGAGGGCTGGTGGAAGAAGGCGCGCACCGAGACGCCCCATCTGCTCACCATGACCCCCGAGGCGCTGCTCGAAGACGACGCCGCCGGCATCGACGAGGAGGCCTTCCCACCGGTGTGGCGGCAGGGCGACCAGCGGCTCACCCTCCGTTACCGCTTCGAGCCTGGCGCGGAGGACGACGGCGTCACCGTGCAGGTGCCGCTGCCGCTGCTCGCCGGGCTCGTGCCGGACGGCTTCGACTGGCAGGTCCCCGGCCTCCGGCACGAGCTCGTGACGGCCATGATCAAGTCGCTCCCGAAGGCGATCCGGCGGCAGGTCGTGCCCGCGGCCGACTGGGCGAAGCGGCTCCTCGGCGAGCTCTCCGGCGCTGCAGGGATGGACGCCCACGACGGGCGTCGCCCCGCGGCCTCCCTCGCCGACACCCTCGCCGCGACCATCTCGCGGCAGACCGGCTCCCGGGTGACCGGCGCCGACTTCGACCTGGAGCGGCTTCCCGCCCACCTGCGGCCGACGTTCCAGGTGATCGGCGAACGCGGGCGCCCGCTCGCCGGCGGCAAGGACCTGATGGCACTGCAGGAACGACTGCGCTCCCGGGCGCGCGACTCGGTCGCCCGCGTCGCAGAGGCGCGCCAGCCCGACGCGATCGAGCGCTCGGACCTCACCACCTGGGACCTGGACGAACTCCCCCGCCACCTGGACACCACGCAGAAGGGCCCGGGCGGCACGGTCAACACCATTCGCGCCTACCCCGCCCTGGTGGACGACGGGGCGAGCGTCAGCATCCGGCTGATGTCGACGCCGACCGAACAGGCGCGCGCCCTCCCCGGCGGGGTCAGGAGGCTGCTGCTGGCGAGCATCCCGTCGCCCGTCGCCTACGTGCAGCAGCACCTGACCGCGAACGAGAAGCTGACGCTGGCCGCGAGCCCGTACCCGAACACGAAGGCGCTGTTCGACGACTGCCTGCTCGCGGTGATCGACTCCGTGCTTTACCGGATGAAGCCGGACGGCCAACTCTTCATGCGGGCGGAATTCGAGGCGGTGCGGGATCGCGTCTCCGGCGTCGTGATGGACTCGATGTTCGAGACGGTCGCGCTCGTCACGCGCATCCTGACCGCGGCGCGCGCCGCGGAGAAGGCGATCGGCGCCGTGACGTCGCTGACGTACCTGTCGGCGCTCAACGACGCGAAGACGCAGCTCGGCGGCCTGGTCTACTCGGGGTTCGTCTCGGCGACCGGTCTCGAGCAGCTCAGGCACCTCCCCCGGTACCTCAACGGGATCACCCAGCGCATGCAGGCGCTGCCGACCAACCCCGGCCGCGACCGCGCCTGGCAGACCCAGGTGGAGACCGCGACCGCGCTCTACACGGAGGCCGGAGGCCGCATCCCGCCCGCCCCGCACGCGCCGGAGAACCTGACGCACGCCCGCTGGATGCTCGAAGAATTCCGCGTCTCCCTCTTCGCCCAGTCCCTCGGCACCGCCGAAACCGTCTCCCTCCAACGCCTCCGCAAACTCCTCACCGGCTGAGCAGCCATCGCTTCCTCACTTTCTCCCGCAACACGCCGGTGAAGAGCGGGAGAAAGTGAGGAAGCGATGGCTGCGGGGCGCTAGACGGGGAGGTGGAAGCCGCCGTTGGAGTGCAGGAGCTGGCCGTTGATCCAGCCGCCGGATGGGGACACGAGGAACGCGACGAGGTCGGCGGTGTCCTGGGGGCGGCCGAGGCGGCCGAGGGCTGTCTCGGCCGCGAGCGCCTCCGCGAGGTCGGGGGTCATCCAGCCGGTGTCGATCGGGCCGGGGTTGATCAGGTTGGCGGTGATGCCGAGGTGTGCGAGTTCCACGGCGGCGGCGATGACGATGCGGTCGAGCGCGCCCTTGCTGGCGCCGTACGGGAGGTTATGCGCGGTGTGGTCGCTGGTCAGGGCGACGATGCGGCCGAGCGCCGGGCCGGGCTCCGCCGGCGCCTCGAACTGCTCGGCGAACGCCTTGATCAGCAGCCAGCTCCCGCGGGTGTTGACCGCGAAGTGCCGGTCGAACGCCTCCACGCTGGTGTCCAGGAGGCCGCTGTCGACCCAGTGCGCGTGGCTGGCGACCAGCGCCTGGATCGGCCCGAGACCGGCGCGGACGCGTTGAATTGCCCGCGCGGGCGCCTCGGGGTGGGAGAGGTCGACCGCGACCGGGAGGGCCCGGCCGCCGAAAGCGCGCAACTCGTCCGCGAAGGCGTCGTGGCCGCGCTCCGGCGCACCCCACGGCATCGCGGCGTCGTAGTCGTCCCAGAAGGCGAACGCGACGTCCCAGCCGAGCGACGCCAGAGTGCGGGCGATCGCCGCCCCGATGTTGTCCGGACGGCTCGCTCCGGTGATGAAGACGACGGGACGGGAAGAGCGGGCGTCGTTGTCCATCCGACGATTCTGTCAGACGGTCACGACGCCCGCTCCGCGAGCTCCAAGGTCCAGCTCCTGGGCTACAGCACCTTCGACAGGAACGCCTGCGTGCGCTGGTGCTGCGGGTTGGCCAGCACCTCACGCGGGTCGCCGGATTCCACGACGACGCCGCCGTCCATGAAGACCAGCTCGTCCGCGACCTCGCGGGCGAAGCCCATCTCATGCGTGACGACGACCATCGTCATGCCGGAGGCCGCCAGGCCCTTCATCACGTCGAGCACTTCGCCCACCAGCTCCGGGTCGAGCGCCGAGGTGGGCTCGTCGAAGAGCATCAGCTTCGGGTCCATCGCCAGCGCGCGGGCGATCGCCACGCGCTGCTGCTGGCCGCCGGAGAGCTGCGACGGGTAGTGGTCGCCCTTGTCGGCGAGCCCCACCCGGAGGAGCAGCTCGTTCGCCCGCTCCACCGCGCGCGCCTTCGGCAGGCCCTTGACCCGGATCGGCGCCTCGATGATGTTCTCGAGGGCCGTCATGTGCGGGAAGAGGTTGAAGCGCTGGAACACCATGCCGATCTCACGGCGCTGGCGGGAGGCCTCCTTGGGCTTCAGCTCGTAGAGCTTGTCGCCGTGCTGGCGGTAGCCGACCACCTGGCCGTCGACCGACAGCCGGCCGGCGTCCACACGCTCCAGGTGGTTGATGCAGCGCAGGAAGGTGGACTTGCCCGAACCGGACGGGCCGATGATGCAGAGCACCTCGCCCGGCCGGACGGACAGCGAGATGGACTTGAGCACCTCGTTGGAGCCGAAGCTCTTGGAGACGCCCTCGGCCAGGACCATCGGCGTCACGCCGGCCCGAGCGTTCTGGTCCCGTGTCGTCGCGTCGGTCATCCCTTGCCTCCCAGGTCGTTGCCGTCGGGCGCGCCCGCGGCGGGCAGAGCGCCGGTGGCGAGCGCCGGCTCCTTGTTGTCGGGACGGCGCATGTTGACGCCGCGCGAGAACCGCTTCTCGAGGAAGTACTGGCCGATCATCAGGATCGAGGTGAACAGCAGGTACCACAGCGAGGCGACGATCAGCAGCGGGATCGGAGTGTAGGTGACCGCCGAGATGTCGCGGGCGACACCGTAGAGGTCGGTGGTGAGCGGGATCGCCGCGACCAGCGAGGTGGTCTTCAGCATCGAGATGACCTCGTTGCCGGTCGGCGGGATGATCACGCGCATGGCCTGCGGGATGACGATACGGGTCATCGTCTGCCACCACGACATGCCGAGCGCGGTCGCCGCCTCCTCCTGGCCGCTGTCCACCGACAGCAGTCCGGCCCGCACGATCTCGGCCATGTACGCGGCCTCGTTGAGCGCCAGACCGACGATCGCGATGATGAACGCGTTCTGCATGAAGCCGAGGTCGAAGGTCACGCCGAGGTGCGTCCACGGCACACCGAGGAAGATGTGCGGGTAGATCAGCGAGAACAGGCCCCAGAACACGAGCTGCACGTACACCGGGGTGCCGCGGAAGATCCAGAGGTAGAGCCAGGCGACGGACTTGACGACGGGGTTCGGCGAGAGCCGCATGACGGCCAGCACGAGGCCCAGGATCACGCCGATGACCATCGAGTAGATCGTGAGTTGGAGGGTCACGAGCGCAGCAGCACTGATGCGCCTGTCGAAGACGTACTTGCCGACGTACTGCCAGCCGTAGGCGGAGCGCTGCGAGGCGTCGATCACGAACCAGGCGAACAGCAGGATGAGCACGATCGCGAACACGATCCGCCACGGGTGGCGGAGCTTGATCGCCTTGATCGGCTCGGACGGCGGGGCGCCGGCCGGCGACGGGGCTGCCCCCGTCGCCGGACCGGCCGGATTGCCCTGCGACATCAGGTCAGCCCTTCGCGGCTGCGTTGAGGTCGGCCTTGGTCACGCCGCCGTCGGCGACGCCCCACTTGTCGAGGATCTTCTTGTAGGTGCCGTCGTCGATCAGCGCCTGGATGGTCTTCTGCAGCACCGGCGTCAGGTCGGAGTTCTTGGCGACCGGGATGCCGTAGGGCGCGACGTCGAAGGTCTTACCCGCGGCCTGGAGCTTGCCGCTGGACTTGGACACGGCGTACAGCGTGACGGGCGAGTCGGCGCTGAGGGCGTCCGCCTTGCCGAGGATGACCGCGTTGGTGGCGTCGTCCTGGTTGTCGTAGCGGAGGGCCTGGATGGCCGGCTTGCCCTTGTCGGTGCAGGCCTTCGACTTGGCGGGGACCTCGTCGGTGTCCTCGAAGGTGGTCGACTGGACGGCGACCTTCATACCGCAGGCGTTGTCCGGGTCGACGTTCTTGCCCTTGGCGGACGCCCACAGGATGCCGGCGTTGTAGTAGTTGACGAAGTCGACCTGCTTCTCGCGCTCGACGGTGTCGGTGAACGAGGACATCCCGAAGTCGTCCTTGCCCCCGGTGATGCTGGGGATGATGTTGTCGAACTTGGCGATCGCGTAGTTGATCTTGAGGCCGAGCTTCTTCCCGATGGCGTTGGTGAAGTCGACCTCCCAGCCGGCGGGGTTGCCGTTGTCGTCCTTGTACTCGTTGGGCGGGTAGGTGTCGTCCATGCCGACGGTCAGAACGCCCGCCGACTTGATCTTCGACGGGAGGCTGTTGGCGAGGCTGTCGTCCTTTTTCACGTCGGACGCGGCGCTCGACGCTGAGCCGCTCGACGAGGGGTGGTGTTGTCGACACAGCCGGACAGCGCGAGCGCGGCCACGGCGGCGAGGGCGGCCACGGGGGCCACGGAACGGATGCGCATGATGGTAGTTGTCCTTCTTCCTGGTGCAGGGTGTGCAGGAGGGGTAAGGGGAGAATACCCTAGGCCCCAGGCGTTATACGCATACTAAATCGCGCGCGAAACGCTAGTTTTCCTGCAAGTTTCGCAGAGATTTCGTGTTTCTTTGCGCGGATTCCGTTGTCTGAGACCTTTCGTGACCCCGAATGCGCGCGGCGCGCCCGGCCGCGCTAGGGTCGGGTCGTGATCCAACCGCAATCCGGTCTCGCCGCGATGGCCCGCGTGGTCGTCACGCGCCCCGACGATCCGCTCGCCGCGCCGCTGGTCGAGGAGCTCTCCCGCGAGTACGACGAGCGCTACGGATTCAACGACGGCATCCCCTCCTCGGCGGAGCTGTCGCGCTACCCCGCCGAGCGCTTCACGGCCGAGCAGGGCGGGACCTTCCTGCTGCTCGTGGACGACGACGGCACCCCGGTCGCGGGCGGCGCGTTCATGCGGGAGGACGACGCCACGGTCGAGGTCAAGCGGGTCTGGACGCACTCAGGTTTCCGCCGGCAGGGCCTCGCCCGGCGGGTGATGCGCGAGCTGGAGGCGGAGGCGGCACGCCGCGGCGTCGGCACGATCGTGCTGACCACGGGCGCGCGCCAACCGGAGGCGGTGGCGCTGTACATCTCTCTGGGCTACTCGCCCCTCTTCGACCTCGACGGCGACTGGGAAGCGGTGTCGTACCTCGGCTTCCGCAAGGACCTGTAGCACGCCGCGCCCCGCGCAATTCGGCACGAATGTAGCGATTCACGACGCCAAAAGCAACATTCGTGCCGAATGTCGGCGGCGTCAGCACGGGGCGCGATTCGGCGCGAAAGTGGGGAATGGCGACGCCAATCGCGACATTCGGCACGAACGGATGCGGCGTCCGCGCGGCGCGATTCGTGCCGAAGATGCGGAAAGGCGACGCCGATCGCGATATTCGGGGCGAATGGGGCGGCCTCAGCCGAGGAGGTGGTGCGTCGTCTCCGCGACGAGGGCGGCGGCGGGAGCCGCGTCAGCGCTGAGCGCTGCGGTGAGCGCGTCGGCGAGCGGCCGCGTGCCCGCGCCCGTCGGCGCCGCGGCGAGGACTCCGAGCAGGTCGGCGGCGTGCAGCGCCTCGATCGCCAGCACCTCGCTGGTCAGCGAGAGCGAGCGCCGCAGGAGGCGGAGCGCCAGGGGCGCGTAGGTCGCGTGGTCCTCCACGCCGGACAGCGTCGAGCTGCCGAGCGTGGCCGGCGCGGCGAGCTGGCGAACCTCGGCCACCGCGTCTGCGGCGGCGTACAGCAGAAGGCCGGGCACGCGGGTGCGGCCGTCGCGGCGCGACGGCGCGAGCGCGAGCGAGAGGGCCGCGGTGCGCCGCTCGGAGGCCTCCACGACGTGAGCGAGCGCGAGGCGCAGGTTCTCCAGCGCGAGCGCCAGCGGCAGCGCCTGGAAGTTGCCCCCGGAGATCAGACGGCCGCTCGGGAGGTCGACCACGGGGTTCTCGGAGCGCGCGGCGAGCTCGACCTCCAGTTCGGACCGGAGCCGGGCGCCGGCCTCCCGGAACGCACCGTGGAGTTGCGGAGCGGTCCGGAAGGCGAGCGGGTCCTGGACGCTGACGGAGCGATCCGGCGCCTCCAGGGCGCTGCCCGCCAGCGCGGCGCGGATCGCGTGCGCCGACGCGCGCTGGCCTTCGCCTCCGCGCGCCTCGGCCACGGCCTCCGCGTACGGACTGAGGTTGCCCGCGGGTCCGTGGGCGGCGACTGCCTCCAGCGACAGCGCGACGACCAGGTCGGCGGCCTCCGCGAGCTGCCGGGCTGCGACGGCGGCGAGCGAGCCCACCCCCACGCTCAGCGCATTCGCGCTGAGGGCCGCGAGCGCCTCGTGCGGTGCGAGGTCGATCGGCGTCAGGCCTGCGGCCTCCAGCGCCTCGGCGGCCGCCACCGGCTCGCCGTCGCGCAGCACCGTGCCGGTGCCCATGACGACGGCGGCGACCTCCGCCAGCGCGGTCAGGTCCGCCGCTCCCACCGAGCCGCGCGACGGGATGCGCGGCGTCACACCGGCGTTCAACAGCGCCGCGTACGCGTCCGCGAGCTCCGGCCGCACGCCCGCTCCCCCGCGCGTGAACCCGGCGAGCCGGGCGGCCACCACCGCGCGCGCCTCTGTCCCGGTGAGCGGCTCACCGATCCCGCCGCGGTGGTTCGCGATGGTGCGGCGCTGGAAGGACGCCAGCTCGTCGGCCTCCACGGCGTCGTCCCGTCCGGCGCCGAGCCGGCGGTTCAGCCCGTAGACCGGCTCCCCGACGCGATCGCGCGGTCGACCACCGCGCGGGAGGCCGCGATCGTCGCCCGGGCGTCCGCGTCGACCTCGACGGGAGCGCCCTCCGCGACCGCCACGATGTCGGAGACCGACGGCGCCTGGGCGCCGAACCGGACGGTGCGCATGTCAGAAATCGGCCAGGTTCTGCCGCAGGCCGCCGTCGCCGAGCTCGGTGCGGATCAGTCCGCGCCTCCGCAGCGCCGGCACCAGCGGGTCGAGCGTGCGGTGGACGTTGGCCGGGTGCACCTGGCCGGTGAAGAGGAACCCGTCACCGCCGACGGCCTCCCCCAGCTCGCCCAGGTGGTCGGCGACCTCGTCGGCCGTGCCGATGACGGCGAGGCCGTCCTTCTTCGCACGGGTCTGCAGGATCTCCCGCAGAGTGGAGCCGGCCGGGGCGGAGGACACGAAGTTGTCCAGGGTGCCGCGGTTGCTGTTGGTGGTGATCTCCGGCAGCGGAGCGTCGAGGTCGAAGGTCTTGAAGTCGACTCCGGTCAGGTAGCTGATCGACTGCAACTGCTCGTCGATCGCGGCCTGCGTCAGCTCTGCGCGAGCGGCCCGCACGCTCGCGGTCTCCTCGGCGTTCGCGGTGAGGATCGGCTGCACGACGAACAGCACCTTCACGGCGTCGGCCGGACGGCCGTGCTGCACCGCCACCTCCCGGATGCTGTCGCGATATTCCCGCATCCGCTCGGGGGTGGAGGCCAGCGCCAGCACCACGTCCGAGTTCTTGCCGGCGAAGTCGCGGCCACGGCCGGACGCGCCCGCCTGCACCATGACCGGGTCCTCCGCCGCGGGCGCGGTGTTGAGCGGCCCGCGGACCCGGAAGAACCGGCCCTCGTGGTCGATGGTGTGAACCTTGCGGTGGTCGGCGAAGACACCGGCCGCGGCGTCCTCCACGATCGCGTCGGGCTCCCAGCTCCGCCAGAGCTTGCGGACGACCTCCACCCACTCGTCGGCGCGGTCGTAGCGGAGGTCGTGCTCGACCTGCTTGTCGAGTCCGTAGTTCTGCGCGGCGAGGTCGGATCCGCTGGTCACGACGTTGAATCCGAGCCGGCCGCCGGCGAAGTGCTGCAGCGTGCTGAGCAGGCGGGCGGCGGTGAACGGCTCGTAGAAGCTCGCGCTCAGGGTCGGCACGACCCCGAGCCGGGAGGTCGCCCCGAGCAGGTACGGCACGAGCGGCAGCGGGTCGTGCTTGGGGACGAACCGCGCCGCGGCGAGGTTCACCTCGGCCGAGCCGCCGTAAGTGTCGGGCACGGCCACGCCGTCCTCGATGATGAAGAGGTCGAAGCCGGCGCCCTCGAAGGCGCGCGCGGCGTCCTGGTAGATCGGCGGCTGCTTCCAGTCGTAGCCGACGCCGTAGGTCGGGTCGCCCCAGCCCTGGACGCCGAAGCCCGCGCCGAGGAACCAGCCGAAGTGGAGGAGTGCCATGCGTTCCCTGCTGTCCGTGGCCGGATGATCGGCCGTCGTTTCGTTCGGTCGTGTTGTGCGGTCGTGTTGTGCGGTCGTGTTGTGCGGTCGTGTTGCGCGGTTCCGTCGCGGTGCGCCGGCCGGTGGCCTGGCTGCCGGTCAGTCGACGCCGACGCCCGCAGCGGTCAGCCAGTCCGCGTCGTACGCCTTGGTCAGGTAGTTGGTCCCGCCGTCCGGCGCGATCGCCACGACGACCGATCCCGGCCGGGCCTCCCGTGCCACCCGGAGGGCCGCGGCGACGGCCAGCGCCGACGACGGTCCGAGCAGCAGCGCCTCCTCGGCGGCGAGCCGGCGAAGCGTGCGGTAGACCACACCATCCTCGACCGTGTGCACCTCGTCCACCACCCCCGGATCGAAGGTCTGCGGCCAGAACTCGCGCGGCCACGCGGTCCCCACGCCGTCGACCAGGATGCGGCCGGCCGCGCCGCCGTCGTAGGTCGAGCCGGCCGGGTTCGCGCCGTGCACCTCGACCGCGCCGCCGCTGACCTCCTTGAGGTAGCGTCCGGTGCCGCTCACGGTGCCGCCGGTGCCGATCGCGGCCACGAAGTGGGTGACCCGGCCGGCGGTCTGCCGCCAGATCTCCGGGCCGGTGCCACGGTAGTGCGCCTCGGGGTTCGCGGTGTTCGCGAACTGGGCGGGACGCCAGGCGCCGGGGGTCTCGGCCGCGATCCGGTCGGCGACGGCGCGCGGGTTGGCGGGGTCGTCGGGGCCGGCCTCCCAGTCGGCCTCCACCAGGCGGGCGCCGTAGGCCGCGAGAACCTTGCGCTTCTCCTCCGAGATGTCGGAGGAGTGCACGATGACGACCGGGTGACCGGTCAGCCGGCCGATCAGGGCGAGTCCGATGCCGGTGTTGCCGCTGGTGGCCTCCACGATGGCGGCGCCGGGGGCGAGCGCGCCGGCCGCCTCCGCGGTGCGGATCATGTTGAGTGCGATGCGGTCCTTGGACGAGCCGCCGGGGTTGCGGCCCTCCAGCTTGACCAGGACGCGCACGTCGAGCCCGGACGGCAGGGCGTGCAGCTCGACGATCGGGGTGTTGCCGATGAGCGCCGCCGCCGAGTCGCACACCTCGCCCAGCGGGAGGTTCCCGGGGGCGGAGGCGGGGATGAGGTCGAGCGCGGTCATGCAGGAACGATAGGCCCGTGCGCTGGGAAGCGCACGGGCTGTGTCGACGTATTACGCTTCGCCCACGGCGACGGGTCGTGCCGGGTCGTTCGACCAGGCGGAGAACGAGCCGGGATACAGCGCCGGGACCGGCAGTCCGGCGGCCTCCATCGCGAGGGCGGTGTGCGCGGCGGTCACGCCGGAGCCGCAGTAGACGCCCGTCGGAGTGCCCGCGATCACACCGAGCTCGGCGAACCGGGCGGCGAGCCGCTCGGGGCTCAGCATCCGGCCGTCCGGCCCGATGGTGTCGGAGGTCGGAGCGCTCACGGCGCCGGGGATGTGCCCCGCGCGCGGATCGACGGGCTCGACCTCGCCGCGGAACCGTTCGCCCGCTCGCGCGTCGAGCAGCACCCCGCTCGCCGGGAGCGCTGCCGCGGCGTCCGCATCGAGCGTCGGGAGCGAGCCGTAGACGAGCTCCACGGTCCCGGGAATCGGAACATGAGTGCCTGTGTCGAGGCCGCCGCCGAACGCGACCCACGCGGCCAACCCGCCGTCGAGCACGCGCACATCCTCGAAACCAGCGTGGCGCAGCAACCACCACAACCGGGCCGCCGACGTGCCGGAGACATCGTCGTAGACGACCACGCTGTCCCCGTCGTTCACGCCCCAGCGGCGCGCGGACGCCTGGAACGCGTCGATGTCGGGCAGCGGATGCCGGCCGTCCGTGGGCGCGCCGTGCCCGGCCAGCTCGGTGTCCAGGTCGACGTATACCGCTCCGGGAATGTGCCCCTTCGCGAACTCCTCGGCCCCGGGAGGGCCGCCGAGCTTCCAGCGCACATCGAGCACCCGCAATGTCGACCGCCGCCGGCCGGCGCCGCTCCACAGGGACTCGGTCCCGGAAGCGGCGTCCAGCGCGGCGGCCGTTATCAGCGGAGAGTTCCGCATCAGCGGAGAGTTCCGCATCGCCATATCAGTGACCGCTCGACGCCTTCGCGTTCGACTCGTACGAGGTGTTGGTCGACTCGAAGAAGTTGACCAGCTCGAGCGTGTCGTTGGCGGTCGCCATCCACTTGGCCGGGTTGGAGACCTTGTACTCGGCCTCGAAGCCCAGCTCCTCCAGGCGGCGGTCGGCCAGGTAGCGGACGTACTGGTTGATGTAGTTGGCGTTGAGGCCCAGGATGCCGCCGGGCAGGAGGTCGCGGTTGTACTGCTCCTCCATCTCGACGGCGTCGAGGATCATCTGGCGGATCTCGTTCGCGAACTCCGGAGTCTGCAGGTCGGGGTTCTCCTCCAGCACCGTCAGGATGAGGTTGATGCCGAACTTGAGGTGCAGCGACTCGTCGCGGACCACCCAGTCGATCAGCGAGCCGAAGTTGCGCAGCAGGTTCCGCTGGCGGAACGACAGCGCCACCATGAAGCCCGAGTAGAACCAGATGCCCTCGAGGATCACGTTGTACGCCACGAGGTTGCGGATGAAGTCCTGCTTGCCCTCGGTCGTCGTGATGTCGAGCGTCTGCTCGGTCATCCGCTTGATGAAGCCGACCTCGAACTCCTCCTTGCGCGCCATCGACGGGATGTCGACGTGCGAGTTGTAGGCCTGCTCGCGGTCGATCGGGAACGTCTCGAGGACGTACTCGAACGACATGCAGTGGTTGGCCTCCTCCCACATCTGTTTGGCGAGGTAGAGGTGCGCCTCGGCCGCGTTGATGTAGGGGTAGACGCCGAAGGCCAGCGCCTTGTTCACCAGGAGCTCGTTCGGGTTGAAGTAGCTCATCAGGAAGGTGACCGCGTGGCGCTCCTCGTCGGTCATCCGCTTGAAGTCGGCGATGTCCTCGCCGAGCTGGATCTCGTTGGGGAACCAGGTGTTCGCGACGGCCTGGTCGTAGAGGTCCATCGCCCACTGGTACTTCACCGGCTTGAGGAGGAGGCCCTCCTCGATTCCCGTTCCCAGGATGCCCATGTGTGTCTCTCTTCTATCTCTCTCGGCGGTGGCGGCGGACTACTGGCAGGACTCGCACTGCAGGTCGTCCATGGGGTCGACGGGCACGTAGTATTCCTCGGTCTTGGTGCTGTTCATTACTTGTCACCCCCAGCGGCGCTGTTGGAGGCCGGAGCGTTCGAAGTCAGGCCGCCGAAGCCGAACCCGCGGCGGGCGGGAGCGGCCGCCGGAGCGGTCTCGGTGACGGCGGGAGCCGCCGCCGGAGCGCCGGCGCCCACCGTGGCGAAGCCGGTGCGGCCGCCGGAGATCTCCTCGGCCTTGTTGACCTTGACGGTCGACTGCTCGGCCTGGTGACGCGGCTTCATGTGCAGGTAGTAGGTCGTCTTGACGCCCTTCTCCCACGCGGCGTAGTAGATGTCCATCATGTCGCCGAGGTCGCGCGTCTCGAGGTACATGTTGCGGCTGATCGCCTGGTCGATCCACTTCTGGGCGCGGGCCGCCACCTCGATGAAGGCGTACGGCGAGAGCTGGAAGCTGGTCTTGAACGTGGCCTTGACCTCGTCCGGGATCGCCGCGATGCCCTGGATGTCGCCCTGCGAGCGCAGGATCGCCTCGCGGACGTCCTGCCAGATGCCGCGCTCCTGCAGCGTCTCGACCAGGTTGCGGTTGACCTCGAGGAACTTGCCCGAGGAGGTCGACCGGCTGAAGATCTGCGAGAACTGCGGGTCGAAGCCGGGGGTGGTGCCGGCGACGAGGCCGATGGAGGCCGTCGGCGCGATGGCCATCAGGGTCGCGTTGCGCATGCCGCCCTTGACCTTCTCGCGCAGGCGGTCCCAGTCGAGGCGGATGGTGCGGTCGACCGTGATCGGGATGCCGCGGTCGGCTTCCGTCAGCGCGATCGAGTCGTAGGGCACCAGGCCCTTCGACCAGCGCGAGCCCTCGAAGTTCGGGTACGCGCCGCGCTCCTGCGCCAGGTCGGCGCTCTCGTCGATGGCCGCGTACGAGACGTGCTCCATGATCTCGTCGATCAGGGCGTACGCCTCCTCGCTCTCATAGCTGAAGCCGAGGCGCTCGACGATGTCGGTGAAGCCCATGACGCCGAGGCCGATCGCGCGGTTCTGCTGGTTGGAGAAGTCGGCCTCGTCGACGCTCGACACGGTGATGTCGATCAGGTTGTCGAGCTGGCGGACGGCCTGGCGGGCGCTCGCCTCGATACGCTCCCAGTCCATCTTGCCGTCGATCAGGTGACGCGACAGGTTGATGGAGGCCAGGTTGCAGACCGACACGTTCTCGCGGTCCTGCGGAAGGGTGATCTCGGTGCAGAGGTTGGAGAGGTGGATCGTGCCCGTGTTGTTGTTGAGGGCGCGGTTGTTGATGGTGTCCTTCCAGGTCAGCCACGGGTGGCTGGTGGTCTGGAGGCTCATCAGGATGTCCTTGAACTGCGACCGGGCACTGATCTTCTTGAACATGCGCAGCTCGCCGGCCTCGGCCATCGCGACGTACTCGGCGTAGCGCTCGGAGAACGCCTTGCCGTAGAGCTCGTTGAGGTCGGCGACCTCCAGCGGGTCGAAGAGGTACCAGTCCTCGTCGTTCTGGACCCGCTTCATGAACTCGTCGCTGATCCACACCGCGGTGTTGGCGGTGCGGGTGCGGCGGTACGGGTCGCCCGAGTTCTGTCGCAGGTCCAGGAACTCCGGGAAGTCCATGTGCCAGTTCTCCATGTAGAAGCACAGGGCGCCGAACTTCTTGCCGCCGCGGCTGACCGCGCGCAGCACCGAGTCGATCGTGTGCATGAACGGGATCGGGCCGGTGGAGGTGGTGTTGTTGGAGCGGATCGGCGAGCCCTGGGCGCGCAGCTTGGTGACGGCGAGGCCGATGCCGCCGGTGCCCTTGGTGAGCCACATCACGTCGCGCACCGACTTGGCGATGTGCTCGATGTCGTCCTGCATCTCCATGACGAAGCAGTTGGAGAGCTGCGGGTAGGCCGTTCCGGCGTTGACGAGCGTGGAGCCCGCGGCCAGGTACTCGAGCCGCGACATCTTGTCGTAGAAGGCGAGGGCGTGCGCGGTCGGGTCGGCCTCGTTGAGGGAGAGGCCCATCGCGATGCGCATCCAGAAGTACTGCGGCACCTCGAGGGAGTCGCCGTTGCGGGCCTTGATGCCGTAGCGGTTGTTGAGGGTGACGACGCCGATGTACTTGAGCAGCTCGTCGCGCGAGGGGTCGAGGTGGCCGGCCAGGCGGTCGAGGTCGAAGAGGGTGGTGAAGCGGGAGTCGAGAAGGGTCTCGGCGACACCGCGCTCGACGTACGCGCGGAAGTGCGAGGTGTGCAGCTCGGTGAGCTCGTCGAGGGTCTCGTAGTCGCCGAGGACGCGCTTGTAGATCGTCTTGAGGAGGAGGCGAGCGGCGACGGTGTCGAACGCCGGGTCGTCCTTGACGTTCTGGAGGGCGACCTGGATGACCGCCTCGTCGAGCTGTTGGGTGGTGATCCCGTCGAACAGGGTCAGCTCCAGCTCGCTCGCGATCTGGGTCACCCACGTGATGTTCTCGTCCAGACCGGCGGCCGCGTGCTCGATGGCCAGATTGATCTTGTTGGCGTCGTACGGCTCGCGCTCGCCGTTCCGCTTCACAACCGTGATAGCCACTGTCTCTCCCTCTGTTTACCTCAACGGTGCCGCTCCGGTGAGCGGCGAAGTCCCATGCGCCCTGGCCTCGTGAACACCCGGGGAACGGCTTCCGGCCGCCCTCGGGAGTGGCTCGGCCCCCTGTCGCGTGAACCACTATATAGCCGGGTCCCGACATTTCCACGCCCCCATATCTAGTGGGCGTGTCATCCACAGATGTGCAGAAGTTATGCACATTTCCACACCCCCTCGAATGGGTTTCACGACCCTTCCGCCGCGTTCCCGGACCGATAGAGTGAGAAGACTGTGAGCAGCTACTCGAGCCTTCTGAAGACGCCCGGCGTCGCGCGGATCATCGCCGCGCAGCTCACCGCGCGCTTCCCGTTCGGGATGCTCTCGCTGGCCTTCCTGCTGCACATCGAGCGCATCCACCACTCCTACGGCGCGGCCGGGCTCGTGCTCGGCGCGATGAGCATCGGGCAGGCGATCGCCGGCCCGATGACCAGCCGGCTGATGGGCGTACTCGGCATGCGCACGGTGCTGTGGACGACGCTCGTGGTCTGCTCGGCCGCCGTCGCCGCCATCGGCGTCTTCGTCCTGCCCATCCAGCTGACGATGGCGGTCGCGTTCTTCGCGGGGCTCAGCATGCCGCCCATCCAGCCGGCGGTGCGGACGATCTATCCGAAGATGGTCAACTCGCGGCAGCTCACCCCGCTGTTCTCGCTCGACGCGTCGGCGCAGGAGATCATCTGGATCGCGGGGCCGGTCGCGATCACCTTCGTCTCCACCCAGATCGGCACGGTCGAGGGCATCCTGATGTCGGTGGCGATCATGCTGCTCGGCGGCGCCTGGTTCATCTCCTCGCCCGAGGTCGGCCGGGTGCGCATCCCGCGCAGCAAACGGCGGTTCGGGGTGGTGCTGGCGCGCCCTCCCGTGCTGCTGGCGACCGTGGTCGGCTTCCTGCTGATCGGCTCGTGCGCGGCGGTGGAGGCCGGGGTCGTGGCGAACTTCGGCGAGGGCTCGCCCTTCGCCGGCATCGTCCTGGCGATCTGGTCGCTCGGCTCGCTGGTCGGCGGTCTCGCGTTCGGGCACGTCCCGATCGGGCCGTGGGCGACGGCTCGCCGGATGCTGATCGTGTTCGTCGGCGTCGTCATCTCCACGTTCATGCTGTGGTCGTGGTGGGGACTGTCGCTGACGCTGATCGTCGCCGGCCTCGGCATCGCCCCGGCCCTGGCGGTGCTGTTCGCGATCGTGTCGGCGAGCGTCAAGTTCTCCGACACAGCGGAGGCCTACGGCTGGGTCGGCACGGGGCAGCTCATCGGCGCGGCGCTGGGCTCCGCGCTCGCGGGCTTCCTCATCGACGCGCACGGTGCGGTCGGCGCATTCTGGGCGGCGGGCGCTTTCGCGTTCGTCGGCTTCCTCGTGCCCGCACTCGCGTGGCGGGTGCACCCCGACCTGCGCGGCCGCGACGCGTCGCCCATCCCGGACACCGAGCCGGTCCCCGTCCAGCCCTCCTAGCCGCCGAAAGGTGACTAATCGCGGAAATCGTCCACAGCTTTTGCGCGTTTGGTCACGTCTCGGTCGCCGGCTGTGGAGAACGAGAGCGGGATCCGAGCCGGTCCGGCAGGGTGGCGGAATGGGGAGACGGGCAGCGGAGTTAGGGCGGGATTTCAGTTCGGGCGCGTTCCGGACACGGGATGCCTTGGAGAGCGGCGTGTCGGCGGCACGGCTCCGGGCGAGCGACCTGCATACCCCGATCAGGGGCGTGCGCGTCGCCGGCGGGGACGTGGGATTGGAGACGCGCTGCCGCGCCTTCCTGCTGCACCGGCAGGAGCGGGCCGCGTTCAGCCACACGACAGCGGCGGAGCTGTTAGGAGCGCCCCTCCCGGCGGCAGCCCGCGGAGACCGGCTCCATGTGAGCGTCCCCGCCGGCGGTCGCGCCGTGCAGGCGGCATCCGTCGTCGGCCACACGCTCTCAGCCTGGAGGACGATCTCTTTTCGCGGCCTGCCGCTGACCACTCCCGAACAGACGTGGCTGGACCTGGCTGCCATCCTCGGCCGCGACGCGCTCGTCGCCGTCGGGGACTGGCTGCTGAGCTACCGACACCCGCTGACGACGGCCGAAGCGTTGACGGAGATCGTGGGTACCGCATCCGGGAGGCGTGGTATCGCGACCGCGCGGGCTGCGCTGCCGCTCGTCCGAACGAGGTCGGAGTCGGCCGCCGAGACGCGACTGCGGTTGATCCTCCTCGATGCGGGACTCGCGGAGCCGTGGCTGAACTATTTGATCCACCGTCCCGATGGGAGCTTCCTCGCTCGCGTGGATAGGGCGTACCCGTTAGAGCGCGTGATCCTCGAATACGAGGGTGACGGCCACCGTGTCGACAGAGATGTCTGGTTCCGCGACATCCACCGGCGCGAGCACCTCGAGGACCTCGGCTGGCGCGTCGTCCGCGTCACCGCCGCCGACCTCCGCACCCCGCTCCCTCTCGTCACCCGCCTCTCACACCTCCTGGCGACGAGACGTGAATAATCGCGGAATTCCGACGACGGATATCCGCGATTACTCGCGTTTCACCAGCGCGGGTGCGTCGTGGCGCGGAAGGTGTGGTCGTAGAGGTCGCGGACCGCGTCGGCGAAGCCGGTAGGGAGCGCGACGTCGGCCGCGGCGGCGTTCGTTCGCGCCTGCTCGGGCGAGCGTGCGCCCGGGATGACGCTGCTCACGCCGTCCTGCGCCACGATCCACGCGAGCGCCGCCTGCGCGGGCGTCGCGCCCTCGGGGGCGAGCGCCGCGAACTCCCGCGCCGCGCGCACGCCCTCCGCGTAGTCGACGCCGGAGAACGTCTCCCCCACGTCGAACGCCTCGCCGTGCCGGTTGTAGCTGCGGTGATCGTCGGCCGCGAACTCCGTGGACTCCGAGTAGCGGCCGCTCAGCAGCCCCGAGGCCAGCGGCACACGGGCGATGATGCCGACGCCGGCCTCCCGCGCCGCCGGCAGCACCTCGTCGAGCGGCTTCAGCCGGAACGCGTTGAGGATGATCTGCACGGTCGCCGTCCCGGGTCGCGCGATGGCCTCGAGGGCCTCGGCGCACGTCTCGACACTGACGCCGTAGTTCGCGATCGCGCCGTCCTCCACCAGGGTGTCGAGCGCGTCGTACACGGCCGCGTTCGAGAACACCGGGGTGGGCGGGCAGTGGAGCTGGACGAGGTCGAGCGTGTCCATCCCGAGGTTGCGCCTGGAGCGGTCCGTCCACTCGCGGAACTTCGCGAGCGTGAAGTTGGCCGGGTCCTGCGCCTCGCGCCGACCCATCTTGGTCGCGATGGTCAGCGGGAGGTCGGGCCGGGAGTCGCGGTACCGGCCGATGAGCTGCTCGCTGCGGCCGTCGCCGTAGACGTCGGCGGTGTCGAAGAAGGTGACCCCGGCGTCCGTCGCGGCGTCGAGGACGGCGAGCGCGTCGGCCTCGCTGACGTCACCCCAGTCCGCTCCGAGCTGCCAGGTGCCGAGACCGATGACCGACACGTCGCGTCCGGTCCGTCCGAGTGTGCGCTTCTGCATGCCCTCCAGCTTAGGCCGCCGCTTCGGTGACCTCCTGGTTGCGGAAGTGGCCGGCGAGCATGCCGACCACGCCGACGGCGCCCCAGCCGAGCAGAACGAGCCACGGGAAGAACGCGTCCGCGGATGGGAAGTAGGACAGGTCGCGCAGCAGTGTGACCGAGGCGCCCGGCACGAGCCACTGCCCGATCGCACCCCACGGCCCGACCAGGAATTGCAGCGGCTGCGCGGCGGCCGACAGCGGGTTGCCCACCAGAACGGTCAGTACGGCGCCGATCGCGACGCCGACCCGGCCGAACAGCGCGTTCATGCCGACCACGAAGGCCGCGGTCGCGAACATCGCCAGCCCCACGGCGAGCGCGTTCACCCCGTAGTCGCCCTGCAGGATGCCGAACCAGCCCTGCAGGATGCCGGTCACCGCCAGCCCGCCGACCACCCCGTAGAGCGCGACGGCGCCGAGGCGGCGCCGGCTCCCGGCGACGAGCAGGGAGATGAGCACACCGCCGAGCATCCCGCCCAGAACGAGCGGGAACGACGACGACGCCAGCCCGAGGCCGCGCGAGTCGGTCGAGGCGAGCGGGACGACGTCGGTCACCTTCACGGTGATGGTCGGCGCCTTCGTGCCCGCGGGCGCGTGACCCGCGGCGATGGCCTGCTGCACGGCCGCCTGCGCCTGCGCGTCGACCGCCGCCTGGAGGGTGGACGCCACCTGGTTCAGGATCTGCGTGATCGCCGCGCCGTTGGCGGAGGCGGTCAGCACCTCCGGGCTGTCCCCGAGGACGATCGCCCCGTAGACGTCACGCTTCCGGACAGCGTCGACGGCGGCCTGCCGGTCGCTGAGGCTCGTGATCGCGAACGCGCCGCCGGCGGCCTCGTGGAGTTGCTTCTCCACCGCGCTGACCTGCGCGGACGGGCCGGCGATCGCGATCGGGACGTCCTTGACCGTGGAGGTCACGGTCGGCCAGAGGAAGGCGAGCAGGATGACGACGACGATGGCCGCCGCTCCCACAGCGAGGGCGAGGGCCCGGGCCCAGGGCGTGTGGACGACCGGACCTGTGGCCCGCTCGGGGCGAGAGGCGACCTGCTCGTGGCGCCTCGCGCCGTGCCGTTCGGCTGCGGGACGGTCGACGGCGGGATCGGTGCTGGTGCTCATGGCGGCCTCCACTCAATAAAAACGAATGCTCGTTCTTTATAATCGGAACATCCGACGCTATTGTCAAGAACGAACGTTCTTTTTCCGAGTCGCGAGGAGGGCCGGATGCCGAAGGTCACCGAGGAGTACCGCAGCGCGCGGCGCCACGAGATCGCCCAGGCCGCCCTCCGCTGCTTCGCGCGCAACGGCTTCGCCGCCACTTCGATGGCCGACATCATCGCCGAGTCCGGGCTCTCCGCCGGGGCGATCTACGGGCACTTCACCAGCAAGGACGAGCTGATGGAGCTGACCGCGTCGGAGATCCTCGACGCCCGCTTCCTGGAGGTCGCCGAAGCGCGCGCGCAGCAGCCTCTCCCCACGCCCGGCGAGATCGTCCGCCTGCTGGTCCGCGGGCTCATCACGCACATCGTGGACATCCAGCTCCTCGTTCAGGTCTGGGGGCAGGTACCGATCAACCCACGGTTGAAGCAGATGTCGTCCGACATCGGCGGCCGGATCCGCGCCATGTTCGTGGGCTACCTCACCGACTGGCACGCCCAGACGCTGGCCGCCGCGGACGCGCGGGCCCTGGCCGAGCGACAGGCACCCGTCTACATGGGCCTCGTGCAGGGCTACGTCACCCAGACCGTGCTGTTCGACGGCTTCGACGGGGACGCCTACCTCGAGGTCATCGCATCGATGTCCCTGGCCGGCTGACCGGCGTCGCAGGCCACGGCGACCACCCGAGCGAGCCGCTTGCGGATGAGGTGGTCGTTGGCCTCCACCCTGTGCATGGTCACGTGCCGCATCGCCTCGATCACGGCGAGGCTGCCGGGGGCGATGAAGGCGTCCATCGTGCCGTAGACGACCTCCACCGGGACGTGGACCCGGGCGAGGTCGCCGACGACGGTCTGCCGCTCGATGCAGTTCTCCAGCGACAGCACGAACGGCCGCCAACTCTTCTCGGTGATCTCGAAGACGTTCTTGATCGGCAGCAGCTTTCCGAGGATGTTCGCGTTGCGGAGGGTGAACTCCTTGTTGTTGCGCAGGAACTCGTAGGCCCGCAGGTAGGCGCTGACCCGCGTGCGCACGCGTCGGTCGCCGATCTCGGCGGGCGTGCCGTAGACGGGAGGCCCGACCAGCACCAGCCGGGAGAGGGCTCCGGGATGCTCGGCGGCGTAGCGGGCGACGATGAGGCTGCCGAGCGAATGGCCGACCAGCACGAACGGCTCGCGCAGCTTCAGCGACCGAAGCGTGCGGTCGAGCGCGGCCACGTGCTCCTCGATCGTGTACCGCGCATCCTCCGGGGCCGGAGAGCGGCCGAAGCCGAGGATGTCGATGGAGATCGCGCGGTGCCGGGGCTCGAGCAGCGGCACGAGGTTCTGGAACGTCACCGACGAGGACGCGATGCCGTGCACGAGCACCACCGCCGGCCCCTCCCCCACGTCGGAGGCGATGTGCAGCAGCGGGGCGCGGCGGAGTCCGAGCGCATCGCGCACTCGGTCGAGGAGGCCGCTCACCGGTCGGGCCACCAGGGCGGCGTGAGCTGTTCGAGCAGCGCGAGCAGGGCCTCCACGTCCCGCGGACGCGGCCGGGTGAGCCACACCTCGATCGCGCCGATGATGCCGTCGGCGAGATAGCGCTCGATCGTGCGCCGCTCCAGTTCGTCGCCGGCCGGGACACTGACGCTGTGCTGGTCGAGCAGCAGTTCGATGGAGCCCTGGAAGTGCTCGCTGAGCATCGCGCGCAGACCGGCCTCCGCGCCCGCAGCCCCGAGCCCGCGACGGTAGACGGCGTCGTGCTCGTCCATGTGCTGGAGGACCGCACGGGTGACGCCGCTGATCGCCGCGGCGGCGTCGTCCGGCGCGACGTCCACAAGGTAGGCCGCGCGCAGTTCGTCGAGCTCGGCGCGCAGCACGCGCTGCAGGAGGGCGGAGGGCGAGGCGGCGTACTCGTACACGGTCGACCGGTGCACGCCGGCGGCCGAAGCCAGGCCGGAGACGGTCACGTCCGTGATCGGCCGCTCGGCGGCGAGGACGAGCACGGCGGCGCTGAGCCGCGCCAGCGTCTTCGCCTGGCGGGCGTCGAGGCGTGTCCGCTCGGGCGTGGGCGCGGCGTCTGCGACCGTGTTCGCTCGGAGCGCATCCATCGGTGGCCCGTTCAGGGTCCGTATGTTCACTATCCGATCGTACAATGAGGCTATCCGACAGGTGTCGGATATCTGGAAGGAGAACAATCTCATGGCTCAGTACGATGTCGCCGACCGGTCCGCGATCGTCACCGGGGGCGGCTCGGGCATCGGACGCGCAGTGGCGCTGACCCTCGCGGCCAGCGGGGCCGCCGTCCTGGTCACCGACCTCAACGAGGAGCACGCCAAGGCCGTCGTCGCCGAGATCGAGGCGGCGGGCGGAACCGCCGCGGCCCTCGCCGGCGACGTCACCGACCCCGCGTTCGCCACGGCGAGCGTCGAGGCCGCCAACGCGCTCGCGCCCCTCAAGATCGCGGTCAACAACGCCGGGATCGGCGGGGAGGCCGCCCCGGTCGCCGACTACTCGCTGGAGGGCTGGCGCAGGGTCATCGAGGTCAACCTCAACGCGGTGATGTACTCGATGCAGCCGCAGCTCACCGCGATGGCCGCGAACGGCGGCGGCGCGATCGTCAACATGGCGTCCATCCTCGGCAGCGTGGGCTTCGAGAACTCGTCCGCCTACGTCACCGCCAAGCACGGCCTCCTCGGCCTCACCCAGAACGCGGCGCTGGAGTACGCGGGCCAGAAGGTGCGCGTCGTCGCCGTCGGCCCCGGTTTCATCAAGACGCCGCTGGTCGAGGCCAACATGAGCCCCGAGGCGCTGCAGTTCCTGGAGGGCAAGCACGCGCTCGGCCGCCTCGGCGAGCCCGAGGAGGTCGCGGCGCTCGTCGCCTTCCTCGCCTCCGACGCCGCGTCGTTCATCACCGGCAGCTACCACCTCGTGGACGGCGGCTACACCGCCTCCTGAGCCCGCTCGAGGGGCACGTCAACGCCCGGAGAACCGGGTTTTAGGGACGTTTACGTGCCCCTCGGCGTCGAGAGACCTAGGGTGGGGAGGGTGAGTGGGAACAGCCAAGTGTTGAGCGAGGAGCGACTGGAGCGGTTCCGCTCCCGGGCCGCCGAGTACGACGCGGAGAACCGGTTCTTCACCGAGGACTTCGCCGAGCTGGCCGACGCCGGCTACCTGAAAGCACTCGTCCCCATCGAGTTCGGGGGCCTCGGGCTCTCGCTGGAGCAGACCGCACGCCTCCAGGTCCGGCTCGCGGGAGCCGCACCCGCCACCGCCCTCGCGGTGAACATGCACCTGGTCTGGACCGGCGTCGCCAAGACGCTGCGCGACCGCGGCGACGACTCACTGGAGTTCCTGCTCCGGGAGGCCGGCTCCGGCGAGGTCTTCGCGTTCGGGCTCAGCGAGGCCGGCAACGACCTCGTCCTGTTCGGCTCGACCACCGAGGCCCGGCCGGAGGCGGACGGCGGTTACCGCTACTTCGGCACCAAGATCTTCACCTCCCTCTCCCCCGCGTGGACCCGCCTCGGGACGATGGGCCTCGACACCACCAGCGCCGACGCCCCGAAGATCGTCTACGGCTTCGTGGATCGCACCGGCGGCGGCTTCGAGATCCGCGAGGACTGGGACACCATCGGGATGCGTGCGACGCAGAGCAGCACGACCGTGCTCGACGGCGCGCTCGCCCCCGCGGACCGCGTGGTGCGCCGCCTCGATCCCGGCCCCAACCCCGATCCGCTCGTCTTCGCGATCTTCGCGAACTTCGAGCTGCTGCTCGCGGCCGTCTACACCGGCATCGGCGCCCGGGCCCTCGAACTGGCCGTGGCCGCCGCGCATCGCAGGAAGAGCCTCAAGAACGAGGGCCGCAGCTATGCGAACGACCCGGACATCCGCTGGCGCGTCGCCTCCGCCGCGATCGACCAGGACGCCCTCCTCCCTCAGCTCGACGCGATCGCCCGCGACGTCGACACGCTCGCCGACCACGGGTCGCAGTGGTTCCCGAAACTGGTCGGGATGAAGATCCGCGCCACCGAGACCGCTCGCCGGGTCGTGGACCAGGCGATCCGGGTCTCCGGAGGTTCGACCTTCTTCGCCGGGAACGAGCTCGGGAGGCTGTACCGCGACGTCCTCGCGGGCATCTTCCACCCGTCCGACGCCGAGTCCGCGCACAGCACCGTCGCGAACGCGTGGCTCGGCCCGATCGAGGAGTGACCCTCATGCAGGAGATCACCGCTCAGCACTTCGCCGACCGGCTGGCTCGCGGCGCCGCGCAGGCGAAGGACGCGGGGCTCGACGCCCTCCTGGTCGCCCCGGGGCCCGACCTGGCGTATTTCGCCGACTACCTCCCGCCGGCGACGGAGCGGCTGACCATGCTGGTGATCCCGGCCGACGGCGAACCGACGATGATCGTGCCGGTGCTGGAGCACGACAGCGCCGCGGCGACCCGGGCCGCGCGCGCCATCCGGCTGGTCACCTGGGCCGACGGCGAGGATGAGCACGCACCGCTGGTCGACCAGCTCTGGTCGGGAGGCCGCTACGCGGTGTCCGACTCGGCCTGGGCGCTGCACCTGCTGGCGCTCCAGCACGAGCTCCCGGATGTGCGCTTCGCGGCGTTCTCGGCCGAGCTGCCGATGCTGCGGGCGGTCAAAGGCCCGGACGAGGTCGACCGGCTCGCCGCTGCCGGCGCCGCGGCCGACGCGACCTTCGAGGACATCCTGACCGTCGCCTTCGCCGGCCGACGCGAAAGCGAGGTGGCCGCCGACCTGGACCGGCTGCTGCGCGCGCACGGCCACTCGCAGGTGGACTTCACGATCGTCGGGTCCGGGCCCAACGGCGCGAACCCGCACCACGAGGCCGGCGACCGCGTCATCCAGCAGGGCGACATGGTGGTGCTCGACTTCGGCGGCCTGATGGACGGCTATGGTTCGGACACCACCCGCACGGTCCACGTCGGCGAGCCGACCGACGAGGAGCACGAGGTCTTCGAGGTCGTCAAGCGCGCGCAGCAGGCCGCGTTCGAGGCGGTCGCCGTCGGCGTGCCGCTGCAGGACATCGACCGCACCGCGCGCGCGGTGATCCGGGACGCCGGCTACGGCGAGTACTTCGTCCACCGCGTCGGCCACGGCATCGGCACCACCACGCACGAACCGCCGTACCTGGTGGAAGGCGAGGAGCAGCCGATCGTCGCCGGCATGTGCTTCTCGATCGAGCCGGGCATCTACCTGCCGGGCCGGTTCGGCGTGCGCATCGAGGACATCGTGGTCGCCGCCGACGACGGCCCGCACCGGTTGAACAACACGAGCCACGAGCTCCACATCGTCCGGTGACCCCGCCCACAGCCCGCACGGGCGACGCCCAGAGCGCCGAGAGCCGGCGCCTCGACGCCGAGCGCGCCGAGGCCGAGCGCCGCGACGCAGAGCGCCGTCGCGCCCTGCGCAGCATGAAGGTGCTCGCGACGAGCCTGCTCGCTGTCGCGGCCGTGATCTTCGCCGTCTCGTTCGCACTGCAGGACCGCTACCCGTGGCTGGGCTTCGTGCGCGCCGCCGCAGAGGGCGCGATGGTCGGCGCGCTCGCGGACTGGTTCGCCGTCACCGCGCTGTTCAAGCATCCGTTGGGCCTCCGCATCCCACACACCGCGATCATCCCGACCCGCAAGGACGAGATCGGCGAGACGCTCGGCGAGTTCGTGGAGACCGAGTTCCTGTCCGACGACGTGGTCGCGACGCGGCTGGCCGCCTACGACGTCTCCGGCGCCGCCGCCCGCTGGCTGACCGAGGCCGGCAACGCGCGCCGGGTGGTGGACGAGGCCTCCGGCGCCGCGGTCGGCTTCTTCGGCCTGCTCGACGACGACCGGATGCGCGAAGCCGTGGAGGCGGTCGTGCGCACGCACGTGATCGAACCGGACTGGGCGCCGCCGATCGGCCGCCTCGGCGAGCGCATCCTCAGCTCCGGAGGCCACCACGCCGCCGTCGACCTCCTGCTCGACCGGTTCGACGACTGGCTGGTCATCCACCCCGACGCCCTGAGCAACCTGGTCTCCGGCCGGCTGCCGTCCTGGATGCCGTCCTTCGTGGACCGGCTGGTGGACGAGCGGGTGTACCAGGAGCTGCGCCGCTTCGTCGCCGACGTGCGCCGCGACCCCGCACACCGCGCCCGTCGGGCGTTCGACGGCTACCTCGCCGAGCTCAGCGACCGCCTCCAGCACGACCCGGAGACCATCGCCGGGCTGGAGGCCGCCAAGGAGCGCGCGTTCGACGACCCGCGCATCCGCGAGCTCGCCGGGCAGGCGTGGGCGGCGACCCGCTCGGCGGCCGTGGACGCTCTCAGCGACCCGGACGGCGAACTGCGCAACCGGGCGTCAGCGGCCCTCTCCGACGCCGCGGAACGGGTCGCCGCCGACCCGGAGCTGCGAGCCTCCCTCAACCGGCGCATCGCGGGCGCGGCCGGCCACCTGGTGTCGACCTACCGGCACGACATCGCGAGCGTCATCACCGAGACGGTGCGCGGCTGGGACCCGGCAGAGACGACGGACAAGATCGAGACCCAGGTCGGGCGGGACCTGCAATTCATCCGGATCAACGGGACCGTGGTGGGGGCGCTGGCGGGACTTGCGATCTACACGATCGCGACGGTGGTGTCCTCGGCGTTCTAGAAACAGGGGACGCGACATGCCGTTATCTTCGCGGCATAACGGCGTGTTGCGACCCCTCTCAGCCGGAGGGGAGCGTCAGGCGCGCCGCAGCGCCAGCCGCCGCGCGAACGGGATGGCCGCGACGCGCCACCCCACCAGGAACATCCCGAGCACCACGAACGCGACCGCGATGAACGCCGGCTCCACGCCTTGCCCCGCGGAGGTGCGGATGAGCATCCCCAGCGCCACCGTCATCAGCCAGACCGGCACGCCCGGCCAGATCAGCGCGAGCGGGCGGCGCCAGGCCCAGGTGACCAGCCAGCCCGCGACCAGGCCGATGAAGAACGGCCAGTAGGTGGTGAGCATCCCGGAGACGTTCGCCGCCTCGCCATGACTGCGACGCCCGACGAGCACGAACACGAGGATCAGCACGGCGTCGATCACGAACGCCACCGCCGCTGTCCTCCAGGATTTCACGCGTCGATGCTACGATGCCGCTCCCGTGCGTTCGCTGGGTGCGACCCGGGCGGCGGCTTCAATAGACTGACCGCGTCCCGCCCCCGCAGCCGAGGAGCAGCCGTGCCCAATTCCGACTTCCTGGCCCAGCCGTCCCTTCCCCGGCCGGAGGTCGGAGCCGACGACGCCGCGGCCGTTGCCGAGCACGCCTTCGGGCTGATCGGACAGGTCACCGAGCTGGGCAGCAACCAGGACCGCAACTTCCTCGTCGACACCGGCACCCACCGCTACGTGCTCAAGATCGCCAACCCGGTGTTCGCGGTCGAGGAGCTGCACGCCCAGAACGCGGCGCTCACGCTGCTCGCCGGCGCCGACGCGCGGATCCCGTCCGTGCTGGCCGCCCGCGACGGTGGCGAGGTCGCCGCAGTGGAAGTGCGCGGCACGATCCTCCACGCGCGCGTGCTGAGCTTCCTCGACGGTGAGCCGCTGACCGACGTCGCGCGCCTGAGCCCCGAGCAGCTCCGCACCCTCGGCCGACTCTCCGGGAGCATCGCCGCGGGGCTGGCCGGGCTGCGGCATCCCGGTCTCGCCCGCACCACCCAGTGGGACGCGCGGATCGGCGGGGACGTCGTCGCGCTGCTCGCCGAGCATGTCCTCCAGCCGGCGAAGCGGCAGGCCGTCGTGGCGGCGGCGGAGGCCGCCCTGGCCGCGCTGGAACCGCTGCGGCGCCGACTGCGGGTGCAGGCCATCCACGGGGACGTGACGGACGACAACATCGTGCTCGGCGCGGACGGACCCGGCGTGATCGACTTCGGCGATGTCGCGGACGGCTGGCTGGTCGCCGAGCTCGCGGCGACGGTGACGAGCGCCCTCCACCACCAGCCGGAGGACCCGCTCGCGGTGCTGGACGTGATCGAGGCTTTCCACGCGGAGGCGCCGCTGGACGACGCCGACCTCGCCGCGCTCTGGCCGCTCGTCGTGCTGCGCGGCGCGGTGCTCGTCGTCAGCGGCGAGCAGCAGGTCGTCCTCGACGGGGACAACGCCTACGCGGACGAGAACCGCGCGCACGAGTGGGTCGCGTTCGACGTGGCGCGGCGGCTGCCGTTCGCGGAGGTGGAGGCGGCGATCCGGGCACGGCTCGCCGCCGGCCGCGCCGGTGAAGCGGAGGCGCCCGTGCTCGGCCGCCTCATCGCGGTGGACAGCACCGACGCCCACCTGGCCGACCTCTCCGTCACCGGCCACGAACTGGATGAGGGCCGCTGGCAGCGCGCGGGCGTCGAGGACGCCGTGCTGGGGCGGATCTGCCGCGAGAACGGCCACGCGCTCACCCGCTACGCCGAGGCCCGGCTCAGCCGCGCGCGTCTCGACCGCACCGACCCGTCGCCGACGATCGCGCTCGGCGTCACGCTGGACGCCCCGGCCGGCACCGTCGCCCACGCCCCGTTCGCCGGCGAGCTGCGCCTGGTCGAGGGCGCCTGGCTGCTGCAGGGCGGCACGGTCGGCCTCTGGCTCGACGGTCTGTCCCGTCCACTGACCACGGCCTCCGTCGACCGCGGGGAGGTCATCGGCAGCGCCGTGCGGCTCACCGCGCAGCTCAGCCGCGTGCCCGGCTGGCGCCCTCCCGCGTTCGTCACGCCCACGCTGCCGACGGCGGTGTGGCGCGAGATCTCCCCCGACCCGTCCGAGCTCTTCGGCGTCGACCTCGGTGCGGCCCCGTCCGACCCCGCCGATGTGCTGTCGCGCCGCGACTCGTCGTTCGCCCGTGTGCAGGAGCACTACTTCGCCGAGCCGCCGCTGATCGAGCGCGGCTGGCGGCACCACCTCTTCGACACCCGTGCGCAGAGCTACCTGGACATGGTCAACAACGTGACCCAGATCGGGCACGCGCACCCGCGGCTCGTGCGCGCCGTCCGCGACCAGTGGGCGCTGCTCAACACGAACTCGCGGTTCCACTACGAGGAGCTCTCGCGCTTCACCGAGCGGCTGGTGGAGGTCGCGCCGGACGGACTCGACACCGTCTTCCTGGTCAACAGCGGCAGCGAGGCGGTCGACCTCGCCCTCCGGCTCGCGCAGGTGCACACCGGGCGCCGGACGATCCTCGCGGTGACGGAGGCCTACCACGGCTGGACCGTCGGAGCCGACGCCGTCTCGTCGTCGTTGGGCGACAACCCGCGCGCGCTGGAGACCCGGCCGGACTGGGTGGAGCTGATCGCGTCGCCGAACGTGTTCCACGGCCGGCACCGCGGGCTCGGCTCCGGGCCGGAGTACCTCGCCGAGCTGGACGAGCAGCTCGCCGCGCTGGACGCCGCCGGCACCGGCCTCGCCGGCTTCATCGCGGAACCGGTGTTCGGCAATGCTGGCGGCCTGATGCTCCCCGACGGCTACCTCGCCGGCGTCTACGAGCGCGTGCGCGCCCGCGGCGGCGTCTGCATCGCGGACGAGGTGCAGGTCGGCTACGGCCGGCTCGGGCACTACTTCTGGGGCTCGGCGCAACAGGGCGTCGTCCCGGACGTGATCACGGTGGCGAAGGCGATGGGCAACGGGCACCCGCTCGGCGCCGTCATCACCCGGCGCGAAATCGCCGAGTCGTTCGCGGCGGAGGGCTCCTTCTTCTCCTCCGCCGGCGGCAGCCCGGTCAGCTCGGTCGTCGGCCTGACCGTGCTCGACGTGATGCGCGACGAGCGGCTGCAGGAGAACGCGGCCGCCGTGGGCGACCACCTGGCCGGCCGGCTGCGCGCGCTCGGGGAGCGGCATCCGCTCGTCGGCGCCGTGCACGGGATGGGGCTGTACCTCGGCGTGGAGCTGGTGCGCGATCGGGGGACGCTGGAGCCGGCGACGGCGGAGGCCGCGCTGGTGTGCGAGCGGATGCTGCGGGAGGGCGCGATCGTGCAGCCGACCGGCGACGGCAAGAACGTGCTGAAGATCAAGCCGCCGCTGTGCATCACGCGCGAGAGCGCCGACCGGTTCGTGGACGCGCTGGACCTGGTGCTGGCGACGATCTGAGCGCGCTCGCGACGGAAACCTTCCGTCGCCGAGGGGCACGTGAGCGCCGGCGCGGGCGCTCAGGCGCGGCGGAGCGCGGCCGCCGCGGCGCGCGCGATCGCGGCGGCGACGGCGTCCAGCGCGGCCGAGTGCAACGACCACTGCTGCCAGTACAGCGGCACCTCCACCGAGCCACCCGGGTCCAGCACGACGAGCCGGCCGTCGGCCACGAGTGGGTCGGCCTGGAGGTCGGGCACCATCCCCCACCCCATCCCGAGCACGGCGGCCGCCACGAACTCCGTGGACGCCGGGACGAAGTGCCGCGGCGGACGTGCTCCCGGCGCGAGCGCACCGAGGTAGCGGTCCTGGAGGGCGTCCTTGCGGTTGTAGACCAGCATCGGCGCGACTGCCGCCCGGTCGGCGGTCCAGCCGTCCGGACACCAGCGTTCCACGAACGCCGGACCGGCGAGCGGCCGGTAGCGCATCGCTCCGAGCGCCGAGACCGTGCAGCCCTGCACCGGCTCGGGGTCGGAGCCGATCGCCGCCATCGCGGTCCCGTCGCGCAGGCGGTCGATGGTGTGCTCCTGGTCGTCGAGCGTGATGTCGAAGGCCACATCGGGCACGGTGGCGAGCGCCGGCAGCACCCAGGTCGCGAGGGAGTCGGCGTTGACGACGAGCGGGATCGGGGTCGCGGCGGCCCCGTCGCCGCCCTCCAGCTCGGCCGCGGCCTCGGCCTCCAGCAGCGCGAGCTGGCGGGCGAGCCGCAGCAGCACCGCGCCGGCCTCGGTGGCTTGAATGGGTTTGCCGCGCCGCACGAGCACGCGGCCGCTCTGCTCCTCCAGCGACTTGATCCGCTGGCTCACCGCGGAGGGCGTGATGTGCAGCGCCGCGGCGGCGCGGTCGAAGGTGCCGTGGTCGATCACGGCGGCCAAGGTCCGGAGCTGGTCGGAGGAGGCTTCCATCGACAGCAATGCTAATGGTTCATAAGTAAATCAAGCTGTACTGATGACGCGCCCGTTCCCTATCGTCGAATGGTGCTCTCCGTCTACCTCACCGGCCTCGGCTCGGCCGCCGCCCTCATCGTCGCCATCGGCGCGCAGAACGCGTTCGTCCTCCGGCAGGGGCTCCGCCGCGAGCACGTCCTGGCCGTGGTCGCGATCTGTGTCGCGAGCGACGCGCTCCTGATCGCTGCGGGGGTCGCCGGGATCGGGACGCTGGTGAAAGCGGCCCCGCTCGCGCTCACGATCGTGCGCTGGGCCGGGTTCGCGTTCCTGGTCGGGTACGCGGTGTTCGCCGCCGTGCGCGCCGTCCGCCCGAGCACCCTGACGGCCGCGACCTCCGGGGGCGGCACGCTCGCCGCGGCGATCGGCACCTGCCTCGCGATCACGTGGCTGAACCCGCACGTGTACCTCGACACTGTGCTCCTGCTGGGCTCGCTGTCGGCGACGCACGGCGACCCGGGCCGCTGGGTGTTCGGCGCGGGAGCGGCGACGGCCAGCCTGCTCTGGTTCGTCGTGCTCGGATTCGGCGCCCGGGTGGCCGCCCCGGTGTTCGCGCGGCCGGCGGCCTGGCGCGTGCTGGACGCGGGGATCGCGGTGCTGATGCTGGTGCTGGCGATCATGCTGGTGGTGTGAACTCAACGAAAAAGGACCGCCAGCTCTGGCGGTCCTTTTCCCTGCGGTGGAGCTAAGGAGATTCGAACTCCTGACCTCTTCGATGCGAACGAAGCGCGCTACCAACTGCGCCATAGCCCCGGGGGGATTGCTTAGAAACAATAGCACCCTCGCGGTGCCGAGTCGAAATCGAGCGGGGCTCAGCTCGCGGCTCGGCGGCGGCGGAGGACGGCGTCCAGGTCGAGGGCTCCGTCGTCGACCGCGCCGACGATTCCCATGCTCGAGTACACGCTCGGGACGGCCTCCACGACCGGCGCGGAAGCCGGACGCGAGGCGACGGCCACGGCGACGGGCGCGGCCTCCTGCGCCACCGCGACCGGGCGCAGCAGCACCGGAGCCGGCACCGCGGGCGTCGCCTCGGCGACCGCGGTCGCCTTCCGTTCGAACTCCGCGCGGGCGGCCGAGCGGCGCAGCTCGGCGGCGGCGTCCACCGACGCCATCGCAGCCGCGGCGACGGTTCCGGGCGACAGGTGCAGCGGCTTCGGAAGCGGCTGCGGGGTCCAGCTCTGGCGCAGGGCCTCCTGCACTGGGAGGTCGTGCTTGGCGTCGTCGTAGAGCGCGGGCGACGCGGGAGCGGCCGGGATGAACGGGACGGGAGCGGGCATGGCCTTCGCCGAGCGGGACAGGCGGCCCAGCATCCCGAGGGCGGCCGCCGTGACGGCGGCGGACGCGGCGGGCAGCAGCCAAGCGCCGGTCGCGAACAGCAGCGCGCCGCCGGAGGCGACCCCGACCAGTCCGGCGACCAGCAGAAGCGTGCAGACGGCGCGGGTCCGGCGCAGCCGGCGACGGCGCTGGGGCGAGAGCACCGGACGCGCGTTCAGCGCCGCGAGCTCGCGCGCCCGCTGGGCCGCTGCGGCGCGGGAGGCCCGCTCCAGGGCGATGGCCTCGGAGGCCGCGCGCTCGGCCTCCTCCGCGGCCTGCCGACGCTCCTCGGCGACGGCCAGCTCGCGGCGGGCGTGAGCGGCGGCCTCCGCGCGTGCGGTGGCCAGCCGTCTCTCCTCCGCCTTGCGGAGGATGCGCTGCTGCTCCGCGACCGTCCTCGCGGTCGCCTCCATGCGGACCTCGTCCGGAAGCTCACTCGTCTCGGCCAGGATGCGCAGCGTCTGCTGCAGCCTGACAGCGTTGCGCTCGGTCGCCAAGTACTCGCGGCGACGCAGCCACACCGGGACGAGGTAGGCCAGCCAGAGGGCGGCCGCGATGGCGACGACCACCCCTCCGCCCATCACATCCCCAGTCATGCCTCTACGGTAGGGGTCGACCGGGCGGCGTCCCGGTCAGCGCCCGGGTGTGTCTTCGATGGAGACGACTCTCAGCGTGCGTACGACGGGCATGCGGCACGCACAGAGCGACGCACTCTCAGTGCCGCCGGGCCACCGGCAGCGGGATGGCCGCCGCCGCACGATCCTCCGCCGTCACCGCGGCGGCGTCCTCCGGCGCCTCGCCGTCCATCCAGCGCCGCAGGACGCCCTGCTGCAGCTCCTCCGACACCAGGCCGAAGCAGTAGTGGTCGCGCCAGTCGCCGTTGATGTGGATGTAGCGCCGGCGCAGCCCCTCGTAGCGGAAGCCGAGCTTCTCGACCACGCGCAGGCTCGGCGCGTTCTCCGGGCGGATGCAGATCTCCATGCGGTGCAGGCCGAGTTGGTAGAAGCAGTAGTCGGTCGCGAGCGCCACGGCGGTCGGCGTGATGTTGCGGCCGGCGAACTCCTCCGCGATCCAGTAGCCGATGGTTGCGCTGGAGAGCGAGCCGTAGGTCACCGACGACACGTTGAGCTGGCCGGCCAGCCGTCCGTCGTACTCCACGATGAACGGGAGGCCGTGTCCGGCGCGCGCGTTCGCCAGCAGGGAGCGGATGCTCGCGCGCGTGTCGAACGCCCCCGGCGCGTAGGGGCTGGTGGCCTCCCACTGCCGCAGCCAGGACCGGTTGTCGAGCAGCGAGCGCTCCAGGGCGCGCGCGTCCCGCAGGCGGATCGGTCGCAGTCCGATGCGTCCCTCGCTGAGCGTGGGGATGACGAACGCCACAGCGTCCTCCTTCTGCGGCGACCGTTCGCCGCAGGTATGACGCTAGCGGTTTCCGCCCTCCGATGCGTCAGCCGTGTCGATGGGCATCTCGTCGAGGATCTCGCGCGGCTCGTCGCGGAGGCCGTCGGCGAATTCCTTCAGCCACGGCCGGAGCTCCGGACCGAGATCCTCGCGGTCGACCGCGAGCTGCACGATCGCCTTGATGTAGTCGAGGCGGTCGCCGGTGTCGTACCGGCGGCCGCGGAAGACGACGCCGTACACCCCGCCTGTCCAGTCCGGCGCCTCCGCCATCGACTGGAGCGCGTCGGTGAGCTGGATCTCGCCGCCGCGGCCGGGCTCCGTGCGCTCGAGCACGTCGAACACCTCCGGGCGCAGCACGTAGCGGCCGATGATCGCGTAGTTGGAGGGCGCCTTGTCCGCGTCCGGCTTCTCGACCAGGCCCGTGATACGGACCACGTCGTCGTCGCCGGTCTCCTCGATCGCGGCCGCGCCGTACAGGTGGATGGACTCGGGAGGCACCTCCATCAGCGCGATGACGGTCGCATTGTAGTGCTGCTGCACCTCGAGCATGTGCTGCAGGAGGTCGTCGCGGGAGTCGATGATGTCGTCACCGAGCAGCACCGCGAACGGCTCGCGCCCCACGTGCATCTTGGCGCGCAGCACCGCATGGCCGAGGCCCTTCGGGTCGCCCTGGCGGACGTAGTGGAGGTCGGCGAGCGAGGTCGAGTAGTTGACCTTCTCGAGCCGGTCCGTGTCGCCCTTCTTCTTGAGCGTTTCCTCCAGCTCGGCGTTGCGGTCGAAGTGGTTCTCGAGCGCGTTCTTGTTGCGCCCGGTGATCATCAGCACGTCGTGCAGTCCGGCCGCGACGGCCTCCTCGACCACGTACTGGATGGCCGGCTTGTCGACGACCGGCAGCATCTCTTTCGGCATCGCCTTGGTCGCCGGGAGGAACCGGGTGCCGAGGCCGGCCGCAGGGATCACTGCTTTCGTCACGTGAGTAGCCATACCCAGCACACTATCCGCATTTCGATCGGGCTCCCGGAGCGATCTTCTAGGATTGCGCTATGGAGACCGACACAGCAGCCCATCGAAAGCGCGCACTGCGCGCCGAGCTGCGCGAGCGCCGGCAGAACCTGACGAGCACCGAACGACAGGCCGCGACCGCCGGAATCACCCGGAACTTGGTCGACCTGACGACCGACCTCTCAGCCCGGTCCGTGGCCTGCTACCTGTCGACGACGATCGAGCCCGACACCCGTCCGTTCGTCAACTGGGCCGTCGCCCAAGGGCTGCGCGTGCTGCTCCCGGTCTCCCGCGCGGACGGCCTCCTGGACTGGACCACCGGCGACGGCGAGACCGAGACCGAGGGCCTGTTCGGGATGCCGGAGGCCGTCGGCGAGCTGCTCGGACCGATCGCGATCAACGACGTCGACCTCATCGTCGTGCCGGCCGCCGCCGTCGACGCGACCGGGATGCGGATGGGCTGGGGCCGCGGCTATTTCGACAAGACGCTCGGCAGCATGGAAAAATGTCCCCCGGTGTACGCCGTCGTGTTCGACGGCGAGCTCGTCGACGAGGTCCCGCGCGAGCGGCACGATCAGCCGGTCGACGGCGCGGTCACCCCGACTCGCATCGTCCAGTTCACCTGACCCACCCAGCACACGGAAGACCATGCCCACTTACTCCTACTCGTGCCGCGACTGCGGCCACGCCTTCGACATCCACCAGGCGTTCACCGACGACGCGCTCACGGTCTGCCCGAACTGCGGCGGCCACTTGCGCAAGGTGTTCGGCACGGTCGGCGTGACGTTCAACGGGTCCGGGTTCTACCGGACCGACTCGCGCGGCGGGGCGAAGACGGGTGGAGGGTCGTCGTCCGGCCCCTCGTCGTCGGGCTCGTCGGGCTCGTCGTCCTCGTCTTCCTCGTCTACGGGCTCGTCTTCCGGCTCGTCGTCGTCTTCTTCCGGCTCGTCGGGCTCCGCCTCGTCGTCCTCATCGGGCTCCGCAGCCTGATTCCGCGCCCGCCCGGGCGCACAGCACCACCAGTTCCATCCACCTGGCGAAAGGACCGGTCTTGCTCAAAGGCTTCCGAGAGTTCATCCTCCGTGGGAACGTGCTCGACCTGGCGGTCGCGGTCGTCATCGGCGCCGCGTTCACCGCGGTCGTCACGGCGATCGTGACGAACCTGATCAACCCCGTGATCAGCGCGTTCTTCAAGCAGAGCGACCTCAGCCACGCGATGGTGGTCACCATCAACGGGTCGAGCATCAAGTTCGGCGCGATCCTCGGCGCGCTCATCAACTTCCTGATCGTCGCGGTCGTGGTCTACTTCGTCTTCGTCTTCCCGATCAACAAGATCAAGGAGCGGGCGGACCGTCTGCGCAAGAAGGGCGTCGTGCAGCCGGACGCCCCGGTCACCGACCTCGACCTGCTCACGGAGATCCGCGACCTCCTGAAGGCGCAGCAGGCGCCGCCGTCGGCGAACGCCGGCCGGCACGCCGACCCGCTGCCGTAAGCGGCAGCCGAACTCAGTAGTGCGGCGGCACGTCCCGTCGCAGCTGCTCGTCGTTCGGCGACCAGGAGCCTTCCTCGCCGTCACGCTCAGGAATATGCGGCGTGGGGTCGGCGCCCGGAGCGCCCTCCCGCCGTACGCGCCGCGACCGGCGCGCGGGGCGTTCGTCGTCGGGCTTGTCGTTCACCACTCCAGCGTAGCCGTGCCACGCCCCCGAGGACGTGCCACGCCCTCGAGCGATTCGTCACGAATGTCGTGATTCGCGAACGCCTACATTCGCGCCGAATGTCGCGAATAGCGGCGCCAAAAGCGACATTCGTCACGAATGTCGCGAACCACGAATGCCGGCGGCGGAACCGTCAGAGTTGCGGGAGCGTGATGGGCGCGGTTTCGGTGCTCGCCTCGTCGTTGACGCCGATGAGGCGGGCGACCCGGGAGGCGACGGCGTCCGGGTCGGCGAACAGCTCGAAGCTGTGGACGCGCAGGTAGTGCCAGCCGAGGCGGCGCAGCACGTCCGGGCGCAGCCGGAGGGATTCCCGGAGGCTGCCGCGGTTGACGTCCTCGTCCGTCTCGACCACGACGGCGCGGCCCGCGTTCGACGCCACCAGCGTGAGCTTGCCGCGGTAGCCGATCTGCACATCCAGCCCTCGGCGCGCCAGGCGCTTTGCGAGATCGACCACCATCGGGTCGGCGTCCGGGCTCAGGTACTCGGGCGCTGCGGCCTGGAGCTGGTCTGCCTCCCCCAGCACCTGGGCGAGCGCCGCGATGCCGTGACGCATCCGGGAATCGTCGATGTCGTCGGGGCGGAAGCAGGAGACGATGTCCATGCCGCGGCGCGCGCGGGTCATGCCGACCGCGAGCAGGCGGTCGCCGCCCGGCTCGGCGAGCGCGCCGAAGTTGGACAGCAGGCGGCCGTGCGGAGTGCGGCCGTAGCCGATCGAGAACACGACGCGGTCGCGGCTCTGGGCGACGGACTGCTCCAGCGTGACGACGGTGAACGGCTCCGGCCGGTCGCCCAGGATGAAGTCCGCGAGCTCGTTCCGCTTGGCGAACGCGGAGAGCACCGCCTGGTTGACGCGCACCGCGTGCCGTTCGCTCGCGGTGATGACCATGAGGGACTCGCGCGGCCGCTCGGTCGCGTGCCGCAGCACGAGCTCGACGACCTTCGCCACCTCGGCGTCCGTGCTCTCCACGGCGCCGGTGTCCGTGTCGGGCATCCCCTGGCCGCCGGTGACGTAGTGGAGGGCGAGACTGCCGTGGCCGAGGTAGGTGCCGGCCCACGGGAGGGAGTCGATGTTGCCGCCGTAGAACCGGCGGTTGACCAGCTCGGCCAGGTCTTCGCCGCCGGCCCGGTAGCTGCGGGCAAGCGTGAAGACGGGCAGCAGCTCGGAGAGCCGGGCGAGCGCCGAGTCGGCGTGCAGGGAGTCCACATCCGCGGTCTCCACCGTCGTGCCGTACTCGTGCACGCCGACATCGAAGCGGGACGGGGTCTGGGTCACCGGGTCGCCGAACGCGACGACCTGACGGGCCCGGCGCAGCACGGGGACGTTCTCGGCGAGGGTGGAGGCGCCGGCGTCGATGAGCACGACGGTGTCGAACGCGACCTCGGCGTCGATGGCGGGGACCTCATAGGGCGAGACCAGCCAGACCGGGGCGAGCGGGCGCGCGAGATGCGGTGCCGCGGCGTTGAGCGTCGCCGCGGTGGGCGCGCTCGTCGTCAGCAGCTTCTTGAGCGCCTTGGCCTCCTCCGGCCAGTCGACGATGCCGATCTTCCAGGTCTCGGCGAGCATCCACGCGAGCTGCTTGCCGGTCGCGGAGGCGTGGGCTTCGTCCACCAGGCGGAAGTCCGCCTCCAACCGGTCGAGCACGCTGGTGTTGCCGCTGAGGAGGGCGCGGTCGGAGGCCAGCAGCGCCTCCAGCACCGACTGCCACCAGGCCAGCTCCAGCT
The DNA here is from genome assembly GCF_050990935.1 of Streptomyces sp. L7. Lineage (GTDB taxonomy): Bacteria > Actinomycetota > Actinomycetes > Actinomycetales > Microbacteriaceae > Leifsonia. The sequence continues at coordinate 52,063 of NZ_CP194644.1, read as the reverse complement.
CGGCGCTGACCTGCGACTCCGGCACGTGCCGCACGGACAGGTCGGACAGCAGCGGGTCCAGCCCGCGCTCGCGGAGCAGCCCGAGCAGCGCAGTGCGCTCCTGCAGGTTGGCGAGCACCTCGGACTCGGCCGCGAGGCCGGCGACCTGGCGGGTCAACTCCTCGACCGGGAGGGCGGCGAGGGACTGCGGGGTCCCGACGCGGCGCAGCGGGATGTCGAGCCGGGCGAGGTCCTCCGCGACGCGTTGGTACGCGACCTGCACGTCCGCGATGCCGACCGGCACCTCGGGCAGGACGCCGGCGACGGCGAACCGGTTCCAGAGGATGCGCTGCTGCTGGATGCGGCGCAGGGCCTCGTTGAGGTCGGTGACGTGCACGCCGGGGCGGACGTACTCCAGGGCGAGCTTGCGCAGCCGGCGGCGGTTCGCGCCCGACATGGCGGGCGACTCGCGGCGGGAGGAGGTCGCGGCGATCAGCTCGGCGATCGAGCGGTCGAACACGGCAGGCGTGAAGCGGTCGAGAGTCTCCCGCACGTCGAGCAGCAGCCGCAGGTAGACGCCGAGTTCGGCGATCGACTCGAACGGCCGCATCCGGGTCTGCCCGATCAGCGCCTTGGCGCGGTCCAGCAGTCGGGGCAGCTCGGCGCGGCTGAGCTTCTTGGCCAGGTCGTGGGCGGCCTTGCCCTCCTCGGTCGTGCCGAAGGAGGCGCCGTACCAGGGCGAGTCGTTGGGTCCGTAGCGGAACTCGCCGAGACGGGCGGCACGGATCAGCGCGTCCGCCGCGGCGTCGCGCCCGGACGCGAGGACCTCGATGGAGGCCCGGCTGAGGCGCGCGGTCGTGGACGGCGGCGCGGGCAGCAGCGCGAGCCGGGACAGCTCGCGCAGGGCGTCCAGCACCGAGACGTGCAGCACCGGGTCGCGGCGGGCGAGCGCCGCGCGGTAGTCCAGGAGCACTTTGCGGAGGCGGACGAGCGCGTCGTCCACGTCGGTGACGCGCGGCTGCTCGGCCTTCTCGTTGCGGCCGATCGACTGGATGAGGTCGCGGCGGAGGCTCCGCGGCGTGACGGCGAGGCCGGGCAGGCCGACCTTCGCGAACCGCTGGGCGATGTCCTCCAGGCTGGAGCGCCGGGGACCCACGACCAGGACGCGTTTGTGCTGCGCGACCAGTGCGCCGACCGCGTTGACGACGGTCTGGGTGCCACCGGTGCCCGGGAGGGTCTTCACGACGAGCGAGTTGCCCGCGGCGATCTGGGCGACGACGTTCTCCTGCGCCTCGTCGGCGTCGAGCAGGAGCGAGTCGGTGGCCGGCGGCCGCTCGTCCTGGCGGACGGGCTGGGCCGGGTTGAAGGCGCTCTCGATCGTGGTGCGCGCGGTCGGGTTGCCGGCGAGGGCGTCCAGGAGCGTGGTGTCCAGGTCGTCGGCCTCGGCGCGCAGCGCGGGCGCGACGTCCACGAAGGAGGACACCACCAGGCGCGGCTGGACGTTGAACCAGGGCAGGTGGGAGGTGAGGCCGCGCAGCCGGTCGATCACCGGCTGCGGCTTGAAGGCGCCGTTGTCGAGGGCGAGCGCCACGAACGCGCTGGCGTCGAGCGTGATCTGGAACTGCTCGGCCAGCGCCTTCGACAGCTCCGGGTTGAGGAACGGCTGGCCCTTGAGCTTCAGCTCGAAGTCCCGGCCGTAGCGGCGGATCGCCATCGGGCGCAGCAGGATCGGCGCCATGAACTCGTCGGTGCCGTGCCGCCACTGCGCGAGACCGATCGCAAGATGTACGGATTCGATGCCGCGCACCGAGCGCAGCTCGATGCCCTTCGCCGTGATCGCGTTGGCCGCGGCGCGCGCGGTGCGCAGGGCGAGCTCGTCCCGGATCAGGCTGGAGAGCAGCGTGCTCTGCCCGGTGATGAACTGCGGGAGGCCGCCGGGATGCGTCGTGCTCAATTCGATGCGCGTCCGCGGGCTGTCCTCGAAGTGCAGCAGCGGCGAGTCGCCGCCGATCGCCGCGATCTCCTTGCGCCAGCGCGCCCACACCGGCTCGGCGATGTTGCCGGCCACGAGACCGGCCTCGCCGAGGCTGAGCGTGTGCGGCGAGGTGGTGTTGGCGGCCGGTCGCAGGGCGTCGCCCTCCGGCACGTCGGACGTCATGTCGTCGTCGTCCTCGCTCTTCCTATCCAGTCGCCACACACCGACACCCTACGTGCCGATCCGCGAAACATCTGGCAATCGGCCGGGTTTCGCGTCAAGTCGCCGCGTCGGACGGGCCTCAGGACGGCGTCGTGCGTGCGGCGGCCGGCTCCGGCGCGGCCTCCCGGGATGCGCGGCGGCCGCCGAGGAAGAGCAGCGCGAGCACACCGCACAGGAGATAGAGGGAGGCCTGCACGTCGAGCACCCGGACTGCGCCGACGGAAGCGGCGATGAGCCCGGCCACCAGGAGGCCGACGCCCTGGGCCGCGCCGGAGATCGTCCTCACCGCCGCGATCACCCGCCCGAGCGTGGCGCGCGGCGTGACCGTCTGCACGAGCGTGATCTCCCCGTCTCGGTCGCGACCGCAGGCAGGCCCATCGCGATGAACAGCCCGGCATAGACCCACACCGCGGTGGTGACGGGCGCCAGGTTCCAGGTGAGCAACGAGAGCGCGCCGAACACCAGGTAGCCGATCCCGATCAGCCAGCGCGGCGCGACCCGGCGCACCAGCAGCCCGGCGAGGAGGCCGCCGAGCACGCCGCCGATCGCCTGCACGCCGCGCAGGACGCCGACTTCCGTGCCCCCGGCGTGCAGGTTCTCGGTCACGTAGACGATGAAGAGGACGAGGAACACGCCCTGCGCCACGCTCCCGATCACGGCGATGACCGCCACTGTCGCAAGCTCCCGGCTGCGGACGATGGTGGCGATGCCCTCCAGCCACTCGCGCAGGAGGCGGCGCTCGACCGCGGGGGCGGACTCCTCCCCCGGCTCCGGGACACGCGGCGCGAGCGGGCGGGTGAGCGCGACCAGGAGGGCGGTCACGGCGAAGGACACGGCGTCCACCGCCACGACGCCCGGGAGTCCGGACACCGCGAAGGCGAGGCCGCCGAGCGGCGAGCCGACCAGCCGTGCGAGGTTGTCGGCGATGGCGAGGAGCGCGTTGCCTCTGCCGAGCTCGTCCGGCTTCAGCAGACGCGGGACCATCGACTGCCGCGCCGGGTTCATGACCGCGCCGAGGCAGGACTGCACGGCGGCGACCGCGTACACGATGCCCATCCGGTCCGGGCCGGCGGCGAGCAGCGGCAACAGTGCCAGGCCCTGGATGAGCGCGGTGACGATCATGGTGCGCCGCGGGTCCCAGCGATCGACCAGCACGCCGAGGAAGGTGCCGGCGAGCAGCATCGGGATGAGTTCGGCGAGGAACACGGTCGACGCGCCGAGCGCGGACCCGGTCGCCGAGAACGCGAACAGCGGGAGGGCGATCATCAGGAGCCAGTCGCCGGTGTCGGAGACGAGTCCGGCCGACCAGATCAGCGCGTAATCGCGGCGGAGCAGCGGAGAGCGGGTCACGGCTCGGTCCCTTCGTTCTGGCCGGGCTGCTTCTGGCCGGGCTGCTTCTCGGCGGGCTCCTTCTCGGCCGGCTCCTTCTCGGCGGGGTGCCGGAAGGCGTTGAGGCCCAGCACCACCACCGCGCTGTCGTCGGGCGCGTCCGCCCGGGTGAGCGCGATGTACGGGCGGATGAGCGCGTCCAGCCGCTCCCCCAGCTCGCGGAGCTCGCCGGGCGTGATCCGCAGCGCGTAGCCGGAGAGGATGCTCGCCTCCCGCCACTCGGGCGGCACGCTGTCGCGCTCCGCGATCGAGCGGTGCAGGCGCGCGGCGTCCTCGTCGATCTGGTGATCGGCGAAGAAACGCTCGACGGAGTCGGCGCCGAACCGCATGGCCGGGTCCTCGGTGCGGCCGAGTGTGAGCCCGGTGGCGGTCGACTGCCAGGGGCGCTCGCGGCCGTCCTCTGCCTCCACCCGCTCCACGAGGCCGAACTTGGCCAGGGCGCGCAGGTGGTAGCTGCAGTTGGAGGGCGTGGAGCCGACCGCATCGGCGCACTCGCTCGCAGTGCTCGCGCCGAACGACATCAGGTGGTCGAGCAGCGCGAGCCGGAGCGGGTGGGCGAGCGCCCGGAGTGCCCGCGGGTCGGTGACCGTTCGCCGGTCCTCGCGGCGGCCTCCCTGCGGCCGATCATCCGATGTGAAAGACATGTTTCAGATTGTGCGCGCTGCTTTCTTTCACGTCAAGTCGAACGGATCGCTCGGTGGCGGGAATGATCCCCACGAAGGGCTGTTGTTCACAGGGATGAACGAAATCTCCCGGGCGAGCGTCGGTTTCCGTTCCGAACGCGGACCGATCCTGATCGCACTCATGCTGACGACAGGACTGGTCGCGATCGACGCGACCATCCTCGCCACCGCTGTCCCCTCGATCGTGCGCGACCTGGGCGGCTTCGCTTCGTTCCCGTGGCTGTTCTCCATCTATCTGCTGGCGCAAGCGGTCTCCGTGCCGGTCTACGCCAAGCTCTCCGACACGGTCGGGCGGAAGCCGATCGTCCTCGCGGGCATCGGGCTGTTCTTCCTCGGCTCGGTGCTCTGCGGGTTCGCCTGGAGCATGCCGGCGCTCATCGCGTTCCGCGCCCTGCAGGGCTCGGCGCCGGCGCTATCCAGCCGATGTCGATGACGATCGCCGGCGACATCTACACGGTCGCCGAGCGCGCGAAGACGCAGGGTTACCTCGCGAGCGTCTGGGCGATCTCTTCGGTCGTCGGTCCGACGCTCGGCGGGCTGTTCTCGCAGTTCCTGTCCTGGCGGTGGATCTTCTTCGTCAACGTGCCGCTCTGCATCCTGGCGGCGTGGATGCTGATCCGCAGCTTCCACGAGAGCATCGAGCGGAAGAAGCACCGCATCGACTATGCGGGATCCGTTCTGCTGACCGCCGGGATGTCGCTGCTCATCCTGGCGGTGCTGGAGGGCGGCCAGGCCTGGGCGTGGGACTCGGTCTGGAGCATCGGCGCGTTCGCGCTCGGCGCCCTCCTGCTGGTCGCCTTCGCGTTCGTCGAGCGCCACGCGGCCGAGCCGGTCATGCCGCTGTGGGTGTTCTCGCGCAGGCTGCTGGTCACGACCACGCTCGTCTCACTCGGGATCGGCGCCATCCTGATCGGCCTCACCTCGTACGTCCCCACCTATCTGGAGGCCACGGTCGGGGCTCCCCCACTGGTCGCCGGCCTCGCGGTCGCCGCGCTGACGCTCGGCTGGCCGATCGCGGCCAGCATCTCCGGACGGTTCTATCTGCGGATCGGATTCCGCAGCACGGCCCTGCTCGGCACGGGCATCGCGATCGTCGGGACCATCATTCTGGCCGCGACGAGTGTGCACCCGAGCGTGCTGTTCGTGGCCGTGAGCTGTTTCGTCGTCGGGCTCGGGATGGGCCTCGTGGCGACTCCGACGCTGATCGCGGCGCAGTCGAGCGTGTCCTGGAGCGAGCGCGGCGTGGTCACCGGGACGAACATGTTCGCGCGCTCGATCGGCAGCGCGGTCGGCGTGGCGGTCTTCGGCGCGATCGCGAACGCGATCATCCTCTCCAGCACCGGCGGCGCGCACTCGCCCGCGGCCGTGCAGGGCGCGTCGACCGCGGTCTTCACGGCGGTGGCCGTGGTCGCGGCGCTGACCATCGTGGCAGGCGTCGCGATGCCGCGCTCGCGCGTCGAGGACGTCGAGTTCGGGCGCGCGCCGGCCGCCGCCGACTGACCCACGACCTCCGCAGAGGGTCGCAACACGCCGTCATCCCGGTGCGATGACGGCGTGTTGCGACCCCTCTGCTGCGTGCTGGTAATGTGTGGTCTGACCATATGGTCCGACCACAGGAGGAGCCAGCGTCATGACGACGGAGCCGAAGGCGTGGGAGAGCGTGCTCGCCCGCATCGAGGAGCGCCTCGTCGACGGCCGGCTGCGGCCCGGCGACCACCTGCCGCCCGAGCGCGCGCTGTCCGCAGAGTTCGGCGTCGCCCGCTCCAGCGTTCGCGAGGCGATCCGGGTGCTGGAGGCGATGGGCCTGATCCGCACCCAGACCGGGTCGGGGCCGAGCTCCGGCGCGATCATCGTGGCGCGACCGCTCGGCGGGATGCAGGCGCTGATGCGCCTCCAGGTCGCCGCGAGCGGGTTCCCGGTCGCCGACGGGTCAGCACGCGACTGCTGCTGGAGTCGTCGGTCGCGGGCGAGCTCGCCGAGCGCGGGTCCGCCGACCTGACCGACGCCCGGCAGCTCCTCGACGCGATGGACGACACCGCCCTCACCGCGCAGGAGTTCTTGGCGCTCGACGCGCAGTTCCACCTCGCCCTCGCGGAGGCGGCCGGCAACACGGTCGTCGCCACGACGATGGCCGGCCTCCGCAGCTCGATCGAGGGCTATGTGCTCGCCGGCGCCGCTCGCATCCCCGAGTGGGAGGTCATGGCCGCCCGGCTCCGCGCCGAGCACCGCGGCGTGATCGACGCCATCGACGCCGGCGACCCGACGGCGGCGCGCACCCGCATCCACGACCACATCAGCGGCTACTACCGCGACGCACACACCCTGTCCACCGACGCACGTTAGGCACACGAACATGGTCACCCGCCAACTCCCCAGGCCCGCCGAGCTGCTCGAGCTCATGTCCTTCAAGAAGCCCGAGTTCGACGCGAAGAAGCGCCGGCTGAGCGCCGCGCTCACGATCGAGGACCTGCGCGCGATCGCGAAGCGCCGCACGCCGAAGGCCGCCTTCGACTACACCGAGGGCGCCGCGGAGGGCGAGCTGTCGCTGGCCCGCGCGCGGCAGGCGTTCCAGGACATCGAGTTCCACCCGTCGATCCTGCGCGACGTGTCCACGGTCGACACCTCGTGCGAGATCTGGGGCGGCCCGTCGGCGATGCCGTTCGGGATCGCGCCGACCGGCTTCACCCGCCTGATGCAGACCGAGGGCGAGGTCGCCGGAGCGGGAGCCGCGGGCGCGGCCGGCATCCCGTTCACCCTCTCGACGCTCGGCACGACCTCCATCGAGGGTGTGAAGGCCGCCAACCCCAACGGACGCAACTGGTTCCAGCTCTATGTGATGCGCGACCGGGAGATCTCCTACGAGCTGGTGCGCCGTGCCGCCGCGAACGGGTTCGACACCCTGTTCTTCACTGTCGACACCCCGGTCGCCGGCGCACGCCTGCGCGACAAGCGCAACGGCTTCTCCATCCCCCGCAACTCACCCTGGGCACCATCGTCAACGCCATCCCGCGGCCGTGGTGGTGGTACGACTTCCTCACCACGCCGAAGCTGGAGTTCGCGTCGCTGTCCTCCACCGGCGGCACGGTGGGCGAGCTGCTCGACTCCGCCATGGACCCGTCGATCAGCTTCGCCGACCTCGACATCATCCGCAGCATGTGGCCGGGCAAGATCGTCGTCAAGGGCGTGCAGAACGTGGAGGACTCCCGGAAGCTCGTGGACCTCGGCGTCGACGGCATCGTGCTCTCCAACCACGGCGGCCGCCAGCTCGACCGTGCGCCGATCCCCTTCCACCTGCTGCCGAAGGTCGTGGAGGCGGTCGGCGACCGCACCGAGGTCGCGATCGACACCGGCATCATGAACGGCGCGGACATCGTCGCCGCCTATGCGCTCGGCGCGAAGTTCGCGCTGATCGGACGGGCCTACCTGTATGGGCTGATGGCGGGCGGCCGCGCCGGCGTCGACCGCACCATCCAGATCCTCGGCGACCAGATCGTGCGCACCATGAAGCTCCTGGAGGTGCCGACCCTCGCCGACCTGACGCCGGCGCATGTGACGCAGCTCCAGCGCCTCGTCCCGGTCGCGTCCCCCGGCGCGACGGCGCGGGTCTGACGCGCCCGGCCGGATCCGCCCGAACTCCAGCGGGCGCTCGGCGCATCCAAAGCTTTTGCCCATACGCTTGCTTCTCGGATACCGTCCCACTTTCTCGAATGGAATGACCTGAATGGCTGCTACGGGCAGAGGCGCCGCGACCCCGACGAAGAACGATCGCCGAGCCGAGGCGCGCGAGACCGCTCGCCGCATGCGCGAGGAGGCCGCGAAGAAGGCCAAGCGGCGCAAGATCGTCGTCCAGAGCTCGGTGATCGTCGGCATCATCGCGGTGCTCGCGATCATCGGCGTCGTCATCTTCACCACCGTCGGCGGGACCAGCAGCGTCGCCAACCCGAAGAACATGCTCAGCGGCGGCATCCTGCTGACCCAGGCCGACAAGGCGGTCACGACGCCGGCGATCGCGCCCGGCGCCAAGCCCACGCCGACGAAGCAGACGCTCGACGGCAAGACCGCGCACATCCAGATCTGGCTCGACTACCAGTGCCCGTACTGCGACCAGTTCGAGACCACGAACTCCTCCCAGATGAAGCAGTGGATGTCGGACGGCTCGGCGACGCTCGAGATCCACCCGATCGCGATCCTCGACTCCAGCACCAACAACCAGTATTCGACCCGCGCCGCGGCGGCGATGTCGTGCGTGGCGAACTACGAGCCGGACAAGTACTTCGACCTCAACAGCGTGCTGTTCGCCAACCAGCCGAACGAGCAGACCGGGTCGGGGCTGACGAACGCCAAGATGCTGTCCCTGTTCAAGAGCAACGGGGTCAGTTCGTCGGACATCACCAAATGCGTGAACGACCAGACGTTCTCGAAGTTCGTCACCGACCGCACGAACGACGCGGTGTCGAACTCGCAGCTCAAGAACCCGTCGACCGGCAGCTTCGGCACCCCGACCGTGTTCGTGAACGGCGAGCGCTACCAGGGCGGCTTCACCAACGCGTCGCAGTTCGCGGCCTTCGTCGCGGCGGCGGTCAAGGACGCCGGCTCGAGCGGCACGTACAGCTTCCCGAAGCCGTAGGCGTTTCCGGCCCCCTCTCCTGCCGCCCCCGCGCGCGGGTGTACCTTCGGCGCGAACGGGCGGAGAGCACGAGAAGCTCGAGCGCACGAGAGGAGACGGGCATGGACGACCGCATTCCGGAGGACGGCGCGGACGAGCCGGAGATCGGCGACTCCGACGCCGGTGACACAGCCGGCTGGGTGGACCCCGGCGACGGCGAGGTCGACTACGCGCTGGACGACCCGATCGCGGAAGCCGACTTCGCCGACGAGCTGGTGACGAACGACGGCGTGGCCGGCGAGACCGTGTGGGACGGCCCGGGCGACGGGAACGACGGGCCGACCGGCGGACAGCCGCGGGAGGCCGAGCCCTACTACGACGAGCACGATCCGGAGGGGAATCCGGGCGACGGCGTCCTCACCCAGGACGACGTCGACGAGGAAGGCATCTAAGCGGGGACGGCCTCCACCACCCCGTTCGCGCTGCGCTCCAGGAACGCGACGATGTCGCCGGACGGGAGGTCGGTGCCGATCGCGCTGGCGACCAGCACGTCCTCCGCGAACGCGATCCAGGAGCGCAGGCCGATGCGCAGCAGCGGGGTGTCCGCTGCGCCGAGCTCGAGGAACACGGCGAGGACGCGTTCGGCCTGCTCGGCCCTGGCCTCCTCGATCACCACGCGGACCTCCTCGTCGCCGCTCGCGACGCCGCGCACCAGCGAGTAGAACGTCCCGCTGTGGTCGCGCACGAAGGCGACGATCCGGGTCAGGGTGTCGTGCAGGCGTTCGCGCGGCGGCAGAGCGGGGACCGGCTCCGTGGCGTGCAGCATGCTGTCGCGCGCGGTGCGGACGACCTCCCGGTGCAGCCCCTGCTTCGACCCGAAGTAGTGGAACAGGAGGGCGCGCGACACCCCGGCCCGCGCCGACAGCTCCTCGATGGTCAGGGTGTCGAGCGGCTGGTCGGCGAGGTGCGCGACCCCGAGCGCGACGAGCTGGGCCCGGCGCTCGTCCGGGGTCAGCCGGGTGCGCCGATCGGTGTCCATGCGTCGAGCCTAGGCGCTCTCCGACGCGTCGGGAGTTGCGCCACGAGGACCGGAACGGTCTTTCCGTCCCCCATTCGGCCGACTATTGACAAACGGTCAATAGCGTCTAATCTCGTCGTGGGAACGACCGCACAGTCGCTGTCAAGCCCCCGAACAGGAGGATCGATGAAGTTCCGTAAGCTCGCCGGCTCCCACGCCGGACGCATCGTGCTCGCCGCCGTGCCCGTCGCGCTGGTCTCGACGGTGCTGATGACCGGGGTCGCGCAGGGGGCCGTCCCCGTCTCGTTCGCCGTCTCCGGCAGCCAGTTCCAGATCAGCGCCTCGAAGCTCGACGGCACCGGCTTCTCGCAGTACGCCGGCGTCGCCCCCGACACCGCGGGCAAGCAGCACCAGGTCGCGATCGCCAACATCAAGTCGGCCACCCTCGCCGACCTGTGCCAGTCGGTCGTCTCGGACACGCCGCTCGGCAAGGTCGGCATCCTGATCACGGCGGGTGGCGGCGGAAATCCGGCCAGTGCCTCCGACCTCCAGATCGGCATGACGGACCTCGGCGGAGATGCCCAGTTCCACAACATCCGCATCGGCGTCGACGCCTCGACGGTCAACACGGCCGCCAAGGGCAGCGCCGGCGACTTCGCCCAGGACGCGGACACGGTGACCATCTCGCACCTGCAGCAGACCGCGTGGAGCACGCAGGCCTCGGTCTTCACGCTCACCGGCATGCACGTGCAGCTCACGGACGGGTCGAAGGGATGCTTCTGAGCCGCCCGGGGACGAGGAACGCGATGGTCGGGCCGGAGGCGGGGATGCCCGAGGACGAGTCCGCGTCGTCGGAGGTGTCGGCGCTGCTGACGACGTCCGACGACGCTGAAGAGACGGTGGACGGATTCGAGCCCGCCGCCGCGGAGCCCGCCGAAGCCGCTCCGACCGACGACCGGACGGCCCGGCAGCGCTTCCGCGCCTGGCGGCGCGCCCGCCCCTTCACCGGCGGACTCCTGACGGCGCTCGGCGGGATCGAGATGTTCTTCTCCGGACAGCTCGACATCGGCCGCATCCACGTCCAGCTCGGCATCGAGGGGCTGCAGGCGACGATCATCCCCGTCCTGCTCCTGCTGCTCGGCGTACTCGTCATCGCGATGCCCGCGCACCGGATCTTCTACGGCGTGATCGCACTGGCCATCGCGGTGTACTCGCTCGTCGGCGTCAACCTCGGCGGCTTCTTCATCGGGATGCTGCTGAGCACTGTCGGAGGCGTGCTCGCGGTGGCATGGATGCCGCCCGAGCAGCGCGGCGAGAGCCGCCGGCGCGGACGGCGTCGCGAAGGCGCCCCGGCCGACGCGACCGACGCCGGCCCGGACGGCGAGAGCACGGCGGAGGAGACCGCGTGAGGGCCCGCAGAGGCTCCGCCGGCGTCGCTCTCGCGGCCGGTCTCGCGCTGGCCGGCGCGCTGACCGGGCTCGGCGCGGCCCCGGTGCCGGCCGACACGGCGCGCACGGCGGCTCCGGCCTCCCTCTGCATCCCGATCTTCTCCTCGTGCGACTCCTCGTCTCCGACGCCGTCGCCGTCCCCGTCGTCCGGCGCACCCTCCCCCGTGCTGCCGCTGCCCGGCCTCCCGAGCACGCCGGGCACGCCGGCGACCGGCACAGCGACCCCGACCCCCGCGCCGACGGCGGCCTCGCCGGACGGCGGAGCTCCCGTCTTCACCCAGCCGCCCGCGCAGCTCGGCAGCAACTCGCTGTCGTTCACGGGCCTCAAGGGCGTCACTCTCGTGACCGTCCCGCTCGCGGACGGCAGCCGCGTCCCCGTGCTGAAGATCTCGGCGGACTCCATCACGATCCAGGGCTTCAGCCTCAACGTGCGGAAGCAGACCGGTCCGGTCCTGCTGACCACCGCGGACACGATGACGCTGAGCGGCAACGTGCAGGTCTACCTCGATTCGGCGACCGCGACCCTCCCGGACGGCACGCCGCTCACCCTCGGCGCCTCCACCCCGCCGCCGAACAACACGCTGCCCGGGCAGCTCCTGCGCGTGACGCTCGGCCTGGTGGGCGCGACCGCCGACTCCATCGTCTACACGAACACCAAGCAGCACCTCTCGGAGTGACCCGTCCCTCGGCAGAGGGGTCGCAACACGCCGTCATGCGGTCCGGATGGCGGCGTGTTGCGACCCCTGTCCGGCCCGGCGCGGTCAGCGTCCCTTGCGAAGGCGAAGGCGAAGGCGACGGCGTTCGCGGCGGCCGAGCGCCGCCAGCGCCTCCGCCTCCGCGCGCCGGGCCGACTCGGCCGCGCGGAGGCGGGCGTTGCGGCGCTCGGTCCAGCGCGCGACCTCCTCGTCGGCGTCGCGGGTCGGCGTGACGACGGGAGGACCGCCCTGGAGCTGCCGCCGGGCGTCCACCACCCGGCGGTTGAATTCGGCCACGTGGTCGCGCACGGCCCGCTCGGAGCCGAGCCGGTCGAGCGTCGCATCGAACTCGGCGTGCTCGGTGCGCAGCGTGAGCGCAGGCGGACCGAGGCCGGTGAGCTGCTCGCGTTCGATCTTGCGGCGGATCCACCAGTCCGGGTCGTGCGTGCCGGTGAGCCCGGGCAGCGGCTTGCCCGCGCCGGGCAGATCGTCGAAGTCGCCGCGGCGGATCGCCTGCTGGATCGCGTTCTCGATCACGTGCGCGCGCTGGTCCATCGTCGGCTGCCCGGCGTTGACCTCCTCGACCTCTTCGCCGCGCGCCTCGGCCCCCCGGCGCAGACGGTAGCGTGCGGCCTCGACCCGGGCGTCGGGCTCGGAGCGCGGGCTGTCGTCGGCCATGCCGCCAGCCTACGCCGGGAGCGTCGGCCGGCCCTGGCCGCACGTCGGTGGCGCGAGAAGAGCTACGCCGACATCCGTTCGTTCGCGAGGCTGACGCAGGGAGGCCGCTTCACGGCGTGGGAGAACCCCGGCGCAGTCGCACGCGCGATCCTGGCCCTGGAGGCAGCGGCCCGCTGAAATCGGCTCCGCAACCCGGTTGACAACCAGTAGGGCCCGCATAGTGTGTGCACTAAGCAACCGGATGGCAGGCCGAACCGCATGGGGACGGGCGGCAGTACTGCGTTCCCGGTGGGCGATGGCCCGGCCGTTTCAGGCCGGGCCATCTCCCGGCTTCCTGCCCATATCATCGCTGTGGGCGGAAGCCGGATCTCTCGGCTCCGACGGGTGTCAGAGCGGGCGGATGTTGGAGGCCTGCATCCCCTTCGGCCCCTGGGTGAGGTCGTACTCGACCTTCTGATTCTCCTCGAGCGTCCGGTAGCCCTGCGAGGAGATCTCGCTGAAGTGGGCGAAGACGTCGGCACTGCCGTCATCCGGGGCGATGAACCCGAACCCCTTCTCTGCGTTGAACCATTTGACGGTGCCTGTAGCCATCGTTTCTTCCTTCGTTGTCTTCTCCGTACGCTCGATCGAGCGCATGGCACTGCCAGGCTACTCCCCGACGGCTTGTTAGCATTCATCGCGTGCAATCGGAAAGCAACGTGATCGCCGACCGGATCGGCGAGAACATCCGTGGCCGGCGGGAACGTCTGCTCTTCACGCTGGAGGAGCTGGCCCGGCGCGCCGACCTCCAGGAGCACACGCTCTGGCGGATCGAGCGGGGCACGATCATGCCCTCGGTGCTGAATCTGGTGCTCCTGGCCGACGTGCTGGAGTGCCGGCCGGGCGACCTGCTGCACGGGGTGTCGGCGACGATGGGCGACGAGGCGCGCTGAGCCGGTCCGCTCAGTCGTAGCCGAGGATGACGACCTCGGCGTCGGCCACGAATGCGCCGCCGAGTCCGCCGATCCCGAGGGCGCTCCCGAGCCCGAGGGGCGCGCCGGTGTGCGCTCCCTCTGCGGGGTGAACCCGGGTCCGGTCTTCCTCGACGATGGCGGTCATGTCAAGGATGGTAGGCGCGTGGCCGCGGCGTCAGAATCGACACCGCGTCCAATGTTCGGGCATGGATCGACACGGCGTCCATCCGCGCACGGCGTTTCCAGCGTCAGCCTGGAGACCTCGAGGACAGCGACTGTTCCTTCAGAATTTCCCGACATTCGCGAATGCCCCCTTCCTGGGGGTGGTCCGCTCGTGCCAGAATCACGGAACCCGCTGCCGGTCGGCGGTGCACCGAGGCCCGATCACGCTGACAACGACGCCACGAAGGAGAGCCTTATGACGGACATCATCGCCCCTGCCGCTGTGCGCGCCGCCCTCGACCACGCGGTCGCCGCGGCCGGGGAACGGCATCGGTACGCGTTCCCGGCCGACGGTCTGGTCCGGTTCACCTGGGACGCCGACGGATCCGGGCGCGGCGACCTGATCGGCGAGGCGCTCCGCGAACTCGCGCCGGACGTCCACCAGCACCTCGCCGCGGTCGAGACGGATGACCCCGGTCAACCGGTCGAGTCGGTGCTCGACCTGGCCGAGCACGGCCTCGCCGTCCCGCTCGCCACGGTGGCGGCGCTGGATGAGGCGCGGGCCATCGAGGATGCCGGGGGCACCTGGGGCGAGGCGCTCGCGTGCTTCGACGAGAGCTACTTCGACTCGGAGGCGCTGGCGGGCTGAAGCGCGCGGGTCACGCGAGCGGGTCGTACTGGAACTCACGGACCTCCTGCGGGCATCGGCACGCGGTCGCGATCCTGGCCGCCCACTTCAGCGCGACGTCCCCCAATTCGGGGCGCGGCCCGCTACATCGTCGGCCGCATCCCGCCGTCGATCACCACGTCCGACCCGGTCAGATTGCCGAGGACCGGGCTGGCCAGCATCGCCACCAGCGCGCCGACCTCCTCCGGCGTCGTGAACCGGCCGGTGACCATCGCCTGCTCGGCGCCGTGCCGCACCTCCTCCGGGCTGCCCCCGCCGGCCGCCGACACCGTCTGGGCCACGCCGCCGGCGCCCAGCCAGAGCGCCGTGGCGACCGGACCCGGACTGACCGAGTTCACGCGGATCCCGCGCGGCCCGAGCTCCTTCGACAGCGACTTCGTGAAGCTCAGCAGCGCCGCCTTGGCCGCGCTGTAGTCCATCACCAGCGGGTCGGCGAGGATCGCGTTCTCGCTCACGACGTTCACGACGGCGCCCCCGTCGGGGATCAGATCGAGCAGCGCGCGAGTGACGCGCACCGCGGCGAGCGCGTTGAGCTCGTAGGTGCGCAGCCAGTCGTCGTCGGTGATGGAGGCGAACCCTCCTGGACGCGGCGGTGCGGAGCCGACGTTGTTCACGAGGATGTCGACCCGGCCTCCCGGGCCGCCGGCGAGCTCGTCGCGCAACCGCGCGATACCGTCCGGGTCGGAGAGGTCGGCGGGGTGGAAGCGGAAGCCGGCCGAGGCCTCCAGCTCCCGCGACTCGTCGGTCGGAGTGCGCGCCACGCCGATCACAGTGGCGCCCTCGTCGAGGAGGGCGCGGGCGGCTGCCAGTCCGATGCCGCGGCTGGCGCCGGTGACGACGGCGCGGGTGTCGTTCAGTCGGAGGTCCACGGGTGGCAACCTACTGCCTCCCGGGCGGCCCCGGCCAGAGCGGATCGGTCGGCGTCACTCCGCCCCGAACCACCTCCGCAGCGCCGCATCCAACTCCGCCGGCACCTCCCCGATCCACGCGACGTGCCCGTCCGGCCGCAGGAACGGCCGATGCCCTGCCCAGGAAGACGCCGGCCGCGACGGTAGGCAGCCGGGTTCGGGCGCGCCCCGCCGGCCGTCCCTGAGAAGGCCGTCAGGACCACTTCACCTCCCGACAGCACGGTGGAACGCTTGCAGGGACGCAACCGGACGGAGACGATGTGACGGGAATCAAGCGCAGAGCGGCGGCACTGTGGAGACGCGAGCCGGTCCGCGGGATCGACCACCTGGTGAAGAACGTGGAGACCGGGCGCTTCGAACGCTCCCTCTCCGGACTGACCGCTGCGGGCGCCGTGGTGACCGCCGCCGAGATCTACTTCGAGCACGACAAGGCGAGCTTCGGCAACCGCTGGATGTGGGCTCCCGTGATCCTGGGGCCGATCGGCGCCGTCGCCGGCATCGCCGGGTTCTTCAGCAAGACGGCCGCCAAGACGGCGCTGCCGATCGCCGCGGCGACGATCGTCGCGAACGGCCTGCAGGGCGTCTACCTGCACGCCCGCGGCATCGGCCAGAAGCCCGGCGGCTGGCACAACCTCCGCTACAACCTGGAGATGGGACCGCCGCTGCTCGCTCCTCTGCTGGTGACCCTGGTCGGCGGGATGGGCTTGCTGGCCGCGATCCTGAGGCGCGAGAAGTGACGGCCGCCGACCAGAGCGACGTCGCGGGCGACCGGGTCCCCGAGCGCTTCCCCGGCTTCCACGTGCTCGACCAGGCCCCGGCCTGGGACGAGACGACGCGCGCCACCGTGCTCGAACGCGTCGGGCGACCGCCGGACATCCGGTTCTTCGACGCCGCCGAGGAAGCGGCCGCGACCGCGCTGTTCGACCGGCTGCTCGACCAGCACCCCGGCGACCGCCTCGTGCCGGTGACGGCGATGGTGGATGCGCGGCTCGCCGAGAAGGAGACCGACGGCTGGCACTACGACTCGATGCCGGACGACTGGGTGGCGTGGCGGACCAGCCTGGCCGCGCTCGACGCGGAGGCCCACGCGAGACACGGCCGGGCCTTCGCCGCGTGCGAGGAGGACGACCAGGTCGCCCTGCTGGCCGACGTCACGGACGGCGACGGCGACTGGCGCGGCTTCCACCGGGCGCGCATCTGGAGCCTGTGGACCAGGTACGCGTGCACCGCGTTCTACAGCCACCCCGCCGCGTGGGACGAGATCGGCTTCGCCGGTCCCGCCTACCCGCGCGGCTACAAGAACCTCGGCGTCGATCGCCGCGAGCCGTTCGAGGTCGCCGACGCCCGGCCCGGCGACCTCCCGCAGGCCGGGACGGGAGCGTCATGAGCGCCGTCCGCGACCGCAACGACTCCGCCTGGCTCCTCACCCCCGACGGCTCCCGCGCCGAGCCGCGGCTGACCGAGCAGATGCGGCGCTTCGCCGACAGCGACGAAGTCGACATCGCCATCGTCGGCTGCGGCGCCGGCGGCTCCGTGCTCCTGCAGCGCCTGGCGCGCGCCGGCTGGGACGCCGTCGCCTTCGACGCCGGCCCGTTCTGGGACCCGGCGCGGGACTGGGTGAGCGACGAGGCCGGCTCCCACCACCTCTACTGGACCGAGCCGCGGCAGATCGGCGGCGACGACCCGGTGCCGCTCGGCTCGAACAACTCCGGGCGCGGCGTCGGCGGCTCGATGGTGCACTACGCCGGCTACGTACCGCGCTTCCACCCGAGCGACTTCCACACCCTCAGCGCCGACGGCGTCGGGGCGGACTGGCCCATGGAGTACTCCGAGCTCGCACCGTTCTACGACGACATCGAGAACGAGCTCCCTGTCGCCGGCGACGACTGGCCGTGGGGCGACCCGCACCGCTACCCGCACCGGCCGCATCCGGTGTCGGGCAACGGCGAGACCTTCCTGCGCGGCGCCTACGCGGCGGGCGTCGAGGCGAAGGTCGGCCCCGTGGCGATCACGAACGGCCGGTTCGGCCACCGCCCGCACTGCATCTACCGCGGGTTCTGCCTGCAGGGCTGCAAGGTGAACGCCAAAGCGTCGCCGCTCATCACGCACATCCCCGACGCCCTCGCGCACGGCGCCGAGGTGCGCGCGGACAGCATGGTGACCTCCATCGAGGTCGACCAGTTCACCGGCCGGGCCACCGGGGTGCACTACGTGAAGGACGGCGTCCCGCGCTTCCAGAAGGCCAGGATGGTCGCGATCGCCGGGTACTCGATCGAGACCCCGCGGCTGCTGCTGAACTCGGCGTCGGCGCGCTTCCCGGACGGGCTCTGCAACGACTTCGACCTCGTCGGCCGCTACCTCATGGTGCAGGGCGCGCCGCAGACCGCCGGGCGCTTCGAGCAGGAGATCCGGATGTGGAAGGCGCCGCCTCCCGAGGTGAGCACGGAGGAGTTCTACGAGACCGACCCGGGCAAGCCCTACAAGCGCGGCTACTCGATTCAGACCGTCTCGCCGCTGCCGATCACCTGGGCGGAGCACGTCATGGCGCAGGGGCACTGGGGCGCCGACCTCCGCCGCTCCATGTCCGACTACGTGCACTGGGCGTGCCTCGGCGCGCTCTGCGAGTTCCTGCCGCAGGCGGAGAACCGCGTCACGCTGGCCGACGAGAAGGACCGTTACGGCCTCCCGATCGCGCACTTCGCCTACTCGCAGTGCGACAACGACCGCGCCCTGGCGAAGGCCGCGCAGGCGACGATGGAGCGCATCCTGGAGGCGGCGGGCGCGCAGGAGACCATGACCGTGCAGCGCTACGCCCACCTCGTCGGCGGTGCACGCATGGGCGCGGACGAGACGCACGGGGTCGTGGACGCCGACTGCCGGACGTTCGCTGTCCCCAACCTGCTCATCACGGACGGGAGCGTGCTGCCGACCCAGGGCAGCGCCAATCCCGCCCTCACCATCATGGCGGTCGCCGCGCGCGCGGCGGACCGCCTCATCGCGCGCAAGGACTGAAGCCGGGCGCGACGGCTGAAGGCCGGAACAACGACTGAAGACTGAAGGCCGGAACAACGACTGAAGGAGAGAGACACATGGCGACGACAGTCAGCGAGTTCGTGATCGGACGGCTGCGGGAGTGGGGCGTGCGGCGCGTGTTCGCCTTCCCGGGCGACGGCATCGGCGAGTTCGACGGGATGCTCGGCAAGGCCGAGCGCGCCGGCGAAGGCCTGGAGTACATCCGCCCGACGCACGAGGAGATCTGCGCCCTGATGGCCACGGCGCACGCGAAGTTCACCGGTGAGGTCGGCGTCTGCATCGCGACCTCCAGCCCGGGCGGCTTCCACCTGATGAACGGCCTGTACGACGCGAAGATGGACAACCAGCCCGTCGTCGCGATCGTCGGCCAGCAGGGGCTCAACTCGTTCGGGACGTTCAACCAGCAGGAGAGCAAGCTCGAGCAGGCCTTCTCCGATGTCGCGGAGTACGTGCAGACGATCGTGTCGCCGGAGCAGGCGCAGGCTGTGATCGACACCGCGTTCCGCACGGCGATCACCCGCAAGCAGCCGTGCGTGGTCATCCTGCCGCACGACGTGCAGGGGATGAAGATGGCGGCTCCCGGCGCCGAGATGTGGGTGTCCCGGTCGAGCGCCGTGCCGCCGTCGACCGCGATCGCGCCGCCTCCCGAGCAGTTGCGAGCGGCCGCGGACATCATCAACGCCGGCGAGCGCGTCACCTTCCTGGTCGGGCACGGCGCGGTCGGGGCGACGGAGGAGGTCCTCGCGGCCGCCCGGCTGACCGGCGCCGGACTGATGACGACCCTGCGCGGAAAGCAGGTCGTTCCGGGAGACGTGCCGTTCCACACCCAGCAGCTCGGCCTCCTCGGCTCGCGGCCCAGCTACGAGCAGATGCAGGACTGCGACACGCTCGTCCTGCTCGGCACCAACTACCCGTACGGCCAGTTCCTGCCGAAGACCGGCCAGGCGAAGGCGGTGCAGATCGACCTGCGGCCCGAGCAGCTCGGTCTCCGCTACCCCACCGATGTGAGCATCTGGGGCGACGTGAAGACCACGCTGGCCGGCCTCATCCCGCTGCTGACGCAGAAGGACGACCTGTCCTGGCAGGAGAAGGCCGCCTCCGGCATGCGGGAGTGGGACGACGAGCTCGCCGCCCAGGCCGAGCAGCACTACGACGACGGCGTGAACCCGCGCCGGGTCTACCACGAGCTGAACAAACGGCTCCCGGCCGGTGCGATCGTCACCGCCGACGCCGGAACCACCGCCGACTGGTACGGCCAGCACATCCGGCTGCGCGACGGGATGCGCGGCGACCTCTCCGGCCGGCTCGCGACGATGCTCGCCGCGATGCCGTATGCGGAGGCGGCGAAGTTCGCCTTCCCCGACCGCACGGTCGTCTGCACGATCGGCGACGGCGCCTTCCAGATGCTCGGCATGAACGAGCTGATCACCGTCAAGAAGTACCTGTCGCGCTGGTCCAACCCCAACTTCGTGGTGCTGGTGCTGCACAACGACGACCTCACCCAGGTGTCGTGGGAGATGCGCACCGAGGATGCCAACCCGGTCTGGTCGACCTCCCAGGACGTCGAGTCGGTCGACTACGCGGGCTGGGCGAAGCTGCTGGGCTTCCAGGGCATCACGGTGACCTCGGACGACCAGATCGAGGCGGCCTGGGATGCCGCGCTCGCGCACCCCGGCGTGACGGTCATCGACGCGCACACCAGCAAGAACGTGCCCCCGCTGCCGCCGCACATCACGTTCGAGTTCGCGAAGAACACCGGTCTCGCCCTGCTGAAGGGCGACCCGGACGGGCTCGGCGCGATCAAGGACTCGGCCACGTCGCTCATCACCGAAGGCGTCGAACGGGTGAAGGGGGCGCTGCACCGCGACACCGACGACGACCGCTAGCCGACTCCGGCCGGCGGGCTGACGCGGCCGCCGAGCACGCGCGGCGGCCGCTCGCCGTTCAGCGCGCGTCGCCCTCCCAGAACGCGCTGAGCCGCCCGGCCGCCGCCCTCCCCTGGTCGTAACCGGCCCGCGCCGACACCGGGCGCCGCGAGAGGTCCATCATGCTCTCGCCGAAGGCGTCGAGGGAGGCGTGGTCCGGCACGATCGTCTCGACCTCGCTGCCGCCGGCGCGCAGCTCGTCAACCTGCGCCGAGAGCTGCATCCCCCACTCCAGCGGATGCCGGGTGCGGCCGCCGAACGGCGACAGCACGAGGACGAGGTCGTACCCCGCCGCGAGGTCCGCGTTCTCGTTCCGCCGGTAGCCGCCGTCGATGTAGCGCGCGTCGCCGAGGGCGTACGCGAAGCCGCTTGAGCAGCTCGCGGCGACGGCGTCGGCCAGGGCGACGCCGCTCTCCCGGTCGAAGGTCGCGCCCTCGCCGGTGCGTGCGTCCACTGCGGTGATGACGACGTTCTGCTCGGGCCAGTCCTGGCTCGGCAGCCGGGACGCGACGGTCGCGCGCCACTGCGGCTGACGCTCGGGGCCGGCGTCGTCGGCGAGCGCGATCGCCCAGGCGCCCATCCGGCGGCGCATGTCGGCGGCGTCGGAGGACTCGGCGATGATGCGGCCGGTGACCGCGAGCTGGCGGGAGACCGAACCGGCGACGCCGCGCGGGACGCCTGCGCCGCCGGGTCGGCCTCCCCCAGCGGCACCCCCGGGCGCACCGCCGGGCCGCTGCGGAGTCGGTGCGTCGAGGATGGCGGCGAACAGCTCGCCGGGCGGCGCGCTCGTGATCTGTGCGGCGGCCGTGGATCCGGCCGAGGTGCCGACGATCAGGTCGGCGCGAGTGACGTCCAGCCCGCCGTCGAGGAGGCCGGCGATCACGCCGATCTCCCAGGCGTTGCCGGAGGAGCCGCCGCCGTGCAGGACGAGCGCGCGGGAGGAGGAAGAAGTGTGTGCGTTCATGGGAGTCGCCTTTCGCGAAGATGCCTTGGGGCGCTCCCGGCGACGGCTAGCGGCGTCGCACGATCGTGTACTTCAGGGGAGCACCCACCACGGATACTGCGTTCATGGGTCTCACCTCCTGCGTCGGATCACGATCGGGAGAACGTTAGCACGGCCCGTTGCGGGCAGTGCCGGAAAATTCTTCTTGCGTTGTGGGGAGGGTTGGTTCTATTGTGTGCTTTATCGATTGAGCACGCCAATGGTTCAGCGAACCGCTCGTTGCTCAATCGATAAAGCGCTCGCAGACACACAGCCGCCCACCGCTTTATCGTTTGAACGAATGCTTTATCGTTTGAACACCTGCTTCATCGTTTGAGCACCCGCTCCGACGACACCAGCCAACGACACGGAGGCACCGATGCCGAAGACCCGGGACGCCCGCTCGGCCGTCACCCTGAAGGACGTCGCTGAGCGCGTCGGCATCACCTCCTCCGCAGCGTCGATGGCACTGGCCGACCACGCCCGGATCAGCTCCAAGACCAAGGCGGCCGTGCGCCAGGCGGCGCAGGAACTCGGCTACGTCCCCAGCTCGGCCGGTCGCGCGCTCCGCAACCAGAGGGCCGGCGCCGTCGCGCTGATCGTCCCGAACACGTCCCAGCACGTCTTCGGCCACAGCTACTTCATGCACGTGCTCACCGGAGTGTCCGACGCCGCCAACGCCCACGACAGCCAGGTGATCGTCTCCACCAACTCCGACGCCGAGAACGGCGTCGCAGCCTACGAGCGCGTCGTGCGCTCCCGCAGTGCCGACGGCGCGATCGTCACCAGCTCGGCCGTGGACGACTTCCACGTCGAGGAGCTCGTCGCCTCCGGCCTCCCGGTCGTTCTGATCGGCAACTTCCCCTACCTCCCCGGCTCGGTCAGCGTCGGCATCGACGACGTCGCCGCCACGCGCACGCTGACCGAGCACCTCATCGACGTGCACGGCCGCCGCCGGCTCGTGCACGTCACCGGCCCGCTCGACCATCAGACCGGGCTCGACCGGCGCGAGGGCTTCCTCGCCGCCGTGCGCTCGCGCGGTCTGGAGGCGGACGCGCAGGTCGTCCGCGGCGAGTTCAACGAGGAGTCCGGCGCCGCGGCGGTCGTCGCAGCGCTCGCCGACGGCCGGGAGGTCGACGGCATCGTGTTCGCCAACGACGACATGGCGTTCGGCGGCCTCCAGGAACTCAAGCGCGCCGGACTCCGCGTGCCGGAGGACATCTCGATCGTCGGCTTCGACGACTTCGGGCTCGCACGCGTGACCACTCCGGGCATCACGACCATGGCCGTGCCGGCCGAGGAGATGGCGCGCCGCGCCACCGAACGCCTCTTCGACCTGGTCGACGGACGCTTCCACGGGCCCGCGCACGAGGAGCTCGGTGTGACCTTCGTGCCGCGCCGCTCGTGCGGCTGCCCGGAGAACCCCTGACCCGCATCCCCGACGCGCCCCCGATACCGCTCCACCCGTCCCACCGCACTATCCCCACCCCACCCACAGCACCGCCCCCTCCCCTCATCTGCACTGCTCAAAGGAGAACACTCGATGAAAATCCGCAGATCCCTCGTCGTCGCGGCCGGCGTGGCCGCGTCGATGCTGGCGCTCACCGCGTGCTCCGGCACCTCCGGCACCTCCGGAACGTCCGGCGGCACGGTCGACCTCACCGTCTGGACCGGGTTCACCGGCGGCGACCGTCCCGGCTACGACACGATCGTCAAGGACTTCAACGCGTCGCACCCGAACATCCACGTAACCATGAACGTCCAGCCCTGGGACACCATCGCCCAGAAGCTGCCGTCCGCGTGGCTGACCGGTCAGGGCCCCGACATCGCGGCGCCCTCCAGCGACCCGAACGCGATCGCGCAGTTCGTGAAGACCAACTCGGTCCTCGCGATCACGAACACCGGTTCGGGCGACACCAAGATCAACACCGACAAGCTCGCGCCGGGCACCGTGAAGGAGTTCACCTACAACGGCAAGCTCTACGCCGTTCCCGCGAACTTCGCGACGCTCAGCCTGTACTACAACAAGAAGGCGTTCGCCGCCGCCGGGATCGCCGGCCCGCCGACCACCGTCGCCGAGCTCCAGGCCGACGCCAAGAAGCTGACCCTC
This sequence comes from Streptomyces sp. L7, assembly GCF_050990935.1. Classification (GTDB taxonomy): domain Bacteria; phylum Actinomycetota; class Actinomycetes; order Actinomycetales; family Microbacteriaceae; genus Leifsonia. Next base: position 28,609 of record NZ_CP194644.1, on the reverse strand, counting down.
AACGGCGGCCAGACGCAGTACGGCCTCTCCCTGGCGGACAACCAGACCATCCAGATGTGGCCGATCCTGCAGTGGCTGGAGGGCGGCGACATCGTCGATGCGAAGGGCTGCAGCGTCGTGCAGACCAGCGCGGGGCAGAAGAGCCTCTCGACCTGGAGCGACCTGGTCGTCCAGGACAAGATCTCCCCTGTCGGGCAGACCGGCGCCCAGGCCGACTCGCTGTTCTCGGCCGGCAAGGCCGCGATGGAGATCAACGGACCGTGGGCGGCCCCCGGCTACAAGTCCGCGGGCATCGACCTCGGCATCGCGAAGGTCCCGGTCGGCGTCGACGGATCGAGCGTGACGCTCGGCTCCACCGCGCCGCTCGCCGTCTCGGCCAAGACGAAGCACCCACAGGAGGCGCAGGAGTTCCTCGCCTACTGGACCAGCAAGACCGCGCAGGAGAAGTTCTCGCTGCAGACCGGCTTCCCGCCGCTGCGCACCGACCTCGCCGACGACGCCAAGCTGAAGGCCGACCCGACCGTGTCGATCTTCACATCCCAGGTCCCCGACTCGCGGCTCTACCTGCCGCACGTCACCAACGCGACCCAGGTCGACGCCAACGCGTACGTGCCGCTGATCGGGCAGATCACCCGCGGGACCTCCGTGGCCTCCGCCACCGCCGACGCCGCCAAGACGATCGACAGCCTCACGGGGTGCAGCAAGTAGTGAGCACCCACACCACCGAGCCCGCCCTGTCCCGCCCTGCGCGGGACGGGGCGGGACCCTCCCCGGACGGCGACGCCGTCCCGGCGGCCGGGCACGACCGGCGAGGCGCACCCGCGCCGCCGTCGGCTCCGGTTCCAGCCGGCCTGGCTGTTCATGGCGCCGAGCCTGATCATCCTGGGCGTGTTCGTCCTGTTCCCGATCCTGCAGACGCTGTACTACAGCTTCTTCGACTGGACGATCGGGGCGTCCAGCCAGACATTCCTCGGCTTCGGCAACTACATCAAGCTCTTCCAGGACCCGCAGTTCTGGAACGCCCTCGGCGTCACCCTCATCTTCACCGCGTTCGCCGTCGTCTTCCAGATCACCCTCGGCTTCGGGTCCGCGCTGCTGCTGCTGAAGGACAACCTGCTCACCCGGATCGTGCGCTCGGTCTACTTCTTCCCGACGATCGTCTCGTTCGTCACCATCGGCCTGGTCTGGAAGTTCCTGCTGGACCCGAGCATCGGCCTCGTCGGCGGCCTCACCCAGCTCCTCGGCCTCCAGCCGGTCGCCTGGCTGCAGTCGACCTCCCTGGCCCTGCCGAGCGTCATCTTCGTGGCCGTCTGGCGGAGCGTCGGCTTCGCCATGATCCTGTTCGTCGCCGCGCTGAAGGCCGTCCCCGCCGAGCGTTACGAGGCCGGACGGCTCGACGGCGCGAACAACCGGCAGCTCACGCTGTACATCACGATCCCGAGCGTGCGGCCGACCCTGCTGTTCGCGACCATGATCCTCACCATCCAGTCGCTGCAGGTGTTCGACCTGGTCTACGTGATGACCGACGGCGGACCGGTGTTCCGCACCGACAGCCTCGTGAACCTCATCTACCGCGACGGCTTCGTGAACTATCAGACCGGCTATGCGTCGGCGATCTCCTGGGTCCTCTTCGCGCTCATCATGCTCCTCTCGCTCCTCCAGCTCAGATTGTTCAGGTACAACGATGTCGACTGAAACCGGTGTCCGCGTGAGACGCCCCGGCGCTCTGACCGCGCTGGCCGCCTCGTCGAAATGGATCGTGCTGGTGATCGGCCTGATCTTCGCGATCGTGCCGTTCATCTGGATGGTGTCCGGCTCGTTCCGTAGCGAGAGCGACCTGTTCGGCAACCCCGCCTCGCTCTTCCCCACCTCGATCACGCTGCACGGCTACCTCGGTGTGTGGGAGCAGCTGCCCTTCCTCCGCCTGCTCGGCAACACGTTCGTGTTCGCGGGCGTGACCACCGCTGCCACACTGCTGTTCGACTCCCTATGCGCCTACGCGCTGGCCAGGCTGAAGTTCCGCGGACGAAACCTCGCGTTCATCCTGGTCATCGCGACGCTGATGGTACCGTTCCAGGTGACGCTCATCCCGGTCTTCATCGAGCTGTTCCACTTCGGCTGGCTGAACACCTACCAGGGGCTGATCGTGCCGCGCGCCACCAGCGCGTTCGGCATCTTCCTCTTCCGGCAGTTCTTCATCAGCATCCCCACCGAGCTGGACGAAGCCGCCCGGATCGACGGCGCCGGCCACTTCCGCATCTACTGGAAGATCATCCTGCCGCTGGCCAAGCCGGCGATCGCGACCGTCGCCATCCTCAACTTCATGAACCTGTGGAACGACCTGCTCTGGCCGCTCGTGGTCACCAGCGACCCGAACATGCTGACGCTGCCCGCCGGGCTCACCCTCTTCGGCGGCCAGCACGTCACCGATCACGCCGTGCTGCTCGCCGGAGCCACCATCTCGCTGATCCCGATCGCCGTCGCGTTCTTCTTCGCGCAGAAGTACTTCGTGGCCGGCGTCGCCACGACGGGGCTCAAGTGACGGCCGCGGGGCTCGGCCCGGGTGATTTCGCCTGGGCGGCCGGCATCGAGGACACCTGCGTCTACCCGCCGGAGCACTTCGCGATGGCCGACCTCGACGAGTACGACCTCACCGAGCACACCGAGAACTGGCGGGACGACCTCCGGGCTGTCCGCGACCTGGGCGCGACCGTCCTGCGCTACGGCGTCAACTGGCCGCTCGTCCACACCGCCCCAGGGGTGTTCGACTGGTCGATGCTGGACGAGCGACTCCACTTCGCGTCGGCGGAGCTCGGGCTGACCGTGATCGCGGACCTCGTGCACTACGGCACACCGACCTGGCTGCGGGCGTCGTTCGCCGACCCGCGGTATCCCCAGACCGTCGCAGAGTTCGCCGGCGCGTTCGCCGCGCGCTACCGCGGGATCGTGGACCACGTGACGCCCCTCAACGAGCCGCTCACCACGGCGTCGTTCTGCGGCCTGCGCGGCGTGTGGCCGCCGTCGCTGAGCGGCTGGGACGGCTGGACCGCGGTCACCCTCGGCGTCGTGGAGGGCATGGCCGAGACGATCCGCGCCGTCCGCGCGGCCAACCCGGACGCGGTCGTCGTGCACGTCGAGGCGACCTCGCTCTACCGAACCGACGACGCCGCTCTCGCCGAGCACGCCGCGCTGCTGGAGTCGGTGGGGATGCTGCCGACCGACCTCCTGCTCGGCCGCGTCGACCCGTCCCATCCGCTGCACGGCTGGCTGCTGGAGCAGGGCGCGGACCCCGAGCGACTCGAGCAGCTGACCGCCGTTCCCCCGACCGTGGACCTGCTGGGCGTCAACTACTATCCCGACCTCTCACCGCGCACGCTCGTGCAGCGCGGCGAGGAGGTGGCGCAGGTGGCGACCAACCGCTGGAGCGTCGGCCTCGCCGACAGCCTCCGCGCGTTCTCCGCGCGGTACGGCCTGCCGATGCTCATCACCGAGACGAGCATCGAGGGCGACGACGAGCTCCGGTCCGCCTGGCTGGACGACTCCGTCCGCTCGATCGGGGAGTTGCGCGACGAGGGCCTCGACATCCGCGGCTACACCTGGTGGCCGATCCTCGACTTCGTGGACTGGTCGTACGCCTCCGGCGGCCGCAACGTCGAGGAGTTCGTGGTGGACGACCACATCGTCGCCGCGCGTCTGCACTCCGGCGACGGGGTGGCGGACGGCCGTCGCGCCAAGACGCCGTTCCTGCGGCGCATGGGCGTCATCCGGCTGGACGAGCAGGAAGACGGGCGGCTGGCCCGCGTGCCCACCGCGGCGGCCGCGCTGTACGCGCGACTGGCCGCGGAGCCCGCCGGCGCGCCTGGGACGGAGGTCGCCGATGAGCTCGCGCTCTGAACCCGTCCGCGCTGAACCCGTCCGCGCTGAACCCGTCCGCGCTGAACCGGTCTACGACGGCTACTTCGCGGACCCGTTCCTCGCCCGCTCCGGCGGCGAGTTCATCGCCTACGGCTCCGGCGACGACCGCCTGCTCGACGGCACCGAGACGCACGCTTTCGAGGCGCTCCGCTCCCCCGACCTCCTGCACTGGTCGAGCGCCGGCGGCGTGCTGGAGCGGCCGGATCCCGCGCTCGGCGACGCCTACTGGGCGCCGGAGGTCGTGGCCGCCGACGGCGCCTACTGGATGTTCTACTCCGTCGGCCACGGCATCGTCGGCCACCACCTGCGCGTCGCCCGGGCGGACTCCCCGCTCGGCCCGTTCGTCGACCAGGGCGTGAACCTCACCCCGGGCGAGTCCTTCGCCATCGACGCGCACCCGTTCCGCGACGCCGACGGCACCTGGTACCTGTTCTTCGCCCGCGACGTGCTCACCGGCGACCGGCCCGGCACGCACCTCGCGGTGCTTCGCCTCGACTCCCTCACCGCGCCCCACTCGGACCCGGTCGCGGTGCTCGCGCCGGACTCCGACTGGCAGCTCTTCGAGCGCGACCGCACCATGTACGGCCGCCGCTTCGACTGGCACACGCTCGAGGGGCCGACCGTCGTGCGGCGCGGCGACCGTTACCACCTGTTCTTCTCCGGCGGCCGCTGGGAGGGCGACGGCTACGGCGTCTCGGTCGCGACCGCGTCGCATCCGCTGGGGCCGTGGACCCACGAGCCTCGGGTGGCCGCCGACGTGTTGAGCACGGAGCTCACCGGCCTCCTCGGCCCCGGCCACAACTCGGTGCTGCGGCTGGACGACGGCGTCGACCTGATCGCTTTCCACGCCTGGGACGCCGTGGGCGGGAAGCGGCAGATGTTCATCCAGCCGCTGTCATGGGAGTCCGGCCTACCGAAGGTGGTACTCCCTGTGCCTGGTTCCGTGGCGACGCCCGGCACAGGATGGAGGGCGTGAACACCACCGCCAACACCGCACCCGCCACCAACGCAGGGGGCCCGTCCACCGCTCTTGTCACGGGAGCCACCAGCGGAATCGGGAAGGAGATCGCCCGCCAGCTCGCCGCGCAGGGCTGGAACGTCCTGCTCGGCGCCCGCGACCGCGCGCGAGGCGAACAGGCCGCCGCCGAGGTCGGCGGCGCCGTCCTGCCGCTCGACGTCACGGACGCCGACAGCGTCGCCGCGGCCGCCGCGGCCGTGCCTGCCCTGGACGTGCTGATCAACAACGCCGGCATCTCGCTCGACATCGCGGACGTCATCACCGACGTCGACGTGGACGTCTTCCGGCGCACCTACGAGACCAACGTGTTCGGCGTGGTCGCCGTCACGAACGCGTTCGCCCCCGCACTGCGGCGCTCCGCACATCCCCGGATCGTCAACATCTCCAGCGGCACCGGCTCGCTCACCTGGAGCACCGGGCCCAACCCGCAGTTCGACCACGTCGCCGCTTCGTCCGGCCGGGGCGCCGCCTACCGCTCGTCGAAGGCCGCGCTCGACGGCCTGACCATCTTCTACGCGCACGCCCTCGCGGCGGACGGCGTGAAGGTCAACGCCCTGGCGCCCGGCCTGCGCGCCACCAATCTGAACCCGCGCGCCGCGGCCGCCGCCGGCGACCCCGCCGAGGCGGCCGAGGGCGCCGTGCGACTGGCGACGCTGCCCGACGACGGGCCGAGCGGGCTGCTGTTCTCGTGGGACGGCACCGTCGCGCCCTGGTGAGAGCGGGGCCGCGTCAGCGCACGTCGTGGTCAGCGCACGTCGTGGTCAGCGCACGTCGTACTGGGACCGCCCGAACAGTTCCACCCACTCCGCGTACGTGTGGTCGTGACCGATCGGGCACCAGCACCGGACGCTGATCGTGCGGCTGTCGCCAGAGCCCTGGATCGTCTCGACGTGCGCGACGGGCGCGGGCCTCCTGATGGGGGTAATCGTGGCACCCATGATCATTTCCTGTCTCGTTCGGTTTCCCCCGCCTCTGGAGAAAGGGTAGATCGGCGACCTGCGATGGACGGCCGGGATCAGCGAACTCGAAGCCTGACGGCGGCCCCAATTCTCGGGTAGACGGAGGGGCACAGCCTCGGGTGGGCGGCGTCCGGCGGCCCGGCGCAGGTCGGGCGGCCCGTCGGGTGGCATGGAGCGTGGGCCAGCGCGTAGCATCCACACCATCACCCGTTCGCCGACCGAGACGAGGCCGTCATGGAGACGCGCACCATCCACACGCCCGGAGCCGAGATCGTCTACGACGTCACCGACGCGGAGACCGGCGAGGGGGACATCCTCCGCTCGTCATGATCGGGCAGCCGATGGACGCGAGCGGCTTCCGCGCGCTGGCGTCCCACCTCCCCGACCGCGTCGTCGTCACCTACGACCCCCGGGGCCTCGGGCGGAGCACCCGCAGCGACGGCGAGGTGACCAACACGCCCACCACGCAGGCCGAGGACGTCCACGCCGTCATCCAGGCGCTCGGCACAGGCCCGGTCGACCTGTTCGCGAGCAGCGGCGGCGCCGTGACCGCGCTGGCTTTGGTGACGGCCCATCCCGAGAACGTGCGGACCCTCGTCGCGCACGAGCCCCCGCTCCCGGGCGTCCTCCCCGACGCCGAGGCCGCCGAGCGCAGCCTCGACGCGGTGCACGCCGCCTACGACGCCAAAGGATTCGGGGCGGGAATGGCCGCGTTCGTCATGATGACGTCGTGGCGCGGCGAGTTCACCGACGACTACTTCGCCCTCCCGGCGCCGGACCCGGCGATGTTCGGGATGCCCACCGCCGACGACGGCTCCCGCGACGATCCGCTCCTCTCGCGGCGCTCGGTCGCGATCACCGGCTACCGCCCCGACATCGACGCCCTGAAGGCCGCGCAGACCCGCGTCGTAATCGCCGTCGGCGAGGAGTCGGAGGGCATCTTCACCGGCCGCACCTCCACCGCGGTCGCAGCGCTGCTGGGCACCACGCCGGTCGTCTTCCCGAGCCACCACGGCGGCTTCGCGGCCGAGGACTCCGGCTACCCGGGCAAGCCCCGCGAGTTCGCCGCCCGGCTCCGCGAGGTGCTCGACGCGTCGTGAGAAGCGACTTCGCCGGAACCACCGCCCAGTACTACGCCGAATTCCGCCGGGACCTCCCCGCCGACCAGACCGCCCGGCTCGTCGCGGCGTCCGGCCTCCGCGCGGACGACATCGCGCTGGATCTCGGCTGCGGCACCGGCCAGCTCGCGGTTCCGCTGGCTGAGCACTGCGGGGCCGTGGTCGCGATCGATCCCGAGCCCGACATGCTCGCGGGCCTGCGCGCCCGCAGCGCCGAGCGGGTCGTGTGCGTCCTCGGCGACGACAGGGACCTCCCCGCCGTGGCGGTCCCGTTCGCGGCCCCGATCGGGTTGGTGACGATCGGGAACGCGCTGCACTGGATGGACGAACGCGCGACGCTCCGGGCGGCGTCCCTGCTGCTCCGCCCGGGCGGCGCGATCGCCGTCGTGACCCAGGGGCCGCCGCTCTGGCTCGGCGCCGCACCGTGGCAACGGATGGTCCGGGAGGCGCTGGAGTCCCTCTACGGCCCGGTGACGGGCAACTGCCGCACCGACGCATCGGCGCTCGACGAGCGTCGCGCGATCGCCGACTCGCTGGGGCTCGACACGGAGGTGCTGACCTGGCACGCGTCGTATCCGGTCACGCTCGAGTGGGTGCTGGGTCACCTGGGCAGCGCGCTGAGCGCCGTACAGGCGACGAGGGGCGCCGAGCTGCGGGAGCGGTTGCGGGCGCTCGCCGAGGAGGAGCCGATCGAGGACGTCACGACGACCGTGCTTCTCGCTCGGCTCCGCTCCTGAGCACGCGCGCCGACCGGTACCGGGTCGTCCGATCCTGCGGCACACTTGCAGCGTGAGCACCCTCATCCTTTTACGCCACGCCAAGTCGGACTGGTCCGGGTCGGTCCGGGACGTCGACCGCCCGCTGGCCGAGCGCGGCCGGACGCAGGCGCCCCTCGCCGGACGATGGCTCGCCGATCACGCCGACCCGATCGACCTGGCCCTCGTATCCCCCGCACGCCGCGCCCGCGAGACCTGGGAGCTCGTCTCCGCCGAGCTCGCGCCCGCGCCTCCCGTGCGGTTCGACGATCGCGTGTACGCGGCATACGCCGACACCCTCCTCGACGTCCTGCGCGACGTCCCGGACGACCTCGGCACGGTGATCCTGGTCGGTCACAATCCCGGGATGGAGGAGCTGGCCTCCCTTCTCGCCGACGAGGACGTGGTCATGCGCACCTCCGGCCTGGTCGTGCTGGGGGTGCATGGACCGTGGTCCGAGCTCGGCCCGGCCACCACGGCTCTCCGCGACGCGGGCCGCTGGGATGGCCACCACTGGGACTGATCCAGCATTGACCGGTCGGTCAATCAATTCTAAAATCGAACATGACCCCCAGACCGGGAGCCGACTGACGAAAGGATGTTGGTGTCGATGAAGAAATGGACTCGCTGGCAGGACTGGGTGGCCGTCGCCGCCGGTCTCTATGTCGCATTGTCGACGATCTGGACCGCCCACACGGGCGCGTCCCTGCCGATCATGCTCGTCCTTGGTGTGCTGCTGGTCGCGGCCGGGGTGTGGAGCCTGGCGATGCCGGGCCTCGTCTCGATGGAGTGGATCCATGTCGCTCTCGGCGTCCTGCTCATCGTCTCGCCGTGGGTGGGGAACTACGCCTCCGACGCCGCAGCGGCCTGGACCTCCTGGATCGCGGGCGTCGTCGCGCTGGCCGTCGGCCTCCTTGCCGTGCAGCCGGCGATGAAGATGCACCACCCGCAGGCCACGCACTAGAACGAACCATCCGCGAGGGGCCGGTCACCGGCCCTCGCACCGTTGGAAGGGCGGAGAAGCGTGGAGCAGGCGACGGAGGCACGCACCCGGATCCTCGACGCGGCCGAAAACCTCTTCGCCGAGCGCGGTTTCGACGCGACCCCGACCTCGGCCATCGCAGCCGCGGCGGCGGTCCCCAAAGGCCTGCTCTTCTACTACTTCCCGACCAAGAAGGACATCCTCGGCACGCTGGTCGACGAACGCCTCGGGCCGGGCACGATCGACCCGGACCCGCTGATCGAACCGGGCAACCCGGTCCGGTCCCTGCTGAACCTGAGCCAGAAGCTCTTCCGCGTGCAGGCGGACTCCGCGGTGCTCCGCGTGATCGTCTGGCGCGAGCAGCACTCCCACCCGGAGGTGAGGGCCAACCTGGCCGAGCACCGGCGTGCGCTGTACACGACGATCGAGAAGGTCCTCGCCGGGAGCCTGCACATCCCCGTCGGCGGCCGGCGACTCCGTGCCGCCGCGCTCGCGTGGGGCGCGATCGTCACGACGCCCCCGCTCCGGGAGGAGTCCGGCGACGGAGGGACGGCGGATGTCGTGGAAGACCCGCGCGAAGACCTCGCGACGCTCGCCGAGCTGGTGTGCGCCGGGTTGCAGCACGGTTCCGACTGACCCGCCCCTGCCCACCGGTCGACGGACTACGCTCGCGTCATGACGATGCCCGAACCGCCCGTCTGGGCGGCGAGCGACCCGCCCTTCCGCCGGGTCCGTGCGCTCGGGGTGACCAACCCACGGACCCACGAGCCTGCTTGACGGGGATCACACGATGAGACCGCTTCGCTACTCCATCAACGTCACGCTCGACGGCTGCGTCCACCACGAGGCCGGGCTCCCGCCCGACGAGGAGTCGATGCGCTTCTGGACCGCGGAGATGGAGCGCGCCGACGCCCTCCTCTTCGGCCGGGTCACGTACCGGATGATGGAGGCGGCGTGGCGACGGCCGCCCTCCGGCGTGTGGCCCGAGTGGATGGACGAGTCGCAGATCCCGTTCGCGGAGGCCATCGACGCCGCGAAGAAGCACGTCGTGTCGAGCACGTCGAGCGGCGTCGACTGGAACGCCGAGCTGCTGCGCGGCGACCTGCGCCAGGCGGTCGGACGGCTGAAGCAGGAGCCGGGCGATGGCCTGTTCGTCGGCGGAGTGACACTTCCTCTTGCACTGGCGGACCTGGGCCTGATCGACGAGTACGTGTTCGTCGTGCAGCCGGTGCTCGCCGGCCACGGCCCGACGCTGCTCGCGGGTCTGCACGAGCGCATCCGGCTCGAGTTGGTGGAACGCGTGGAGTTCCGGTCGGGCGTGATGGCGGCGAGATTCCGCCCCACGGGGTGATGGTGCCGCGACGCATCAACCTGCGGGAGGGTCATCCATGCGCGACAACATCGGCTCGCAGTGAAGCTGTCACGCAACCGGGAGCGCTCGGCCTGTCAACCGGTGAAGCTCGCCACCGTTTTGACGGGAGCCGCGGGCGCCGCGACCGGCGCCGGAACGGGTGCGGGCGCCGGGTCCGCCGTGACGTCGAATGAGACGGGAACAGCGTGGATGCTCCATGCCCCGCTTCCCGCGTCGATTGTGTAGGTGCCCGGATTCGCGTAGTTGCTGCCGGCCTTCGGCACGAAGTGGACCGTGGCGGTCCCGGACACGCCCACGACGACGTCAGGACCTGCCGGATCGCCCATCACGGGGGTGGAGATGAGGAACGAGACGGTGGAGCCCGGGGTGAATCCGGAGAAGCTCGCGGTGACTCCCTTGCTCAGGTAGTCGGACTTTGCGACAGTAGACGGGCTCACCGCGGACGTCGGCTTGGCCACCACGTCGATCACCGTGGTGGCCGACGGCGAAGTCGCTCCGGTGACCGTGATCGTGTGCGGGCCGATCGGCGTCAGCGTGGGTATCACCGCGACTCCGCTGTAGCTTCCTCCCGCGTCGGCGGTCTCCGAGGCGGAGCCATAGGTGGGCAGCGGGGTGGAATCAAGGCTGAAGGCGAGGGCCTCGCCCGGCGCGAACCCGGCGGCCGTCAGGGTGAGCTGACCGTTCGCGGTGACGCTCGGGGTGCTCGACACCAGCGTCGTCACTGGCGCAGCGTCTGCCGCGACGGGGGTTCCGATCGCCAGGGCTGCGGCGAAAAGGCCGACCGAGAGCAGTGTCGCTGATCGCTTCAGCTTCCGGCGGTGAGACGAGCGGCGTGCGGTCGAGCCTGAGGACATGTGCGTAGCTCCTTCGATGATGTGCAGTCGCAGCTCGCCACGATCGCGTGGGTGACGGGACGCGTCAGTTGATGGTGATGGGCGTGCCGAGAGGGAGCAGGGTGGCGAGTTCGGTGATGTCGGGGTTGGCGAGGCGGATGCAGCCGTGGCTGGCCGAATGGCCGATGCTTCCCGCGTCGTTGGTGCCGTGGAGTCCGATTTGGCCGGGCCCGCCGCCGAAGCTGGAGAGGACATCCGAGAACGCGGACAGCCCGAACGCGTATGGACCGTATCCGTCGTTGGTCGGTTGGAGGAGTTCGGTGATGTAGAACGATCCATGCGGCGTGGGTGTGCCGCCCGTGCCGGTGGCGGCGGTGTACGTCTTCACCGGCGTCCCGTTCTTCAGGAGGGTCAGCGTGTTCTGCTCGGTGGATGCGTGCAGGCTGTAGACGAGGCTGTGAAGGGTGACCCCATCGGCCTTGACCCAGCCGGTGCTGCCGTTCGGGCGCTGAGCGAGGTCGACCTGCAGCCATGCGCCCTGGGTGGAGGCGACGAGGAAGGTCAGCGGCGCCCCGGACGGTTGCGGGTTGGCCAGGGTCTCGGTCACAGCCCCGTCCGGCGAGCCGTACACGGCGACCTGTGCCGGAATGGCTGTCGCTGACGTTCCGATCGAGGCCGGCGCTGCAGGCGGGGTGGGCGTCGGCGCAGGGGAGGTCGTGCGGGTTTGCGGGTGAGGCAGCGGGGAACGGGTGGCCGCGACGCCTCCCGCGCAGCCGGTCAGGAGCAGTGCGGTCAGAAGGGCGGCCGCTCCGAACGAGAGCGACGCTGTCGCACGGGTGAACATTGGACTCCTCGGAGGGACTGCAGGTGGAAAAGCGTTCGCCGGGCGGGAGCGAGAGCCCCGGCCCGGCGAACGGATGACGCCGTGCGGTGGTCAGCCGGTGAAGCTCGCGGTGTTCTTGACCGGCGCAGCCGGAGCCGCGACGGGCGCGGTCGGCGCAACGACGGCGTTCGGGGTGACGACGAACGTGGCGGCCTGTGCCAGCACATTGCCCGACTTGGTGAAAGCCGAAAGCTGGTACGTGCCCTGGTTCGCGAAGGGGCTGCCCGCGGTGGGAACGTACGTGATCGAGACGACACCCGAGGCGCCGACAACGGCGTCAGGACCAGCCGGATCGCCCATTCCGGGGTTGGAGATCCCGAAAGAGACCGTGGACCCGGGTGCGAAACCGGTGAACGTGGCCGTCACACCCTTGCTGAGGTAGCTGGAGAGCGCAACGCTCGAGGGGTTCGCGGCGGCTGTCGGCTGGGCGACCACGGTGATCGGAGTAGTCGCCGCCGGGGTGGTCGCGCCGGTCACGGTGATCGTGTGCGCCCCCACCGTAGCCGTGCCGGGAAGGTACGCCGCCGCAACATAATGACCGGTGGCGTCAGCGAAACCCTGCGTGTATCCGGTGTCGGCATACGTGGTCAGCGACGAGGAATCGAAGGTCACCGTCAGCGCCTCGTTCGGCTGGAAGCCGTCCACAGTGAGCACGACCTGCCCGTACGCGCTCGCTGTGGACGTATTCGAGGTGACAGTGGGAGGCGTCACCGCATTCGCGGCGATCGGGCCCGCGACGGCGAGCGCCGCGGCGACGATGCCTGCGGAGACGAGCATCGCTGAGCGCTTCAGTCTGAAGCGAGTGGACGTGGACGAGGCAAATGACACGGGTGTGTCCTTTCACGTTGATCGGCAGCCACAGCGAAAGGAGCGAGGAGCAACCGTGGATGGCGCACCCTCTGCCAGATGCGGGCGGGCGGCGCTCCCTGAGCGTATACGAGAAAAAATACCGATCGGTCAGCAAGGAATGAAAACCGTCGGTTCTGCCCCGAAACTGGGGGTGACTCCTCGCCGGTGCGGGACGGATCAGCCGGTGAAGTGGGCGTCGCCGGTGACAGGGATCGCCGGGGTTGCCGCTGTGACCGGAGCCGCGGGCGAAGGCGCGCTCACAGGAGAGGTGGGCGACGGTGCGACCGGACCATCGGCGGTTACCGTCAGCGCTGCGGAGTCCGAGTACCGGGTTCCCGTCGAATTTCCCCCGTTGATCACGTACTGACCCGGGCCGAACGCGGCGAACGATGCGCTGAAGGCGGCGTTCCACTCGCAGGTCACCGTCACATTGCCCGAGGCATCCGCGGTCGATGTACCGCACTGGCCGACTCTGGTCTGATCGTTCAGGGTGAATGTGGTGCTGTCGCCGGGTGCGAAGCCGCTGAATACGACGGAGATGCCGGGGGCTCTCATCTGCGAGACCGTTCGCTGAATCGTCGAAGGCGTGGGGTGCGGGGCCGGGACCACCTGCACGTTCGCGGAGGCGGTGAGCCCTGCTGTGGCATCATTCACGACGAGCGTGTGGGGTCCGATCGAACCACCGTTCGTCCCCGGGATCTGGATGCTGCCGAGGGACGTGGTGATGGAACCGTTCGAATCGGTGATGGTGTTGGACAACTGGCCGGTCACGTCCGTACCGTCCACCGTGATCGTCAGCGCGTCGTCGGGGCCGAATCCTGACACCGAATCGAGCCCGACCCACCCATAAGGGCTGACCGAGGTCGTGCTGAGGGCGACTGTCGGAGCCGGGACAGCGTTCGCCACGAGCGGGGCCCCGGCAATCGCATTCACCACGATGAGCCCGGCGGAGACCAGGGATGCGGCAATCGGGAAGGGCCGCCGAACACTCGGCCTCGCGACACGGGAAGGCGACACTCTTTTCTCCTTTGATGTGAACCGATGGATCAACGGACGCTCTGCGGCCGTGGGCTGGATCGCGCGATGAAAAGACGTGGGCGCCCGTTCCGCGGTCGAGTCTAAGGCCACGGCCGCGGCCACGTCCGCGGCCGGGCCGCTCGGCCCCGCGAACGGGGGATTCACCGCGCACGGTTGTTTCACTAGCGTCGATCGTGCGTCTTACCCCCTGCGACCGGACCCCGACCGGTCGCCTGACGCCACCCGGTGATGCCGACCCGCTGTCGCCGCCCGACCCGAACGCAAGGCCCGAACCCGACGTGACGTCTGCCCGCACTCCCGTATCCGTTTCACGTCCGCTGCTGCGAACCACGGCTGTGATCGCCGCGTTCGCACTGGCGGTCCTCACCGTGATCCAGGGGGTCGACTCGGGCCCCGCGCACGCCTCGGCCGCTGCACTCGCCTGCGATCAGAACACCCTCTACGGCGTCGACAACGCCAACCAGCTCGAGGCGATCAACGCGACCACCGGCGCGACCACCTCCATCGCGAGCGTGGCGCCGGCCAACAACGGGCTCGGTGTCGCCGTCAACGGGACCGCCGCATACGGATTCGACAACAGCGCGAACTCGATCACGAAGTACGACGCCACGACCGGCACGACCTCCACCGCCACCTCGGTCGACCCCGCCGGAAACCAGACGGCGATCCGCGGCGCGATCAACCCGGCTACCGGTTTCTACTACTACGGCGGCAGCGGCACCTCTGCGACCATCGGCGCCTACGACCCGGCGACCGGCACGAAGATCGGCGAGGTCGGCGTGCTCACGGGCCTCCCCTCCGGTAACGGCGACTTCGCCTTCAGCACCCGCGGCCTCCTGTTCGTGGTCGCCGCCAACGAGGTCCTCCGCGTGAACGCGACGACCATCCCGACGACGGCAGGGACCACCAGCCTGTCCACCTCACTGGTGGCGACCCTTCCCACCGGGACGAACAGCCCGGGGATCGCGTTCTCCACGGACGGCTATCTGTACGTCTCGAGCGGCACGAACATCCTCAAGCTCGATCCGGCCTCCGGGGCTCTGGTCGACACCATTGCGATCTCCGGCGGCTTCAGCCCGACCGACCTCGGCTCGTGCAACTACGCGAACACCCTCTCGGCGCAGGCGAGCGTCGACACACGCTGGCGCAGCACCGACCAGTTCGGGCTCTCGTTCACCGGCGGCGGGATCGTCTCGGGTAACAGCGCCACCACGTCGGGCACGGCGACCGGCCTCCAGCCGGCGGTCGCGGGCGCCGCCCTCACTCTCCCCGGCACGTCCTACACCGTGACGCAGACGGCTGCGGTCACGACGGACCTCACGAACTACTCGACCACCTACAGCTGCGTCGATGTGAACACCGGAACGCCGGTCGCGAGCGGGACGGGCGACACGACGACCTTCACCTTCCCCGCGGCCGCGACCGCCGCCGGCACCGACGTCGTGTGCACCTTCACGAACACGACGTCGGCCGCGCACGCGTCGGCGGCCAACGACACCGCGAGCACGACGGCCGGAGGTGCCGCGCTCAGCGTCACGGCACCCGGTGTGCTCGCCGGTGCCGGCGGGACCGGCCTGGCCGCGTCGCTGGCGACAGACCCGTCGCACGGCACCGCGACCGTGAGCTCGAACGGCGCGTACACGTACGCGCCGGCTGCCGGGTTCTCCGGAACGGACACCTTCACCTACACGGCCACCGACTCCTCCGGAGCCACCTCGACCGGGACCGTGACCATCACGGTCACCCCGACCGCGACCGATGACACCGGAACCGCGAGCTCCGGCGTCACCCTCACGGTCGACGCCGCCCAGGGCGTTCTGGCGAACGACCACGGGACGGCGCTCACCGCGTCGCCCGCGACGAACCCCGCGCACGGCACGCTCCTGCTGTCCTCGGACGGCTCGTACACGTTCGCGGCAGCCCCCGGATATTCGGGACCGGACTCGTTCGCCTACACCGCGACGGATGCGTCCGGGCAGCACGCCACCGCCACCGTCCACCTGACCGTCCTCCCGACCGCCCTCCCCGACAGCTACAGCGCCGCGGCCGGCACCACCCTCAGGGTCGCCGACCCGGCAGTACTCGGCGACGACCTCGGCACCGGCCTGACCGCAGCGCTGGCCACCGGCCCCGCCGACGGCACCGTGGCCCTGAACGCGAACGGTTCCTTCGCCTACGTGCCGGCCGCCGGATTCACCGGAACGGACAGCTTCACCTATACCGCCACGGACGCCTCCGGCAGCCACAGCACCGCGACGGTCACCCTCACCGTGCTCACGGCGGGGAGGTCCACCGACGACACCGCCATCGGGACGCCCGGCCGGCCTGAAACGATCGACCCGCTCGCAAACGACACCCCCACGCGCGGCAACGCCTTCGACACCTCGACGCTCGCGCTGGTGGACCCCACGACGCACAGCCCGGTCCACCAGGTGCGAGTGGCGAACGTCGGGACCTGGGCCCTCGCCGGCGCGCACGTCGTGTTCACCCCGGTCACGGGCTTCGCCGGAAGGGCGAGCGTCGGCTACCAGGTGACCGACACCGCCGGACGGACCACAACCGCAGCGGTGACGGTCACCTACCCGGCAGCGGCGCCCGCGGCCGCCCAGGCGCCTCCTGCCGTCGCCCGGCTGGCGGACACCGGAAGCGACGCACCGGTCGGCCCGATCGCCCTCGGAGCGCTGCTCCTCGCGGCGGCGGGAGCAGCCCTGCTGCTCGCCCGGCGCCGGGCGATGGCCTGAAGCAGCGGGCATCCGTCTAGCCGCACCCGACGCAGCAGGTCCACGATGGCGCCATGCCACTCATGCAGCCGATCATCGCCGGCCCTGTCTCCGTACTGAGCGCGTCGATCCGCGTCCGAGGACAGCTCGCGGGAAGCACCGTCACGATAGAGACGGGCTCGCGCACTGTCGCGAAGGGGATCGCCCCATCCGGCGACGAGCGGATACCGCTCGACCCCGGTGTCACGCTCAAGCCCACAGAGATGCTGTACGCCGTGCAGCATGTGGGCGGCGACCAGAGCGACCCGCCCTCGCCGAGCCAGATGACACCTGTCGGCCCGCTGCCCAGCTCGGGTTTCGGCATGGTGAACATCGCGACGCACCTCTATGCCTGCGGCCGCTATGTCTGGGTCGACGGTGCGACTCCCGGGGCTGACATCACGATCACGGCGAGTGGAGGCGTCATCGGCTCGGGCATCGCGGACGAAGGCGTGGCGAGGCTGACCCTCACGAACGCCATCCCCGCGACCGGAACGGTTTCCGCTCACCAATCCGGCGGCGGCCTTGCCCCCGGCCCGGACGTCACGCGCAGCCCGGACATCATCCCGGGAGGACGCGGGCAGCTTCTCCCCGCACCCACGATCACTGTGCCCGTCCGCGGGTGCGACCCCTCGGTCCAGGTGACCGGGGTGTTCGATGGCGCGCTCGTCACGATCGACCGGGCTTCCGGCGGGCACGACGAGGCCGGCTTCGATCGTGCTGAGCTCACCTTCGTGCTCTCCTCTCCCCTCGCAGAAGATGACGAGCTCACGATCAAGCAAGAGGTCGATCGCACGTGCGAGCGGCCGGCGAAGACCTCCGACCCGGTGAAGATAGGCAAGACCGAACCCGTCGACGCCCCCACCGTCCTCGGTCCCCTCTGTGCCGACGCCACAACGGTTCGGGTCATCGGTCTGCGCCCCGGCGCGACGCTCCACCTCAACGCCAACCGGACGACCTACGACGGGCAGGTTCCACCCGAGCAGACGTGGATGGACTGCCGCGTTCCAGGACTCACTCAAGATCCTGTCACCGCGACCCAGGAGTGCTGCGGTGTCCTGAGCCCTCCGGCGACCCCCGTCGGAGTCGACCCGCACGCCAAGGACATCCCCGCCGCCGAACTCGTTCGGCCGATCTTCGCATGCACCGGTGCGGTCAGCGTCACCCGTGCGCGACCCGGGTCGCTCGTACAGATCTTCCAGCAGACGCCCCTGGGCGACGTCGCGATCAGCGACCAGGTCTTCGTCACCGGCAGCAACGCCGTCGTCGGCGTCGCACCGCTTCTCGTGGCGGGCTCGACCATCTTCGTACGTCAGTGGGCGTGCGGGGGCGCCGGGGTGGATTCGCTGCGGCAGCCGGTGGACGCTCATCCCGAGCTTGGCGGGTTCGTCATCGTCGCGCCCCTGTTCGCCGGGGACACCAGCGTCGCCGTGCGTGGGCTGGTCCCCGGTGCGACCGTGGACCTCTACACCCGCAGCGGCGGCTTCCTCGGCTCCGCAGTGTGCGACGCCCTCCATCGTGTCACTGTCGTGCCGCTGAACCGCCCGCTCGCCGAGGGCGACACCGTCTTCGGCCGCGAATTGCTGTGCGAGATGGCGTCGCAGTCGGAGGGCTCGGTCACCGTGAGCGCCCCACAGAGCTTCGGCCCCCGGCCGTTCTACGTCGTCGGTCACAACCCGAACACCGTCGGGGACGCAGTGGATGCGGTGAACGGCGGCGCGAACGGCCTCGAACCGGATGTGCAGGTGTACGACGACGATTCCAGCCGACTCTGCATCAGTCACGGCACGGGCGATTCGTCTGCGCCGACGGTCGCGGATTACCTCGACGGAGTGCACCAGCAGCTCGCCGGCAGCGGCCTCGCACTCGTCGTCTTCGACTGCAAGACCGAGGCGACATCGGCCGACCACGGGTTCGAGTTGCTGATGACGATTCGCGATCACCTCACGCACGACACCGACATCGCTGTGATCATCTCCGTCGGGAAACTGGACGAGGGCGGATTCTTCGACCGCATCATCGACATCCTGGGCCCCCGCGAGGGACTCATGATCGACGCCGAGGACGACGCCGGGGCGGTCACCAACTACTTCACATCACGCGGACTCGCCCATCAGGGCTACGGAAACGGCATCAGCTTCGCCAACTTCGCATTCGGTCCCTACTACCGGTACTCCCTCGAGGCAGCCTGTGGGATTCGCGCCCAGGCCGCCCGCCCGTCGTTCGTCTACGTCTGGACCGTGAACGCCCACGACGAGTTGCGCGAATACATCCGCATCGGCGTCGACGGCATCATCACCGACGACCCGCACGACCTCGTCCAGATCGCAGGCGAGCCCGAGTTCTCCAGACTGATCTTCCTCGCGGATCGTTTGGACAACCCGTTTGCCCGCCCCGACTTCGCCTACGGCCTGCACATCCACACGGCTGATCGCTGGATGGCCGGCACCGACGCCGACGTGACGTTCACCCTGACGGGGACGCTGGGACACGCAAGCAAAACGGTCGACACCTCCCTGGTCAAACGAATGGAGCGCGACGACTGGAACTGGGTCACCATCCCGAGCAGCGACCTCGGCACCCTGCAAACCATCACTGTGCAACGGGACAACGAAGGAAACGGGCCCGACTGGTATCTCGACCGAATCGACGTCCACAGCGCCGTCTACGGCACTGGCGGAACCGCGATCTTCGACCGCGACATCGACAGCACGTCCCCGTTCACGCAAGCGATCACCTAGGCAGCCGACCGTCACGCGTGAGCGATCGCCCCCTACTCACATCCGCTCTGGATGCCGTGACTCGTCTGGCGCACCACGAACGCCTGGCTGCTCACGTCGCACACAGCAGACACGCCCAGAAGCGAAACGGTCTTCCCATTGGTGTAGTTGCCGTTCTGCCCGGGCGCGTTGAGCAGAATCGAATCCGCCGTCCCCGGAGTGATCTTCCCCCAGAAGGGAGGGAACGTCGCAGGCCCGAAAACGGACGTGAGGCTCGGCAGCCACACCCATCCTCCCTGCACCAGCGGCGCCTGGTAGGTCGTCGCCGGCGTCCACCCCTGCGGTGCGGCGCGGCTGACGTTGGCGCACGAGTCCGCCAGCGCCGGCGAAGCTGCGAGTCCCACGAGCGATACGGTCGCTGCCACCGTGAAGAGGATGCGCCCGCGTAGGGACATCCCTTGCTTCTTTTCCGACTTCGATCCTCCACGCATGATGACTCCCTTGACATCGAGTGTTCCGACCGCACCTGACCAACTCATTATTGAGCAAAGCTCAGGTTACGCTGCCTGCAGGGCGCCGTGTCAAGTTAATTCGGACGTGTGCGGAAGCCTGGTCGCCCGTCATCCGAGCGGGCAGCAGCGCGGCCCCGAGGTCCAGGACCTCGGGGCCGCGCTCTCGTGGACGGGTGTCTCCGCCCGTTACTGATCACCCTTGACGGGCTGGCCGGTCTTCGGGTCGAGGAACAGCGTCCGCGATCCGTTGCCCCCGCCCTGCTCGCCGTTGCCGTCGCCCTCACCGGAGCCACGACCGGAGAAGGAGAACATGTTGTTCAGCGTGCCTGCTTTCTGATCGAACGAGGCATTCCCGATCCGGCCCGTGCTCCAGTTGTCCTCGATGAAGCGGAGGACGGAGGTCTGGTCGGTGGTGGTGTGGTCGACGAAGTTACTCTTCGCGTACGGCGAGATCACCAGGAGCGGCAGCCGCGGACCGTAGCCACACCGGTCCTGATAGCCGCCGAGGACGTTCGCCGGGTTCGTGCCGCAGTTCGTGCCGCCGGCCAGCGCATCGACCGCGGGGTCGTTGGACTGGTTCGCGATGGGGCTCATCTGGTGGTCGTACCAGCCGTCGCTGTCGTCGTAGGCGAGCACCACGGCGGTGCTCTTCCAGTCCTGCGTCTTCTGGAGTCTGTTGATCGTGTCGACGACGAAGGCCTGCTCGTCGATCGGGTTCGAGTAGCCGGCGTGGCCGTCCTGCGCCGCCGGTGCCTTGAGGAAGCTGACGGCCGGCATGCTCTTCGCGTTCACGGCGGACCAGAAGTCGGTCAGATCGTACTGGTGGTTGGCCGGACCGTTGTGACCGACCTCCGCGACGGAGGCCGGCGGGGTGTGCTGCAGGTTGGCGGTGCTGGCGAAGTACTGGAACGGCTCGTGGTGGGGGATGTAGGACTTGGAGGTGACCGGCGTGCCGACCGTCGTGGTGCTGGTGGCTGCGCAGTCGCGGAACCCGCCCTGGAACCATCCCCAGCTCACGTTCTTGGCGTTCAGCAGGTCGCCGATGTTCTTGTTCTTCGAATCCGTCGAGGTGGTCGCGTCCCGCGTATCGCACTTGTCGCCGGCCGGCTGCGGGTCACCCACGACCGTGGAGTTCGCGGTCACCGCCGGGGACGTGGTGGCGAAACCGTGGGTCTGTCCGGAGACCAGATTGAGGGCTCCGGGAGTGGAGGGGCCGAAGGTGGTGTCGTACGAGTTGTCGCTCATCGCGAAGTGCTGCGCATAGTTCCAGAGGCCGGTGACGGTGTTCCCGTCGTAGTACCCCATGACCAGGCCTTTGCCCTTGCCGTAGTCGACACACGTGCCGGCGCCGCGGCCGACCGTCTCGACGAACTTGTCCATCAGCCCGGAGTCGAACGCCTTCTGCTCATCCGTATAGGTGTGATCCTGGTCGCAGGTCTGCGCCTGGCTCGGGGTGAGCCGGAACGGCTGGACCGAGTTCGGGTTGTTGGGCGCCTGCAGCGGCTCGTTCAGCCCGTTGACCGTCGGAGTGTTCGCGGCGGCCGTGAACCGGGTCTCGCCGGGCAGATTGGCGGCGTTCGGGTAGGTCGCGAAGTAGTGGTCGAACGACACGTTCTCCTGGAAGATGACGACGACGTGCTTGATCGGCGTCGTCGTCGCGCTGGCGGCCGGCCGGCCGCCGTCGTCCGTCTGACCGGACGCGACCGCCGGAGCGACGGCCCCGGCAGCGATGAGAGCGGCCGCGCCCACGGCGGCCGCTGCGTGCTGGATCTTGAATGTGAACACCAGGCGTTCTCCTTGGCGAGTTGGCGGTCCCCGGGGGCATCCCGCGGCCGACCCCCACTGTGCCACGGCCCCCCGATGGGTGCCAGGTCCTTCCCGTGACGGCGTGATGACCGTCAGGTGAACACTCCCATCGCCCGACACTCGCGCTCATCGATGCACCACCGTTCTCCCCGCGGAGCAGTCGGATGGAACGCCGGGGTTCCGGTCGGGGTGACGGCGCTGCGATTCCGGCCCCGCCGGTCGGGGGTCAGCCCGCGTATCCTGAAAAAGATCCTGCAGCGCAGCGGGGGAAGCGAGGTGCCGCGATGGGTGCGGGAGCATGGACGGCACGGGCTCTCACCGGAGCGGTCTGCGGCCTGGCGTGGGCCTGCGCGCTCCGCGCCTACATGGCCGAGCTCGCCGGCTTCGGGTCGACCTTCTCCTGGCTGGGCACGTTCTTCGCGATCCTCACGCCCGGGGCGCTGGTGGGCGCTGCCCTCGCGCTCGCGCCCCTGCTCCCCCGCGCCGCACCACGGCGCTGCGCTGGATCGCGGCGTCCCCGCTGCTGTTCGCGCTGTTCGCGCTCCCCCTCCCCGGCCTCCTGATCTCCCTCGTGACGACCGGCATCGGCGGCGGCACGATCGGCGTGCCCATCGCGGGCATCGCGGGCGGCTACGCGCTCGCGGGGCGGCGCCGTTGGCTGCGCATGATTACGGGCGTCCTGGCCGTGCTCACGATCGGCGGCGTGGTGGTCACCGTGCCGACGATCGCCGGAGAGTCCCTCGCATCGCCCGTCGGGGCGTGGCTGGCCACCCTGATCGGCTCGCTCATGATCGTGCTGATGCTCGCGGCGGCGATCCCGTTCCGGGCCCTCGCGCGGGCAGACGGGCGTGTGCACGCCGCAGAGGTCAGCGGCGACACGCTCCCGCGAGAAGCCGCAGCGGACGTGGCCTCCGTCGCAGACTCGGCGGGCTCGGGCGGTGCGGAGGCGGACGGGCTGGGGTCAGCGTCCAGTTGACCAGCACCTCACCGCGACCGTCTGACGGCGTGTGCTCGCCGGCGGCCGGGGCGCGTGCAGTCGGCCCTCCTGACACGCAGGGACGAACGACTGAGCCCAACAGCGGAATCATCCGCAGATCGGTCACTCCGGACCATCGGCGGGTCTTTCGGCCCGAGTGCACGCGTCGCGACAGGTCGACGCTGGGCGTATGCCGTCCGAGTCACCGATCAGAACGCAGGATCTCACGAAGCGCTTCCGTCACACGCGCGCGTTGGACGGCGTCAGTCTCACGCTCGAGCCGGGCGAGGTGTTCGGCTATCTCGGCCCTAACGGAGCGGGCAAGACCACGACGATCCGAATCCTGATGGGCATGCTCCGTCCCACCTCCGGGCGCGCGATGATCTTCGACCACGACACCTGGCGGGAGGCGCAGCGTGTGCACCGCCTTGTCGGCTACGTCCCGGGGAGCCGTCGCTGTACGCGCGGCTCACCGGCGCGCAGCACGTCGACTACCTGTGCCATCTGCGCGGACGCGACGACCGCGCTCGCGCGCGAGAGACCGCCGAGCGGCTAGGGCTGGATCTCGGCAAGCAGACCAGGGCCCTCTCGCGCGGAAATCGGCAGAAGCTCGCACTCGTCCTCGCCGTGATGTCCGGGCCGCGGCTTCTGATCCTCGACGAGCCGACCTCCGGGCTCGACCCGCTGGTGCAGCGCGAGGTTCACACGATCCTGCGCGAACACGCCGGAGAAGGCGGGACTGTCTTCCTGTCGTCGCATGTGCTGGGAGAAGTGCAACGGATCGCCGCCCGCATCGGCGTCGTCCGGCAGGGGAGGCTGATCGCCGTCGAGCGACTCGACGAGCTCAGCGCGCGCTCCCTTCACCACGTCCGGGCCAGCTTCGCTGAGTCAGTGAGCGCGGAGGACTTCGCGGGTATCCCTGACGTCCGCGACCTGGTCACGACGCAGCACACGATGAGCTGCAGCGCCCCGCAGTCGGCGCTCGACGCGGTCCTCAAACGGGTCTCGGCGCACCGAGTCGTCGACTTCGAGTGCGCGGAGGCCGAGCTGGAGGATCTGTTCCTGGGTTACTACGGGGGTGCGGACGATGTTGAGCACGGTGCTGACCAAGTCGTTGTTTGAACAGTGGAAGGCGCTCCTCTGGTGGGCGCTCTCGATCGTCCTCCTGATCGCCATGTACGTCGCCATCTGGCCGAGCGTCAAGGGCCAACCGTCCATGGCGGACTTCCTCAACCAGATGCCGGAGGCGTTCCGCAGCCTGTTCGCCGCCGCGGGCGCCGACATGTCCACGCCGGTCGGCTACATCCAAGTCGAGCTGATGTCTTTTGTCGCGCCGATCACCCTCCTGCTCTACTCCATCGGGCGCGGGGTGTCGGCGATCGCCGGCGAGGAGGATGCCCACACGCTGGAGCTGCTGCTGTCGTCACCGGTCGGGCGCGCCCGCATCGTCGTGGAGAAGTTCGCCGCGATGACGATCGGTGTCGCCCTCCTTGCGGCCGTGACCGGCGCGGCGCTGGTCATCGAGGGTGCTCTGGCCGACATGGGCCTCCCCGCGCAGAACATCACGGCGGCGATGGTTCACCTCGGGCTCCTCGCTCTGGTCTTCGGCAGTCTGTCGCTCGCACTCTCGGCGGCGACAGGGCGTGCTGGTCTCAGCAGGGGCATCCCGGCCGCGATCGCCGTCGTCGCCTACGTCGTCAACGGCCTCGCTCCGGTCGTGGATTGGCTGGAACCGCTGCAAAAGTGGTCGCCGTTCTACCAGTACGCCGGGCACGACCCTCTGCGGAACGGCATCGATCCGACGAGCGTGCTCGTGGCGACGGCCACGTGCCTGGTCTTGGTGGTTCTCGCGGCCGTCGGGTTCCGTCGCAGGGACACGGCCGCGTAGGAACTGTCGCGAGCGACAGAAGACGCCCGAGTCAGTCAGGCCGGCGACGCGCCACCCGCAGCCGCTCGGCCCACGTGACTTTCGGCCCGCGCGTCCAGTCCGTCGGACATGCACAGGCGCGCCGTCCTGACAGGGCTGTCGAGCGCGCCTGGCGTCGGTCCTGCGTGCGCACGTCGGGTTTCCGGCGCTGGGACACCGCAAGAAGGGAAGGGCTCACGAACGATCCGCCCTCCCGGACGAGGCCGCATCGGGTCCCGCATCGACCCCGTCCTCCGGCCGCCTCCGACGGCGGAGCGCTCGCCCGATCAAAAACGCGCCCGCCCCGATCACGGCGATCGGCCAGAGCACGTTAACCAGCGCGAACCATTCCGCCGCGCTGGCGAGCACCACGACCGCTGCCAGGGCCAGCACACCGGCGGGGATCCAGGCCCACCAGCGCGGGGACGCTCCTCCAGGGAGCACGGCGACCAGGACGAAGGTGAGGGCGGCTCCCAACAGGAAGGCCACGCCCGTTCCCGCACCGCCGACGGTGCCCGCCAGCGCGGTGACGATCGAGAGCGTGAGCAGGATTCCGCCCGGGATCAGCGCCCACCAGTGGCGACGATCGCGCAGGTAGATGGCCCAGAAGCCCAAACCGAGCACGCCGAGCATCGGCACCTCGGTCCACTGGCCGAGTCCGCGAGGATCGAGATCCATGAGCGTGACGATCGCTGCGCCGATCAGCGCAGCGCTGGGGATGGCTGCCCACCACGAACGTCGCTCCGCGAAGAACACCAAGCCGAACGTCACGCCGGCGCACACCAGCACCAGCGCCCATAAGACGGGCGTGATGATCACGCCGAGAGATTCGAGCAGCAGGAGAACCCCGGCGGCCAGCACAAGGGCCCCGAGGGCGACCTGAACAGGCAACCGCTTCATTGTTCCTGCCCCTTCCATGCGCAGGGCGAGCGCGATTGATCGGACACCCCTCTCAATCATTCAGCGTGAGAGTCGACGATGCGCGGGACCATGGTCCTTCGGATCGCGGCCGACGGGACGACAGGCCACGCGGCATCCAGGTTCGAGCCGCCAACTGCATGACCGTCGTCACAAAGTGCCCCTGGAGGGACTCGAAAACTGCGACGACCTTTTAAGCACTATTCGCGCAATGCTCAAACCCGCGGAATTCCGCGCTTTTCGACCCCTCTGAGATGACTGCGATCACATAGGAACTCACTCGATTGTGGGCAAATTGTGGGCAAATCTGGGCGTCCGTTGAATCTGACATCTAACCTGTCGGCGCTCGTTAGGAATTGAGCAGAAACGCTCGTGAGGAATTGAGCACCTGATCCAGATTGGACGGGTGATCACCTTGGAGCATTGGGCCTTGATTCGGCGGCTGCACTTGGCAGAGGGAGTGCCGAAGGCGCAGATCGCCAGACAGCTCGGGCTGTCGCGGAACACGGTGGCGAGGGCGTTGGCCTCGCCAGCGCCGCCGACCTATCAGCAGCCGCCGAGACCGTCGGCGTTCGACGAGCTCGAGCCGCGGGTCCGGTCGCTGCTGGCCGAGTTCCCGACGATGCCGGCGACGGTGATCGCCGAACGAGTCGGTTGGGCAGGGTCGCCGTCGTGGTTCCGGAAACGGGTCGCCCTGCTGCGGCCGGAGTATTCACCGAAGGACCCAGCCGACCGGCTGGACTACTCCCCGGGCGACCAGGTCCAGTGCGATCTCTGGTTCCCGCCAGCGCGGATTCCGACTGGGACCGGCCAATGGGCGTCCTTCCCGGTGCTGGTGATGGTCGCCTCGTATTCACGGTTCATCACCGCCCGGATGCTACCCACCCGCAAGACACCGGACCTGCTGGCCGGCATGTGGTCGCTGCTGAGTGGGCAGCTGGGCGCCGTTCCCCGACGACTGATCTGGGATAACGAGGCCGGCATTGGCCGCCGCAACCATCTCGCGGAGGGCGTCACCGGGTTCTGCGGGACGCTGGCCACTCGGATTGTTCAGCTCAAGCCCTTCGATCCGGAGTCCAAGGGCATCGTCGAACGAGCGAACCAGTTCCTGGAGACCTCGTTCATGCCTGGCCGCCAGTTCGAGCACCCCGACGACTTCAACGCCCAGCTGGCGACCTGGCTGACCAGAGCGAATCAACGAACGGTCCGATCGCTCCAGACCCGGCCGACTCAGCTGATCGAGCTGGACCGGAGGTCGATGCTGGCGTTGCCGCCGTTGGACCCGCAGGCCGGGTTCCGCAACCGGATCCGGGTCGGCCGGGACTACTACACGCCCGTGCTCGGCAATGACTACTCCGTCGACCCGGCGGCGATCGATCGGATGGTCGATGTCAGCGCCGACTTGGAGCGGGTCCAAGCGCGTCTCGCCGGTCGGCTGGTCGCCGACCATCCCCGCAGCTGGGGACGCGCCGGACGGATCACCGACCCCGAACACGTCAGCAGCGCCGGCCGGCTGCGGGTCGCGTTCCAGCAACCGTGGCCGAAGACGATCGAGGATGCCGGGATCCTGCGGGATCTGGCCGACTACGACGCCTTCTTCGGCATCACCCTCGACCAGGAAGAGCACACCGCATGACTAGCACCGCGATCAAGCAGATCGACCATCTCGCCCGGGCGCTGAAGGCGCCGCGCATCCAGGAGCACGCTGCCCGGCTGGCCGAGCAGGCCCGCGACGCCGGGTGGTCCCACGAGGAATACTTAGCTGCCGTCCTGGATCGGGAGGTTTCGGCCCGGGACTCCTCCGGATCGGATCTGCGGATCCGGGCGGCCGGGTTCCCCGCCCGCAAGACGATCGAGGACTACGTGTTCGATCACCAACCCGCGCTGAAGCGCGACACGATCTTGCACCTGGCCGGCGGGGCTTTTCTCGCGGGCGGGCAGAACGTCGTCCTGATCGGTCCGCCCGGGACTGGCAAGACACACCTGGCGATCGCGCTCGGGATCAGAGCCGCCCACCTGGGTCACCGGGTTCTGTTCGGCACCGCAACCGAATGGGTAACCCGCCTGCAAGCCGCCCACACGGTTGGCAAGCTCGGCGCTGAGCTGGCCAAGCTGCGCCGTTACGGGCTGATCATCGTCGACGAGGTCGGCTACATCCCGATCGAGCAGGACGCCGCGAACTTGTTCTTCCAACTCGTCTCATCCCGTTACGAACACGCGTCGTTGATCCTGACCAGCAACATGCCCTTCGCCCGCTGGGGCGACGTCTTCTCCGACCAAGTCGTCGCCGCGGCCATGATCGACCGCATCGTCCACCACGCCGAAGTCGTCACACTGAAGGGCTCCAGCTATCGACTCCGAAACACCGAGATCGAGACGCTACCCTCCGTCCGCGCCGAAAACGCGGCAAACTAACCACACAACGAAGTGCTCAATTCCTCACGAGCGAAAGTGCTCAATTCCTGACGAGCGCTGACATAACCTTTCATCCGATGAGCCACCCCGCATCGGGTGTCTCGATGCTACGTCCGCCGCACGATTCCTGGCGGCACCGGAAACTTCCACTGGTGTTAAGCGAGCAGGTCTACGACGAGTAGGTGACGCGTTCAGGGGCCAGGTTCAGACAGTCAGTGAAGTACCACAGCTGATCAATGCCCGCCCGCGCAAGGATAGGGAGTTCGTCGACCTCGCACCTGAAGACGCCGCCTGACGGCTTTCCCTGGAGAGTCGTCAGGTGGCCTGATTTCTGGCGACGGCCCCTCTCCGCATTAGGCTCGCCACGGGCATTTGGATCGGCAGCGATCTGCCGAAGGATCGCTTCCCTTTAGCGCCCGATTACCTGCTGATCGAAAGTAGCCAGCAGCGTTGCCCTTAGGATCGGATGCTGAGTCAAAAAATCATCGAGTCCTCGATGTTCGTTCAGGTCGAAACGATCTCTCCGAAGGGCTCCATGTTGGTCAACGACAAGCTCCTCAAGGTACCCCCTTGCTGTGCCTCGAACCCGGGG
Source organism: Streptomyces sp. L7 (assembly GCF_050990935.1). Taxonomy (GTDB): domain Bacteria; phylum Actinomycetota; class Actinomycetes; order Actinomycetales; family Microbacteriaceae; genus Leifsonia. Next base: position 283 of record NZ_CP194644.1, on the reverse strand, counting down.
TGAGCTTCCAAAGCGACGTAACGTAGGCCCAGCGCGCCCAACAGTGCCCGCTGAAGTTCAAGACCGATTCCTGTCGCGCGAGCGGTCACGTAGTCCATGAAGTCGAATCCGAAGCTTTTCAACAGGTGCTCCAGCCCAACATCGCGTGGAATTCCGTCCCATTCGATGCTGCCGCGAACGTATCGCGGACCGTGATCACCGTCCCGCGCGAGATAGAGCTGAGGTATGAGCGACTCGTCGGAGTTACGAGCTAGCGCTTCAAGCCCGAACAAAATGTCATTCG